>CAYONP010000014.1:0-79946 GCA_964405335.1 uncultured Fimbriimonadaceae bacterium
GGACCGCCGGCTTCCAGCCGGCATCGGACCGCCGGCTTCCAGCCGGCATCGGCGCGCGCAGCGCGCCGCTACGGAGCGCGGCCGTCCCCGGCCGCCCGGCTGAGCCCCCGCTCGACGCCGGCCTCGGCATCCTCCTCGGCCCGCGACAGCGAGCCGCTGCTGATCCCCTCCATCCGCGGCAGCTCGGCCCCCGCGGCGCGTGCCTCCAGCACCCGCTGCACCGCGGTGGCGAAGCGCCCGACCTGTGGTCCATAGGCCTGGAGCTGAAAGTCGCCCGCCATGGTCGAGAGGTAGAGATTGGTGCCGAACCAGCGCTCGATGCCGGCCATGTCGGTCCACGGCACGTGGATTCGACCGGTGCCGGTCTGCAGCTCGACGCCAGTCCGGTCGGCGGTCGCCTCGATCAGCATCTGGCGCTGAATCGCGCGGCCTTGACTGCGCAGCCAGGCGGTGAGGAAGGCGAAGCCGGGGATGAACCCCCAGAGCATGGCGCGCGCCTCGGCGTCGCCGCCTTGCGCCTCGGAGAGGATGGCGAACAGGGCGAGGCCGACGAAGAACAGCATCATCGGCCCGAACGAGCGGGCCGTGAGCCGATTGACAACGTTGGCCTGCACCCGCACCGAAGGCGCGCCGAGCAGCTCCTCGACTCGCTCGGCGTCGACCGGCTCGGGCCGCCGCCGGTCCTTCGCCCGCCGCGCCGCCAGCGCCACCGCGCGGCGATTGAGGAAGAACGGCCCGAAGCGGATCACCCGCTCGTCGGTGACCAGGCGCAGCGTCCGGCCGCGCTCGACCACCTCGCGCACGCTGCCCCACCAGGTGTGCCGCTCGCCCGATGGCCAGAGGTGCTCGGTCAGGCCCGCCTCGTCGACCTGCACGGTCATCCGCCGGCGCCAGAAGAACAGCGCGCCGAGCGGCAGCGCGGCCAGCGCCCATAGCCCGGCGAGACCGAGGTCGGTGACCAGGCCGGCGGTGAGCAACGAGAGCATGAACAAGGCCAGCCACGGCCAGAACCGCGCGTGGGTCTCGTAGTAGATGCGACCGCCGTCAGGCTCGTCCATGGCGACCGCTTCGCCGGCAACCCATCCGCACCTTTCAGACAACGAGGGTCAGGAGCCTCTTTCTCAGAACGATGAGAAACGGCTCCTGACCCCGTGCCGTCGGTCAGCGGACCAGGCCCGTGTCGGAGCGCGTGGTCTGACCCGTCTTGATGGTCACCGTCCGGGTGTAGGACTGGTAGCCGGCGGCCGAGATGACCACCGTGCGCTTGCCGCTCGGCGCATTGTCGATCCGGTACCAGCCGCCGGCATCGGCGATGCCGATCTGGCCGGTGTCGAGCTTGACCGTCGCGCCGGCGATGCCGACCTTGGTCCGGCGGTCGTAGATCTTGCCGCGGAGCGTGCCGGTCTCTGCCGGCGGCGGTGGCGGCTCCACCTCGCCGCCGTTGCCGGGATCGCCACCGGTGTCGCCACCGCCGCCACCGCCCTGCTGCACAGCCGTGGCGGCGTCGATGCGTCCGTAGCCGTACTGGTTGTCACGGCCGCTCGTGCCGAGGTCGACCGCTGTCGACTGCAGCGCGCCGCGCGGGTTGGCCAGGCCGGCCGCCAGGCAGAGCGCCACGGCGCCGGCGGCGTGCGGGCTGGCCATCGAGGTGCCGCTCTTGTTGCCGTAGCCGCCGCCGCGGGTGGTCGAGTAGATGCCCGAGCCGGGCGCGGACAACTCGGCCAGCGGGCCGGTGCTCGACCACGAGGCGCGGACGTCGGTCGAGCCGGTGGCGCAGACGGCAATCACCGAGGTATAGCGCGCCGGCCACTCGATGCTATCGGTGCCGCCCGCGGCGGTGCCCGAGTTGCCCGCCGCGGCGCAGTGGATCATGCCGGCGGCCGCGGCCCGGTCGAACGCCGCCTGGCAGGTGCTGCCGAGGTTGATCGGCGCGCCGTAGCTGTGGTTGGTGACCTTGATGCCGTTGGCGACACACCAGTCGAGGGCGGCGATGATGCTGCTCGTGGTGCCGCTGCCGCTGGCCGAAAGGACCTTGCAGGCATAGAGCTTGACGCCCGGCGCGACGCCGACCACGCCGAGGTCGTTGTCCTCGGCGCCGATGGTCCCGGCGACGTGCGTGCCGTGGCCGTGGTCGTCCATCGGGTCGCCGTCACGGTTGACGAAGTCGTAGCCACCAGCGTAATTGTCGTTCAGGTCGGGATGGTTGTAGTCGATGCCGGTGTCGAGCACGGCGACCTTCACGCCGGCGCCCGAGTTGCCGCCCGACTGCACCAGGTCGGCGCGGATCTTGCGCACGCCCCAGACCTTGTCCATCTCAGCGTCGTTGATCCGAATCTCGACATCGGGCTCGACCACGACCACGTCGGGATTGCGGCGCAGCGCCTCAACCGCCGCCGCGGGCACCGTGGCGGCCACGCCGGGGATGATCTGGAAGTTCTCGGCGACCTGCCCGCCGACGGCCTGAACGGCGTTCGCCCGCGCGGCACGGGTGACCGGCTGGAACTGCACGATGACCCGCACGTTGCCGGTGGCATCGGGCTCGAACGCGTCACGACTCGCCAGCGAGTCGGCACCACTGCCCGCGACGTTGCCGTCGCTGCTGCCGCAACCCGCGCCCCAGATCGCCAGGCACGCGAGGAGTCCGATAGAAAACGCTCTGCGATGCATGAAAGCCTCCCACCAGCACCACACCAAGGGCTGAGTAGTGGGGGCTCCCTACCATCGATCGGACGGGGCGAAGTAACACTTCCTCCAGATTCTCGTTACCTGGCAACCACCGCCCGGAGCGTCTCGCCGGCCGCGGTGCTGAGCGGCTCGGCGAGGTCGATCACGAGCCGCTCGCCGTCCTGACCGACCTCGACCGCAAGATCCGCACCATCTTTTTGTAACCTGATCTCGAGCGCGGTGGTGCCGGCCGGCCGGCCGAGAATCAGCCGGCGCAGGGTCAGCTCGCCGGCACGCAGTTCGATTGTCGAAACCCGTTCGGCGCCGGCGTTCTGCTGGTTGAACAGACCCCAGCCGGTGCCCGCGGCAAAGAAGCTGCGGTGGTCATCGGGTCGCCAGCGCGGGAGGAACCCGAGCAGGCCGGCCGGCGCGTCGTGGAGGAAGCCCTGCAGCGCCGTCAGCAGCGACCAGCTCGACATCGCGCGGGCGTAGAACTTGCCGCACTCGTCATCGCCGAAGGGGTTGCCCGAGTAGCCCCACGAGGCGGTCCCGCCGCCGGTCAACCCGGTGCGCAGCCGACCGTCGTAGCGGTCGGCAATCGCTTTGACGATGGTCAGCCCCTCGCGCGGCAGGCCGTGCTGAATCATGGTCGCCGCGGCTGCGTACTCGAAGCCGGTCATCACCTCGGAGTGGTAGAGCATCGGCTGCGGCGGCCGGCCGCCGCGTGGCCAGGTGATCATCTGCAGGCCGGCATCTTCGTCGGCGACGAACTTGCGCGGCGCCTGGTCGACGCCGTCGAAGTCGGGCTGGAAGTTGTGGCGCAGCAGCGCCCGCAGCGCGCTCTGCTTGCGCTCGAGCGAATAGACCCAGGGCAGGTCGAGCTGGTCGGCCCACCACTCGCCGAGGAGCTGGTCGATGTGGCACCCGTCGTTGTAGTCGCGCTGCGGCACGGCGTCGGGCACCTGGATGTAGTACTCGCCGTTGTACAGCCGAGCCTCCTGGTTGGCCACACCGGCGGCGCGGATGCGGCGGTAGCGTTCGGCCGCGCCGGCCTCGCCGCACTGCTCAGCCATGCGCGCGCCGGCTTCGAGCGCGGCCAGCCAGAGCGTGCCCATCCACGACGAGGCGCCGCCCAGCTCGGCGTCGAGGGTGTTGTGCTGCGGACCGCTGAACAGCCCGTCCTCGTCGGCATCCCACTCGGCGATCACGAACTCGACGGCGTCGCGGACCCGCGGCCATTGTCCCGACAACCAGTCCTCGTCGGGCGCGGTGAGGTGCTCGCGGTAGGTCTCGAGTATCTCGCCCAGGATGCCGTCGGCGGCGATGCCGGTCCGCGGCTGGCGGAAGTAGAGCGCCCCATCGTCGCGCCGCGCGCGCAGCGCCTGCTCGCGCATCCGGCGGGCCAGCGCGGGAAACAGCCGGGCGTGGGCCTGGGCATAATGCCAGACGTGGCCGCAGTTGCCGAAGCAGCAACCGCTGCCCTCCGAGCAGCCCTCCCAGCCGCCGAAGTAGCCGTCGGCGGCCCACCAGCAGGTCATCGAGCGGAGGATGGCCACCTGGTTGGCCAGGCGGTCGAGCACGTAACGCGGCAGCTCGCTCGCGTACAGGGCGGTCGTATACGACTCGGTTGCGTCGCGCAGTGCATCGCCGCGCTCGAGCACCTCGGCCGCGGTGGCCAGGCTGTCCGGCCACCAGTTGGTGTATTGCCAGCCGCGGTGCGTCCAGCCGGTGTTCGGCTGGCCGTGCTCGACCTCGGGAAAGCTCCAGGCGAGCACGAAGCGGACGGTCTCGTTCGCGCCGGCGGCGAGGTTGGTCGTCGCCGCGACAGCGCCGGCCAAGGTGCTGCCGTCGTCGGCCGGCCCGGCCGCAGGGGTGTCGGACAGCCGGCCGGCCAGCAGCTCGGCGTGCAGGGCGTCCAAGCCGGCCGAGTCGGTCACGCCGCGCAGCCAGCCGCCCGGCGCGGTGGCCGCAAGCGTGAGGTTGCCGGCTGCCGCGCCGGTGCAGTGCAGCGCCAGCCCGCCGCCGACCTGCACCAACTCGTTGCGGTTGCCCTGGAAGCCGGCGTGGCGCCGGCCGTCGATCGCCCCATCACCGCGGTAGCCGACGGGATTGAGCTGCGAGGCGAACACGGTCACCTCGATTGGGTCCGGCGTCGGATTGACGATGCTCACCTCGGCGATCAGGCAGGGCAGCGCCGAATCGCGCTCGTTGAGCGGGATGAGCGGATTGTAGTAGCGGACCTCGACGCCCACCGGTAGCGCTGGGTCGGTGAATCGCCAGGTGCCAAACGGGTAGCGGCTGGTGACCGTGACCTCGGCCAGCGGCGCGAACGGCCCCATCGCCGCGGTCTGCAGCGCGCGGACCACCGGCTCGCGGCCGCGTTCGGTCACCAGGAGGCCGAGGAAGCTGTCCGGCACGCGCACCGGCTGGTGGTTGCCGAAGATCTGCCAGATCGCCAGCTCGCCGGCACCGTTGACCTGAATACAGCCGCCGCCGATGCCGCCGACCGGCAGGCTGATCGCGCTCAGGCGCTCGCCGGCGTAGACGGTCTCGTCGCCGACCTCGAGCGGCGTCGTGGCGAGCATGGCCTCGATCCGCCCCTGCCGGCGCTCCTCGCGCTCGGCGGCGAGCCGGCGCTGCTCCGCCTCGCGGGCCATCACCAGCCGGGTCAGCTCGCGCCGCCGCTCGGCCCAGCCCAGTTCGTCGACCGCCTCGGCCACCGCCTCGGGCGAGCGCAGCCCCGGCACCACCTCGAGCTGGTCGACCAGCAGTCCCTCGAACAGCTCGCCGCCCTCGAGCGACGAGGCGCCGAGGAGCAGCGGGAGGCCGGTCCGGCCGGCGTCGGCGATCGACTCACCCCGCGCCAGTCGGCACGGCGCGCCGTCGAGATAGACCAGCGTCTCGCGCGGGCCGAAGGTCAGCGCGAGGTGATACCAACGGCCGAGTTCGAGCGGCTGCAGGTCGGGCGTTTCGTAGAAGGCGACCGAGGCGCCGTTCCAGACATCGACCATTCGCGCGTCGGCGTTGACATGCACACTCCACCGCGCGACGCGCTCCTGCCGCTTGGCGATCAGGCACGGGTTGTAGCCGAGCGCCGGCGAGCGGGTGAGCTGGATCAGCAGCGCGACGCTGACCTCCGGCAGGTCGAGTTCGGGCGTCGCGCCGAAGCTGACGAACCGCCCATCGCCGATGCGCAGCGCCTGGCCACGCAGGCCCGGCACGAAGCTGGGCTCGCCGCCGCGCGGTTCGGCGGTCAGGCCGTCGGCGGCAAGCGAGCCGTCGAACGCGGCGGTGGCGGCGCAGGCGGTCAGGCGGAGCAGGTCGGCGGTGAGCATGATCTCGGCCCCGCCGGGTGGTTCGGCAGTCGGCGGCGGTGGCCTTCAGACGTCGTGGCTGAGGCTCAGGCTCTCGTCGTCGGCCAACTCGGCCTCGCCTTCCATCCGCGACAGTCCGCTCGCCGGCACGCTGGCCAGGTCCCACAGTGGCCGGCCGTCCGCCTTGGCCGCCAGCACCTGTCGAACAGCGTTCAGAATCCGATCGGCGTGCGGCGCATCGGCGCGTAGGTGGAAGGCGCCTAAGGCACAGTATAGGCCCCATCGCTCGACGCGCCGCACACCGTCGGGGCCGATCTCACCGTACTGGGCGACGACCGACTCCAGAGCGGTCCAAGCGACGTGGATCGGCTCGCGCCGCCTGGGGTACGTGAAGGTCAAGCCGAAGTGGTCGGCACGCACCGACGGATCGCCCACTTTGCGCCACGGTTGATATCCGGCGGCGACCTCTGCGCGAGCGAGGCGCATCACACCGACCATGATCACCGCGCCGCCAAGAAAACAAGCCAGGACCGCGAGCAGGCCGTGCGCGCCAATGAGGCGGAGCCAGCCCGGGACGATGAGCATCGCCGCCAGGCCGAGCGAGGCCAGACCGAGGCCCGGCCGCTTCGCTTCGGCGAGCGGCTCAGGCTGGTCCGGCGCCGCAGACTCGATGCTCTCGCCCGGCCGCAGCCCGAGCCATTCGCCCACCTCCTCGGGAGTTAGCGCCGTGGTCTCGTCGTGCATCGGAGTCTCACTCCGCCCGGCTGATGCTGGCGCCACCGAGCATCTCCGCCTCGCCTTCCAGGCGTGACAGCGACGCCTCGGGCACGCTGGCCGGATCCCACAACGCGCGACCGTGCTGCCGCGCGGCCAGCACGCCGCGCACCGCGGCGAGCAGGCCGGGCGCCTCGGCCGCGTCGGCGCGAAGGGTGACCGGATCGCCCTCGTCGACTTCGATCACCCACCGCTCGACCCGCCGCGCGCCGTCGGCGCCGACCTCGCCATAGGCCGGCTCGAGGCCCTTGATCGCCGTCCAGGGCAGGCGCCGCGCACGCGCCCGCGGGTAACTCGCGGTGAGGCCGAAGCCGTCGGCGACCAGGCTCGGGTCGCCGAGCTTGAGCCATGGCCGGCCGCGCATCCGCTTGTCGGCCCGGTCGACCAGCCAGACACCGTAGAACAGCACCACAAAGCCAAGCAGCATCGAGGCGACGGCCACCAACTTGCCCAGCCCCAGCCCGATGCTGACCATCGGCAAGCCGACAAAGGCCAACATGCTGCCGCCGAGCAACCAGTTACCGAGCGTCTTGCCCGTCTCGATCGCCGGCTGGTCGGCCGGCTCGCAAACCAGCCGGCCACCCGGCTCCAGGCCGAGCCAGGCGGCAATCTCCTGCGGCGTCAGCGTTTCGGGCTCGGACACGGCACATTCCCCGGCGCCTGGCTCATTATCGCCCCCGCGCCGGCGAAGGGTCCCGCGTGCTCAGGGCCAAGCCACCGGCGGGAGTTGCGCCATGCCGTCCGCCATGCTCGCCCTGCTGCTCGGCGCCGCGCCGGCGATTCGCGTTTCGCCCGACCAGCCCGACGCCCTTGCCCAGGCGCAGACTCAGGCCCGCCAGCGCATCGCCGCCGGGCTGACCGGCGACCTGGTGATCGAGCTGGCCGCCGGCACGTACCAGCTTGCCGAGCCGCTGGTCTTCGACTCCCGCGACGGCGGCACCGCCGAGCACGCCGTCATCTGGCGTGCCGCCGAGGGGGCTGAGGTGATCGTCAGCGGCGGGGTCGAGGTCCGCGACTGGCGCGTCGCCGGGCAGCTCTGGAGCGCGCACGTCGACGGCGTCGGCGACGGCTGGTACCCGCGCCAACTGGTCATCGACGGCGTGCCGGCGCAGCGCGCGCGCCAACCGAATGGCGACGCGGCCAGCGGCTACGCCCAACTCACCTCCGGCGCGCTCGACGAGGAGCGCACGACCTACACCGTCGGCGTACCGCCCGAGCTGCTCGGCGACTGGGCCAACCTCGACGACGTCGAGATCTGCTGGTTGGGCAACTGGGAGGTGACTCGCAAGCGGCTGCAGGCGATCGACCGCGACACCGGCCTGGTCACCCTCCGCCCGCCGCACGGCGGCTCGCACGACGCGATGCGGCCGGGTCCGGGGCGGCCCTGCTACTTCGAGAACGCCCGCGAGTTTGCCGATGCGCCGGGCGAGTGGTACCTCGACCGCGCCACCGGCGAGCTGAGCTACTTCCCGCGGCCGGGCGAGTCACCGGACACCGCCGTCGGCGTGCTGCCGCGATTGGGCCGCCTGCTCGAACTCCGCGGCACCGCCGCCGCGCCGGTGCGCAACCTGCACTTGGCCGGCCTGCGCTTCGAGCACGCCGACTGGGCCTTCCCCGTGTGCGGTTTCAACGGCATCCAAGCCAGCTTCTACACCCCCGACACCGCCGACGGCCGCGGCTGGGCCTGGGGCGGCTGGGACTGCATCGAGCCGGCGCTGGAGTGGTGGTATGCCGAAGGCTGCTCGCTGACCGACGGCGCGCTGCGCCACCTCGGCGGGGTCGGCATCCGGCTGCGGCAAGGTTGTCATGACAATCTTCTCGAGGGCAATCTGGTCGAGGAGATCGGCGCCAGCGGGATCATGCTCGGCGAGTGCTGGACCTTCATGCCCTGGCCCGACAACGACCTGCCCGCCGGCGACGTGCCCCGCGACAACCGCATCGCCAACAACCTGGTCCGCCGCTGCGGCACGGTCGATCACGGCGCGGTGGGCATCTGGGCGGCCTTTTGCCAGGGCGCGCGGATCGAGCACAACCAAGTGTACGACCTGCCGTACACGGGCATCTCACTCGGCTTCATGTGGATCGAGACGCCGACCTGCGCGCGGGACAACCATGTCGTGGCGAACCACGTCCACGACGTGATGAAGGTGCTGTGCGACGGCGGCTGCCTCTACACGCTGGGCTTCCAGCCCGATTCAACGATCACGGGCAACCTGTTCCACGACGCCCACCGGAGCGCGGTGGCGCACGGCGCGCCGAACAACGGCATCTTCTTCGACCAGGGCAGTAAGGGCTTCCACGTGGCCGACAACCTGATCTACGCAACCAGCGCCGAGCCGGTGCGCTTCAACCAGTGCGCGCACGACTGGCAGACCTGGGGCGAGAACGCCCTCGGCGGCGAGCCGGCGGCGGAGCTGCTGGAGCGGTTCCGGCGCGAGGCGGGGTTAGAGGCGGGGTACCGGGGCAGATGGTAACGCCGCCGTCGGACCAGGTAGGGCCCGTTCGCCGAACGGGCCGCAGCCGGCGGACCAGGTAGGGCCCGTTCGCCGAACGGGCCGGTGCCGGCGGGGACGCCAGCGGTCCGTTGTGGGTCGGGCGGGACGCCGCCCCACTCCCCACTCCCCCCGCACTCCCCACTCCCCCGCCTACCCCTCAATCGCCCGGATCGCCGCCTCGGGCTCCGCGCCGCCGTACATGACCTGCATGATGCCCGCGTAGTAACGATCCATCGTGGCGACGTTGGCGTAGACCAGCATTTTGACCAACTGGGGAGTCAGCCGATCGCCCTCGACGTCGAGGCTGGTCTTGTAACGTATCTCGCCGTCGGAGAAGTCCATCTCGAAGTTGCCGATGGGCAGGCCGTAGTTCGCGCGGGTGAGGAACTCGGCCAGCGGCGGGCGCGACTCCTCCGGCGCGTTGGTGCTCAGGCGCGAGTAGAACAGAAACTGGTCCTGCTCCTCGCGCGCTTCGGCGAAGCACTCCCACGCGCCGGCCTTGCCCTGGAAGCCGAGCGCCAGGGCATGGCGCTCGGGGAGCTCATGGTAGACCCACTCGTCGTCGTCGAAGAACTGCCGCGCCATGGCCAGGATGCCGCTCAACGCTCTCTCCCGGCGCGGCATTCGGCGCCGATCCGGCTGCCACCTGCCAGCGACTTACCTTAACGTCCGACCTGATCGCAGACTGATGAGGTGTGGTCGTCGTGAGCGCCGGCGGCCCGGATGGGGATAACTGGTGACACGACGCTCACGCACGCCGCGGACCGCCTGGTTCGCCCTCTCGCTCGCTCTGGTGTTCTTCGCTGGTGCCTGTGGTACCAGCGACTCGAACGGCAACGGCGGCGGTAACGGTACCGCCCCGCCGCTCGGCCGGCAGGTGGTCAACGGCACCGTTGATGGACCGCCGGCGGTGACCCAGGTCAGCAACAGCCTCGGCCAGGCGCCGGTCAGCGCCGGCGCGTACACCGTCGAGAGCTTCGGCACCGGCCGACAGCTTGCCTTCGCCACCGACGCGACGGGCATCCCGGTGCTGTTCGGCTTCATCGACTCCAGCCACGGCGAGCTCAACGCCCGGACCACCGCCGAGGTGCTGGTCTACTTCGCTTCGGGCGGCTTCCTCGCCTCGTCTGAGCACCAGGAGCTGCTGCTCGAGCTGCTCGCCGACATGCCTGAGATCGACGACTTCGCCGCCGCGCTGGCCGCCGCGCTCGAGGCCGATCCGGCGCTGTTCGGCGGCGCCGGCGACCCGGCCGTGCTGGCCGACCTGGCCGCGCAGCTCCGCGACCTGGTCGAGTCGCTGGCTGCCGCCGTCGATGAGCCCATCGCGCGCGCCTACACCGAGATCGTGCGCCGCGGCGTGGTGGTCAACCCCGCCGAGCCGAAGAGCGGCATCCGGATCGACCTGGTCAGCGGCATCAACGCCGTGACCATGACCAACACCTACCGCCGGCTGGCGCACTGCTACATCGACCGTGTCTCGACCTTCGACGCGCAGGGCAACGAGACTCCGGCGGCGCAGAAGGTGACCGACTTCGAGGTGCCCGCGATTCAGGGGCTGGGCACCACCATCGGCACCTTCATCGACATCCTCTGGGGCCGCTTCGCTTACACCGAGCGTTCCACCGATCCGGTCGAGCTCGAGCCGGTCGACGGCGCGGCCAAGACTCGTTTCCGGCTCGCGGTGGTCGGCCCGGGCGCCGGCCTCGGCGACTTCGGCGAGCTGACCGACGCCGAGCGGGCGAAGCAGGACGAGGTGGTCAAGACGTTTGTCGTCCGCGACCTGCTGCTGCCGCTCATCCTCAACGTCCTGATTCCGAACAGCAGTCTCGACGACTACCTCAGGTTCACCGGCGGTGGTGACCTGGTGCAGGATCTGGTCGGCATCCTGACCACCTCGGTGCCAGGCATTTGGGAGAAGTCGGCCGCGGGTGACATCAGCGGCGCGGTGTTCGACGCCTACAACGCGATCATGAACAGCAACACGCTGCGGCGATCGATCGGCGAGGCGTTGATCCCGCTGATCGAGGACCTGGCCGACTCCGACACGGCGCAGAGAGCCGTCGGCAACGCGACCTCGTTCCTGAGGGCGCTGGCCTTGGTCGACACGCTGCTGGCGGTGTTCGATGCCTCGATCGTCGGCGGCGCCCTGCTCGCCTCGAACGCCGCCGACATCTGGACGCTCGACGTCACCGCGCCGCGGATCAACCTCAACCCAACCTCGGCGGCGGTCGGCTTCGGGCATCGGCAGGACTTCGTCGTCACCGTGCCCGAAGCGGGCGGGGCGGACGTTAATCTGGTCTACCACTGGTCGAACACCGCCGGCTTCGGCGCCCTGACCGACGGCATCGGCGGGCACGTCGACGACTTCGACAGCAGCCGCGACACGGTGACCTACACGGCCAACGACGACGACCGGGCCGGGACCGACACCATCACCGTCGAGGTGTTCGAGCTGAGCGGGCCGGGGCAGAGCGAGCGCCGGAGCCTGGGCAAGCAGACCGCGACGGTGGAGGTGCTCGAGCGCCAGTCGAAGTTCGTGTTCACCTTCGGCGGCGTGATTGGCGGCCGCATCGCGACGATCAACGAAGACGGCTCGGACTTCCAGACGCTGGCCAGCGGCGGCGACAACTTCGGGCCGCGCTGGTCGCCCGACGGGTCGAAGATCGTCTGGACCAAGCGCACCGCCGAGGGCGCGTTCATCTGGATGATGAACGCCGACGGCACGGGACAGGAGCGGATCGACGAGGCGATGGGCTTCGCTCCCTCGTTCACGCCTGACGGCCGGAAGCTCGGCTTCCAGCGCGACGGCGAGGTCGCGGTGATCGACCTGGCCAGCCGCCAGGTCATGCAACTGACCCCCGACGACGACGACTTCTTCATGGGCGCGCCGTCGTTCTCGCCGGACGGCAACACGATTGCCACACAGCGTGCGGGGAACATCCCCGACGGCGACGGGCAGCGATTCCAGTATGCCCTGGTCACCTTCGGCGCCGGCGGCGTGACGCCGGGCTTGGCGATGACCGAGCTGATCGAGAGCGGCGCCAACAGCCAGGCGAGGTTCGGCCCCACCGGCCAACTGGCCGCGGCGCTGAACGACGACCGCGACGCCGGGCTGATCGCCGGCATCTACCTGCTCAACGGCAGTCCGGCGCCGGTGCACACCAACGACGACTTCGGCCGCATCCCGCCGCCGGGGTTCAGCTTCTCGCCCGACGGCAAGCAGATGGTCGTCTCGCCGACCGGCGAGGATGGGTTGCTGGTGATCGACCTCAACGGCGGCGACGAGCGCGTGGTGGCCGTGGCGGGCACCGCGCTGCATGTGGATTGGCAGCCGAATGGCGGGTGAGGTTCAGGGACCGGCTTTGGGAGCAGGACCAACACCGCCTACCTGTGCAGCGGCGTGTGTAGTACTACGCCCGGCAGTGGCGCCTGGCTATCCGCGAGCTCACCTCGGCCACCTCGCTCGGCAGGTAGCGTCAGGAGTCAGGAGGTATCCACACTTGCAGTCGAATCACTCTGATGCCTTCACGCGATCCGGTGACCGCCTTGGCTGCCTGAGTGCAGGCAACTTGCGGGGAGCCCATGGCCGTGGCAGACAGTGGTAGTGCTGACCACGAATCCGTTGCTGGCCTGTACCGCAGGCTCCAGGACCATCTGGCAGACGGTCTCGTTATCGTGGTGGGCTCTGGCCTGTCCGTCGCCGAGGGCCTACCCAGCATGGCGGATCTAGGTAAGCAACTCGCAGCCCGAGTTCTAGCTGGGCTTCCGGACGACCAGCAAGAGGATTGGGCCCGGGTCGCAAACCAGATTGCAGAGGTCGGCCTCGAGGCAGCTCTGAAAGGCGTGGGATTGACCGACGAGATGGAAGCGCAGATCCGCGCCATCACGGCGGAGGTCATTGGCAGCGCTGAGCAGGAGGTGATCGGTAGTGTCATTTCCAGCGGCCTCGTGCTCCGGTTCGCCAAGCTCCTGCCCTACTTACTACCTGGCCCCGACGGAGCACTGACCGTGGTGACCACCAACTACGACAGGCTCATCGAGTGCGCTGCCGAGCTGACCGGATGGGGCGTTGACACGCAGTTCCGCGGCCAGTATGTGGCTCCGCTCGTTGAAGAGGGCCGCAGCCTCGCCGAGTTCATCGAACGGCCTCGTGTAAACCGGCGCGGACGCTGCGTGGGATTCTCGCACCGCAAGCGCCTCAGCCTCTTCAAACCGCACGGCAGCCTCGACTGGCACGAGGCCGGCGGCAAGCCCGCACGAATGGGCGTTCCGTATAACGGTACGCCGCTGATCATCACTCCCGGCGGCAAGAAGTACCGCCTGGGTTACGACAGCCCATTTGACGTCAACCGGGAAGGCGCCAATCGAGCCATCTGCCGGGCTCCGCGTTTGCTCGTAATCGGCTACGGTTATAACGACGACCACCTCGAGACGCATCTGGCAGCGAAGATGCGCGACGGCACGCCGACCGTAGTGTTGACACACTCGCTGACCCAGAACGCGGCGCTCCTGCTCAGGGACTGCTCGGATGCACTCTCTTTGTCTGCAAACCCGTTTGACCAGGACAACGGCTTCCGCCTGCAGGCAGCTGGACAGGACACAACCTACCCCGGCCGTCCCATATGGGACGTTGGCACGTTCGCCGAAGAGGTGCTGATGCCATGAACGCCGCCGCTCTCACGTTCGACCAAGACACGCTCATTGGCCGCGTCTCCGCGGTGGATACTAGTCGCGTCTTCATTGAGGTCGATGACCACACCCTGCTTACGCACGTCGGCATCGGCAACTTGGTCGCGATACTCGGCGCGACGGCCAGCGAGTACTTGATCGGCCTGGTAGAGAGGATACGCAGAGACATACGGGAGCCAGTTGTGGCACCCGACGCTACGGAGGAAGCGCCGGCCGACTTGAGCCCGCTGCAAGAGGATACGATCCAAGTGGTTCTCGTTGGGACCTACCGTACCGTCGACGGCAGGCTAAGCAACACATTCAAGCGAGGGGCGGACTCTTTCCCTCAGATAGAACGCGACTGCTACCTGATCACAGCGAGAAACCTCCAGAACTTCATGAACCTCCTCTCGGCTGGTGTGCCAGAGGATGAACGACTGCTGCTGGGGAGGTTCGTCATTGACCGGCAGGCGCTTGCTGTGGCAAACGGCGACCGCTTCTTTCAACGCCACGCCGCCATTCTCGGCAGCACTGGGTGTGGGAAGAGTTGGGCGGTTGCCACTGTTGTCGAGCGCGCAAGCAAGCTCGCCCACCCGAACCTGATTATCCTCGACATGCACGGGGAGTACGGCCCACTAGCAACCGGCGGTGAGGCGATCGCTCAGTCGTTCCGTGTTGCCGGGCCCGGCGATCTGGACAACCCAGCGGGTGACTGCCTATTCCTGCCGTACTGGCTTCTCAATCGCGACGAGATGCTATCGATGTTGGTCGACCGCAGCGACCAAAACGCCCCCAACCAGGCCTCCCGGTTCACCACCCACGTGCGCGAGCTGAAACAGGAGACCTTGGTGCAGACCGGCAACGATAAGGTCGCTGCGACGTTCACAGTGGACTCGCCGATCCCATACGACCTTGAGGCTCTGGTTGCGCGACTGCGTGACGACGACACGCAGATGGTGCCAGGAGCGAGCAGTCGGGAAAAGCAGGGCGAGTGGCACGGACGACTGAGCCGGTTCATCGGCCGGCTCGAAGCCAAAACTGCCGACCGCCGATACGGGTTCATGTTTCGGCCATGCTCAGCCGCAGCCGAGTACGGGTGGCTCGCGGAGATGGTCGTGGGCCTTCTCGAATCGGACGGGCCTCAACAGCCCGGCGTGAAGGTCGTTGACTTCTCGGAGGTGCCGTCGGATGTGCTTCCTGTCGTCGCAGGCGTGTTCGCGCGCCTTCTCTACGATGTGCTGTTCTGGATGGACCCAGTGAAGCGTACGCCTCTCTGCATAGTCTGTGACGAGGCGCATTTGTACCTGCCGGTCAGGCACGACGCCGATGCCGTCGAGCGCAGAGCCCTCGAGACCTTCGAGCGCATCGCCAAAGAGGGGCGCAAGTACGGCGTGTCACTGCTCGTGGTGTCCCAGAGGCCGTCCGACGTGAGCCACACGATTCTCAGTCAGTGCAACAACTTCGTAATCATGCGGCTCACGAATCACGAGGACCAAGCGGTGGTACGACGTCTGGTACCGGACTCCCTTGCCGGACTGACTGACACGATGCCTCTGCTAGACACGGGCGAAGCCCTCCTGCTCGGCGACGCTGTGTTGCTGCCCACGCGGATCAAGCTGGACGCTCCCACGCGGGAACCAGCAAGTGCCACTCGGGATTTCTGGACCGAGTGGGCGCAATCGCCGCCGCACGCCGAAGCGATCGCTGCCGCCGTGGAGGCTCTGCGCCGGCAGTCGCGTGGGGTATAGAGGGTAGGCTAAGCCCCTCGAGGAGCGCCACGCGGCTTTCTACAAGCGCCTTGAGTTCGTCTGGCACGAGCGTGCACAGCGCGCGCAGGAGCCCGACGGGGCCGAGCAGCGCGGCGCCCGACGCCTCGGCCGCGCGATAAGCGGCGAGCACGTCGCCGTCCTGCCCCCGTGCCGCCAACGTCAACAGAAGCGCTACGGCACACCAAGCGACCCTACGCATGGCCTACCCTCTCTGAACCCGAGTACGGCGCCGGTACGCCCCGACCTCCTCACTCCGTCTGGAAAAGCGCGAACTCCCAGATCGTCGGGCCGTTGGTCGACTCGAGGATGTTCAGCCGGACGCGGCGAGCCGTCACCGGCGCGAACTCGAGTTCTAGATTGCTGCCGATTCGCTCGCCCTGGGCAAACGTCCGCCACTCGCCGTCGCGCCAGGCCTGCAGCTCCCAGCGGCGCGTCCGGTCCCAGCCCTCGCTCAGCGCCGCCTGACCGAACGTCCGCTCGGCGCCGAGGTCGACCTCGAGCCAGCCGCTGGTGACCCCGTGGTCGCTCGCCCAGCGGGTGTTCCAGTCGCCGTCGACCGCCTGGTCGGCGGTCCAGCCGGCCTGGTTCTGATAGACGTTCGACGCCGTCGCCGCCGCGCCGGCCGTCAGCGAGGGCCGGTCGGGCAGCCGGCCGGGGTCGTCAATCACCTGCTTGAGCGCCATCAGCGCATCGATCGACTCCGGCGGGATGCGGCCGCTCGTGTCGGGCGGCACATTGAGCAGCAGGTTGGCGCCGCGGCCGATCGAACCGCGATAGAGCTGAACCAGCGCGCGAAGCGGCCGCGGTGGGTCGTCCGGCACCCAGAACCAGTTGCCACCGATTGTGTCGCAGACCTCCATCGGCAGGTAATGCGTCGCGCCGGCGACCGGCTTGCGCGGCTCGTGCGCCGCCGGCGGCACGGTGCGCTCGCCGTTGAGCAGGTCGGTCGGCCAGCCCCACTCGGGCACGGCCACGCCGTCCTGAAAGCCCTGGTTCATGATCACCAGGCAGGTGGGATTGAGCACCTTGATCAGGTCGTAGAGCGCCTGTCGCTGCGCCGGGGTGAGCTTGCCGGGGATATCGATCCACTGCTCGCGGATGCCCGGGTAGCGGGTGTGCAGCTCGCGCAGTTGGCGAGTGATGAGGGCGAAGTAGTCGTCGTTGACGCCGGCCTGCCACAGCACCCCACCCTCGTTATGGCCGTCGAGCACGCAGTAGTAGAGGCCCGGCGCGAGGCCATACTCGGCGCAGGCGGCCATGAACTCGGCCACCACGTCGACGTCGCCCGTCGTGCCGATGTCGTAGTCGAAATCTTCGCTGTCCCACAGGCAGTGTCCGGCGACATGCTTGGCCGTCAGAACGGCATAGCGCATCCCCGCGTCGCAAGCCACGCGAATCCACTGCCGCACATCGAGATCGGTCGGCGCGTAAGTCTCTACGGGCGCGTCGCCGGGGTCGATTTCACGGCCGGTGAAGGTCGACATGCCATAGTGGATGAACATGCCGTAACGCAGCGCCTCCCACTCGGCAACGCGCGGCGTGCGGTCGGCGGCCGGCAGGGCAGTCACGAGTGACAGAAGCAGACGTGCGAGCACCTTGCGTCCCCTTGGCAGCGCTTCACTGCAGATGGTCGCGGTCGCCGGCCTCACGCGCCTGGCGCACCGCCTGATCGACCGAGGCCAACGGCGAGTAGGCGTGGCCACGTTGGTCAATCCGCACGACCAGCACGACCAGTTCCTCGTTTAACACAGCGTAGAGCAGCCTCCAGTCGCCGACGCGGATACGCCAAACCGGCTCGTGGGTCTCGACGACTCGCCGGCAGCCGGAGGGGAAGGGCTCCGCGGCCAAGGCCTCCGTGGCGCGGATGACGCGCCGCCGAACCGAGCTGTCGAGCCGGCCCAACTGCTTGTCCGCCGCGTTGGTGAAGCGGACCTGCAGCTCGTCACGCGGGGTCACAACCCGTACTTCTCAATCACCGCCTCGAGCGAGATGGTACCGTTCTTTCGCGCATCCTCCAACGCCTCCTCGGCCAACCGCGCGTCGATCAGGTCCTCGATCCGCTCGATGAACTCCGCCGCCTCGGGGCTGACCAACACCGCCACGGGCTTACCATTCCGCGCTATCGCCACCCACTCGTCCCGCAACGCCACCTGGTTGACCAACTGACCCAGCCGACCCCGCGCCTCGGTCAGACTCACCGTCTCCATCGCCACCTCCTCGCCATGTGCAACTCGTGCAGAGTGTACACTCTTGACCGTTTCGTGGGCCGGCACCGTTCCGTCATCGCCGGGCAACGTGGCGGACGAGCATCACTCCGCCTCCCGCGGCCATGCGTCGAGCTCGTCGACCACGTTGTCGGCGATCACCACCTGACCCTCGCTGCCGTTGCGGATGACGGCACCGTAGCGCAGACGATTGCCACGTATCACCGCGCTCATGAGCGACGGCGCTAGTTCGATCTGCGGCTTCTGCTCTTGACCGACGTAGAACGGCGCGCGGTTGTGCGTGCCGAACTCGCAGCCGAGCACCGTCAGCGATGCGCCGCCGGCGAGCAGCGCCGGGCGCAGTTCGGCGCGGGTGTCCCAGTACTCGAAGGTGCAGTTGGTGAAGCTCGTGCGGCCACGGCCGTACGCTTCGACCAGACTGCCCGTGCCCGGTACTGGCGAGAACCAGCACTGGTCGAACTTCACCTCGCCGCGGTTGCCCTCCCGGATCTCGATCGCCAAGCCCTTGAACACCGACTGGCTGACCGTGATGCCGGCTGTCTGCTCGACGACCATCGGCTGACCCGAAATGTCAATCCCACTGCGTGAGATCGCCACATAGTGCGACACATGGTCGATCGGCTGGTCACTCTCGCCACCCGGGATAAAGCGCATCCCGACCGCGTAGCCGAGGGCGAAAAAGCCGTCGATCCACTCCCAGTCGGCCCGGCCGACGATCAGAGCCTCGGCGTTGGCCCGCTTCCACTGGTCGAGCGGACCCTCGTAAGGAAAAAAGAAGCTCGAAAAGTGGATGTCGCGGATGCGGCCGACGTCGATGCTGCGGTCGATGTAGATCCCTCGCCGCAGCGGCGAACCCCAGATGCCTTCGATCACGTGTCTTGAGCAAGGATAGGTACCGAAGTCGATGGCCTGCCACGGCCGGACGATCAACAGGTTGCGGACCTGGCAGTCTTGCGCCAGGCCGCGAATCGTCCACGGATAGGGCACCGGCGGGGGCTCCATCACCTGCTCGTGATAGGTGATCACCAGCCCCTCGATCGCCGCCGCGCCGGCGAGGGTGACAAACGCCGGCCCCTCCTCGTCGCCGCGCCCTTCGGTGGGGATCAGCACGGTGCCCGTCTCGCGCGACGGCGGACCGCCCCACGAGCCGCGCAGAGTCACGCCCGTCGGCACGGTCAGGTGGCCGGCGAAGCGGTACCGACCCGGCGGCGCGTAGACCGGCGTGCCGTCGGCCCCGGCCAGGTCGAGCGCGGCCTGGAACGCCGCCGTCTCATCGCTCTGGCCGTCGCCGGTGGCCCCATGGTCGCGGACGTTGATTGCCTGCTGCCCAACGGCGGCGGTAGCCGCCAGCATCACCCACCAAGCGCGCATGGCCGGTCTCCGGCGTGGGACTGCGCCGTGGGAGCCCGGTCACCTGCCCATCACAGCAGGTCGCGCAGCAGCGCGAGCAACGCCCGGTCCTGGGCATTGGGAATCGGCTGCACCATGCCACGCGCCCAGAGCTCCTGGCCCTCGTGCTCGCCAACCGGCGAGAAGGCCGCCGCCGACCAGGTCAGGTGGCCGCGGAACTCCAGCCGCGCGCCGACCAGGTCGGGCCGTGCGCCCTGATGGAACACCCGTCCATCGGCCGTCCGGCTGGTCGGCCAGGCCGCCTCGGTCACCCAGGCTTGTTCAGCCGGTGTCAGATCATTGTATCCGACGGTGTAGAACTGCCTTGGGTTGTCGGCGATGAACAGCAGCGGATCGAACGGCAGATCGGCCGGCAGGCTGCGCTCGAGCATCTCCGGCCACATCTCGAGCAGCGGCGTCGGCTCGGTCCACGGCTCGAACACGATGGCAGGGTAGCGGTCGAGAGTCAGCCGATCGTCGTCGTCCGACTGGCACCACATCAGGCCGGCCGCGCGGGCAGCCAGGTCGCCCACCAGGCCGCTGAGCCACTCGCCCTCTGGCACAAAGACCAGGTCGTCGGCGACCGCCTCGGCGACTTGCAGCCGTGGATAGCCGAGCCGGCCGACCAACTCGGCCAGTGTCATCGGCCCGCTCTCCTCGACGGTCAGTCGCGGCGCCACCGGCGGCCGTTCGTCGAACCGCGCGTCGAGGCGCGGATCCGACACCAGCCTGAGGAAGTAGCCCGCCTCGAGCGCCGCGCGCCCCGCCGGCGCCTGCCAGGCGTTGATGAACGCCCACCGCGGCTCGGGCAGCACGACATCGATGATGTCGAACCTCGCCCCGGCGTTCTCGCTACTGGCCAGAATCATGAACTCGATGCCGGGCAGCACCGCCGGCTGCCATTCGGCGTCGAAGCAGCCGACGTAGCTCCCGTCGCGGCGCCGGTGCTGGAGCACGTACCGCTGCCACTCCTCGTCGGTCATCGGCCGGACCGCCTCCATCTCGGCGCGGAGCTCATCGGTCAGCGGGCCCTGTTGGCTCGGCACCAGCACGCCGCCGAGGCCCTCGGCCCGGGCCAGATTGGCCACCGCCGCGGGCAGGCGGGGCAGCAGCAACCACTGCCCCGCCGCCATCGCCGCCCGCTGCTCGTCGGTCAGCGCGGCGAAGAAGCGGTCGCGCAGCCCCATGCCGAGGCCGCGGTGGACCGCGCCGTCGTCGGCACGCGGCCAGCCGTCGGCCGAGTAGGGCCGGCCGTCCATCGGCTTCGGCGGCCGGGCGAGCAACTGGTCGAGCCGCTGCTCGATCGCCGCGGCGGACTCGGCGTCATCGGTCAGCCCGACCAGCACTGCAACGCCGAGCCGATCGAGTTCCCAGCACTTGTCCTCCAGTCGCTCGGCCGGCCCCTGCGCCAGTGCCGCGGCACAAGCGGTCAGGCTGATCCAGAGTAGGTATCGCATCGCCCCCCTCCCAGGTGTTCAGGGTAACACACACAGAACGCGACCATCGCGATGCGTTCGCCAACGGCGAGCGCGCTCCTTCGTCAGGCTCAGGTGCCGCTCAGCGCAGGATCCACCGGTACCGCCGCGAAGTCGGCCCGCGGAGCGATGCCATGGCCGACGCACCCTCCCGCCGCGAGCTGCTCGCCGCCGCCGGTGCCGCCGCGCTGGCCGCCTCGCTCCGCGCCGGGGAGCAGACCGTGCGACCGAACATCCTCTGGCTCTCGTGCGAGGACATGAGCCCCCACCTCGGCTGCTGGGGCGACCCGCACGCGATCACGCCCAACCTCGACCGCCTGGCGGCCGAGGGCGTGCGCTACGAAGCCGCCTTCTCATGCGCCGGCGTCTGCGCGCCGAGCCGCAGCGGGATCATCACCGGCTGCTGGCCGACCTCGCTGGGCAGCCACCCGATGCGCTCGATCGCCCGGCTCCCCGCCGAGGTGCGCTGCTTCACCGCCTATCTCCGCGAGGCCGGCTATTACTGCAGCAACAATGTCAAGACAGACTACAACTTCCCCGTGCCCGACGACGCGTGGGATGCGAACAGCAATCAGGCGCACTGGCGCGGACGTGAGCCGGGGCAGCCGTTCTTTGCTGTGTTCAATGACACCATCACCCATGAGAGCCAATATCGCCTGCGGGGCGAGGAGTGGGCGCGCCGCACCGCCGCACTGACACCGCCCGAGCGCCAGGACCCAGCGGCCCTGACCACCCTGCCACCCTACTACCCCGACACACCCGAGGCGCGGCGCGACTGGGCACAATACTACGAGACCATCACATTGATGGACCGCCATGTCGGCGAGCGGCTGCGCGAACTCGATGCTGATGGCCTGCTCGAGCAGACCATCGTCTTCTTCTGGTCCGACCACGGCGTCGGCCTGCCGCGGGCCAAGCGCTGGCTGCTCGACTCGGGCACCCACGTGCCGCTGATCGTGCGCAAGCCGGCCGACCTGCCGGTCAACGGCTGGGCCAGCGACGGTGGCGTCGACGGCCGGCTGATCAGCCTGATCGACCTCGGCCCGACGGTGCTCAGCCTCGCCGGGTTGACGCAGCCCGCGGCGATGCACGGCCAGCCGTTCCTCGGCCCGGCCACCGCGCGGCCGCGCGAATACGTACACGGCGCGAGGGACCGCATGGACGAACGGTATGACATCGTTCGAGCGGTGCGCGACCGGCAGTTCCGCTACGTACGCAACTTCCAGGCCTGGAAGCCCTACCATCAGCACCTCTCGTATGCCGAAGTGGGGCCGACGTTGATTGACCTGCGCCGGCTCCACGCCGCGGGCGAGCTGGAACCGGCAGCCGAGCAGTGGATGGGCGACAACAAGCCCCGCGAGGAGCTCTACAACCTGCGCTACGATCAGCACGAACAGCGCAACCTGGTCGACGAGCCGCGTTACGCCGAGACCCTCGCCCGGCTGCGCCGCGCTTTGCGCAACTGGCAGTTGACCACGCTCGACCTGGGGCTGCTGCCCGAATCCGAGCTGGAGGCGCTGACCAAGCGGTTCGGCAGCGGGTATGCCATCCTACGGCAGACCGAGACGCGCGGCTGGCTAGAGCGGCTGCTCGCGGTGGTCGAGGTGGTCGAGCGGCAGGATGCCGACGAGCTGGCCGTGCTGCTCGGCCACCCCATCGCGGCGGTGCGCGCCTGGGCGGCGGTGGGGCTGGGCAACCTGGCTGCCGGGCCGGCCGAGCGGCTGCGTGCCGCGCTCGACGACCCGGCCGCGTGTGTCCGCATCGCCGCGGCGCGGGCGCTCTGCCGGCTGGGCGAGCCGGGGCCGGCGCTGCCCGTGCTGGCCGCGTCGCTGGCGGCCGAGCGGCGCGGCGAGCGGATCGAGGCGGCCACCGTGCTCGACGAGGTCGGCGAGCAGGCGCGCCCGCTGCTGGCCGAGATCCGCGCCGCGTGTGAGGCCAAGCCCGACGAGTATGTCACCCGGCTGACCGAGCACACGCTCAGGCAACTCGGCGAACTCGACTGAGCCGCCGCGGGTTTCTCCTTGAGGCGAAGGACTCGCCCCGCCGGCGGGCCAATCCGCCGCCCGGAGGATCTCGGATGTCTCGCACCCTCGCCGCGCTCGTCGCGGTGTTCACCATCTCGCTACTGCTCGCCGCCGCGCCACTCCGCGAAGGCCGCCTGCCGCACTGGCTGGCCTACAACCCCGACACCGACAAAGTCTACGTCTCGTGCATGGCCACCGCCAACGTCACGGTGATCGACGGAGAGACGCTCGATGTGATTGACTACGTCGCAGTGGGTGACCGCCCCGAAGGCATTGCCGTCAATCCCCGGTCTAACCGCATTTACGTCTCATGCGCGCTGGAGGATGCCGTCTGGGCCATCGACGGCGCCGAGGACACGCCGATCGGGCCGATCCCGGCCGGCGCCGCGCCGAGCGGACTGGCGGTCGACCCGGAGACGAACCGCCTCTACGTCGCCAACATCACCCGCAACACGCTCACGGTGGTCGATCTGGCGACTGAGGAGGTGCTGGCCACGATTCCCGTCGGCGAGCAGCCCTGCGGCGTCGCGGTCGATTCCGAGCGGAAGCGCGTCTACGTCACCTGCACCGCGGCGATGATGACGTATGGGATCGACACCGAGACGAACCAGGTGCTGGGCACCATCCGCTTCGGGCCCGGCCCGTTCGGCGTGGCGGTCGATCCCGGGAGCGGTAACCTCTACGTCGCCTGCACCGGTCGCAACGCGCTGGCCGTGTTCAACACCGAGGGCAAGCACGTCGCTGATCCGTCGACGCATGGTTATCCCATCGGCGTAGCGGTCGATCCCGAGCGCGAACGCGCATACACCACCTGTCTCAACGGTAACGCGCTGGTCACCCTCGATCTGAACGACCATCGCACGACGCGGGTGATGGCCGGCTATCAGAAGCCGGTCGGCGTGGCGGTGAACCCGGATGACGGCCGGCTCTACGTCGCGCACCGCGCCTACAACGCGGTCAGCCTGGTCGACCCGGAGAGGCAGGAGTTCGTCAAGACGGTGCTCACCGCCCCCACACCGGGCGGCGAGATGCCGGGCCGCCTGCCGACCGATTGACCGTCGCGGTGGAAATGTTGCGCGAATGTTGAGAGAGAGGCGAAACTGCCCTTGCGTTCGTTCTGGGCGGGCGGTACGGTCGTCGTGAGATGTGGCGACAGCCGCCGGCGCGCAGGATGGGGGCCTGCCGTATCGAGATCGCGACGGAGTCGAGGTGATCGGTGCGACGACGCTGCTGCCGCCGACGGTGGTGACGATCACGATCCGTGACCTCCAGCTCGAGGTTTTGCCACCGCCCGAAGTCTTCGTAGTCGACTTTCCAGAGTTCACCTTTGTGCAGCAAGAGGGCGTACAGGGTCAGCGCATCGTCCAGTACCTCACCGAAGAGGAATTTCATGACCTGTGGACGCGACGACGGGGACGCGAACCTGCACGGTGACTGCCGCGGGGGGAAAGCAATGACATCCGCTGTCTACTTGCTCGCGCTGCTTGCGCCGCCCACACCGGCCACGCCGGCCACCGGCTATGACCCGGCGATCGAGGCCTTCGGCCTGATCCTCGGCCGCGAGGATTGGCCCGAGCACCTCAAGGCCAACTTCACCGACCGCGAGCCGCCGACCCTCGACGAACTGCGCACGCTGGCCGGCGCCTGCGGGCTGGCCACCGAGACGCGACGAGTCACCCTCGACGAACTCGCCGCGCTCGACCGGCCGGTGCTCGTCTTCTGGCCCGACGGCAGCCCGGCGACGGTGATCCTCTATGTCACCGCCGAGCGCGTCCAGGCGATCGAAACCGTCGATCCGTTCGTCGTCCCGCGCGGCGAACTCGATCCCTGGTTCCCTGTCGAGGCGCTGGTGCCCGTGCCCGACCCCGGCCCGGCGCCGCGCGTGCGCCTGTCGGAGCCCCACGCCGACCTCGGCACGCTGCCCAAGGGCGCCACGCACCGCCGCACGATCACCATCCGCAACGACGGCGAACTGCCGCTGGAGCTGTCCGTCCTGCGGCTCGGCTGTGCGTCGTGCACGGAGGTGCGGTTGGCGGACAAAGTGGTGCCCGCTGGGACGGAGACTACCGCTGACGTGATCTTTCTCGCCGAGTATGTCGGTGCGTACGGCGCTCACGCCATCCTTGGCACCAATGACCCGATGCGGCCGTGGATATACCTCACCTGGACCGTCGACACGCCGGCCGACTACCAGCTCTCGCCCGAGCGGATCCGACTGGTGGTCGACAAGCGCGAGCCGATCGCCGCGGCGGTCTACGTCACACTGCCGGCGGCGTTCGAGCTCACCGCCGCCGCCGTCGAGGGATTCGCCTGCCGCACTTCGATCGTGCCGTGGCAGGCCAATGAGCTCGTCCGCATCGTCCAGGTCGAGCTCGAAGCCGACGCGGCGACGCAGCCGGACGAGCTGACCGGTACGCTGCGCCTGCGCACCAGCGACCCGGATCGGCCGCACCTGGAGCTGCCCGTTCAGATCACCGTCCGGCCCGACGTTCGCGCGCGGCCCGAGGCGCTGTTCTATGGCCGCGTGCCGCGCGGCGAACGGCGCGTGATCGAGCTACTGGTCGCCCGCCGCGACGGCAAGCCGATGCGCGTGACCGCCGCCCGCGGCGAGTCGCCCGAGGTCGACTGCGGCGCGCCGGTCGGGGCGCCCGACGGCTGGCGCATCGCCGTCGCCGTCACGCCGGCGGAGCTGGGGCTGCTCAAGTCTGGCGTGCTGCTAACGACCGATGTAGCCGGCGAGCCAGAAGTGCGCGTTGGCCTGATCTTGTGGTGCGACCCGCCGCCTGAGGTATGATCGGTCCGCTGACGGATCGACCGATGACCTGCTTCCTGCTGCTGACGCTCCTCGCACCACGCCCGGCGGTGCCCGATGCCGAGGGCCGGTTCTGGCTCTACCGCGACGGCGCCGAGGGGATGCCTTTCACGCCGTACGGCTGGATGCCCGCCGAGGCCGGGCAGATGCTCACGGTCGACTACGACTCGCCCGCCGCGCCGCACGACGGTGAGCGGTGCATAGGCTGGGAGGTTAACTGGCGTGAACCGGGCTGGCTGGGCGTCGGTTTCTTCGCCGGCCCGGCCGACCCGCCCTGGTGGGGCGACGATGCGCGCGGCTGGGGCCACGACCTGAGCGCCTTCAACACGCTCGTCTTCTGGGCCCGTGGCGAGGCCGGCGGCGAGGTGATCCGCGCCGAAGTCGGCACGCTGGCGGGCAAGCCGCACGGCGACAGCCTGCCCGCGCCGGTGGCCGGCGAGCCGCTGCGCCTGAGCGACGAGTGGCAGGAGTACAGCCTCGATCTGGCCGCCTACACGCCCGAACAGCGACGCCGTATCTGCGCGGGACTGACCATCCTTGTCGCACGGGATCAGCAGCCGCCGGGCACGGCGCGGACGCGGTTCTACCTCGATACGGTGTACTACACGAACCTCGACGTCGCCGCGCTCGAGCCGCTGCCCCCCTCGCCCGGCCTGCCGCGCCTGCGCGAGGCGTTCGCGACCCAGCGGTTCGTCGCCTACACGCCGACCAGCCAGGATCCGACCGCCGGCGTGCCGGCCAACCCGGCGGGCATACGCGCCGACCTCACGGCGCTGCGGCCGTACTTCGATGCGGTGGTGACCTACTCATCCGACCCGCGGGCGGCGATGGACTCGGTCGTGCCGATCGCCGCCGAGCTGGGGATGCAGGTCGTGCTCGGCATCTGGAACGTCGGCTCCGAACAGGAGCTTGCCGCGGCGGTACTGGCCGCGAGGACGCATCCGGAAACGGTGCTCGCCGTGCTGGTCGGCAACGAAACCCAGCTCGCCGGACGGGCGACGCACGAGGCGCTCGAAGCGGCGCTCACCCGCGTGCGCGAGGCGCTGCCCGGCGTGCCGGTGAGCACCTCGGAGCCGCCGCATCACCTCTCCCGGCCGAGCCTGCAGCGGCTGCTCGATTTCCACGCGCCGAACATCCACTGGCTGTTTGCCGGCGGCGAGCGGACCGATTACGAGGCCGCGGTGCGCTGGCTGGCCGGCCGAGTCGACGCGCTGCGCCAACTGCCATTCGGCGACAAGCCGGTGCTGCTCAAGGAGAGCGGCTTGCCGTCTGGACCCGAGCCCTTCAGCGAGGCGCTGCAGGCACGCTACTGGCAGGCCTGGTTCGCCGCCCGGCCCAACTCGACCGAATTGGCGACGGTGATGTTCGAGGCCTTCGATGCGCCCTGGAAGCCGAGCGCCATCCCCGGCGAGCTGTCGGCCGTCGAGGCGCACTGGGGCGCCTTCCGGCACGACCTCAGCGCCAAACCGGTGGTCGGACTCCTGCCGCGCTAGCGACTACCGGACCTGCGCCGGTCGCAGCCGCTCGTCGGCCAGGTCGAGGCGATACATAACCTGGTTGTAGTCGTACCTCGGCGTCGGCGTCACCGGGCCGGCAAAGGTCTGCGAGTAGGTGCCCTGCAGGTAGATCACCCGCCCGCCGTCGCGGTCGAGAAAGTCGTGGTGGACCGGGTTGTAGAAGGTCATCTTGTCGTGGCTGATGATCTTCACCGCGTCGCGCCAGGGACCCTCGGGCGCCGGTGCCTCGGCATACCAGATTTCGCCCAGGAGGGATGTCGTACCGAACTGCTGTCCGACGATCATCACGTACGCATGCCGGTAGTTGTTCCAGCGGACCGATCCGTTGTGCGCCAGGATAGCCTCGCCGGTCGCCGCGTCGCGCAGGGCGAAGGGCAGTGCGTCGCGCTCCAGGCGGCCCGCCTTGGCCAGCTCCGCCAGCTCCTTGGCGCCGAGCGGCGCCGTCTCGCGCTTCCAGCCCCAGTCTTCCAGCGGCGTGGTCTCGGCGCCGCTCCAGCGGCCTCCCGGCGGCAGTGGCGTGTAGGCCTCCCAAGCCGCCGGATCGCTGTAGCCCTCGAACGTGGCGGGCGCGCGGAGCATGGGATAGGCGGTGGCAAAGTAGAGCCAGTCGCCGACGCGGAACGCCTGCCCTTGCGGGTGGTTCGGCGGGTCGAGCGGGATCGTACGCACCGTGCGGAAGGTCTCGGTCTGGTCGTCGAAGCCGCAAATGCCGCGCTCGTATACCTCTCCCAATCCCTCACGTCGGTCGTACACCCCGACCAGCCGTGCGCGGCCCGTCGCATTAGGAACGACGGCTATCGCTCCAATCCAGATCACGCCGCGCTCCGTGTGGGGCATCATCTCGCGACTGAAGCCGGTTTGATCGATGAAGTAGTCATGTCCGTAGCCGGCGTCCGGATCGATGTCGAGCGGTGTGGTGGCGCCCGACATACGAAACTGGCCGAGCGGATAGCCCGGCCTAGCCGTGTCGCCCCAGAACCAGAACACACGTCTAGTGTAGACCGCGGCGAAAACCGAATCCTGGCCCATGACCAGTCCGGGCAGTCGGCCGGTGCGCGGTGCGGCCTCGCCGAGCAGCTCGCTGTCGCGGTAGATTCCCGCGCCGGTCAGGCGGTAGAGCCGCTCGGCGATGTTCAGCCGCCGCACCCGGACCTCGGCGCGGCCGCCGGCGGTCAGGCGGAGCCGGACGCCCCGGTAGCCGAAACCGTCGGCCGGCAGCTCGTAGCCATGACCATGCAGGCCGAACCAGACCTCCTCGCCGAGCAGCTCAGGCTCGAGAATCGCCGCCCAGCCGGCGCTGTCGGTGACATAGACCGTCTCGTTGGTCAGCCGCAGCTCGATCAGCGGCACGCCGCGGCCGGTCGCCTCGTCGACCACATGGATGCCGAACCAGTCTGCAGGCGGCGCCACCACCAGGGCGACCAGGATCGCGGTCATCACGGCACCAGCCTGACCAGCACCCGCAGGCGCTTGACCACGAACTCGCCCGCGTTGCCGGCGAAGGTCCAGTCGCGCGTGTTGCCGGCGCTGTTGCCGATGCCGACGTCGGCGCCGGTCGGTCCGCCGTTCCAGCGATTGAGGGCCAGCACCGTCTGCCCTGCCGCCGGGTGGTGGATCTGCATGCAGCCATAGCCGTCCGCCGGTTCGGCCGGCTGGTCGCCGAAGTCGTAGACCGAGGCCGAGGCGTGCGGCACGCCGGCGGCGTTGGCCGGGCCGTAGTTGTGCGGCCAGAACTCGATGGCGCCGGTCAGCTCGGTGCCGTTGACCACCCCCTCCGCGTTGGAGATCACCGTCAGCCCGCTGACCGTCTGCTGAAAGACCGCACCGGAGCCGAACACCGGCACGCCGATGCGGCCGAGATCGTCGGTGAAGGCGTCCATCGCGGCGAAGGCATACTGCACCGGCTCGCGATCGCGCTGCAGCTCGAGGAAGTAGGCGATGCGGTCGAACCGCCCGTTCACCTCGCCGCGCCGGTCGACGTCGTAGACCAGGGGGCTGGCCAGGTGGTTGAGATCCAGGTCGTAGACCAGCGTGTAAGCGGCCGCCTCGGGCACCTTCAGCGCCAGCCAGTCGCGCTCGGGCACCTCGCCGGCGCGGAACGCGCCCGCCGGCAGGCCGGCGCCGTTCTGAAGATTCGGCTCGGCGTTGCGGTGCCAGGCGAAGCGCATCGCCCGCGGTTCGGCCACCTCGGGCGCCGAAAGCACGATCGTCTCGCCGTCGATCACCGCCTGCGCCGGGACGAAATCAGTCTCGGCACCGATCATCTCGAACCAGTTGAGCGGCGCGCCATCGCGCGAGCGCAGCCCCTCGGCGTGATCGAACCAGAGCCGAATAGTCCGACCTTCAAACGCCATGCGGCGAAACACGGGACCTGAGTACTCCACCTCTTGGCCGTACGTCCGGGCCAGCGCCAGGCGCGCCAAGCGCAGGCCGACCGCCTGCTTGTTGCGCGGGTGGATGTCCTCGACGTCGCCGACATCGCTGATCACCACCATGCCGCAGTCGCGGATGCGCTCCGCCGCGGCGGCCTGTGCCTGCCACAGCTCCGGCAGGTAGGTCGACGGCTCGCCGCCGTAGTGATACGGTGCGATCTGAACGAAGTAGAAGGGGAAGCTCCCCTGCTCCCAAACCTCTCGCCAACCTTCGACTAACGCCTCCATCTTATCGGCATACAACATCCCCTCACGGTGGTTCGACTCGCCCTGGTACCAGATCGCGCCGCGAAGAGCGTAGGGCACCAGCGGGTGGACCATGCCGTTATAGAGCGTCGTCGGCTGCTGCATCGGCTGCTCGGCGTCGGTCAGCGGTCGCAGCTCCGGTGGATAGGCCGGCGCCGGCGGCAACGCTGCACCGGCTTCGAGCCCGGTGCGGGCCATCGCGAGCCAGGCCTCAAGCTCGGTCAGGTAGCCGCGCAGGCGGGCCTGGTAGGTCGGGCTGTCGGGGTGCGTCAGGCGGACGCGGGCGAAGAGGTCGTGCAGGCTGTCGAGCATGGCGAAGCCGCCGGACGGCGTCCAGGGCTCGATCAGCGTGCCACCCCACGAGGCGTTGACCAACCCGACCGGCACGTCGAGCGCGCGCTCCAGCTCGCGGGCCATGAAGTAACCGCAGGCGGTGAAGCCGCCCACCGTCGCCGGCGAGCAGACCTGCCAGGCCGCCTGGCGCTCGTGCGTCGGCAGCGCCGCCGGTTGGTTCGGCATCTTCAGGTGCCGGATGCGAGGGTGGTCGGCCGCGGCAACCTCCGCCTCGGCATCGAGCGACGCGGCGACCGGCCACTCCATGTTGCTCTGCCCGCTGCACAGCCATACCTCACCGACCAACACATCCGTGCAAGCAATCGTACTGCTTCCGTCAACGACAAATTCGTACGGACCACCCGCGTCGTGGCTGGGGAGGGTCGTTCGCCAGGCGCCGTCGGGGCCGGCGGCGGCGGAGACGGGAGCCGAGTCGCCGAGGGTGACGGTGACCGCCTGACCCGGCGTGTCCCAGCCCCAGACCGGGATCGGCATCCCGCGTTGCAGCACCATGTGGTCGCCGAACACGCCGGCCAGGCGGGTTTCGGCGCGGACGGCGGGGGCGACGGCAAGCCACAGAACGGCCACCAAGCGCGCGGATCGGGCCATACCAAACTCCGGCCGGGCCACCTTCGCCCCGCGCCGGGCGTTTCCTCGTCGGCGACCGGCAACGAGCCGGCGCGGTCGAGTTGTTTATCGCGCCACCGCCCCGCGGCAGAGCGGCGAATTCGCGATTGGCGCCCTCTGGTTCAACTTCGGTTCATCCTGGAGCTTGACATGCCCTTGCGCTGATGTGCACTGTGTAGCTGTCGGCATCGGCCGACGCAGAGGGAGACGATGAAGCGAAGGGGAGCGCTCTGGGCGGCGACGCTGGCATTGCTGCTGGCGGGCGGTCAGGTGAGCGCGGCGGAGCGGCTGAGCGCGGAGGCGATGGCGGGGGTGCGGGGGCGGCAGGCCGGCTGCCGATTCAAACCCATGACTGCGCACCCCGGCTGGACCTGCGAGGGGAACCTCGCTGGGTGTGTCGACGAGGGCGAGGAGGACGAGTGCTACGGCGTGCAGTATGAGTACTTCGTCGACACCTCGGTTCCGGACATCATCCTCCAGGGGGTAACCACCGGCGGTGACTGCTTCGACACCGAGGGCGAACACTGTTACCACTACGCGATCACGGTGTACTACAAGAATGTGCAACTGAAGGACCTGTCGGGCTACGGTGCCGAATGTCAGGAGGCGATGGAGATTACGTCGTGCGGTATCGGGCAGGTCGAGTGTGCCTACACCGACGAGGTATACCAGGATTCGGGGTGCATGACTGAGCACCCGGCCATCGGCCGCATCTCCTGGTACATGTGTGCTTGCTCGAAGGGAGGAGGAGGCGGCCCTCCAGGCCAGGGCGCGCTCTACGCCCTCGGGTTGAGCCACTAAGCACGCTTGCCGGAGGCCGGATCGGCCGAGGGGAGGTGTCCAGATGCACCACCAACACGCGCGATCGGCGTGGGCGGTTCTCTGCGTGGGAGTGCTTTCGGCGAGTGCGACGCCGGCAGTGGCCCAGCTCCCGGACGTGGCCGAGCTGCTCGACGCGATGTCCTTTCGCACCGCCGCGCTGTCCGAGATGTTCGTGGTCTACGGTCGGGTGGGAATGGGTTTGTTGATCCCGGGCGAGACCCGAATCAGGGTGGCGCTGACCGCCTCGGTTGTCGTCCATGACCGTGGCGACACTCGAAGCGTGGCAGAGCGAACGCTCAGTTTGTGGCAGCATCCGGCAGAGAGCCGGGTCACCACGTATGTCTGGCAGCAGCCCGACCTCGAGCAGGTTGCACGGACGACGGAGTTCACCGGCCAGACGGAGGAACTCGGGCGATTCTCGTGCGAGTTGCGCGAACGTCCGCCGGGCCAGCATTCACGGTACCATCGGCTCGCGCTCGGCCTGGAGCTGCTGGACGGGCGCCCGGTGTCGGGGCTGCTGCGCGAGCCGGTTGCCGTCGACCGAGCGGAGCAGTTCCTCGGCGAGGAGGTGCTCGTACTCAGGGGTGCCGAGGGCCGCGAGCTTTGGCTGGCTCCGGCATGGGGCTATGCGCCCGTGCGCGCACTCTGGCAGTCGACGGACCCGAACTCCCAGGAAACGACCCGCTTCGAGTGGCAGTGGCTCGGCTATCACGTGGTGTCCTTGGGGACCGACACCGACGGCGCGCAGTGCTCCTTGCCAGCGCTCTACGTTTCACGGTCCAGCCGGCCCGGTGAAGCCGAGCCGACCGCGTGGCGCGCGACCGGCCTGACGGTCGTGCAAATCGCCTCGTGCTTTCTGAACGAGAACGTCGAGCCGGTTGTACCGAAGTGGCACGTACCCATCATCCCCGGGGCGTCGGTTCATCTCCGGCAGGGACTACCAGACGATCAGGCCACGACCTACGGCTATCGGCTCGAGGAACTGTGGCAGGTGGGTGAGGGTCGCCTTGCCGCCTGGGAACTGCCCGTCGATCTGCCCGAACTGGCGGCCGACGGGCCGGGAGAACAGCCATGATACGCTGGCCGCACGTAATCGCCAGTCGGTGGCTGTGCGCGCTGTTACTAGCCGGTGGCGCGGCCGCCGCCGAGCCCGCTCGCCTCAACTGCGGTGTGGCCAGCATCTTGGCCTACGTCACCGCCATCGAACACCGCCTCGAGCCCGACGACGTGCAGTGGTTGACCGACAGCTATCCTGACCCGGAGGTCAGCCTGGGCGATCTGATCGACATGGCCGCGAGGCTGGAGCTTGATCTGGTCGGCTACCAGGCCTCCCTCGACGAACTCCGCGCCGCCGGCCGGATCGGCATCGCTCATCTCCGCGAACCCGAGCACTTCGTCGCCTTCCTTGGCGCCGATGAGGAGTACGTCCAAATCGCCGACGGCCCGACGCTGGCCATCGAAGCCTGGCCGGTCGACGACTTCACCGCCCGGTTCACCGGCCACTGCGTGCTGCCAGATGACGCCTTCACTGCCAGGTCGGGCATCACCCTCGAGCAACGACATGTGGAGCTCGGTGATGCCACCGCCGGTTCGGTCTTGGAGCACAGCTTCGCGGTGCGCAACCTTGGTGCCGCGGAGGCGACGATCCGCGTGCGAAACACCTCGTGTACCTGCACCGCCGCCCAGCGCGAGGCGCTGCCGGTCGCGCCTGGCGAGACGGCCGACGTCGCGATGACGATGCGGATCATCACCATCGGCCGCCAGCTCGAATACGCGCGGCTGGTGACCGGCGACCCGGCCCAGCCGCTGCTCTTCCTCACTCTCTCCGCCACCGGCCTGCAGGGCATCCACGCTGCCCCGCGGACGATCCTCCTCCGTGTCCTCCGCGGCGAATCCGACACCGCCACCGTCCGCATTTCGACGCCTGTCGGGGTCTCCGTGACCGGCGCCTCGTGCGAGCCCGATCTCTGCGAGGTCACCCCCCGCGGCACGGTGGCCGAAGAGCAGCGCTGGCTGCGCAGCCTCGAACTCCGCCTGCGTGACGACCTGCCCGCCGGCGAGCACACCGCGCGGTTGATCATCAACACCAACGAACCCGACGGCGCGCCGCTCTCGCTGCCCGTCAGGGTCACCGTCGTGCCCGTCCTGCAGGCCTTCCCCGCCCGCCTGGCCGACTTCCACGTCGGCACCGACGGCGCGCTGTTCACCCTCCGGCTGACCGCCCGAGACGGCCGCGCCTTCGCGATCGAGACGTGTGAAGTGGCCGGCGATGGGTTCGCACTACTCGACGTCACCCCGCGACCCGAGGGCGGCTACCTCATCCGACTGCGCGGCCGGCCCGAACGAGGCGCCTGGATCCGCGGCACGCTCGCGGTCGAGACCGACCTGTCAGGCGAGACGCTGGCCGTGCCGCTGCTGGTCGAAGGCGCACCGTAACCCGCCGTCAGTCGTACAGCACCGGCTCGGTGCGCCAGTCCTTCTCGCGGTCGTGCCCATACTCCGCCACGCGCGGGCGACGCTCGCGCAGGCGGACCGATTCGAGGCCCAGGTAGTAGCCCTGCGAGGCCGCGTTGCGCCCGACACAGCGCAGCCGCAGCCGGTGCTCGCCGGGATCGGGCCAGAAGTCGAGCAGGTGTACCTCCTGGTGCGTAATCTCGGCGCCGTAAGCGTCGATCGCCCCGCCGATGTCGACCCCGTCGAGCGAGGCCTGGTAGATCCCGAAGTCATACGACTTGGTCAGGTTGAGCAGCAATCGTAACGGCTCGCGTCGTTCGACGGTGAAGGGGATTTCGAGCCAGGCGTCCTCTTCGCTCGTCGGGCGATAGAGGAGCTGCGGTCCGTCGTAGAAGGCGAGCTGCTGTGGACTCGCCTCGCCGGCGCCGTGCACGGCCACGTCGCGGGCGTAAGCGATGGTCCGCTCGAGGCTCGGCAGCCGCCGTGCGGGACCGTCGGGCGCCCGCGCGGTGAAGGTCGGGATGCCGGTCTGGTACCAGAACGCGACCGAGGCGTAGTCGTCCTGGCGCTCGTTCCAGCTCATCGCACGGTGGTCGGGATTCTCGTCCGTCGAGATCCAGCCCCAATGCTCGAACGCGACGCGGATTCCGGTCTGGAAGACCATCGGGTCGTGGAGGTGCCAGCGATAGGCGCTGGTCCGCCCGCCGAGCAGCCCCCAGCCGTCGAAGCAGGGCACGCCGGCGTAGGGGGTCGAGGTCGTTTTGAGCCCCCACGCACTAAGGAAGTAGTCCTCTGTGCCGGTGCCCTGGATGGAGGGCGACTCCTCGCCGTCGATCCAGACCTTCTCGTCGCCCTCGCCGAACCAAGCGGGACTGCGAGTGCGCACCGCCAGCACCGTGCCGACATAGTGACCCTTGCCCTGGGTCTCGAGCACGACATAGTCGCGGCCCTGCTCGACTGGATACTCCTGCCGGTACTGCGCGTGAAAATAGGGCGTGTCGGCGGACAGCGTGTCGTACTGAATCCAGTCGATGTTGTAGTACAGCAGGCTGACCGGCTTGTCGCCCTGGTTGACCAACTCGACCCGGGCGTGCTCGCGGAACGGCATCGCCCAGAAGCAGTTGTAGCTGTCGCCGTCCTCGACCACCACGGGCAGCGAGATCACTTCGTCGCGCTGGCCGAAGCAGTTGGCGAAGAAGTCGCCCAGCGGCGCCTCGACACCCGGCCGCTCGCGCCGGTCCCAGGTGATGCGCAGCAGCATATCCTGGTGGCTGGCCGACCCGTCGCGCGCCCACGCGTGTGGCTCGGGACCGAGGAAGGTGAACCACATGTGCGTGATCACTCCCGGCCCTGCCTCGTCCATCAGCAGGTGCGTCGCGCCCGGCGCGACGCGGAAATTGTCCCAGTTCGAGTGCTCCTGGTCGTCGCTGGTGTACGGCGCGTTCGGATCGTAGCGGCCGTCGGCGCCCGCCCGGAAGGTCGACGTGGCGCGGCGCGAGCGGCCCTCGCGCGGGCGGGCCAGCGAGGCCAGCAGATCCTCGCCCGGCGCGGCGGCGACCGACAGCATGGCAGGCATGAACAGCGCGGGCAGCATTGCACGGCTCCGTCGTGGCCAGGGCTCATTCCACGCCGCGCGGGCCGTTCCTGCCGGCCCTTCAGCCGATGTCGAACCCGAACAGCGTGCCGCGCTGGACGCTCAACTCGAGCGCCAGCACTCGCCCACGCAAGTCGGCGTTGCGCCCGCGCCAAGCCACCGCATGGTCGATCCGGTCACCGCGCATCGGCCGGCAGTCCGGCCAATCGAAACCGGCGATCCCCGCGCCGTGCTCGTCGACCACGCGCGCCCGCAGCTCGCCCGACGGATCGACGGCGGCATTGAGCATGAATTGCACCGCCTCGCCGAGCGCCCGCGCTTCGGTCCGCAGCACGCCGCGATCGTCGCCCGCCACGTAGCCAACGTACCGGTCGCGGCGCATGGTGGCATAGCCGATCTGACGACCCGTGAACCGCTCCGCCTTGTGACCCCAGCGGTAACCGCCGTAGTAAATCGACGTGTGGCCGCCAACCAGTAGTTGCTCGTCGCCCCAGGCCATCGCCCGGTCCCACGTGCCGGGCGTCGCGTTGCGGTCGAGGAACGGCTCCGTCTCACGCCGCCAGGTGCGACCATCGCGGCTCCAGGCAACGACGGTGTAGCCGATGCCGGCGAACGGCCGGTCCTCGTCGTGAAGCTCGGCGGCCGTGCGGTCTGGCTCGCCGTTGAGGTCGTCGCGCAGCACCTTGACGAAGGCCACCAGCAGCTCGCCGCGCGCCAGCAGTCCGCTGCAGCAGTAGAATTGCGTCTCGCCGTGCTCGATCGCCGCGTCGCTCGGTTCGATGATCCGCCACGGCTCTTCCCACCGCTGCAGGTCGTCGCTGACGCTCTGATGCGGGATTCGCCGGCCGGCCCACGGCCCGTCGCCAAGGACCATCGAGCAGAAACAGAGATAGCGCTGCCGGATGGGATCCCAATGGAGGCTGGTGATATCGTGATTGTGCCGAAGCACGACATCATCGCTCAGTTTAGACCAACTCAAGCCGTCCGGCGAGGCGGCTACCCGCAGGCCACTATCGTGGTACCAGCCGTAGATGAACCGTCGCTCCGGCGCGGGGTGCTCCGGTCCGTGGTCGATGATGCTCACCCCGAACTGGTTCGGCGCCGGCTCGGGCAGCACGCGGTGTGGGCGGACGAAGTGGATGCCGTCGGCCGAGTCCATGGTTGCCAGGCTCGATCGGCCGGTGTTGCCCTCTGAGTACGGCACGCCGTACCACATTCGGAAACGCCCCGTCTCAGGCGAGCGGACGACGCTGAGGTAGGGCTGGAAGCAGCCGTCTTCGAAGCCGGTGACGATGGGCTCTGTCAGCCGCGCCGGCGGCACAACGCGCCGCACCAGCCCGTCGGCCCGGGCGACCAGCGCGTCGTCGAGCAGCAGGCACGGCCCGGCGCGCCACGCCTCGGCCATAGCATTCTCCCGCCCGCGCACGGCCCCGGCCACGGCCGCGGCGGCAAGCAGCTCACGTCGCGTCAGGCGCATGGTCGGCTCCGGTTACGTCGGCCAACAGCCAAAAGAACCCCCGCTTCCGTTCACTCGACAGCCCCCAGTCGCACGGCATGCTCTGATAGCCCTGCTCGAACCCCTCGCCAGGCATACGGTAGTCGAAGTAACCCCACCCGGCGTGTTCGTCGATCGCGGCCAACATGTTGTTGTCGGACTCTGCGAAGTTGAAGTGGTCATCCTCGTTGAATAGGATCGGCTGCCCGCGGTAGCCGGCGACCTGACGCGTCTCGCGAACCATGCGGCGAATGCGCTCCGGCTCCGTCACGCCGTTGCCGTGGAGGAGCAGGAAATCGCTCGCCGCGACCACGTTCGGTCGCGGGATGGTCCCACCGCCGTAGCTGGTCGAAACAAGGAACCGCCGCCCGTCGCGACGGCTCGCCCGCACTCGCTCGATCAGTTCATGCACCCGTGGCGGCTGCAGTATCGCATGGGTATACCGCACATTGCATTCATTGTTGACCTCGATCAGGAGATTGGTCCATCCGCCGTCGAACAGCCAGGCGAGGGCCTGGTCGACGCCGCGGATGACCGCCGCCTCGTCGCGCAGGCGGTGCTCCTGGCCGAAGTAGAAGAGGCCGACGATGGGCGCCATGCCCAACTCGTCGGCGCGGTCGAGGATGCGCCGGAGGCGCGCCAGGTAGCCCGGCCGCAGGTCGCCCACTTCGTCGAACGCCGAGTTGTGCCATGGCTGCTCTTTCGAGTAGCCCTGCGGACTGCCGCCCTGCAGGTTGATGGTGAACGAGAGCAAACCGTGCGCGCGCCACTCGGCCATCGCCGCGACGAAGGCGAGGTTGTTGCGTTCGGGGTCCCACGGCCCGTCAGGATAGTTCCACAAATGGCGTGTCTCAGGGTTGAGGTCATCGAAGATGCCTTGCACCATACGGCTGTTCATCAACAGCCCCTCGACTTTCCGCCCGCGCCAGGAGCGGCCGGGATAGGTCAGTGCGTCGTTGATCCAGAAGGCATCGCCGCGGATGCTGACGGTGGTCTGCGACACGGGCGGCTCCGGTGGCAACCGTACCCGATTCCGAGCCGCCCGCCAACCGCGAGTTCGCTTACCAGCCGACGGCGAGGGTGAGTGGCACGCGCAGCTCGGGCTGCAGCGTGGAGCCGGTGGTGATCACCAGCGCGCCCCGGTGGTTGCCGTCGGTCAGGTTGCCACCGACTCGGACCCGCCATCGAGCGGCGTCGATGCGCTCGAGCAGCTCGACGGCGAGGGGTGGTCCGTCGACGGCTGCGCCGAGCACGTCGAGCACCGCGTCGCCGGCGGCGCACCACACACGACTCAGGACGCTCCCCTACCCGCAGCCCGTGTGGCCGCGCGCGTTCGTGAACGCGACGTCGTGCCACTTCGCGCCCCACCTGCATTCACTCGTCTCTAGCCGCGGGTGGGGGTGCGGTATTCGCCTCGATCGAAGCCAGACACAGCGCGAGCTCGGCAAGCAGCTTCAGGTAGAACGCCCGAGACTCGCCCAACATGAAGCCGACGACCGCGCCAACCATTGCTGCAAGCAGCCCCCATGCCACGGCGGCGCCAGCATCAGGCGCGATTGCGAGCATGGCGAGGAGGCCGCCGGATATGCCCATCAGCAAAGCCCCCAGGGCAGTGTATGCCGCTATCATGCCGTGAGCCTTCTTGTACAGGCCGTTTGCATACTGGACTATCACTGCGGCATCGTAGTTCACCATCGCCGGCTTTCCTTCCCGCACCCGGCGCAAGGCTCGGGCGCCCATCGGTGTTGTCGCTCGGATGGTCGGCAAGGTTGGGTCATCGGCCTACCGCTCTGTTCGGGCCGCGCCGGTCAAGCGCCGACCCGGATCCGCCACCTCGCGGCGTCGATTCGATCGACGGCCTCGACGGCCAGCCGCACCACCTCGTTGCCGCCCACGGTGGCCAGCGGGCTGGAGCCGGCGAGTTCGCGCATCGCGGCGCCGTCCATCGGCCGGCCGAGCGCCTGGCGCAGGGCGACCACCGAGGTCACGCCGCAGTTTGGCGCCTGCCCGCTGGTCGGCGCAATGGCGGCCAGGTAGGGAAGCAGCAGCCAGGTCAGCATGGTCTTCCCTCTGGCCTACGGCCCGGCCGGCAATCGCAGCGGGTCGTCGGCCAGCAGTTCGCGCAGCGAGATACCCCAACGCCTACCGTCGTCTTCGGCGATGCGCCAGATCTCGATTGGCGGCGTGCCGAGGCCGGCCGGCGCGTCGGCGCCCCGTGTGGCCGCCGTGTGCACGCTGCTGCCAGCGATCACCGGCACGCCCAGCTCCGGCGGCGCGAGCTCGGCGACCTGCGCTCCGCCGGCGACGGCCATGGGCAGGTGGTCGATGGTCAGGCCGACCAAGCGGCCAGCTTCTGACAAGCTGCGGCTACAACGAAACTGCGGCAGCCAGAGCTCGCCGGTCTGGCGATAGCCCCACCAGTCGTTGCACCACTGGCCGCGCTCGCCGACGGTCAGCAGGCGCAGCGGCGCGTGGCCGAAGGCCGGGGCGAGCCAAAGCTCGCCCTCTGGCCCGCGCAGCACGTCGCAGGCCTGGCCGCGCAGGGTCTCACCGCGTGAGACGGTCAGCGGGCCGCCGAGCAGCGTGGCGAGCGGCGTACCTTCACGCCGCGATAGGCCGAGGTTGAACAGGTACCAGCGGTCATCGTCGACGGCGTCGCTGATGGTCAGCCGCGCGCGGGGGTCCAGTCCGCTCAGGCGCAGGCTCGTTTCGCGCCGCTCGCCGCCCGACTGAGCGAGGAAGGCGAGGTCGTGCGACCAGCGGTCGGGCCCTGCCGAGACGACGCTCCAGGTCTGGAGGTTGCGATCCGCGGGCTGCTGCCTGCCGAGGATACTCCGGGCAGAGACCAGCTCGAAGTGCCACCCCTCGCCGTCGCCGATCGCGTCATCGATCGACTCGACGCGGCGGCTGCGCAGGCTGGCCTCCGGCCCGGTGACCGGCGGACTGACGAGTGAGTAGCTGACCTCCTCGATGGTGAACAGCAGATGCTCGGCAAGGTCAGCGCGGGCCGAGAGGACGTCGTTCAGTACCTCGGCCTCGCCGGCGGCGGCGAGGGCGGGCTGGACCAGGAGCGCCGTCAGTAACAGGACCAGACCGGATCGCGCGCAACGAAGCAGCGACAAGACACACATGGCAAACCTCCCCATCGCCCGAACCTGCCGCCGAGCGAACAGCACCTCGGCGGCAGGCTCGCGCTGTCACTCGCTCGGCTGTTGCGCCAGGAACGCCGACGGGCCCATCATGTACTCCGGTCGGCACCCGCAGACGCCGAGGTCGATCGTGCCGATCGGCGTCTGGCAGGTGGTATCGTTCAGCTCGTAGGTGTTTGCCACGGCGCACAGCAAGTAGCCGGGGCCACAGAGGTCGAACACCCCGGCCTGCACACAGCCCTCGCCCCACTCGACCTCCTCGTCCGTGAGCTTGATCCGACGGGAGCTGTACTGGAAGACGCAGTCGCCTTCCTCATCCTGCTCCAGGACGACGCACTCGCCACCGAGGCCGACATGCCAGTCGAGGACGATCGCGCCCGTGCCGTTGTCGGTGACTTTCGTCACCGTGACCGTTTCGCAGGGGTCCCACTCGTCGTCCCAGCACGGCTCTTCGGGCGGACACTCCTTGGACATGTGCGCCGGGATCGGCTTGAGACGGCAGGTCCCTCCGGTCACTTGCGCCAAATCGTCGGCCGCCAACCGCTCCAGCGCGTCAGCCGCGCCCGTCGCACAGAGGAGGGCTAAGACGCCCCTCGTTACCTGAATTCGCATCAGCACTCCCTCCTCGGCAGGCCGAACGCCTGTCCACTACGCAGTGTATCCACCATCGCGCACGCAAGAGGCGCACGGGAGATTCTGGAGTGGATTCTCCTGGTTTCGCAACCTCAGCGCAACATTTGCCATGGCATGCGGTTGCAGCCGCGTCGTTGGTGTAGCATTCACTGCTGGCCGAACCCCGCGCCGCACCACGGTACCGAGCCCGGGCGGGTTTCGACGGCTCACAGCATGCGCGTGAAGCCGGCCTGCTCGAAGTGATGGTCGGTGGTGAAGGCGTCGGTCATCCCGCGGTCGGCCATGATCACGAAGCTGACGCAGTCGACCAGGCTCCAGGCCTTGTCGAGGCGATGCTGGAGCAGTTCCCACGCCCGATCGTGCGTTGCGCGATCGACGTGGAGGTAGACCACCGACGGGGACTCGAGGAGTGCGTTGACCACAGCAACAATCTGCGGCCGCGGCATGCGGAGCGGGCTGTGAAGAAGGCTGACGAGTTCTGTCAACACGTAGTTTGAGAGCACGAACCGGCAGCCGGCGCCCCGCTCCGACTTGGCCACCGCCTTGGCCTGTGAATGGAGCGGCTCAGATGGGTCGATCAGTTGCGCCAGGCCGGCGCTGTCGGCCAGCAATTCACGCATGCCCGGCCGCTGGCCCGCCGCCGAGGGCTGCGTCGCCCAGGTAGCGGTCGTGCTCCTCACCCCAGCGGACGCCTCCGCTGTCGAAGCAGCCGATGATCCCGTCGAACGGGTCGTCGGTCAGGCGGTCAGCCTCGCACGCCAGCCAGCGTATCGCAGCCTGCTCGACAGTCTGCCCGGCGCCGGCGGCGAAGCGCTCGAGCCGGCCGTACACCTCCTCCGACAGCTCGATGGTGAGTCGTCGACCCATCGATCACTCCCGCTGGCATTATACTGCCACCGCGGCCCCGCGCCGAACCCCGTGCCCCATCCCGGCGTCGGCGATGGTGAGGCTTGGAGCGCGCCTTGTACCTGCTCGGACTGCTCCTCCTGCTGGCTGCGCCCGACCGTCCGCGGCCGGCGCAGCCGCGACTGCCCGCCGGCGTGCGGCTGCTCGAGAACCTCGAGTACGGCCGGGTCGGCGAGCGACCGCTGCTGCTCGACCTGTACCTGCCCGAGCGCATCGACGCGCCGCTGCCGGTGGTCATCTGGGTTCACGGCGGGGCGTGGCGCAACGGCAGCAAGAGCCCGTGCCCGGCGGTCTTCCTGGCCACTCAGGGCTATGCCGTGGCCAGCGTCGAGTACCGGCTCAGCGGCGAGGCCCGGTGGCCGGCCTGCATTCTTGACTGCAAGCAGGCGGTGCGTTGGCTGCGCGAGCAGGCCGGTGACTACCGGCTCGACCCGGGCCGGTTCGGCGCCTGGGGCTCGTCGGCCGGCGGGCACCTGGTCGCTTTGCTCGGCGTCTCGGGCGATGAACCGGCGCTCGAGGGCACCGGGCACGCGGTCTCGAGCGCGGTCCAGGCGGTGGTCGACTTCTTCGGCCCGACCGACTTCCGGCGCATGAACGAGGTGCGCGGGGCGATCGACCACGACGCGCCCGACTCGCCCGAATCGCAGTTGCTCGGCGCGCCGATTCAGACCGTGCCCGACCTTTGCCGTGAGGCCAATCCGCTCACCTATGTCAGTCGCGATGACCCGCCGTTCTTGATCATGCATGGCGACCAGGACCCGCTGGTGCCGCTGGCGCAGAGCGAGCTGCTGCGCGACGCGCTGGAGGAGGCCGGGGTCGAGGTCACCTTCGAGGTGGTCGAGGGCGCCGGGCACGGATTCGGCGGGCCGGCGGTCACGGCCACGGTGGTCGAGTTCCTCGACCGCGTGCTGAAGGGCATGGCGCCGGTCGAGACGCAGCGGCCGGTCGACACCCGCGGGGCGCCGGGGCTGCTCGCGCCCGAGGCGGAGACGCCCGAGGGCTTCGCCTACCAGCGTTTCGCCAGCCCGGCATCTGGCGGCGAGGCGAGCTGTCTGGTCTGGCTGCCGCCGCACTACGAGGCCGAGCCGGAGCGCCGCTTCCCGGTGCTCTACTGGCTCCACGGCACCGGCGGGCCGGCCAGCGGCGCGCCTCACGCGCGGCTGCTGGCGGCGGCGATCGAGGCGGGCGACGCGCCACCGATGATCCTGGTCCTGGTCAACGGCGGCAGGCAGAGCTACTTCGCCGACCGGCACGATGGGCTGCTGCCCGTGGCGAGCGTCATCCGGCAGGACCTGATCCCGTTCATCGACCGAACCTATCGGACGGTTGCCGAGCGGCGCGGGCGCGGGATCGAGGGTATCGGCATGGGCGGTTTCGGCGCCGGCCACCTCGGCTTCGGCGAGCCGACGCTGTTCGCCGGGGTGTCGATGGTCGGTGGCGAGGCGCTCACGCCCGACGCGGCCGAGGGCGAGCTGCCGTCGCCGCTGCGGGCGGTCTTCGGCGATGCGGCGCGGTTCGCCGCCGCCACGCCGGCGGCGCTGGCCGAGCGGCACGCGCAGCAGATCGCCCGGCGGCAGAGGATCCGACTGGTGGCGGCGGCGGGCACGGCGGCGGCGGAATCGACCGGCCGGCTGCACGAGCGGCTGCTGCAGTTACAGATACCCCACGAATACGTCGAATTGCCGGGCGCCGGCGATGGTCCGGGCCAGCTCTACCGCGCGCTGGGCGCCGACGCCTGCGGTTGGTGGCGCGAGGTCTTCGGCGGCGGGTAGGCGACGCGGCGCGCAGGGCTCGCCCTACCCTTCGGCGGGCGGTGCTGCGGCATAGGAGTCGCGGATCGCGGCCAGATCGGCGCGGCAGGCCTTGGTCACGGTCGCACCCATCAAGGCGCCGAAGAGCTTGGCGACCAGCGACTGGTAGGTCAGTTCGAGCTGCAGCGTCAGGCTCGTGCCGCTGCCCGACGGCTCGACGAGGTGCGTGGCAAGCCAGGTGGTGCCCATGCTCTCGCAGCGGGTGACCAGCCGGCGCGGCGGCTCGAGCTCGACCACCTCCCAGGTCTCGCTGGCCTCCTTGCCATACATGACGCGGGTTTCGGCGAACTTCGCGCCGACGGCCAGCGGCCCTTCCGACTCCTTGGCCACCTTGGTGATGCTCGGGATGCGAGCGGGCCAGCGCTCGACGTCGACCAGCCAAGCATAGACCTCTTCGGGCGCAGCCTCGATCTGTTCGGATATCACGTACATCGCCATGGTCACCGTTCTCCGTGCCGCGTTGACCGACGCGGCGAACCACGCGCACGGGACTTGCCCCAGTGGACACGCCGTTGGCGTGTCCCTGCCGCGCCCAGACCTCCCGATAGGGGCGCCGCCAACGGCGCGCCCCGGCGGGGTCGGGGGCTAATCGACGACGAAGACGACGCGGAGCTGATCGAGGAAGTGCCCGCGCTCGTTCTCTTTCTGGATCAGCTCGGCATCTTCGGCGGTGACCACCGGGTTGGCCCGGAACCGGCCGGCGACGCCGACGGCGGTGATCACCAGCGGATTGCGCCCGGCGCGCGAGACGTCGGCGTCGAGCGCCTGGTCGAGGCTCGGTAGATAGCCGACGATGCCCTCCTCGCGCACCCGCTCGATATCGACCATGACCGTGCCCCAGACCTCGGTCTCGTCCGCCAGCACGATCTTCGGGGCCATGGCGCGGCGCAGGTCGAGGCCCGAACCGTCGATCACCAGACCGGTGAACGGCTCGAGGCTGCGCGTCGGGAAGTTGCCCGTCGGACGGTTCGGGGTGAGCAGCACGCGCTCGCCCTGCACCGCCGGCAGCCGCCGCTGAGCCGCCTGTTCGAGCGCCTGCACCGCGGGCAGCACGCGGGAGAGGATGCCCTCGCGGCCCTTCAGGCCGACCGCGAGGGTGACCTCGAACCCGCCGCCGCGCTTCTCGCGCTCGTCGACCACGCGGAACCCGTTGAGCAGTTCGTCGACCTGCCGGCCGAGTTCGCGGCTGACCTGCATGTAGGCGCCGAGGGTCGAGTCGGCGGTGACCGGCAACTGCTCGGCGGCCGAGCGGAGGCCCTTCAGCGCGGCGTTGATCGCGTTGCGGCGCTCGGTCTGTCGGCGCCGCTCGCCGGGCAGTTGCGGCAGCGGGCCGCTGTCACCATCCGACAGGATGCGGCCGTTGGTCCAGTCGACCACCACCCCCGGATCGATCAGCTCGACGCTCATCGGCGGCGCGACACCACGCCGCTCGGCGAGGATGAACGGCTCGCGCAGGATGCGCGGCAGCAGGTCGATCTGGATGCGGCGGATGATCGGCCCGGTCGGCCGGCGGCCGCCGCCGCCGGTGTCGGTGGTTGGGAAGTCGACCCGCGGCGAGACGCTCGGCTGCATCTCGGGCGCGCCGACGAAGGTCGCCACGGCGCTGTACTGGACCTTCTCATCGCAGTTCATCGCGGCGAGGAAGTTCCCGCCGCCGTCGGTGGTCAGCGTGGCCACGTCGCCCTCGGGCTGGCCGAGCCACTTGAGTGAGCCGTCGCTGCCGCTGACCGCCAGGGTGACTTTGAGCCCCGCCTTGCCCGGCAGCACGCGGCCGGTGAAGTTGGCCGTCTTGCCGTCAAACTTGACCTGCAGCTCGGTCGTCGTGCGGACCGACAGATCGACGTAGACCGGCAGCTCGCCGATCGGCACCGCGGCGTCGCCGAAGTCGGTCCAGCCCATCAGCCGCGGCGTGACCAGTTGCGGCTTCTCGCGCTCGGGCGCCCGCATCCTCAGCTCGAACGGGATGCGCTGGCCCGGCTCGGCCGGCGCGGCCACCCGGTCCATGCTGACCTGCCACTCGGTCGGCACGCCGAACGGGAGGGCAAACAGCGCCCGCACCTTGCTCTTGGTGTCGAGGTTGAAATAGTCGACGTGCACGCTAACGGGGTCATACGGGCTGCCCGGCGCCGGCTGGAAGATCAGGAAAGCCTCGCCGGCGACCTGGTTGAACAGGTTGACCTCGGTGTTCACCTTGTCGAACCAAGCGATGACCATGAACGGCGTGCCGTCGGGTCGGTAGTTGAACGTCCGGGTGGCCGAGCCGCCGGGCGCGATGTTGCCGAAGTTGACCGTCTGTGGCGTGCCCAGGGCGAGCAGGTTTGCCGGGTCGCTTAAATCAACGTTCGGAATGGTCGGTGCCAGGACGATGATGTTGCCCCGCACGCCGGTGGCGGTGGCCGTGCCGACGTTGCGCGCGCGGAGGTTGATCCGGTGGGTCACCGGCGAGGGCACCGGCAGGCCGGGCAACGGCGGCAGCAGGCCGGGGCCGTCGGGGTCGGTCCACGGGATGACGAACGGCACGGTGGGAAAGTCGCCGCACAGGATCGGCGCGCCGCCGCCGGGCTGCATCGGGAAGGTGAAGTTGCCGAAGCCGTTGGTCGGCGAGTCGAGCCAGATGTCCGAGCTTTCGCCGAACAGCAGATTCGAGTTGAGCGCCACGTCGGGCAGGCTCGGCACCGTCCAGCGTACGCGGGTGGCGAAGTTGTTGCCCGTGCGGCCGAGCACATCGACCGTCACGCCCAGCTCGGCGATGCTGAAGCTGTCACCCGGCCGGAACGCCGCGCGGTCGAGGGAGTCGGTCGGCACCCGCGGCTGGACGATGTAGCTGGCCTGCGGCAGACCCTCGGTGACCAGGGAGACGAGCACTCCCTCTTCGTACTCGTCGGGCAGGTTGGCGTCGAGGTTGACCTGCGGCCGGCCCTCGAGCACCAGGCCGAAGAAGGGCCGGCTGACCGCGCCGACCAAGCCGTCCTCGGGCTTGAGACTGATCCGGATCGCCTCGGTCTGCGCCGTGCCGCTGGTCGGCGGGGCGAGGTTGACCACCTGGTTGACGGCGGCAGTGGTCGGCATGACGAAATCGCGCACGCGGATCGACGGCGTCGGCAGCCAGCCATACAGGAAGCGGCTGAAGGCGTCGAAGTTCTGCCATGTCTGATTGCCCATCTGGGTCCAACGGTCGCTGAACACGACGCCGGGGAAATAGGGGTAGAGGTCGAACTGGCCGAGGATGTGGCCGAGCTCATGCGCCGCCACCTCGATGCCCGACTCGGTCATGTCGACGCTCAGCACGTCGCCGCCCATCAGCGGCACGCCGAACGAAACCTCGCCGAAGACCGTCAGTCCCAGCGACTGGAACGGTAGGCCGTTGACCGTGTAGAGCGGCCAGTGGCCAATCGTCGCGTTGCCGCGGTGGGCCCGGTTCACGATCACCACCAGTTGCCGCGCGTTGGCCAGGTTGAACCCCGCGGCCTGCGCAAACGCCACCGCATCGGCACCCTCGCGAGTGACTGAGTTGATGTAGTTGATCGCGTCGTCGGTGGTCTGTTGATCGTCGGGATAGCCCAACGCACAGACGCCGGGGACCGGGATGAAGTTGAAGCTGGTCAACCCGCCGGAGGCCTGCAAGTAAAAGTTGTTGACGTGCAGGTTGAGCGCGTCGGCCCACTGCTGACTGGTGAACAGCGGCGCTTCGGTGCCCTGGTAGCGACAGACCACGACGAGCGTCTGTTGGTTCAGGCCGATCGGCCCCTGGGCGGCGGCGGGCAGCACGCCGAACGCGGCGACGCAGGCAACAAGGTGGAATCTGGACACGGCTCGCCTCCCTCCCGTCTGGTGGACCAAGACGCCCGGCTGGTGTCCTTGAGCGCCACAGTATGAGTCGAGGACGTCTCGCGGGCAGGGGTCATTCCCGGCCGGCGCGCCGCCACAGCCGCACCCGACGCGCGTCGACCGTGAGGTCGAACCGCTCGCGCAGTGCCGCCAGATAAGGCGAGCCCGGCGCCGGCAGGCCGTTGATCGTCTCGACCGTGATGCCCCGCCGGGCCGCCACCGCGCGCGACTGCTGTTCGGCCAGCAGGGCGGCGTAATCGCCCAGCCGCGGATGGTCGGGCGAGATCCGGAACTCGAGTTCGCGGCCACTGCCGGTGCTGAGCAGCACCAACTCGGCGCCGTGGTAGACCAGGTGCGTGGTGGCCCGCCGGTCGGGGAGATCGAGGCCCGGCAGGCGCAGGCCGCAGGCGCTGGCCGGGTCGGCGGCGCAGAGCCACCAGACCGGCGTCTCGTCGAGGCGCAGCAGCTCGTCGAGCCGCTCGGGCGCGGCGAACTGGATCCCCGGCACGCCGGCGAAGAAGGCCCCGGCGACCAGCTCGCCCGACAGCTCCATCAGCCGGCAGGCGCGGAACAGGCGACCCCAGCGCAAGGCCGGCAGTTCGCGGGCGGCCAGGTCGCGGAAGATGACCCCCCAGCGGTCGAGCAGCAGCCGCACGCGCTCTTTTTCCAGCTCAAGCGCCTCGAGCGGGTCGGCGGGCGGCAGCACCGGCCGCAACGCGAACCAATGCGGCTCGACCGGCTGCGCCGCCTGCCAGCGGCCGGCGCGGTGCACCGGCCGGCGCGCCGGTTCGGCCGGCCGGCGGCGCAGCGCGGCGAACGAGTCGGCGGTGACCGCCCCGGCCCAGACCGACTCCCACAGCCGCGCGGTGTACTCCTTCGCACCATCGGCCTGCCGGCGCAGCAGGTCGGTCAGGCTATACCGCCCCGGTTCGGGCGGCAGCACCGGCGCGGGCGGCGGCGCCTCGCCGTCGGCCAGCAGCTCGCGCTGATCGTCGAAGGCGAAGCAGACCCGCTCGGGCGCGACGCCGAGCCAGCAGAGCCCGCTGCGCCGCATCAGCTCGTCGAGTTGCTCGGGCGCATAGTCGATCACCCGCGCGGGCAGGAGCTCGGTCTCCCACAGCGCCGTCGCCGCGGCGCAGCCGAGCAGCGGCTCGAGCGCCGCCTGCAGACCTTCGATTCCGCGCCCGCGGCGGGTCAGGCCCTGCCGGCCGGCGAGCCAGAGCGGCAGGCGGTCGATCGGCTGCGGCTCGAACGCCGGCCGCGCCCCGCGCCGGACCGCGGCCAGCAGCCGCTCCAGGTTCTCGGCCTCGCAGAGCTCGAGCTCGTCGGCGCCGCGGGTCAGCCGGTCGCGGACCAGGCGCAGGGCATCGACCAGATCGTCGAGCACCGGCGCGAGCGTGGCCGCCGGCAGGCCGAAGACTTCGCACAGCCGACCGGGCGGCAGTGGGCCGTGGAACTGCAGCCAGCCGGCGACCAGCTCGGCCAGCGGTTCGCTGCCGTCGGGCGGCTGATACGCCGGCAGTCCCGGCTCGGCGGCGAAGCCAAGGGCGCAGGCCAGCCGCGGCTGGTTCTCCCGCGCGATGGTCACCGCCACCGCCGCGCCGGGCAGAGTCAACGTATCCACTTTGCCGGCCAGCTCGTCGAGCAGCGCCCGCGGGTCCAGGTCATGGTCGCGGCGGATCGCCTCGAGCACGGCCTGCCACTGGTCGGCCGGCACGGCCAGCCGCTCCTGCAGCAGCTCGAGCAGTTCGAGCGCGTCGCGCGGCGCATAGCCGGGATGCGTCCGCTGCAGCTTGGCCTCGAGCGCGGCGACCAGCGCCGGCTCGATCTCGGGCCGCAGGTTGGCGTCGAACACCGCCTCGCGCAGCACCTGGTCGCTCAGGCTGGTGCCCCGCCCGGCCGGGGTGTCGTCGAGGTACATCAGGTAGTTGACCTGTCGCCAGGCCAGCCGCGCGGCGAACGGCGAGGGCTGGTGCGTCTCGCACTCGCTCACCGCGATGCGGCCGTCGGCCAGCTCGGCCAACCGCTCACGCAGCGCCGGCAGGTCGAACTCGTCGTGCAGACAGGTGCGCCAGGTCTCGATTAGAATGGGAAAGTCGTCGTACCGGCCGACCGCCTCCATCAGCCGTTTGGCCCGCTGGCGGTTGAGCCATAGCGGCAGCCGCTGGCCCGGCGTGCCGCGCGGCAGGATCAGCGCCCGCGCCGCGTTCTCGCGGAACCGCGCGCCGAAGAAGCCGCTCTCCTCGAGCCGTTTCCGCAGATGCTGCTCAATCTGCTCGGGCGCCAGCAGGTCGAGCAGCTCACTGACGGGCACGCGGCACGGCAGCATCAGCGCCACGCCGTCGTTGTGCTCGTGCGTCTCGACCCGGGTGCCGTGCGCCGCCTCCCAGGCGCCGGCCAGTGCCAGGGCAAACGGCCGGTTGACCTGCCCGCCCCAGACCGTGTGCAGGATGACCTGCCACGCTTCGGCGTCGTCGGCGGTCATGTCGACCCACTCGGCCAGCAGGTGGTGCCGGTGCGGCAGCGGCGAAGCCGTTGCGCCGCGCTGGCGGTGCAGGTAGCCGAGCAACTCGTTGACCGCGTTTTGGTCGAGATGGTGCTCGCGGCGCAGCCGCTCCTCGAACCAAGCGCTGCCCAGGCCCTCCTGCGCCTGCTCGAGAAACTCGCCGACGCGGAGCGCCAGGTGGCTCGGGCGGCTGATCCCCTCGGCCTTCCAGAACGGTAGCGTCGGCTTGTCGCGACCCGGCGTGACGAACACGTCGTTGTGCGTGATCCGCTCGATCCGCCAGCGCTGCGTGCCGAAGCTGAACGTGTCGCCGACGCGCCGCTCCCAGACGAACTCCTCGTCGAGCTCGCCGATCACCTGCTCGCCGCCCTCCAGGCGCATCCGGAAGTGACCCAGGTCGGGGATCGTCCCGCCGGCGGTGCGCTCGAGGAAGCGGCCTGACTCGAGGCTGGTGACCGTGTTAGCCAGCCGATCGATCACCACCCGCGCCTCGAGCCCGCGCAGCTTGGTCTCGGCGTAGCGGCCGGCGAGCATGGCCAGCACCCGGTCGAAGCTGCTGCGCGGCAGGTCGCGGTAGGGCCACATGGTGCCCAGAAACTCGTACAGGGCGTCGAGGTCGTGCGGCTCGCGGCAGAGCGCGACGATGATCTGCGCCAGGACATCGAGCGCGCCGCTGACCGGCCGCAGCGGCTCGAGGTCGCCGTCGAGGATGACCCGGCACATCACCGCCGCGTCGACCGAGTCGCGCGCACCGGTCGGATAGAGCACCGAGCGGCTGACCTCGCCGACGGCGTGCCCAGCCCGCCCGACGCGCTGGATCGCCGCCGAGCCGCTGGTCGGCGTCTCGACCAGCAGCACCTCGTCGAGACTGCCGATATCGATCCCCAGCTCGAGCGAGCCGGTGGCCACGATGGCCTGCAGCTCGCCGCGCTTGAGCCGCTGCTCGACCACCTCGCGCGTCTCGCGCGAGAGCGAGCCGTGGTGGCTGTAGGCCACCGGCCGCGCCTGGCCCTGGTTGAGCAGCAAGGTGATCCGCTCGCACTGCCGGCGGCTGTTGACGAAGATCAGCGTCGAGCGATTCCGCGCGATCCGGGCGCGCAGCTCGCCGACCAGGGTGGCGAACTCCGAGCCGGCCGTCTCCGGGTCGAACGAGAGCCCCGGCTGGCGCACCTCGCAGGCATACCGCTTCGCCCGCGGTGCGGCCAAGATGCGCACCGGACGTGGCTCGTAGCGCGGCGTGTCACCGTCATAGACCAGTCGCCGGCCGCCGACGAACTCGGCGATCACCTCGAGCGGATGCACCGTCGCGCTCAGCGCCACGCGCTGGAACTCGCCGGCCAGGCGGGTCAGCCGCTCGACCGCGCTGATCAAGTGCGTGCCCCGCTTGTCGTCGGCGACGGCGTGGATCTCGTCGAGGATCACCGTCCGCACGCCGCCGAGCATCTCGGTCGCCGCATTCGTGCCGAGGATGATGTTCAGGCTCTCGGGCGTGGTGATCAGAATCTCGGGCGGGCGGCGAGCCATCCGCCGTCGCTCGCGCGGCAGTGTGTCGCCCGAGCGGGTCTGCACCGCAATCTCGCAGAACGGCAGTCCCTCGGTCTCGGCCCGCTCGCGGAGCTGCTCGAGGGGGGCCAGCAGGTTGCGCCGGATGTCGTTGTTGAGTGCCTTCAGCGGCGAAACGTAGAGCACCCGCGTGGTGCCGCCCGGCCACTCACCGGCCATCAACTGGTGCAGCGCCCAGAGGAACGCCGTCAGCGTCTTGCCACTGCCCGTCGGCGCGGTGACCAGCACATGCTCGCCGGCGGCAATCGCTGGCCAGGCCATCTGCTGGACTTCGGTCGGCGTGCCCACGCAGTCGCCGAACCAGTCGGCGATCAGCGGGTGGAAAGCAGCCAGGACCGGATGCATCGCCCGTCCGCGCCACAAACGGATGTTTGTATCGTAGCAGCGCGGCCGGCTGGTGTCAACGGTCGCCGGCGCCGACCGAGACGGTCGGCCTATGCGTAGGTCGACCGTCTCGGTCGACTTGGCCGCAGCCGTCGCCGTGCCATCGCCGGCCCGGATGTTGCGCCCAAGTTGCGCCGTCCGCGGTTCCCCTTGGCCGACCTCGGGAATCCTCAGCCTAGCGGGGGCAACAGAGGAGGGAGCGACGATGACACGGTGGGGTACCGCACTCGTCGCGCTAGGAATGGGGTTGCTCGCGATGCTGCCGGCCGCGGCGCAGAAGGACGACGGCGCGGCGGCGGCGCTGGGTGGGATCATCGGCTTCGGCACGGGGTATTACTACCTCGGCGCGCATGACAAGGGCCCGCTGTTCACCGCCATCGACGGCGGCCTGGTGGTCGGCCTGATCTTGACCGACGACCGCGACACGCAACTGCTGTTCGGCCTCGGGCTGCTCGGCTCGCACATCTTCCAGGCGGTCGATGGGCTCAACGAGGCGCACCGGCGGGGCATCCACTACGGCTCGCACCCGCTCGACCGGTTCGTCTTCGGTGCCGGCGACTTCGGTTTCTTCAACACCGTCGACGTGCTCGACCTGCGCGCCGAGGGCGGCTTCGCGGCCGACCGAGCGAGCGCGCTGCTGCGCTACAACGAGTTGATGCCCGCCCTGCGGTTCCATGCCGACGTGACCAACCCCGGTGTCGGGGTGAGTTACCGGCTCAGCTTCTGACGCCCCAGGTCCGGAAGGACGCGCGCCCGGCCGGTGGCTTTGATTCCGGGCCCCGGCCGGGCGCCGTCGCGTGAAGGAGTCGGCCGCGCCGACGGCAACCTCCGCCCGGCGACCGGAGAGAGCCAGGCATGGGCGGCGAGCGCGCGTTGCGGCGGATCGACCGCCACCTCTATGCCGCCGGCCTGTTCGGCATCAACTGCCTCGGTCTGGTGATCACCGGCTGGGTGCTCAAATACTATTACCCCGATGAGCCCGGCGTGCCGAACCTCGTGCCGCTCGGCTGGGCCGGCTACATCCTGCTCATCGGCCGGCTCAGCGACGGGCTGAACGACCCGCTGATCGGCTGGCTGTCCGACCGCTCACGAACGCCGTTCGGTCGCCGCAAGCCGTTCATGGCCGCCGGCCTGCCCGGCCTCTGCGCCTGCTTCCTGCTGCTCTGGCACCCGCCCCAGGCCGCCGCCGCGCCGGCCAACTTCTGGTTCGGTGCCGGCGTGCTGGTGCTCTTCTTCATCGCCTTCACGCTCTACGCCGGGCCCTACTTCTCGCTCCTGCCCGACATCGTCGCCACCAGCGACGAGCGCGCCGCACTCAGCGGACTGCAGGCGGTCTATGGCCTGGTCGGGTTCATCACCGGCTCGCTCATCCCCGCGGTGACGCTCGCTCGGGGGCAGACCCTGAGCCAGACGGCGCTGATCACCGTGCTCGTCTGCCTGCCGTTCCTGCTCGCCCCGTTCGCCGGCCCGCGCGACCGCGGCCCGGCCGCCGCCGAGCCGACGCCGCCGTTCTTCCGCTCGGTCACCATCACGCTGCGCAACGTGCCGTTCCAGCGCTATGTCGTGTCGCAGCTCCTGTTCCAGATGGGGCTGCTGATCATCGTCACCGCCCTGCCCTATGTGGTGCCCGTGCTACTCGGCCGCGACAAGGCCTATGCCGCGCACCTCACCGGCGTGGCGCTGGTCAGCGGGATCGCCTTCGTGCCGCTGATCCTGCGCCGTGCTCGGGCGCGGGGCATGAAGCACGCCTATCGCTTCGCCATGGTCTGGTTCGCCGGCACCAGCCTGCTGCTCGTCCTCCTCACCCCGCTGGGTCGAACGGCGTTCGGGATCTGGCTGGCGTTCGGCGTGGTGGTTCTGATCGGCGTCGCGGTGGGCGGGCTCTATGCCTTGCCGAACGCTATCCTGGCCGACGTCACGGCGCACGACCAGCAGCTCACTGGACTGCAGCGGCAGGGCATGTTCTACTGCGTTCAAGGCCTGGTGCTCAAGCTCGCCTACTCGCTCTCGCCGTGGGTGGTCGATCTGCTCAACACGCGGGTGGCCCCGCGCGAGCTGGGCCTGAGCCTGGTCGGCCCGGCGGCCGGCCTCTGTTGCCTGGCCGGCGCCTGGGTCTTCGGCGGCTTCCCCGAGGATGAGGTACGCGCGGCGGTGCGCGCCTTGGCGACCGAGCCGGCCGACGAGTGACGCCGGCGGCAACCGTTTCGACTCATTCGGCCGGAACCCTGGCCGTCGGATCAGCGTCCCTACAGCCCAGCGGCGAGTGGCCCGACCTCGCGCTAGACGTAGGAGTGCGCGATGACGACGGCATTGCAGACGGCACTGAAGCACGAAGCGGAAGACCTGGCGGCGTCGTTCGACGCCCTGGTGCTGCTGCTCGCCGACGAGAGCACGGCGACCGACCAGTCGCTGGCGCTGCTGCACTGGATGCGCGGGGTGCAGGGCCGGCTCGACGGCGAGCTGCGCCGTCGCGGCGCGACGCCGGAGTTGGCCGTCGGGCGGCGGCAGGCGCTGGCGTTGGCGGGGGATTGAGCCTCGGTGGTCGGAACCGCCCGCGTTGCCCAGTAGCGACCATTGGCACGGGCGGCTGGTTGTACCGGTAGGGGCAGGTTTCAGACCCGCCCGCCGGCGGCTGGATCCGCTCTGGAAGCGGCCTCGTCGGCATTCGGGCGGGTCTGAGACCCGCCCCTACGACCTCTTTCGTACACATTCGCCGGCCCTCGCCCCTCGGCCGTGAGCCAGCGGCGCATTGCGATGCGCCGCTACAAGCGTCACACGTGACCGCCGCGCGGGAGCGGCGGCCCTGAGCTCAACCGAACTCGCGGCCCTCGATCAGTGAGACCGCTTGCAGCACCGCCTCTTCGCTGCCGACCAGCGCCAGGCGATCGAGCCGCTCGACCAGCGTGTCGCCGTGCGGCACGAGGATCATCCCGCGGCGGTGGACACCGAGGATGAGGCAGTCGCCGGGCAGGTCGACCTCGCCCAGCAGCTTGCCGCAGATGGCCGGGTTGAGCGCCGTCGCCTCGCGAATCAGGTGCTCGTCCTCGACGTTGGTGGCCAGGTTCAGCACGTCGGGATTGATGGCCAGCAGGTCGAGCACCATGCAGGTGGCGGTGGTCGAGTCGACCGTCGGCACGCCCAGCTCCTGATAGGCCGCGCGCAGCGTGTCGGTCTGCAGCCGCGCGGTGACGCTCTCCAGACCGAACACGTTGCGCGCCAGCCGGCAGGCCTCGAGGTTGAGCAGCTCCAGGCCGGCGGCGCCGATCAAGGCGTGCGCGCCCTCGGCGCCGGCGGCGCTCAATCCGGCGACGGTGCGCGGATCGGCGACGACGAACCGGAGCCCGAGCCGCCGGGCCTTCTCGAGCCGCCCCTCGCGATGGTCGACCAGAACCGGCTCGAAGCCCTGCCGGGCCAGCCGGCCGGCGAGGAAGAGCGCAATCTCGCCCGAGCCAACGACGATCACGCGCCGCGCCGCCTGGGTCTCGGTCTCGCGGCGCTGCAGGCGGTTGAACAGCACCGGCCCGGCCAGGCAGGTGATCACCGCCATGATCAGCACCGCGGCGTTCAGGCCGGCGTCGATGATGCCCAGCCGCACGCCGATCTGCAGCGCGGCAACGGTCAGACTGAGCTGCGCGGTGAGCAGCCAGCCGGCGGCCAGGCTGCGCCGGGCATCGAAGCGGAGCCGCAGCACCTGCGCCGGCAGCACACGGGCCACCGCGACCAGGACGAGCAGCAGCCCGAGCGCGGCGACGGCGCGGTTGGTCAGCGCCTGCGCTTCGAACTGACGCCCGACGTTGATGAAGAAGATGGGGACGAAGAAGCCGTAGCCGATGGCGTCGAGTTTCTGCCGCAGGTCGCTCTCGCGCTGCGGACTGAACAGGCTGACCAGCGCGCCGGCCAGGAACGCACCAAGGATCGCCTCGGCGCCGACCAGCATCGAGTAGGCGACGAAGACCATGACCAGGGCAAAGGCGCCGCGGATCTTGATCTGCGCGGTGCCGTGGGCCAGCCGCTCGTGCACCGCGGCGAGCAGCGGATGCCGGTGGATCCGGTAGCCGAGCCAGTGGGCGACGAGGTAGAGCAGGATCAGCGTCGAGACGATGACCATGCTGATCAGCGCTCGTCCACCACTGCCGACCAGGGCGTCGAGGAGGGTGAGCAGGAACAGGGTGCCGAAGTCGGCGGCCATGACCGCGACCAGGATGGTCTGGCCATAGTCGCTGCCCAGCAGCCGCCCCTCCTTCAGCGTCTGCAGCACCACGCCGAGCGAGGTGGTCGAGAAGATCAGCGCCAGCAGCGCGCCGCGGGCGATGGTCAGCCGCAGCTCGTGCTCGCTGCCCAGCTCGGCCAGGCCGGGCAGTTCGCCGAGCAGTCCGCTGGCGGTGGCGACCCAGGCGCCCAGCGCCGCCACCACGAGCGTGCCGGCGAAGCTGAGCATGGCCAGCACGAACGGCTCACGCAGCGCCGCCCGCAACGATCCATGCCCGCCACCGCGCAGGCGAAACGAGCCGAGGACGGTGAAGTCGAGCTCGAGACCGCTGAGGAACATCAGGTAGCAGAAGCCGATCAGGGCCAGAAACTCGACGCCGAACAGCGCGTCGCCGGCGAACAGGTCGAGCCCGGTGCGGCCGATCACCATGCCCAGCGCGATTTCGACCACCACCGACGGCAGGCGGACCCAGCGCTCGGCCAGCGCGGCCAGCCACGGCGCGCAGAAGGCCAGGGCGCAGATCAGCAGCAGCGCATACATCTCGGGCTCGGCCTGGTGCATCGGCTCTCCCGCGCCGCGGTGCGGAGCATTATAGGATACCTCGCGCCGGCAGCCCGGCAGGTGCCGCGCCGCCGGCGGCCAAACGTCGGCCGGAGCCTGCGATGTTGCTCGATGGTCAAGTCGTCCTGGTCACCGGCGCCGGCCGCGGTATCGGTGCCTGCATCGCGCGGGTCTGCGCGCAGTATGGCGCCGTGGTGGCGGTCAACTACGGCAGCAGCGCCGACAAGGCCGCCGCGGTGGTGGCCGAGATTGAGGCCGCCGGCGGCACCGCCGCGGCGTTCGGCGCCGACGTGCGCGACGCTGACGCAGTGCAGGGCATGGTCGAGTCGGTGACCGCGCGGTTCGGGCCGATCTGGGGGCTGGTCAACAACGCCATCGGCGGCCGGCAAGACGGCTCGCTCGAGGCGGCCGAGTGGCAGGACTTTCAGGACATGCTCGATTTCGGCTGCAAGGCGGTGGTCAACACGGTCTCGAGCTGCCGGCCGGTGATGAAGGCGCACGGCGGCGGGCGGGTGGTCAACATCGTCACCGAGCTGTGGAACCTGGGCTCGGGCGGCTGGGCGACCTACCTCTCGGGCAAGGGCGCGATGGTCGGTCTCAGCCGCAGCCTGGCCAACGAACTGGGCCCCGACGGCATCACCGTCAACATGGTCGCCCCCGGGTGGATGATCACCGAGCGGGTCGACCCCGAGGGCGAGGGCTCAAAGCGCTTCGGTCAGACGCTGCCGGTCCGCCGGCACGGCAGCGCCGACGAGATCGGCCGCGGCTGCGTCTTTTTCCTCAGCGAGCTGGCGGCCTATGTCACCGGCGCCTACCTGCCGGTGACCGGCGGGCGGGTGACGCAGATGGGCGGGTAGCGCGCGCTCGCCGAGCGCGCCGGTGCCGGCGGGACGCCGGCGGTCCGGGGGCGGGCGGGGGTAGGGCCCGTCCGCCGAACGGGCCGGGGGCGGCGGTTGGGGGTCGGGCCCGTTCGCCGAACGGGCCGGCGCCGACGGTCCAGGGTAGGGCCCGTTCGCCGAACGGGCCGGCGCCGACGGTAGCGTGACAGGAGGTGCATTTTGTCGGATCGGATCGGCATCGGCGTGGTCGGCGCGGGGAGCATCGGCATCCGCGGGGCGCTCGAGCATCTCTGGCTCGACGACGTGCAGGACCGCTGCTTTCTCGCCGCGGTCTGCGACCCGGTCCCCGGCCGCGCCGCCGCCGCGGCCGAGAAGTACCGCGTCGCCGCGGCCTACCAGTCGTATGAGGACCTGCTCGCCGACGACGCCGTCGACGCGGTCACGCTCTGCTCGCCCATCGGGCTGCACTTCGATCAAGGGATGCAGGCGGTTGCCGCGGGCAAGCACATCCACTTCAACAAGACCATGACCACCACCTGTGCCGAGGCCGACGCGCTGATCGCCGCGGCGGCGACCGCCGGCGTCAAGCTGGTCGCCTCGCCCGGTCAGATGCTCCGGCCGTACAACCAGAAGGTGCGCGAGCTGGTCGTCACCGGCGCGCTCGGTCAGATTGTCTGGGCCGCCTGCGGCGCGGCCTTCGGCTCGTACCACGAGCACGAGGGCGTGCGCGGCGGCGACGACGTGCTGAGCAACATCAACCCGGCCTGGTACTGGCGCAAGCCGGGCGGCGGACCGATGTACGACATGACCGTCTACGGGCTCCACTCGCTGACCGGGCTGCTCGGCCCGGCCAAGCGGGTCACCGGCCTCAGCGGCGTGGCGATTGCCGAGCGCGAGTACCGCGGCGAGACCTATCCCTGCGACGCCGACGACAACACGCTGCTGACGGTCGACTTCGGCGACAACCTGTTCGCCCTGGTCTACGGCACCGCCGCCGGCGGCTTCGCGCCGTTCGGCCATGCCAACCTCTACGGCACGCGGGCGTCGATCATCAATCAGAAGCTGAACGGCGAGCCGGTCGACTACCCGGGCCGCGAAGAGGCCGCCGAGAAGGGCGACAACGTGCTCCTGCCGCATGTCGTCGGCCGGCATCGCGAGCTGGGCGAATCGCACGTCTTCGAGGATGTCATGCAGCTGGTCGACTGGGTGCGCGAGGGCACGCCGACGCTGAGCACCGCCGAGCACGCGCGGCACGTGGTCGAGATCATCGAGGCGGGCTACCGCGCCGCCGAGACCGGCGTGACGCAGACGTTGACCAGCACGTTCGAGCCGCTGCCGGGATAGGAGCAACCGATGAGCCGATCGGGCCTTGGCGCGGCGGGGTTGATGGTCATGGTCGCCGGCTGCGCCCGAGGCGATGAGCCGCCGCTGCAGGACTGGCTCGACGCCTGGGCGCCGTACCTCATCCGCTCGGCCGAGCGGCGGTACTGCGACACCGAGACCGGCGAAGAGATCGGCTGGCTGATGGCGCCGTTCCTCAACGGCTTCTGCTACGGCTACCTGGCCACCGGCGAGACGGCCTGGCTCGATCGCCTGGTCGACTGGGCGGACGCCTGGATCGCCCGCGGCGTGACCGAGCCCGACGGCTACCTCGGCTGGCCGAAGGAGAACGGCGCCAGCACCGGCGCGGTGACCGTCGCCTTCACCGACAACCTGCTGGGCGAGGCGATGGGGCTCGAACCGCTGGTCCGCGCCGCGCGGGCAATCCTCGCCGACGAAGCGCTGGCCGAACGCTATGGGGCCAAGGCCCGCGAGTGGCTCGCGCTGGCCGAGCGGACGTTCGACAAGTGGACCGACCGCGGCTGCTGGCGCGAGGTCGGCGACGGTGGCGTGTGGGTCGTGCCGACCTTCGGTCTCGACCGAGCCGGCGGCTGGGACGGACCCTACGACCAGCGCGGCGTGGACGGCTTCACGCTGCCGGCCAACAAACAGAACCACGTTGCGCGGTGGCTGCTGGAGCTGTGGGATGCGACCGGCAAGCCGGTCTATCGCGAGCGGGCCGAGCGCTGGTTCATCACCTTCCGCTCACGCCTGCGCGAGCGCGACGGTTACCTGGTGTGGAACTACTGGGACCCCGCCGGGCCGTGGGACTACCGACCCGACGGGACGACCAAGCACTGGGTCGGGGTCCATCCGAACGGCGGCTACTACAGCATCGACATCGCCGGCATCGTCGCGGCGTTTGAGCACGGGCTGGTCTTCGACCAGGCGATGATCGACCGGCTGATTGCCACCAACCGTGACTTCATGTGGAACCAGCAGCTCGAGGGCGCCCGCTTCCAGCGGATCGACGGCGGCGAGCCGGACGAGCGCTGGGCCAACTCGCCCGGCGTGCTCTGGAGCGCCTTGACGCCGTACGACGAGACGCTGCTGGCAATCTTCGTGGCACACCATTCACCCGCCTCGTGGGGCGGACTGGCGGGCACGCCGCAGCTTGTCGCGCGCCAACGCGGCCGATTGCCGGCGCCACGGAGGTGAGCTGCGCGACGAGCGTGGGCGTCGTGTCGCCGCCAAGGCGGTCATTGGGCCACCGGTTGACACCGGTGGCTTGGCAGGCAATACCCGCCCAAGGGGCGGGTTTGGTTGGCAGCAGCCCCGCAATTCAATGTGGGGCGACACCGCGAGGCAACGGTAAGTAACCGCGCCTGGACGGGAGGGTCCCGCGTTGGCATCTGAAGACATCAAGCTCGTCGGCCTGTACGTCCATCAGCACTGGCCCTACCGCCATCCCTACTGCGCGCGGACCTGGTCGACCGAGGACTGGCTCGGCTATGCCGGCGCGCTCAAGCGGCTGGGCTTCAACACGATCCTATTCTGGCCGATGCTCGAGACCATTCCCGACCCGCCCACGCCGAGCGATACAGCCCAGCTCGACAAGCTCGCCGGCGTGATCGACGGGCTGCACGAGCTGGGCTTGAGGGTCTTGCTTGCGCTCTGCCCGAATGTCGCGCCGGACGACGCCAAGGCGGCGCAGGCGACCTTCGAAAAACGCCACTTCTTCGCCTGCGACACGCGCATCGATCCCGGCGATCCGGCGGCGCTGGCGCGGCTGCTCGCCCGGCGTGAGACGCTGCTGGCGCCGCTCCGCGCGGTCGATGGGGTGTGCATCATCGACAGCGACCCGGGCGGCTATCCCGGCTCGACCAACCAGGAGTTCGTGCTGCTCCTGACCGAGCATCGTAAGTTGTTCGATCTCCTGCGGCCGGGGATCGAGCTGATCTACTGGATGCACGCCGGCTGGCTCGGCTACAACCGCTTCTATGAGACCGGCGTGCTCGGCTTCTCGACCGACGAAGAGAACCTCGACGTGCTGCGCCGCCTGATCGCCGCCGACCCGGCGCCGTGGGGCCTGGCCAACGGGCTGCCGCTGGCCGAACAGCTCGGCATTGCCGACCGCGTGATCAGCTACAACTACGGACGGATCGAGGGCGAGCCGTCGTTCCCGCAGACCAACTTCGGCGGCGACGGCGCCTGGCAGGCCGGCGCCTCGCCCGGTCCGCGCGGCGTGATGGGCAACGCGCAGACCCACTGCGTGCAACTCCCCAACACCTTCGCCTTCGCCCGCGGCGCGCAGGGGCTGCCGGTCGCCGAAGCCGACTACGTGGCCTTTGCGGACGAGCTGCTGACCGGCCAGGGCGCGGTCATCGTGGCCGCCTGGTCGGCCCTGGCGGGTGACGATGCCGAGGCGATGCGCCGCCGCGCCGACGAGCTCGCCGCGCTGCCGGACGAGGCGCTGGCGCCCGGCCCGCTCGGCGGGCTGTTGTTCGGCAATCCGCGGCGGTTCGTCACCGACCTGGTCATGATGCTGCGCCTGCGCGCGGCGTTCGTCGAGCTGCGCGACGGAGAGGGCGCGCCGCGCGAGCGGGTGCGCGCGTTCACCGCGACGGCCACCATGTGGCAGGCGACGCACGGCTACGAGAACTCGTGGTGGTGGCCCGACCTGGCGCCGACGCTGCGCCGGATCGGCTCGCCGGCGGTCGACGCGGTGCTCGATTCGGCGTTCAACCCGTTCGAGCCACCGCCGGCGGGGATTCCCGGCACGCCGTTCGAGCAGGTCGCCTATCAGTTGTGGCACACCGAGAGCTACACCACGCGGCTGCTGGCGGCCCTGCGCGAGGCGGCCCAATGAGCGCCGCGCTGCTGCTGCTGGCCGGCCTCGGCGCGGAAGCACGGATGGACCACTTCACCGCCGTCGGGCTCTACATCCAACCGCCCCAGGCGGCGCAGCAGCATTACTACGAGTTCCTGCGCGCCGCCGGCTACAACTATCTCGAGTTCGTCGACGGTGGATTCGGTGTCCGGCCCGACCGGCTCGACGCCTACTACGACGACATGGCCGCGCAGATTGCCACCGCGCAGGGCCACGGGTTCGAGGTCTGGATGCTGCTCTTGGCCGGCATGAAGCAGTGGCCGGGGCCCGAGCCGAGCGGCTACGCCGGCAGCTTCAGCGCCCTCGACCGCGAGCAGCTCGAGCAGCGGCTCTCCTACCTGCGCCGGGCGGCGGCCGGTCTGCGCGGCGCCGACGGCCTCGCCTTTTTCGCCGGCGACCCGGGCGGCGACCCAGAAGGCCGGAGCACGGTCGACGACTGCCTCGCCTTCGCCCGCGAGGTGCACCGCATCGCCCGGCTCTATGCACCGCGCACGCGGTTCAGCCTCAACCTCTGGGCGGTGGCCGAGTGGGCCGGCTTCCCCTCGCCCTTCGGCCTCGAGTTCTGGCGCAAGCAGGTCGAGCTGTCGCGCCACATCGCTGGTGACCAGACCCTGCTCGGGTCCGACTGCGGCCTCGTCTTCTCGCTCGACGGCTACTACCGTTCGCTGACCCTGGCCTGCTATGCCGAGGCCGGGCTCGAGCCGGAGCGCTTCCCCACCGCGGCCGACGTGGCCGCGCTGCGCGAGCGCGGCGTCTCGCCACTGCTCGGCTGGCCCTACTTCATCGTCGACGAGGTCGACGATGGCTTCATCACGCCGAACAACGTCGCCAGCGGCGGACAGGCGCAGGCCGAGACCCGCTACCTGCGGGCGATCATCGACCAGGGCCGCGCGCTCGGCCTCGACGTGCTCGTCGCCAACGCGTCGTTCGTCGCCGCCGAGGCGCTGAACATCTACGTCTTCGGCCGGATGTGCCGCGACGCCGGCCTGACGCCCGAGGCGGCGCTGGCCGAGTACGCGTCGATCCTGGCGGAGACGGGCGCCGACGAGCTGACTCAGGTGCTGCGGCTGATCGAGAACCAGAGCAACTGGCAGCACAGCCTGCCGGCCGAGTTACGGCTGCCCGACCTGCCGTGCGAGCTCGACGCGGCGGCGGCGTTGGCCGTCCTGGCCCGGGTCAGGCCGCGCGCCGAGCCGCCCATCCCGCTGCCGGAGCCGCCGGCGGCCTACCTCGCGCGCCTGCGCCGGCGGCTGGAGGCGATCGCGGCGGGTGAGCTCGGCGGCACGGCGCCAATCATCCCGTCGCGGAGGGAGGGCGAATGAGCGCCTGGTGGCGTGAGGGGTTCGACTTCGACCACCTGCCGGCGATGGTCACCGGCAGCCCGGGCCCCGCCTCGCGGGCGCTGCACCAGCGGGCCGGGGCGATCATCCAGGGGCTCTCGTCGCAGGTCAAGCTGCACCCGGTCTGCTTCCGCGAGGGCTACGGCGTGGTGCTGACCGACGTCGACGGCAACCGCTACCTCGACTTTTCGTCGGGCATCTACGTCACCACCCTCGGCCACTGCCACCCGAAGGTCAGCGAGGCGGTCGCGCGGGCGGCGCGGACGTTGATGAACTGCCACGACTTCACCACGCCCGAGAAGACGGCGCTGCTGGAGAAGCTGGTCGACGTCCTGCCGCCGGGCGTGAACGGCGTGCAGCTCTACGATTCGGGCACCACGGCGGTCGAGGCGGCGCTCCGCGCGGCGCGGGTGCATTCCGGCCGGCACGAGTTCGTGAGCTGTTTCATGGACTTCCACGGCAAGACCGGCCACGCCGTCAGCCTGGCCCGGATGAGCCCGGCCAACGGCCCGACCCGTGCCGGCGGGTTCTACCTCGTGCCGCGGCCCGACCCCTACCGCCCGCTCTTCCGCCGCGCCGACGGCACGATCGACACCGACGCCTACATCGACTTCTACGAGCAGTTCATCGCCAACGCGACCACCGGGCAGTTGGCCGCCTTCGTGCTCGAGCCGATTCAGGGTTGGGCCGGCTCGATCATCCCGCCCGACGACTTCTTCCCCAAGCTGCGCGCGCTGTGCGACCGGCACGGCATGCTGCTGATCGCCGACGAGGTGCTGACCTGCATGGGCCGCTGCGGCAAGTGGCTGGCGCTGGAGCACTGGTCGACCGTCGCCGACATCAGCACGCTGGGCAAGGGCTTCGGCAACGGCTTTCCGGTTACCGCGATGGTCGCCCGCGAGGCGGTCAAGCCGGCCTTCGAGCAGATCTCGGCCTCGACCAGCTACGGCGGCAACCCGATGGCCTGCGCCGCGGCACTGGCCTCACTCGAAGTGATCGAGGACGAGGACCTGCTCGCCAACGCGCTGCGGCTGGAGGGTTACTTCATGCGCCGCATGACGGCGATGCAGGCGGCGCATCCGATCATCGGCCACGTGCGGGCGAAGGGTTGCCTGCTGGGCATCGAACTGGTCCGCGATCGCGCGACCAAGGAGCCGTTCGACGAGGCCGGCCGGCTGGTCTACCAGAAGGCCTTCCGCCGCGGCCTGGCCTGGATCCCGGCCGGTCACATCCTCCGCCTGTCGCCGCCGATCATCATGGACGAGGCGGTGGCGGCGCGGGGCATGGACCTCGTCGAGGAGGCGATTGGGGAGGTGGAGCGGGAGATGGGGTATGCGCGATAGGCTGCCTGTGGAGCATCCTGGCCGGGCGGAGCGTTCAGAGTCGGGGGGCGGCGACCGGAGGCGTGCATGATCCCAGAGGCCCTGCAAAGCGAGCTGCGTCAAAGCCTGGAGAAGCTCTCCGCCAGCGATCAGCAGAAGGTGCTGGACTACGCCCGCGCGCTGGCGGTGTCGCGGCCGCGTGGAACGCCGGGTTGGGCGTTGCGACCGTTGGTCGGCAGCATCACCACGGAGGATCTGAACCGCATGCAGCAGGTGATCGACGAGGACTGCGGACGGATCGACGCACGTCTGTAGTCTGCCGTTTGGAGCCGCTGGACGCCATGCCCACCGACTGGACCCAAGCCTACGAACTCACCGGCCCCGCCCGCGCACAGGCGCTGGCCGAGGCCGGCCGCGTCATCGCCGGCTGGGGACTGGTCATGCCGACGGGTGAGCCGCTGGTGCTCCACTTCGGACTCGATGACTTCGCGCGGATCGGCGAGGTCGAGTACTGGATCGTCAACGACACGGCCAACGCCTACTGCGGCAAGTTCCTCTTCCTCTTCGACGGCCAGCGCTGCCCGCTCCACCACCACCTCGTCAAGGACGAGACGTTCTACATCGTCAAAGGGAGCATCGACCTGGAGGTCGACGGCGAGTCGACCGTCCTACGCGCCGGCGATGTGCTCAAACTGGCGCCCGGTCGGCGGCACACCTTCGCCGCCGTCGGCGGGCCGGCGCTGGTGCTCGAAGTCTCGCTGCCCTCGGTCGCCGGCGACAACCTCTTCGCCGATCGGCGCATCGGCCGGGACGGCGTGCTGTGACCACTTACCGCGTCGGCATCCTCGGCGCCGGCTTCATGGGCCGCACCCACGCCTGGTGCTGGCGTTCGTTGCCGTTCTATTACGAGAAACTGGGCTACCGCATCGAGCTCGCCGGCGTGGCCACCTCACGGCGCGAGACGGCCGTGGCGGCGCGCGACGCGTTGGGCTTCGCCCACGCCTTCGACTCAGCCGAGGAGCTGATCGCCGACGACGAGATCGACCTGGTCGACATCGCCACCCCGAACCACCTCCACGCCGCCGCGCTGCTCGCCGCCGGGCGCGTCGGCAAGCCGGTCTATTGCGACAAGCCGCTAACCGGCCGGCTCGACCAGGCTCATCTCCTCGCCGCCGAGCTGCGCGATCCCGCGACGGCCGGTCAGATGGTGCTGCAATACCGCTTCTACCCGGCGACGATGCGGGCCCGGCAGATCGTCGAGGCGGGCGAGCTGGGCGAGGTGATCGGCTTCCGGCTGGTCTACCTCCACTCGGGCAACGTGGCGCCGGGCAAGCGGCTGGCCTGGAAAGACCGTCGCGACCTGGGCGGCGGCGTGCTCTACGACCTCGGCTCGCACGCGCTCGACCTGCTCACCTGGCTCTGCGGCGAGGCGCCGGTCGAGGTCGTCGCGCGGCAGACGACGCTCCATCCGCGTCGGCCGTCGCTCGAGGATCCCGCCGTGCTCGCTGAGCAGGACTCGGACGACCTGACGGTGATGCTGCTCCGCCTGGCCGGCGGGGCGGTGGGCAGCCTCGAGGCGAGCAAGATCGCCACCGGCGCGCAGGACGACCTGCGGTTCGAACTCCACGGCAGCCGCGGCGCGCTCCGCTTTGCGCTGATGGAGCCGAACTACCTCGACTGGTTCGACGCGGCCGATCCCGAGCTGCCGCTCGGCGGCAGTTCGGGCTTCAAGCGCCTGCACTGCGTCCAGCGCTACCCGCCGCCGGCGGTGCTGCCCGCACCGAAAGTCGGCATTGGCTGGATCCGCGGCCACCTGCACTGCCTCTACACCTTCATCACGGCGGTCCATGAAGATCGGCCGTTCGACCCGTCGATCGCCCGCGGAATCGAACTCGAGACGTGGCTCGACGCGGCCGCCCGCGCCGCGAGCAGTGGCTAGGCGCTCGCGCTGTGAGTGACGCCATCCTGGCGATTGACCTTGGTACCAGCGCCTTCAAGGCCGGCATCGTCGACGAGCGGGGTTTGGTCGGCTCGCCGACGGTGGCGAGCTACTCAGTTGAGACCCGCGGCGACCGCGTCACCTGCGCGCTCCAGCAGCTCACACGGGCGGCCACCAAGGCCCTGCGCGGCGCGCTGCGCACGGCGACGGCGGAGCAGGTGCGGGTCACCGCGATCGGCATCGCGTCGCAGGCGCAGACCTTTGTCGCCCTCGACACCGATGGCCGGCCGCTGGGGCCGGCGGTGATCTGGACCGACGCCGGCGCCGTGGCCGAAGCCAACGAGGCCGCCGCGGCGCTGCCCGACTTCGCCGCCACCTCCGGCTTCGTCCGCCCGAGCCCGCTGCAACTGCTGCCCAAGCTGATCCGCCGGCGGCATGACGACGGCCCGGCGCACCGGATCCTGCTGCTCAACGAGTGGCTGGCCTGGTGGCTGACCGGCGAGGCCTACGGCGACGAGGTCAACCAGGGCATGGGCGGACTCTACAACATCGCCGCGCGGCGCTGGAACGAGCGCGCCCTGGCGCTGGCCGGCCTCGGGCCGGCCAATCTGGCCGCGGTCTACCCGGCGGCGGGCCATGCCGCACGGCTCACCGCGTATCGATGCAGCCAGTTCGGTCTCGGGCCGGTGCCGGTCTATCAGTGTGGCAACGACCAGTCGGCCGCAGCCGTCGGCGCGGGGCTGCGTGGTCCCGGCGAGCGCTATGCCGGCTTCGGCACGGCGATGGTCGTCTATGCGCTCGAGGTATCGCCCGCGTCTCCGACGTCGGTCGAGCAGATCACCGGTCTCAGCCCGTTGCCGGGGCTCTGGTTCCGGCTGGCGGTCGAGCCCGAGTGCGGCAACGTGCTCGACTGGCTGGCCAAACTGCTCTACCCCGGCGGCGGCGTGGAGCGGCTGATGGACGGAGCGACGGCGGCCGACCCGGCCGAGGTGCCGCGGCTCCGCATCGCGGCCGATCGGCGGATGGACGTGTGCGGCTTGAGCATCGCCGGCCGGCGCGAGGAGGTGGCGCGCGCGGCGCTCGAATACTATGCCGCGCGATTCGGCGAGCTGCTCGCGCAGGTCAGCGGCTCAACCCGACTCGCCACCGGCGGCGGGCTGTCGCGCAGCGCAGCCTGGCTCGACTTCCTGTCCGAGCGGCACGGGGTAAGGTTCGCGCCGACCGAGAGCGAGCACCCGGGCCTGCTCGGCATCGCCGCGATCATCCGACAGAATGCGGGACCATGGCCGAACACCGATTCGAGTACCTGACTTCCGAAGAGCTGCGGCCGCATATCGCCGACCGATCGCTGATCATTATCGGCATCGGCACGATCGAGGAGCACGGCGCGCACCTGCCGACCGGCACCGACCTGTTCATCACCCAGCGGTTCATCGACGACCTGGCGGCCCACCTGTCCGCCCACAGCAACGTCCCGTTCCTCACCCTGCCGGCGATCTGGACCGGCTATTCGGCCACCGAGATGCAGCGCTGGCCGGGCACCATCCGCATGCGCACCCGCACCGTGATGAACATGATGCGCGAGATTCTCGGCTCGCTCTGCGAGATGGGGTTCGACAAGCTGCTGGTCCTCAACGGCCACGGACACCACACCGAGTTGCTCCGCGTGGTCGCCCGCGAGCTGGCCGACGACCACGGTGTCGCGCCGGCGGTGTGCAACTTCCTCTACCTCGGCGCGAACGAGTACAACGCCGTCCGCACGGGACCGGCGGGCAGCTCGATCCACGGCGGCGAAGACGAGACCTCGGTCATGCTGCACTACGGCTATCCCGTGCACGCCGACCGGTACACCGACGTCGATCAGGTCACCTATCACACCGACTTCGTCGCCGGCGACAACTTCATCGGCTCGACCCGGGTGTTCTGGTCGACCTGGTACTACCACCCCAGCCGCACCGGCCTGCTCGGTGATCCGAGCGAGGCGACGGCCGAGAAGGGGCGGGTGCTGATCGAGGCCTGCGTGCGACAGATGGTGGCGTTTGTCGAGGAGTATTACCACCACCGGCCGAGGTAGCCCGGCCGCGCCGGCGCGAGGAAGGGCCGCCTCGCCGAGGCGGCCGGCCCGTTCGGCGAACGGGCCCTACCAACGCAAACCGGCGCGCATCGCGGTGGCGCGAAGCGGGTCGGGGGGTCAGGCCGCCGTCCAATCAACCTGATCGGCCTGCTCGATTGACTCGCCCACGCTGCGCAGGAAGCGCGCCGCGGGGCCGCCGTTGATCAGCCGGTGATCGAACGTCAACGAAGCGTTGGCGAACCAGATCTCGCCCTGCGCGAACGGCATGCCGACGAACAGCGTGGCCACCGCCGGGCTGACCAGCACGGGCGTGCCGTCGAGCACGCTGCGGGTGGGGATGAACGAGAGCAACAGATGGGCCGGCGCCGAGCGGCCCGACTCGCCGCGCATGACCGCCTTGACCTGCGACCGCAGCGCCGCGGAGAAGGCCACCGGCGCCAGCGCGTCGGCCGCCGCGATGACCGCCACGCCGAGGGAGTCGGGCGGGATCTCGACGCCGACGCCGAGGTTGACGTGCGGCGACTCGCGGACCAGGCGGTCGTCGATCAGCGCCGAGCGCAGCAGCGGGTGGTCAGCCGTCGCGCGCGCCACGCAATAGGCCAGCACGCTGAATGGCGTGACGCGCAGCTCGCGCCGGGCGGCCACCGCGCGGACCGCGTCCCAGCCGAACCGGTGGCGCATCGTCGCCGGCACGGCGGTCGCCTGAGTCTGCCGCAGTTGGGAGATGAACTGCTGCTGCTTCGCATCGAGCAGCCGCTCGGTGAGCCCGGGCTCGGCTTCGGCCGGCGCCGCGGCCAGGTGGCGGTCGATATCCTCAGGCAGCAGCCGTCGCCCGGCGGCGGGAACGGCGGCCAGGTCGGCGTCGCTCAGGCCGAGCGAGCGGGCATAGGCGCGGGTGCGCGGCGGGATGAGCCGTTCGTCGTCGGCCGGCGGTCCGGCGGTGTCGGCGCCGTTGAGCTCGATTCGCCCGACGACGGCGCCGATGGCGACCACGTCGCCGATCCGCGCCACCCAGTCGGTGACCCGCCCGGCGACGGGCGATTCGAGGGTCATGTCGGCCTTGCTCGTCTCGACTTCGTAGAGCGGTTCATCGCGCTGAACCGACTCGCCGATGTTCTTCAGCAGACCGATCAGCCGGACCTCGTGCTCGCCCTCGCCAATCGGCGGGACCGTGATGTCGTACTGCGCCACGCGGCTACTCCAGCATCGCCCGCACCGCTGCGACGACATCCTCGGCGTGAGGCAGCGCGACCGCCTCGAGCGACTCGGCGTACGGCACCGGATGATCCCCGCGGCCGACCCGCCGAGGAGCGGCCAGGTGCAAGGCGAGATGATCGTCGCTGCTGGTCAGCTCGGCAATCAGGTTCATGCCGAAACTGCCGGTGCGCGAGTCCTCTTCGACGACGACCAACCGGCCGGTGCGCTCGAGCGACTCGCGAACCGTCGCCAGGTCGCAGGGCACCAGCGTGCGCAGGTCGATCACCTCGAGGGCAACCCCCTCGTCGGCCAGCAGGTCGGCAGCCTTGCCGGCCCACTCGACGCAGTTGCCCCAGCAGACCGCCGTGGCCTCGCTGCCGCGGCGCAGGATGCGCGCCCGGCCAAACGGCAGGCGCTCGGCGGCGAGATGATCTTGGCGCAGCCGCAGCCGCCGCTTGGGCAGCAGCAGCAGCGTCGGGTCGTCGGCGTGGAGCGCGGCCCAGAACAGCGCCAGGGCATCCTCGGCAAAGGCCGGCACGGCGACACGCAGGCCGGGCATGTGAGTCCACCACCCCTCGTTGGTCTGGCTGTGCCAGATGCCGCCCGAGATGTAGGCCCCGCACGGGGCATAGAGCACCAGCGGGCAGGTCCAGTCGCCGTCGGTCCGCCAGCGTAGCGTGGCCGCCTGGGTGGCGAGCTGGTTGAACCCCGGGGTGATGAAATCGATGAACTGCAGCTCGATGATCGGTCGCAGCCCGGTGGCCGCCAGCCCCACCCCCGCGCCGACCAGCGTCGCTTCGGCCAGCGGCGAGTTGATCACCCGCCCGGCAAACCGCGTGCTCAGGCCGCGGGTCAGGCCGAATACGCCACCGCGCGGATCCTCGATGTCCTGGCCGTAGAGCAGCACCTCGGGCATCGTCTCGAGCGCCGCGGCGAGCACCTGATTGACCGCCTCGGCCAGGTTGCCGGGCGGCTCCGGCGCCGGCGGCGGCGGGTCGGGCGTCGGTTCGGGGCCGTAGACGGCGGCGGCAAGCTCGGTGGCCGGCGCCGGCGCGCGGGCCGCGGCGGCATAGCAGGCGTCGACCCGCGCGGTCACCTCGTCGCGCAGCCGCTCCTGGGCCGCCTGGTCGAGCTCACCGGTGCGCGCCAGCAGCCGGCCGAGGTGGAGGAGCGGGTCGCGTTCGGCGGCGGCCCGCAACTCGTCCTCGCTGCGATACTGGCGGTGGTCGTCGGCGCTCGAGTGGGGATCGAGCCGCTCCAGCCGACACCACAGCACGGTCGGCCCGCCGCCCGCGCGCGCCCGGGCAAAGGCCGCCTTGCCGGCCTCGCGCAGGGCCGGGATGTCGCACCCATCCACCTCGCGACACAGCTCGCGGGGCAGCAGGCCGAAGTCCAACGGCGTGGCGCCGTCGGTCGGCGTGCTGATCGCATAGCCGTTGGCCTGCACCGCGATGACTAGCGGCAGACGATAGTGGATCGCCAGGCAGACGGCCTCGAAGAACTCGCCCTGCCGGGTGCCGCCCTCGCCGAGCGAATGCAGCACGAGCTGGCCTTGACCGGCCAACTGGCAGCGCCAGGCCGCGCCGGCGGCGGGCAGGCAGCCACTGGCCACCGGCGAGGCGACCGAGTAGATGCCGCGCCGGCGGTCGGAGTAGTGCTCGGGCATGGTGCGACCGGCCGAGCCACTGCCCTCGCCGGCGACGAAGTCGAGCGCCAGCTCGTCGATGGACATGCCGCGGGCGAGCACCAGCGCGCGGTCACGGTAGTAGGGGAAGAGGAGGTCATCGGGCCGCAGGCCGGCGGCCAGGACGGCGATGCTCTCGTGCCCCGAACCGCTGACATGGAACCGCCCAACGCCCTGCCGGACGAGAATCGCCTCGCGTCGGTCGGCGGCGCGGGCGGTCAGCATCGTCTCGAACAGGGCGACCATCCCCGACAGCGACCGGGCCGTTCCATCCGTCGGCGCCGTACTTTGAACGGCCACAGAGCGCGCTCCTCGGTCGCCGGCCGGTTCGCCGCCGCCGGCCGACCTCCTGTCCTGCGTCACATCCCTGACATCTTCAACGTCCTCGCCATTGACGTCAAGTGATCGGCCGGCACGCGAGCCCATCCTTGCTCTGGCACCGGGTTTGCACTACGCTGTGCCAACTCGCGGTGACTCGGGTGGGAGCGAACCGCCGCGATGGGGGCAGCCATGCGACTTGCACTCTGGATGGGAGCAGCAGCGCTGTTGGTCATGGGACTGGCCGCACAGGCCGACACGATTACCCTGACCGGCACGGTGCGCGACTTCCTCGACACGCATCCGGACTTTGAGGATGGCCTGGGTGTCGACCCGGGCATCGTCGAGTCGATCCTCGGCGGCGACAAGAAGCCCGTCTACGCCGGGCTGGCCGGCAACCCGACCACGCACGGCGAAGCGGCGTTCGACCAGTGGTACCGCGATACCGCCGGGGTGAACCTCAGCGACTCGCTGAGCATCACGCTGGACAACGGGATGGTCGGTGAGGGCGGAACCTACACCTTCGCCGACGGCAGCTTCTTCCCCATCGACGGGATGCTGCTCGGCAACCAAGCCCGGATCCACAACTACCACTTCACCTTTGAACTGCACACCGCGTTCACCTATACCGGTGGCGAGGTGTTCACCTTCACCGGTGACGACGACCTGTGGGTGTTCATCGACGACTCGCTGGTGATCGACCTCGGCGGCGTACATGGCGCGCTGAGCGGCGCGGTCGCCCTGGACTCGCTCGGCTTGACCGTCGGCGACGACTACGACCTCGACCTGTTCTTCGCCGAGCGGCATACCACCGCGTCGTCGTTCCGCATCGACACGTCGATTGTCCTGCGCGACGCGCCGGGCCCCGCGGCGATTCCCGAGCCCGGCACGCTGGCGTTGCTCGCCGGCGGCCTGGTGCTGCTGAGGCGACGGCGGCGGTAACGCGAACACGACATCTGTAGGGGCGCATCGCGATGCGCCCGATCCGTGCCTGCCTGCCGGCCCGTCGGCACATCGCAATGCGCTTGGTTGGCGAGCGCGCCAGCGGTTCGGCGCATTGCGATGCGCCGCTACGGTGCTCGTCGTCGCGGCGGCGGCGGTCGTCACTCGGGCGGCGCGGGAATGGCCGCGTGCGCCCGGAGGGTGAAGGCGCCGGCGTCGAGGAACAGCTTGCCGCGGGCGAGCACGGTGCCCGACTCGGCCGCCGGCGGCTGGTCGAACAGCACCGCGATGCTGCCATCGGGCGAGGTCAGCCGGCCGCGGGCGGTGCCGTCGGGCAGCGTCTCGAGGTCGACCAGCTCGCCCGGCACTTCGACGAAGGTGCCGTTCATCCCGGCCATGTTCTCGTCCGGCGTGGTCATCAGCTCGTGGATCAGCATGTGCCGGTGGTTGTACGGATGCTCGGGCGTGTAGCCGACCAGCGGCATGCCGCCGGGCCACTCGAACCAGGCTTCGGCCAGCGCCACGCCGCCGGCGGTCAAGGGGCCGATCCGCACCTGCCCGGCGCCGAACTCGCGCAGCAGGTCTGATTCGCCGCGGTACTCGGCGTACCCGCCGTCGGCGGCGACGCCAGTCAGCGCGATGCTGGCCGGCGTCGCGCGGGTCAGGTCGTCGCCGCGGCGCTGCACCAGCAGCGTCAGCGACGGTTCGGCGACGGGCTTCGGCTCGCCGCTGAAGCTGCCGGTAAAGAACACCGTCACCCGCCCCTCGGCGCGCTCCAGGCAGATTTCGGCCACCACGGTGGTGTGGTACAGCAGCCGCGTGCCGCCATGGGCGCCGTCGCCGGTCTGGTCGAACGCCGGCGGCCGCGCGCAGGCGGCGACGAGCAGCGGAACGAGCAGGGCAAGGCGCCTCAACGGTGGCTCCGATGTCGGTATGATGGCGCACCCGCCGGCCGCCGACCGGGACGGTCGGCGGACGAAGACCTCACGCCGGTGGCGCCGGTTGGCAACCGGCGATGTGGCGCGGCTACCGCGGCTCCAAACCCGGCTCCCACAGGTTGAGGCGCCCGTCCGGAAGGACCGTTAATGGCCCCGTCGGCCGTGGCAGACGGAAACGCACGGCGCCAAGACCCTCGAAGCGCAGGCGTCCAAAGCCGAAGCGGTCGACGCCCTCCGCGAGCGGGTCCTGCGGCGCGTCGCTCTGCCCATCAACCCGCAACAGCAGATAGTGCGCACCTCCCGGCAGCGGCGTGGGCAACGCCACGGCGACGAACTGCCCGCGCAGTGGCCGCACCGCATGGCCGACGCCGGCGGCCCGGCCGTTGCCGTCGGCCAGGCTCAACACCAGCATCATGCGCCCATCCTCGTGCGGCCGGCCGCCGCCGACGGTCAACAGCCAATCGACCACCCGCTGCGGGGCGGGCAGGCTGAAGACGAGCATCGACGGCTCGCCGGGCCTCAGCAGGGCGCCTGAAACGGCGGTCGGCGGCGCAGCCCGCAGCGCTCGCAGACGGTCGAGCAGGTTGCCGTCGACGACGGCTGGCGGAGCGCCGTGCGGCGCCAAGCCTAGTTCGGCGACTTGGGCGTCGCTCATCGAGGCAATCCAGGCTTCCAGCCTGACCGGCTCGGACGGCGGCGCATCGAGCCGCCCGACCAGCAGGCGCAGTTCGGCCAGCGCGGCAGGCGTGCCGACGGCCTTCAGCACCGCAGAAAACGGCTCGACCGTCAGCGCGCGGATGCCCTCCGGCGTCACCGCGTACTCGCCCTGGTGGTGCCCGGCGGCCAACCAGCCGGCCACCTCCGCGGCCGAGTGATGCCGCAGCACCAGCTCCTCGGTCACCTCGCCCGGCGCGGCAGCGAACACCGGCACCGACAACAGGCACAGGGCCGTCCATCGTTTCATCACGCTCTCCGGTTTCTCGGCGGTCACCACTCGGGCGCGATGCCGATCGTGGCGATCGGCGCCGGGCGTGTCAGAGCCAACCGCAGGTTCTCGACGTCGTCCGGATCGAGATGCCGCACGGTCAGCCGGCCGAGCCGGCGGATCTCGAGCTCGATCCACTCGCGCGCAAGGCGACTGAGGGCCGCGGGCGGCAGCGATTCGGCCAACTCGTGTTCGACCAGCACGAAGATCCCGCCGCCGGCCCCACCGTCCGGCCCGGCCCGGAGGATCACTCCCTCGCCTGCCTCGGTGCGAATCAGCCACTGGCCCAGCCGCTCCGCCGCGCCTTCGACGGCGCCTATCTGCTCGCCGACGGTGATAAGCACTCGGCCGGAACTGATGTACGGCACCAGCATGTATGGAGAATCGTCAATCGGAATGGTGCATACTCGACCCGACGTGATCCACAGGCGACCGCCCAGCCACGGAGGAGCCGACCGCATTGCCTCAAGCCCGGCTCGTAGCGGCGCAATGCGGACCACCAACGCCGGCGCCGTCCGACCGTCGACTTCCAGTGCCGGCGCGGCGAGCTCCTCTGCCGCCGCGGCCTGCTCACCACTCAGCCGATAGTACCACCACGTCACCACGGCTTGGCGTGGCGGGGAGTCCAGCCGGTGGATCACCTCGCGCAACAACGCGACACCGTCCGCCTCGCCGGTCACCGTGAGCACCGACGAGTAGTCCTCGCCGCGCACCTCCGTCACGCCCGCCGGCAGGCTCAGCGCATACTCACGGTGCGGCTGCGGGCTGAACCAGCCGGCCACCTCCGCGGCCGAGTGATGCCGCAGCACCAGCTCCTCGGTCACCTCGCCCGGCGCGGCGGCGACGGCCGGTAGCGCAAACAGCAGCAGACAGGGGAATAGTCGCATCGGTCACTCCTCCTCGGCCGCGCGGCCGGCATTGCCGATCACCGGCAGCTCAGGCTCGAGCGGCACCACCTCGCTGCGCAGGAAAAGGTAGAACCGCTGGTCGGGCCAGGCCTCGGTAAAGGTCGGCAGCAGCGGCATCTCGCAGACCATGGTCGAGCCATCGGGCACGCGCAGGATCCAGCTCAGGCCGGTGGCCGTGGTCGGATGATCGACGCTCAGGCGGCGGATCGAGACATCGGCGCTGAGCGTGACCGACTCGTCGCCCGGCTCGCCGGTCACCCGCGGGGTGAGCGACAGCCGCCAGCGCAGCGGGTCGGCCTCGGGCACCGGGTACGAGGTGTGCTCGAGCTCGACGCGCTGCTCGCCGGTGACCCCGACCGGCGCCAGTTCGGTGACCCGGCCGGCGCCGGCGCGGCGGATGTCGCGCAGGATCTCGTCGCCGCGCGGCAACAAGCGCCACAGCAGTTCACCCGGCCCGGCGGTGGGCAGGCCTGCCTGCTCGGCCTCGGCGGTGGTCAGCTCGACCAGCGTCGCCTGCAGAATCACCTGCCGCACCGGCTGGTCGAGCGCTTCGACCAGGCCGCGCAGCCGCTCGATCGCCACCGGCTCGCCGCGCACCAGGATCGCCCGGATCAGGTCCGGGCCGACGATCTCATCGATCCCCTCGGGCAGCTCGAAGACCTGATCGTCGCCGGTCAGCAGCGCCATCACCTCGCTCGGCAGTCGGTGGCGCAGCGGCAGCCTGACGCGCAGCGGCTCGGGCGGCCGCCCCACCTCGGGCCGGGTGATCAGGTAGCCGTCGCCCATCGCCCGGACCGCCAGGCCGGCCGCGGCGGCGATCTGCTCGACCGCCTGCGCCAGGTTCAGGTTGCTGATCCCAATGGTCACGCGCACCTCACCGAGGCCCTCTTGCACGGTGACCGGCCGGCCGCTCATGCGCGACAGCAGTGCGGCCACGGAGCTCAGGCTGGTGTTGGTGATGCTGACCGTGAACTGTCGCTGGCGCACCGGTTCGGCGGTGGCCGCAAGCGCGGCGAGCAGCGCCAGCGCGAGGCTGAATCGTCGCATGTCACTCCCCTTCGCCCAGGTCAAAGACCGGGACGATGACCAGGGCCGCGCGGCCGAGGCCTCGCTCGGCCTGCAGCGCGCGGAGCAGCGGCCGACCGGCAAAGGCCGGATCGTCGGGCAGGGTCAGGATGCCGACCGAGCCCATCGGCACAAACAGAAAGGCGTGCAGCTCGCGCTCGACGGCGCCGGCCGTCTCGAGCGACCAGGAGAGCCGGAAGCCGGCGATGGTGCCCACCGGCGCCTGCTCGAGCGGGGCGATGCGCAGGCGGTCGGTCTGCTCGCCGGTGAGCAGCGCGGCCGTCTCGTGAGTCAGCGGACCGACCGCCCGCGAGTCGGTCTCGATCGGGATCCGTCGCGGCATCGCGGCGAGCAGCTCGGTGCCCCGAACCGCATCGAGAATGGCCAGCCCGGCGGGCAGCGACGGCGCGCCGGGCGTGCCGCTCCACCAGCGGTCGCCGACGAACTCAACGGTTGCCGGCAGCGGTTCGTCGGGCAGGCGGACAAGGGACAGGCGAAACGCGTAGGACGGACGGAGCGACATCTGGTCGAGCAACCGGCCAAGACTCGACTGGACACGTTCGTCGGTGGCCTCGTCGAACGGCCACACCTCGATCGTGGGACCGCCCGGACGCGGTTGGTCCTCGGTCGCCCGTCGGCCGAGGAAGGCGGCAATCTCCGAGGCGCGCGCGTAGTGGACCGGGATGACCGCATAGATCGGCCCGTCTCCACCGGCGGCCGGCTTGACCGAGTAACCCGGCTCGTCGCCGAGTGGCTCGATGCTCAGGCGCATGCGCTCGCGAAGCTGGTCGAGCAGGGCGTCGAGCGGCATCGCCTCGACGTGGGCGTGAACCCGCCGCTCGGCCACCGCGGCGTCGAGCAGGAACGGCACCTGGACCTGTTCGGCAAGGGTGGCGAAGAGCTCCGCCAAGGTGCAGTCGCGGGCCGGGATCGAGACTCGCGGGGCCTCGCCGGCGAGGCAGTGCGTCGCCGTCAAAGCGACGATGAGGAACGGCACGCGGCAGCGCATGGCCAGCCTCCCTCTGTGGGCCAACCCTACTCCGTCGTATGGGGGCCTGTCAAGACGGAAGATGTTGCGCGATGTTGCGGCGGCGCGGCCGTGCGCGGGTAGGGCCCGTTCGCCGAACGGGCCGGCCGCGCGGCCCCCTCCGCCTGCCGGCCACCGTAGCGGCGCGCTGCGCGCGCCGACCGGCAAGCCCCAACGCCGCGCATCTCCTCTACGACGCGATCACCCGGCGCGCCGACCGCCGTTGGTAGCGCCCGGTCGCCAAGTGCGCCGGCCGCGCGGCCTAACCCCCCGACCCCCTGCCCGCGGCGGGAAAGGGGAGTCAAGGCACGGCGCGCCTGCCTCCTGTCCATCCGCCGGCGGCCCGCTCGCCTGGCCTACTCGACCTCCTCGACCGGCCGCGGCCAGACGAACACGAACAGCCGCCGCTGGCGGCCGGTCTCCTGGTCGAGCAACACGAGCGAATGGAAGCACACGCCGCCGCCCGGCTCGGACAGCCGTGCGGCCAGGGGCTCGACCCGCCAGAGCGGCTCGTCGTCGGCGCGGGAGAGGGCCACGCCGAGCTCCATGGTGATGCCGCCCGCGGCGGCGGGGCCGCTGCGGCGCGGAGTAAGGTCGATGGTCAACCGCGGGTCGGTCTCATCGACCACCCGGTCGGCGCTCACCGCCGTCCGCACCTGCACCGTATCTCCGTTGCCGACGGTGACTGTCGGCAGCGTCATGCGTCGCGTGCCGGGCAGCGCGAGCAGACGCTCAACCAGGTTGTCGCGGGGAGTCAGATATTGGACGACCGCCGGCCTGCCGTCCGGCGCCATGTCGACCATGCCGTCGATCCAGAGCGGCAGCGAGAGGGCCTGGTCAGCCTCGATCAGGACCATGCGGCACTCGATCCGCGCCGGCTCGGCGTCGATCTGCTCGACCAATGCCCGGAGCGCGGCCACGCCCTCGGCCGAGCCGGTGATGACCACCTCGCCGGCGGCCTCGTCGGGTTCAACGTCGAGCACGCCGTCGGGCAGGCTGGGCAGAAAGGTCGGGTCGTACAGCGCCTCGACCAGCGCCGTCGGCTGCCAGCGCAGCAGCCGCACCGTGGCTTCGTCGGCGCGGACGGAGCTCGCGACCCAGCCGGCGAGCACGGCGACGATCAGCGTTCGGCGGTGCATCATGCGTCTCCCACGTCCATCGCCACGAACTTGAGTCGGTTCCCGTCAGGATCGACCAGCACACAGAAGGCGGTGCCGTCATCGCCTCGCTCGACCCCGGCCGGGCACGAAGCGCCGCGCGCGACGGCCGCCGCGCACCAGACCTCCAGGTCGGGCACGGCGAGGTGGAAGTCGACCTCGCCGCCCGGCGCGCGGTCGCCACCGCCGAGGCCGGGCACATACAGGGCCAGCGGCAGGTCAGCGGCCGACAACTGCGCCCAGCCATACTCGGCGACCACAAAGACCTCGTTGAAACCGAGTGCGTCGCGGTAGAACGGCAGGGCGCGGGCGATGCCGCTCACCGGGATCTTGAGCAGCGCCAACTGAAACATCAGCAACCTCCAGGCCGGTCCAGCACCGCGGCGCTCAGGTCGTCACCAGCCGCGTCGGGCACTCGGCCGGCAGGTAGCCGACGGGGACCATCGGGTAACGATCGCCGAGATGCACGGCGAGGGCCTTCATGCCGGCGCACTCGCTCACGCAGTGATCGACCAGCACCACGGCCAGACCGACATCCTCGGCCCAAGAGAGCTCGCGCCAGCGGTTAAGCTCGGTCAGCAGCACGGCGTCGGCGCCGCGGTCGCGATAGGCGGCCAGCGCCTCGAGCGGCCCGACGATGGCGCCGGTGCCGATGCCCACCCGCGACACGGTGCGCGCCGGCTCGCCGAGGTACTCGACCCAGTTCTGGCCGAACGCCGAGCAGCTCCGCGCCACGCGCTGGCAGAGCTGGCGGAGCGGCATCGGCGAGAGGGTGTAGAGGCGGCGGAACGGATCGAGCTGCTCGAACGGCAGGCCGTCCCAGCCGAGCTGCCGGGACCAGGCGTCCTGGATGCCGAAGCCCGGCATCTGGTCGAGCATGTCGTGGCAGCGGATGACCACCATCTCGCGTTCAGCGAGCCAAGCCTCTTTGGCCGCGCGGTCGTCGGCGGTGCGGTCGATCGGCCGCTCGGTGTGGTCCCAGTAGGTCGGCTCGTGGGTGATGAAGACGTTGTAGCCGTGTTCCCAAGCCGCTTCGAGCGTGGCCGAGCGAGACATCCACGAGACGGCGATGCCGCGCACCTCGGTCTCGGGCTGCCCGGCCTTGAACGTGTCGACGGTGCGCTCGGGATCGACCCAGGGGCAGTTCGAGCGCAGGTACTGATGAACTTCGCGGGCAGTCATCCGGGGCTCCGGCAGCCGATTGCCCAGCGGCCGGCCGATCTCCTGCAGGGCCGGCGTGTGCTTCGGCATGCCGACGAGCCGTAGCGCCGGTTGACAACCGGCGCCACGAAACCAACTCGCCCGCGACGCGCTCGCACAC
>CAYONP010000015.1:0-75243 GCA_964405335.1 uncultured Fimbriimonadaceae bacterium
TCTACACCTCGGGCACCACGGGCAAGCCCAAGGGCGTGGTGCACACCAGCGGCGGTTATCTCGTCGGCACCGCCTTCACGCACAAGTATGTGTTCGACATCAAGCCCGACGACATCTACTGGTGCACCGCCGATATCGGCTGGGTGACCGGTCATAGCTACATCGTCTACGGCCCGCTGTGCAACGGCGCCACCTCGATGATGTATGAGGGTGCGCCCGACTCACCCGACTGGAGCCGCTTCTGGGACATGATCGAGCGGCACCAGGTGTCGATCTTCTACACCGCGCCGACGGCCATCCGGGCGTTCATGAAGCAGGGCGAAGAGCCGGTGCAGAAGCACGACCTCAGCTCGCTACGGCTGCTCGGCACCGTCGGCGAGCCGATCAACCCGGCCGCCTGGGACTGGTACCACGAGATCATCGGCGGCACGCGCTGCCCGATCGTCGATACCTGGTGGCAGACCGAGACGGGCATGATCATGATCTCGCCGCTGCCCGGCGCCACGCCGACGGTGCCCGGCAGCGCCACCCGGCCGCTGCCCGGCGTCGATGCCGCGGTGGTCGACGAGCAGGGCGAAGAGGTCAACCTCGGCGAGAGCGGCCTGCTGGTCATCCGCAAGCCCTGGCCGGCGATGCTGCGCACCGTGCTGGGTGATGAGCAACGCTATGTCGACACCTACTGGTCGACCTTCCAGGGCCGCTACTACTGCCCGATGGACGGCGCGCGGTATGACGAGCACGGCTACATCTGGATCACCGGCCGGATCGACGACGTGTTGAACGTCTCGGGCCACCGGCTCGGCACCGCCGAGGTCGAGAGCGCGCTGGTCAGCCACGAGGCCGTGGCCGAGGCGGCGGTGGTCGGCTTCCCGCACGAGATCAAGGGCGAGGGCATCGCCGCCTTCGTCTCGCTGCGGGCGGAGTTCGATCCGTCGGACGAGCTGCAGGGCGCGCTCAAGCTCCACGTCCGGGGTGAGATTGGCGCCTTCGCCGCGCCCGACCAGATTCGCTTCACCCCGAGCCTGCCCAAGACCCGCTCGGGCAAGATCATGCGCCGCCTGTTGCGCGATATCGCCGCCGGCAAGGAGAGCACCGGCGACACCAGCACCCTCGAGGACTTCAGCGTGCTGGCCCGCCTGCGCGACGAGGACTAAGCGGCAAAACGACCGGGACGGTCGACCTACGCGTGCATCGGTTTCTGCCGATCCGCGTCGACCGACCGTCCCGGTCGGCCCCGTTGTTCGCACTCACCACACGATCAGGCTGTTGTCCCAGCCGATGCCGACGATGCCGTTGAGCCCGTCGGGCAGATCGAACACCCCGCCACGGCCGCCCATGCCCTGAGCGCCGGTGCCCACGCCACCGAAGCCCGTGCCGCCAAAGCCGCCCGTGCCGCCGAAGCCGCCCGTGCCGCCGAGGCCGCCCGCGCCGCCGGTGCCACCGAACCCGCCGGTGCCGAAGCCACCGCCCTGGCCGCCGCCGAACGGCGAGCCGCTGGTCACCCCGCCAAAGCCGCCAAAGCCCTGGTTGCCGCCGAACCCACCGCGGTTGCCGCCGAAGCCCTGGTTGCCACCAAAGCCGCCGCCGAACCCACCGCCGAACGGCCCGCCAAAGCCACCGCCGAAGCCGCCGCCGCCGCTGAAGCCGCCCATGATGCCGCCCAGCCACGGGTCGATGTCGCCCATCCGCAGGCCGACGCCGCCGAGCAGCATCGCCACCGCCGGCGAGTCGATGTAGCTCAGCACGATCTTCTCATACCGCTTGGCGCGCACCACGGGTGTGCCCTGATCGGCCGGAGCGCCTGCCCGGCCGGGGGCCGGCGGTACGCCGGGCCGGCCCGCCCGCGGCGGCGCGCCCGGCTGCGCCGGCATGCCGCCGGCTGGCTGAAGCAGGTAAGTGCCGTCGACCAACTCGAACTCGAGGCCAAGCCGGCGGGCCACCAGCCGCAGCGCATCCTCGCCGGTGACGCCGTCGAGCTGCACGGTCACGCGCCTGGTCTGGTCGACGCCGGGCGCCACCAGGATGTCCATCCCGGCCGCGTTGCGCAAGGCGGTGACGACGTCTTCGAGCGTCGCCTGGTCGAAGGTGAGAGTGACCGCGCGGTCGCCCTGGGCCACCGCTGGGAGCGAGCCCAGCAGAACGAGCGCCGCGGCCACGCGCGAATACTGTCGCATGGCTGTCCTCTCCGATGGCTGCGACGCATGTCCTGTGCTCGTGGTTCCCAAACGAACACCGGCCCGGTGGCCCGGGCCGGTGTCGGAAGCGATGCTCTAGTTGGCGTTACAGGACCACTGCCGGACCCTCGTTGGCCGACGGGTCGCGCAGGATGGTCGGCGTGACGAAGACGATCAGCTCCGACTCGTCGACGTTGAGGCGCTTCGAGCGGAAGAGCACGCCGATCAGCGGCAGGTCACCCAGGAACGGGATCTTGATCGTGTCCTGGCTGTTGTTCTTCCGGATCAGGCCGCCGAGCGCGATGGTCCCACCGTCCGGAACGCGCAGCATGGTCTGCACCTGCTGCGTCGAGGTGATCGGGATGGTGCCACCGCTCGGGTTGTCGACGAAGCCGATGACGTCCTCGATCTGCGGTGATACCACCGTCGTGATCGACTCGTTCGGCGGCTGGCCGGTCACCCGCGGGACCACCAGCAGCGCGGTGGTCACCGGCACCGGGATGATCTGCGTCGACACCGTCGACGCCGCATCGGTGGTAATCGTGTCGGACACCGTCACCGGAATGTCCTGCTGGAACGCCACGATGGCCGGCTGGCCATTCTGCGTGGCGACCTTCGGCGCATTGACCACCTTGCCGGCGTTCTCGCGCCGGATGGCCGTCAGCAGCGCCTGGGCATTGCCGTTGAGGTACTCCATCGCCACCGAGGCACCACCGCCGGACGGGGTCGAACCCTCGACCGTGAAGGTGCCGTTGGTCACCGTCCAGGTGATGCCGAGCGCGTCGGCCTCGCTGACGGTCAGGTTGACGAACCGGCTCTCGACCTCGATCTGCTTCGGCGGCACGTCGAGCAGCTCGACCAGCTCGCGGAGCTCTTCGATCGCGCCGGGCTCACCCCGCACGATCAGCGCCGAGATCATGTCCAGGCCGACCAGCTCTTCAATGCCCTCGGGCAGCTCGAACACGCCCTGGCCCGCGCCGCCGAGGCCGCCGCCACCAAGGCCGCCGCCCGCACCAAGCCCGCCGAGCCCGCCGCCGCCACCGCCCGGGCCGACACCGCCGTCGCCGAACTGGTCACGGCTGTACCGCCGGCCATACTGGTCTCGATCCCCGGCGTAGCGGTTGCGCGCCAGGCTCAGCACGGCGTCGCTGTCGCGGATCTGTCGGTCCATCCGCGGGTCGCGCCGCACGGTCCCAGCCGGCACGCCCCAGTCGGACGGCACGTGGTAGCTCGTGGTCTGACCCAGATCGACCCCGACCCAGGCCGCGTAGTTGTTCTGCAGCAGCGTCGCCGCCGACGGGATGCCGTGCATCTTGAAGAACGCCGCGATGTCGCTGGCGAACGAGTAGCTGACCGGGATCTTGACCCGGATCAGCCGCTCGCCCGTCCGCCGCGACGCGCCACCGGCGGTGTGCGGCCGCGCGCCGAGCGTCGGCTGCGTCGGCAGGCTGGCGCCCGCCGCCTCGGCCGGTGCTCCGCCCGGGCTGCGCACCGGCGAGGTCGGCGACGAGACGAGCGAGGTGCCCGTGGTCGCCGGCCCGCCCACGCGGGTCACCGTCGACGGGCTGTCGGCCCGCGCCCCGCGCCGCCGGACGATGTAGATTCCGTCCTGCCCCGGGACCGTGTCGATCTCGAGGTTGTTGGCCACCGCGAGCGCGCGCAGGGCGCCCTCGACCGTGACGTTGGTGATCAGGATGGTGACCGCCTGCTTGGCCACCTCGGCATCGGCGATGACATTGATGCCGGTCTCCTCACTCAGGGTGAGGAGCACCTGCTGCAACTCCGCGCCGTCGGCGTCGAGGCTGACCACCCCGTTCGCCGCCTGCCCGGCAGCCGGCCAGGCGACCGCGACCAGCGCGGCCGCCACGGCCAGGAACCCAGTTCTCGTGGATCTCACGATCCCGCCTCCTCTACCGGGCCGACACGAACGTGCCGCTGCCCTACGCCTATGACACTCGACCGATACGCGAGTTCGGCGGATCAGAGCCCGAAGCCGCCGCCGCCGAAGCCACCCCGACCGCCGCCGCCGAAGCCGCCGCCACCGAAGCCGCCGCCACCGCGGTTGCCGCCAAAGCCGCCGCCGCCGAAGCCGCCGCCACCGAAGCCGCCGCCACCGCGGTTGCCGCCGAAGCCGCCGCCGCCACCGAAGCCACCACGACCGCCGCCGCCGAAGCCGCCGCCGCCGAAGCCGCCGTTGCCGCCGCCGAAGCCGCCGCCGCCGAAGCCGCCGCCGCCGCCGAAGCCGCCGCCGCCGCCGAAGCCGCCGCCGCCACCGCCCAGGCCGCCGGCCGCCCAGGGATCGAGCTCAATGTAGCGGATCCCCGTCCCGCCGATGACGTTGGCCAGCGACGGTGCGTCGATGAAGTTGACCACGATCTTCTCGTAGCGCTTCGTCTTCACCGTCGGCGAGCCGGTGCCGGAAGCACCGGTGGTGCCGCTGCCGCCCGGCATCAGGCCGCCGCCCGAGGTGGGCTGCGTGCCACCGGTCGAACCAGGCCGACCGCCGCCCTCGGGCCGGCTCGGCGTGCGGCCGCCGCCGGTCGGTCGCGGCGGCGTCATGCCACCGCCGCCACCCGGCGCGCCGGCCGTACCGACCAGCGGGTCCTTCTTCTTCTGGATGATGTAAACGCCCTGGACCTTCTCGAACTCAAGCCCGCCGGCGACGTCGAGGATCATCTCCAAGACGCGGTCGACCGGCTGGTTCTGAACGCTGATGGTCACCCGCGTGGTCTGATCGACGTCCGGCCCCCAGATGAACTGGATGTTGCCCTGCTGGCTCAAGATGTTGATCGTATCGGCCAGCGTGGCGCCGGTCACGTCGATGCTGACCAGGTTGTCCTGCGCCGCGACCGGCCCGAGGCCGATCGCCAGCGCGGCCGCCAAGGCCAAGCTGCATCGCTTCATTGCACTCTCCTCACATACTCTGCGACTCGCCTCCCGCCCGCGCGGTTCCGAGCCGCCCAGCGCTGGGGGCCACTCCAGCCTTACCATTGTGCCGCGCCGAGACGGCCTTCGTCAACCGCCACGCGGCTCCTGCTATCCGTCGCCGCGGCGCGCGAGATACAGCCGACCGGTCTGCGGATCGCGCAGGGTCACGCCCTTGGGCTCAATCCGGTAGACCACCAACTCACGCTCGCCGCGGCCGCCGACATTCGTCCGCACCCGATCGCCGAGCCGGACCACCTGGCTCTGCGGCTGATCCCCGCGCGCGTCGGGAAAACTGAGAATCGCCTTGTTCACCGCGCCCCAGACCACGCCGCTGGTGACCACGTTGATCGTGTCCACCTCGGCGCTGTCACCGCCCTCATCGCGGTCGGGCGGCAGGGTGATGTTCGCCCGGATGATGCCCAACGACACCGCCGAGGCGTCGGTCTCCTCCTCCTCGGTCGGCTCGAGCGGATCATCCAGCGGATCGAACGGATTGTTCCGCACCGGATGCACCGGCCCCCGAGCCAGGCTCGGCTCGAACTCGGGCTCCGCCTCGGCCGCCGCGCCCGGCGGCGTCATCGGCATCGGACCGCCTGGGCTGGCTCCGCCCGGCACCTGGCCGCCCGGCGGCAGCAACGACGTGCCAGTGTCGGTGTCGCCCGCCGGACCCGCCGGCGGGGGTGCTTCGGCGTCGCCCGACTGATCCGCCGCCGGCGCCGCATCCTCGCCCTTGCCGCCGCAGCCGGGCGCGACGAGCAGCCAGCCGATCAGCGCCAGCAGCGCCGCCAGCGAGCCCAACCCATGTCGACGTCGCAGGTTCACGGCAATCTCCACCTTACTCGCCGGCCGACTCGTCAGCACCCGAAGACGACGACGACGACTCGCCCCCGGGCGGGCCGCTCGGCGCCGGCGGCGTCGCGCCGGCCGACGAGCCACTGCCCACACCCGGTGCCGGCGGCGTGCCGCCCGGAGTCCCGCCCGGCGTCGGCAGGGCCGGTATGCCGGGAATCCCCGACCCGCCGGGCGCGCCGCCCGGCCCGGCCGCCGCGCCGCCAGCCGGCGGATTCTCAGGCCAGACGAACAGGAACAGCGTGGTGTCGAGGCGCATCAGCACGCTGCCCTGATAGTCGAACGCCTCGCGCGTCAGCGAGCAGCCGACGAACTGCGCCGTGCGGTTGTAGCGATCGGGAAACGTCTCGAGGAAGGTCAGAATCTCGTCCAGCGGGCCATACACCGTCATCGGGATGCCGCCCGCGCCGACCGGCCACTCGAGCCGCCCCTCGGGCCCCGTCGCCGGCTGCTGATAAGGTGTGATCGGCGGCGTCGGGATGCTGATCGGAAAAACGATGAACAGGCCCTTGTAGTTCTTCTCCAGCCACTGGATCAGGTGCGGGCCTTCGCGGTCGCGCTGCGTGTAGAGCAGCTCGTACATGAACTCGTCGGGCTTCTGATAGTCGAACGCGGTGCGGTTGATGCCGATCATGTGCGCGGCGATCTCGCGGTCGAGCCGCCCTTCATAGATCGCCTTGTTCGCAATCGCCGCCTCGAGCTCGGCCTCGAGCCGCACGCGCGTGTTGTCGAACGAGGTCTGCTGCGCCTCCTGATCGGCCCGGCCGGCCTGGAACTTGGGCAGGCTCTCCTGCCCCTGGTCAGGCCACAGCCCGGCAAAGGCGGTGTCGCCACCGTAGGCACCGCGGGCGGTGTCCCGCGTCGTCTTGGTCGCCCGCCACTCCTCCTGCGTCTTCTTGATCTTGCCGAAGTAGAACCCGCAGGGCACACCAATCCACGGCACGAGGAAGATCAGCCAGACGTAGAGCGCCCGAAAACCCGACATCGCGATCCTCCTACGGACCCGCGCCCGAGCCCGCCGCCGCTGGCGTCGGACCGCCACCAGAACCGGCCAAGCCCGGCCCCATCGGCGCGCCGGGCGGCAGGCCCGGCATCATCCCGCCGCCGAACGGATCCATGCCACCGAACCCGCCACCGAACCCGCCCTGCTGGCCACCGGTCCCCGCCGGCGCGGTCATCGGCTGCGCCCACGCGCCGCTGATCGACATGTTCAGGTAAGGCTGGTCCGGCGGCTCCTCCGACGGCGTGATGTACTCGAGCATCGCCGCCGAACGCGGATCGAGCCACATCTGCATCGCCTCTTTCGAGGTCTGGCGGAAGTCCATCACCGTGTTGCCGAACCCGCCGCCGCCGCCCGCCGCGCCGGGCAGACCGCCCTCACCGCCCGGCAGGCCGGGCCCCGCGCCCGAGCCGCCGAGGCCGCCCGGTCCAGGCGGGGCCAGCCCGGCCGAGCCACTGCTCCCGCCGCCCGGCCCCGGCACGCCGCCGAAGCCGCCGCCCTGCTGGCCCGACGAGATGTTGGTCGACCCGCTGTTGACCGGGCTCAGTGTGTCGACCTCCAGCGGCAGGTCGAACCGCCGCCGGCCCTCGGCCGTCCAGCCGCGTGGGCTGGTCGAGTTCGGCCAGCCGGTCAGCCCGCCGACCTGGATGCTGTTCGCCGCGATCAACCCGTCCAGTTCGCCCTGCCGCAGGTTCATCCACATCCGCGCCACGTCCTGCGTGGTCTTGGTCCGCACGGTCAGGTTGAACCCCTGCTCGGTGATCTGCGCCGAGAGCACCTCGACCCGCTGGTAGATGTAACGCGACAGGTTGCGGAACCGCTCGGCGTAACCATCAGAGAAGTCGCGCAGCGAGACCATGTAGTCATGCCGCTGCTGCAGCGGCGCCACCGCCGCGTTGGCCGCGTCGATCTCGCCCTCCAGGCTGGTCACCTGCGACTGGAGATTGGCCGCCGCGGTCTGCTGCGTCTTCATGTTCTCGAGCTTGTTGACCTCGGTCATGGTCCAGAAGACCATGCCGCCGGTCAAGGCAAGCAGGATCACCGTGCAGACGATCACCGCACGGACGATCTTCTCGCCCTCGAACACGTAGTCGGGCAGGAGTTGCAGTCGAATCATCACCGCGCTCCGCTAGGCCAGTTCACGGATGGCCAGTCCCACCGCCACCGCCAGGAGCGGCGCGTCGCGTTGCAGGTCCTCGTCCGAAAGCTGCCGGTTGCTGATGGTCAAGGTCGCCAGCGGGTCGCCGCGATCGACCGTCAGACCCAGCTCTTCCTCGAAGTACTCGGCCAACCCGTCGATCCGCGAGCCGCCGCCGACCAGCACCATGCGGTCGACCACCGCGCCGTCGTAGCGGCTGCGGTAGTACTCGAGCGAGCGGCCCAGCTCGGCGGCGATCTCGTCGATCACCGGCTCAATCACCTCGCGGACCCGCAGCCGCTCCTCTTCCTCGGGCGTCAGCGGTGCGCCGGTCGCCGTCTCGGGCGTCTCGCTGGTCGGCGAGCCGAGCGCGCCGAGGTCGAACTCGGCCGGCTCGTCCGCCTCGTCGGTGGTCGCCAGATCGCCCAGGTCGAAACTCGAGCCGACCTCTGTCGCGCTGCCCTCGGTGCTGCCCAGATCGGTCTCGATCGAGCTGTCCTCGCCGCCGACCGAGAAGTCGAACGCACCGCTGCCAGTGACGTCGCTCTCCTCCTCGCCCGCGGCGCCGAACTCAATCCCGTTCTCGACGCTGCTCGGCTGCGCCACCTCGCCCTCGGTGCTGAAATCGAATTCGAACCCGCCGGGTTCCTCGGTCTCGGCCTCCTCGGCCGGCGTCTCGTCCTCATCGTCGCCGAAATCGAACCGGAACGCCCCCTCCTCCTCGTCGTCGGGCGCCAACTGGTGCCGCGTCGAGCCGGGACTGTCGCCGAAATCGAACGTCGGACCCTCGGTGTCGAGCTCGTCGGACAGGTCGATCCGCGCCGCGCCCTCGTCGTCCGTCTCGCCGCCCGGCACGAACTCGATCGCCACGCCGCGACCACCGAAGCCCACGTCGCTGTCGTCCTGCGTGTCGCTGTCGAACAGGTCGAGCCCGAAATCAAGCGGCGTCTCGGCCGGCGCCTCCTCCTCCTCGACCACCGCCCGCGCCCGCGCCGGGCGCGCCATCGGCCGCATCGAGGCGTACTGGCGCTTCAGCCGCTCGGCCTGCTGCTCCGACACCCCGAGCCCCTCGGACAGCCGCTGGGTCACGCTCCGGCCACCGATCGGGATGGTCCGTGGGAAGTGTAGGATGCCGTCCTTGATGATGCTCAGATCGGTCGACGTAGCGCCGATGTTGACCACCGCCACCGTCTCGCCGACGCCCCGGCCCTCGCCGGCGAACTCGACCATCGCGCGGCTGAGCGCCAACGCCTGCACGTCGATCGAGCGCGGCTTCAGTTTCGCCTGCCGCAGCGCGTCGACATGCACGCCGATCATCTCCTCCTGCGCCGCGGCGAAGAGCACCTCCATGTTCGGCGAATCGGCCGACTCGCCCGGCCGATCGAGCACCGCGTAATCCATGATGATCTGGCTCGCGGCGAACGGGATGTGCCGCTCGACCTCGAACCGCATCGTCTCGGCCAGCTCCTTGTGGCTCATCCGCGGCAGCTCGATGATCCGTACCACCACCGACTGCTGACCCTGCACCGCCGACGAAACCGTCTTCGACTTGATCCGACGGTTGCCCAGCAACTGGCGAATCGTCTCGCCCACCAGATCGGAATCGCGGACGTCACCCCCGGTCACCGCGTCCGGCGGCGTCGGCGCCACACCGTAGTTGAGCAGCGCGAAACCCCGCCCCGCCTTCGCCATCTCCACCACCTTGATGGTGTCGGAGCCGATGTCCAGACCGATTACCGCCATGGCCCTCTGCCTCTCGGCCGCTCTGCGACGCCGCCCGCGCGCGGGCCGGCCCATTGTACGGGATGGCCAATCCGCGAGTCAACACGACCGGGATGCCGGCGCCTCCGCTTTGGACATCCCCTCATCCCGTTGGTTCGCCGGCGCCCCGCCGCGCCCTCTGCCCTCCGATCGTCCGACTTAACGCGCCCTGAACCCTACCACGGCCGATTCGTGCTCGGCGTGAAGTCCGGTAGGAACGTGCCGTAGTAAACATTCCCGCTGGCCAACCCGAGCTGCGGCGGGTCGGTGCCCGCCGCGCCCTCGACGTACAAGTCTCGGGTGCTGACCCAGGCGAGCCAGAATCTGGTCGCCATGATCGGCTCCGGGTTGGCCTGGCCGCCTAACGGATAGCCGGTGTAGAAGAACTCCGGCGCGAGGCTCGGCTGGCTCTCGGAGCCGAGGCCGTCGACCGGCACCAGCCGCTCGGGACCCAGGCCGGGGACGTAGAACGCCTCCTCGTTCTGGGCCAGCGCCAGGTTACCCGCCGGGTCGGTGTATTGATACTCGTACCAGACCCGCACGCGCTTCTTCACATCCTCATAGCTGAAGTGCAACATGCCCGCGGCGTTCCAGCCGGTCTCCGGGTCGCCTTGCGCGGTCGGCGTCGGCGGGTCGTTGACGCTGTTGTCGTGCTGCAGCAGGTCGAAGCCCTGGGCCGTGGGGCTCAGCGCGATGTCGGACCAGGCGCCGTCGGCGTCGTTCGACTGGCCCCCGTCGCGGGCGACGAAGTACCAGTGGCTCAGCTCGCCCTGGCTGCCGTTGAACTGCCGGTCGTCGTCGGCGTCGGTGTCGTCGACCACGGCGAAGAGCCGGGTCACCGGCGGCCTGAGCAACGGCACGGCCAGGCTGAAGGTCCGGTACCAGAGCTGGCTCTGGCCGCCCTCGTCGGTCCGCTTCCAGCTCAGCACCAGCCGCTCCCAGAAGTCGAACGCGGCGGTCGGCTGGCTGTCGACGCTGCGGTCGCTGGTCATCCGCCAGGCGCAGGGGCGATAGGTGGCGTAGACGTAGATCGGCAGCGTCGCGCCACGGCGGTACAACGGCCGGTTGAAGGTCACCCGCCCCAGCCCGGGATGGATCCGGACCAGGGTCACCCCGCGATTGAGCAGCAGCGCGCTGCCCGGCGCGTTGGGGTCGAGTGGCAGGACCCATTCGCCGGCCGGCGCGTCCCACACGCTGTCGGCCAGGTTGAAGCCGACCAGCGGCGCCTCGTTGACCGGGTCGGACGACGGCGGGCCGGTCAGCACCGGCGCCTCATAGACGCGCAGGACGACCAGCGGGTCGAGCGCCGGGTCGGGCGCGCCGGCGGCCGGCAGAATAGCGAACCGGCTGTTGTCGAACAGCGGCCGCACGTCGTCGGCGAAGCCGCGGTGGTTCCACTGGTCGATCCGCCGCAGGCCGCCCTGCAGGTAGCTGACCCGCGGCTGCTCGGGCGGCATCAGCCAGTCGAGCCCCTGGGCCGCATAGACGGTGTGGTTGGCGTTGGTCAGGAGCAGCTCGTCGCGCTGCCGCGGGAAGGGCAGCCGCCCGCCCGGCTGGCTCAAGACCACGAACCCCTCGTTCGGCGACCAGGGATGCGTCGCGACGACGTTGAACCGGAAGGCCTCCTCGGCCATCGGGCTCTCGCGCACGCTGGCCAGGCTGGTCGGGTCCTCGGCCGGCTTGTAGCGGCTCCAGTAGATGTCCTGGTTCTCCCACAACGGCGACCAGGCGCTGTAGAACAGGTTGACGTTCTGCAGGTCGCCCCCCGCCGCGGCGTTGCTGGTCTCGTGCCGGTAGCTCGGCACCACCGCCGGCTCCATCAGGTTGGTCAAGCCGGGCGGCGTGCGCAGCGCGTAGTTGACGAACTGGTTCCCGCCGGCGCCGACGGCGTCGACATACTGCGTCCCCGGCGCGTTGATACTCGCCGGCATGGCCACCGCGTTGAACCCGAACTGGGTGTTCTGGCCGCTGCCGGTCTGCCAGGTGATCCACATCACCGGCGTGCCGGCGACGGTGTCGACAAAGGCGCGCGGGACCTGCTTGTTGACCTCGGCCTGGCCGCCGATGTCGTCGGCGATCTCCATCAGCCCGCCGGGGGTGGTGTCCTCGAAGCGCTGGAACTGGAGGTACGACCGGCGCGAGCCGCGCTCCTCGCGCTCGTTGTGCCAGAGCAGCACGAACTGCTGGTTCGGCCCGGTGATGTCGGGCACGCGGCAGATCGAGGGGTAGAGATTGCGCTGCGTCTCGTCGGGATTGCTCACCCGCGCCGCCGGGCTGTTCGGCCAGATGAAGCTGCGATAGCCGGTCTGCAGCGTCGTCCCCGCCGGCAGCACCGCCCGCCCCGCGTCGCGGAAGAAGACGCTCCAGTTGGCCCCGCCACCGAGCGGCTCGTACCGGCTGGCCCCCAGCCAGAGCCGGTCGGCGCTGTTCGGCGGGTCGGTAACAAACTCGTCCGGGTCCTGCATCACGTGCACCACCGGCGTCGCCTCGTTCAGGTTCGGCTCGGTGAAGTAAGGGTCAAAATGCGGGATCGGCTGGTAGGTCCCCTGGCCGGTGTTCGGGTCATACGGCACCGTCGCGGAAGCCGGCACGCCGGGGACATCCTCGTTGCGGTCGATCTCGTTGTCCCAGAAGCCGTTGATCCGCGCCCAGGGCGACTCGGTCACGGTCAGCTTCATCGTCGCCGCACCGCCCAGATTGACCTCGGCCAGGTTGTCCGGCAGATCGTTGCCGTCGCTCGGCAGGTCGTTGCCGTCCGCACCGAGATTGTCGACAAAGGCCCTCAGAATACCGGTGTAGTTGCCCAGCGGCTGGCCCAGCGGCACCTGCCGGCCGACCGAGACGCGGCCGACGCGCAGGAACAGGTCGCTGATCGCATTGCCGGTCGGCGCGCCGACCGGCGCGGCGGGCAGGAACTGCATCAGCGCCGCCCCGCTGGCATCGACGAAGCCGATGCTGCCGTCATCGGCCGCCGCCCCCATGGCGACGTTCTGGAAGAACCACGACGGCACCGGCATGGCCTGCGCCAACCGCGGCACGGTCGACCCATCCTCCAGATCGACCGGCGTCAACGGCCGCTCGATGTAGAGCCGGACCGAGCGCAACGGCACATTGCCCTCATTGACCAGGGTCGCCGGCACCCACTGCCCGATCCCGCCATGAATCACCTTGCCCAGGTCGAGCAGTGATTCGGCGATCGAGAGCCGGCGGTCGTAGCCGACGGAGAACTCGAGGTCGAAGGTGGCATACGACTCGACGCCGACGCGCTGGCGGTCGATCGACAGCGGTTCGAGCCGCGCGGCGATGATGCCGCCGGCATAGGGCGCGGTCCAGGTCGGGTTGGCCGCGCCGACCCAGCCGGTATCCTCTTCGTACCACGAGACGAACTGGTAGGTCGGCTGGCGGTCCGAGTAGGGGTTGCCCGGAATGTCGCCCGACGGCCGGTAGCGCAGCCGGTAGAGGTTCACGTCCCACTGTGACTTCTCATAGCCGGCGGTGGCGACGATCCCCGGCGCGCCGCTCTTCGTGTTGCCGACCGACCAGGCGCGGCTGCGGGTCTCGTCGAGGTACAGCGCGACCTCGCCACGGTAGCGGTCCCAGAGCGGGTTCTGCGCCGCCGGATCGCGCATCGTCGGCTGCGACTCGGTGGCGTAGGTGCCCGGCGGCGTGCCCGTGTCGGACAGGATTTGCCGCTCGACCGCGTCAGCCGACGGCGGCTGGTAGCTCGGCACATCGACCCGCACCTCGGCGGTGGTGATGTTGTCGCCGACGACGCTGAATTCGCGGTCGCTCGGCGCGGTGAGCTGCACCGCGCTGCCGGCCACCGGCGTCGGCGCGATATCGGGATCGGTCGCCTGCCGCGGCGCCGTCGGCGCGCGGAGCACCGAGCGGCGCAGGTCGCCGCGGGTGACCACCCGAATCTCGTCGACGCGCAGCGTGGCTCCGCTGGTGTTGCGGATGCGCACGCCGTGAATGTCCTCGATGCCGGGACCCGGCGCCCAGGCGAAGTTGTTCTGCGCCACGCCGGTCGAGGGGTAGTTGACCGCCGGCGAGAGCACCACCCTCGGCCGCGGCGCCCAGGTCATGAACTCGGGCGGCGGACCGGGCGGCACGGCCAGCTCGACCACCCAGGGCGTCGCCGGCCCGCCGGGCGCGCCGGCGCCGGTCCGCCAGAAGACCTCGATCCGATCGACGTGCGTCGGCGGGTCGAGCCGCAGGCCGAGGCTGTAGCCGTCCTTGACATAGACCTGGTTGGCCGCCGCCGGCAGCCGGTCGCCGTCGAAGGCGACGTTGACGTCGTACATCGGCGCCTGCCCGGCGGCCAGGTTGCCGTCGGTCCAGGTGACGTTGGTCCGGTCATGCGTCCCGGTGCCGTTGTAGTCGTAGATGTAGGCACCGGCCTGGAACGCGCTGTGCAACGCGCGGCGGTGGAACAACTGCTCGAGCGGAGGCTCGGGCACCGGGCCGTCGAGGTTGGCGTTGCTCTGGCTGTAGTGGAAGGCCAGCAGGTCGGTCGCCTCGATCCGCCGCGCGCCGTTCGGCCGCACCGTCCGGTCGCCGCGCGGATCGAGCGCGCCGCGCAGCTTGTAGCCGGTGGGGAAGGCCACCCCGCCCGGCGGCGTCCACTGGTGCGCCGAGCCGCCGCCGAGGTGGTCGAGCACGGTGCGGACGAACACCTTGTGGGTCGCCGACCGCCCGCCGTGCCGGACGGGGAAGAAGTAGTCCTCGGTCCGCGAGCCGCCCGGCCCGCCGTCGTCGGCGCGGTAGCCGAGCAGGAAGACCGGCCGCTCGAGGTCGCTGTAGACATCGCGGGCATAGCCGCCGCCGGCCGCCGGCAGCGTGTCGAGCTGCGGGTAATACTGCCCCGCGCCGGGGTCGTAGTAGGCCACCTGCAACAGGTCGGGATCCGGCGAGGCGAGCGCCGCGTCCTCGGGCACGATGCTCATCGCCCCGACGACGAAGCGGCACAGGATCGGCCCGCCCTGGTAATCATCGGCGTTGGCGTCGGCGACGCCGGCGAAGGCGCGGTGGAACGGCCAGCCGGAGAAGCGGCGCACGCGCCACGGCGGGTTGGTCGCCGCCGGCTCGGGCAGCGTCGGATCGGCGAACGGATCGCGCATCAAGCGGTTGTCGTCCGGCGTGCCGAAATCACCGTCGGCACCGCGCGGGTCCTCGATCGGCGCGACGAAGTAACTCGGCCCGAACGGCGAGCGGTCGTCGAGATTGCCGCCCGTACCATCGGCGCCGCGCGGGTCGGGCAGGCCGGCGGTCTGCCAGTCGTCGTCGCCGGTGTTGTACTGATCGTCGCCACCGAACCAGGAATCGGCCCAGTCGGTGCGCAGCGCGTTGTTGGCGCCCGGCACGGCGGTCTCGTACTCGAACTGCAGCTCGACCATGCCGACGCCCGGCACCAGCCGCTGCGCCGACCGCTCGCCGCGCCAGGCGGCGCCGTCCCACCACTGGCCGGTGAGCAGGTTGACGGTCAGCTCGACGGGATTGCCCGACATGTCGCGGAACGAGCTGCCCGGCCCGGTGGTCGGATCGCCGGCGTGATCGACCGTGTGCGCCACGGTGTCGGCCTCGGCGGCGAAATTGGCGTGGATGTTGGCCCCGTTGCTCTCGGCCGGCCCGCTGGTGTAGACGCCGGGCAGCCGCCAGCCGTCCGGCTGCGGCCCGCCGGCGGGCGCGGCATTGAACGGCGCCGGCGCGTCGGCGCTGTCGACATTAATGATCAACTGGATCGGCGCGAGCTGCTCACCCTCGCTGTCGGGGATTTCGTTCGGCTGTCGCTGCGCCGGGGTGCCGGCGGTCGGGTCGTCGGCCGCCTGATCGGGATCGAGGAGCAGGTTCTCCCAGATGTGCCGCTCGCTGAAGAACCGGCCGTGGACGGCGTCGGCCGCCGGCTGGAACCCGGGATCGGTCGAGTTGAGAGCCACCCGGGCGTTGTTGTCGGTGCGGTCGAGCGGACGGTAGGTCAGGTAACGCGGGTAGGGCAGGAAGAAGGGTTCGGCCTCCTGGCCCCAGTTCGTGTTCGCGTCGACATGGACGTTCGGGTTCGGCGTGTTGGTATAGACCTCGCTGACCCAGCGGTCCCACTGCCGCCAGCGCGAGGCGATCTGGCCCCAGAAGTCGCGGATCGCGCCGGTGCTCCAGCCAGGTGGATCGACCCCGTTGTCGACGTCGGCGACCGGGGTGTCGGGCCGGGTGGCGCTGACCGCCTCGGGGTAGTAGAGGCTCGGCGCCGGCGGCGCGCCCTTGGTCCGCGGCGGATGGATGATCACCCGCCACCGCCCGGTGGCCACCGCGGCGGTGGCCGCGTCGAACGGGTCGTCGGGATCGCCGGGCAGCAGGCCGATGCGCATCATCTGGTCGACCACCCGCTGGCAGGCGTCGCGGGTGGGCAGCTTGTCGATCCGCAGGTGGACGATCAGCTCGTCGTCGCTGGTGCCGTAGACGCCGTCCAGCCCGGCGTTGCGCATCAGGGGCAGGCGGGGCATGCGCTCGGCCGGCGGCAGGTCGCGGGCCAGGTCGGGGTAGGGCGCGCCCGAGGCGCTGGCGCCGTAGCTGCCGCCGGCGGCCGGCTCGCCCTGCTGCGCGCCGACGATGAACGACTCGAAGTAGAGCTCGCGCACGTCGCGCACGCTGAGGCTGACGGTGCCGGTGTTGTAGGCCGCCGCGCCGGCGGGCGGCAGGCGATAGGTGTTGACGATCGCCGGCACCTCAGGCGTCTGCGCGCAGACCGCGCCCGCGGCAAGCAAGATCGAGACCAACCGTCGTGGCATCATCGCCCGCTCCATCGTATCGGCATCATTGCGCCGCGAAGACCGGCGAGCTGACCGGGTAGCTACCGGTCGACGGCCGCCGCCGCGAGGCCGCCTGGCCGGCGGGGTAGGTCGTCGTCACGGCCAGGTCGGGCAGGACATGCTCGACCCGGTAGCGCACCGGCGAGGCCGGCGGATCGTCGGGGTTGAAGCGAACCAGCAGCACCTCGCTGTTCGAGCCGGTCTGGTTGACGCTGTTCGACGCCCCGTTGACGATCGCCAGCACGTTCTGGAACGGCAGCTTGCGCACCGCGCGCGGGTTCCACTGCTTCTGCCCGCCGGCATACCAGCGGTCGAAGCGGAGCGGCAGCAGCGCGTCGGTGAAATCGCCCAGCGCCCGTTCGTAGTAACTCAGATTACCCGGACTGTCGTACACCTCTTCGCCATACTGGGCCGGACCGAACGACCAGCCGGTCGGCGTCACGCCGCCGCCGGGACCGTTGAGGGCGTAGACGTTGACCACCTGGCTGCCGTCGCCGGCGTTCTGGTCCTGCTCGATGATCGCCAGATACCCGTCGGTGCCGACCCGGAAACGGTGGAACCCGCGCAGGCCGCGGAAGATCCGACCCTGGGTCCAGTCGTCGACCAGGCTGGTCAAGCTGCTCGACAGCCCGTCGACCTGGTTGTCGAGGTCACCGTCGAGGATGCCGTCGTTGTCCGGGTCGGGATCGATGCGGAACAACTGGTCCCAGCCCTCGGCCCGGGCGACGACATAGTGGTGCCAGGCGGCGTTCGGCGCGTCGTAGTTCGGCTCGCCCGCGCCGGGCGACCAGACCTGCACCTCGCTCCAGGGCAGCTCGACCCAGGTGTTGGTCACCGGGTTGTTGACCCGCGGCGCGGTCAGGGCCCACTCGCTGCCGAAGCCCGGCGCACCCCACACGAGCGGCTCGTAATAAGTCCCGGTACCCTGGTTGCCGAGCGGGATCGGGTGGCTGACCACCTGCACGATGCGGTGGTTGCCGCGATCGGCGATCACCGTCACGTCCTTGTTCAGCACGTCCGCCGCATCGACGTTGCCGTCGCCGTTGACGTCGTACTGCGAGCCCGGGTTGACCGCCTGCTGCAACAGATAGCGCGCCGCGTCGGTCGGCCGGCGCAGCCCGAAGTTGAAGAGGCCCTGGTAGCGGAGGAAGACATCGGGCGAGTTGACGTCGGCGTCGACCGGCCAGACGACCAGGCCCGACGGATCGACCTCGACCACCCGGTCGTTGCCCGTGTCGACCAGCAGTAGCCGGTCGCTGGGCAGCGCAACCGCCTTGGCCGGCCGGGCCAGGAGCGTGGTCAGCAGCTCCGCTGGCGGCGGGTTGTTGTTCTCCTCGGTGTTCTCCCGCGCCGCGCCGTTGCGCTCGGTGGTGCCGGTCAACTGCCACGAGACCTCGCCGTCGTAACCGACCCGACTAACCCGCAGGCTCTCGGTGACCAGCAGCTCCTGGGTGCCGAGGGCATAGAGCGGCGCGATGTAGTCGTCCGAATCGGCCGGTCCCGCCGCGCCGTCGATGCCGAAGGTGACATACAGCTCACCCTCGGCCGCGACCGGCAGGCCGCGGACATAGGTCGCCTCGAGCGCCGGCGGCGTGTAGTTCGGCCACAGGTCGGCCGAGTCGGGACCGAGGCGATCGGCCTCGACGACTTGCCCGATGCCGGTGAAGCGGAAGGCATAGAGCCCGCCGTTCGGCCCAACGCCCGGCACCGTCGGCGGAATCGGGTTGACCGCCAGGTTGCCCATCTGCGTGCCGGAGATGAAGATCCGGTCGCCGGCGACCAGCGGCGAGAACGAGAAGCCGGGCACCGGCGCCGGCACGCGGTGCCGCTCGCGGTGCGCCGCGCCGGTCACGTCGTCGTACTCGACATAGACCGTCTGCCCCTCGTAGTTGCCCGGCGCGAAGGTGATCAAGTGCGGCCGGTCGGGATCGGGCAGGAAGTAGTCCGTCCCGGCGACCAGCGGCGCGCCCGCGCCGGCCACCGCCACGACGATGGTCGCCGCGTTGATGAACTCCCGCGAGGCGAGCAGGATCTGGTTGCCGCGGTAGGTCCACTTGACCGGCATCGGGACGTAGATCTCGGCCACCGGGTCGACCCCGGGTCCGTCGTTCAGCCCGTTCTTGTTGGCATCCTGCACCAGCCACAGGCGCCGGCCGTACAACGGCGCGCGATAGGCCTCGGGGAACGGCTCAAAGCCCGCCGCGTCGCTGTCCAGCGCCGGCGTGCGCAACCGGCTCAGGTGCGCGTCGGGCCCGCGCAGGTGGAGCCGCGACGAGCCGTAGTCGAGGATGTACTGACCCGGATCGACGACGAACGCCGCCTGCTGCTGGTACGACGGGGTGGCCGTGTCGATCGACGAGATGGTGTTGTCGGCAATCGTCGCCGGGTCGCGGCAGAGGAGGTAGACCGGCAGGTCGCTGCGCAGGCCGGCGCCGGCGTTGAACCGAATCGGCGCGGTGAGCACCGGCTCTGGATCGACGGCGATCAACATGCCGTCCTGCACCGACTGGCCGTCGGGCGCCAGTACCTGGCCGGCGACGACGGCCGAATCACCGTAGCGCACCGCCGAGCCGTAGCACGAGAACTTGGCCCGCAGCAGCGTGTTCGGGTTGGCGTCGACTTCGGCCGGATACTGCTGCGGCATCAGGACGCCGGGATCGAACACCCAGCGAATCGCGCTGCGGTGGTTGACGTCGGTGTCGTCCTGCTGCACCGCGTCGGCGGTGGCGTCGTAGAAGGTCACCGGACCCGAGGCGCGCGGCTGGTACCCCGCCGGCTCGGTCACCCCGCCGCCGGCCGCCTGCTGACCCACGCCCAGCGTGGCCATGCTGCCGATCGGCTCATACTGAGCCGCCGGCTGGTTGACCCCCAGCCAGAGCGCCGACGAGGTGCCGACCACCGTGTCGGCCGAGTAGACCATCGGCGCGCCGGTGCTCCAGCTCAGCAGGTCGATCACGCCGCTGACCGTCGTCTCGTAACCGCTGTGCCGCTCGCCGCGGAGCAGGCGGTACAACGGGTAGATCACCCGCTCCTCCTGCACCCGCCGACCGTTGGACAGCACGTAGTCGAGCGCGATGGCGGTGAACGGCCGGCGCGAGCGCCACTCCGCCGGCGCCAGGCGCAGTTCGGTGGCAATCACGTTGCCGTTCGAGTCCTCGACGTGGGTCAGCGAGATGAGCGGGTTGGCCGGCACCGGCGGCTGCTGGTAGATCACCACCCCGTTCTCGTCGATCACGCTGTTGACGTCGTTCAGGCTCTGGATATCGCCCTCGATCCGCCAGCCCATGGCGGCGGGGAAGGCGTTGACCGCGAACACGTCGCCGCCGCTGCGGTTCAGGAAGACCGTCGGCGAGACGAGCCCCGTCCGCGCGTCGCGGATCAGCGCCGCGACGGGGAGCAGGTTGGTCGGATCGGGCACGGTCGGCACCGCCGCCGCGCTCCCGGCGCCGATCTGGCTGTCGGCCGGCCCGCCGAGAATGAAGTTCGGCCCGGTCGGCACGCCGTAGCGGTGGTTCTGCGCCACGTCGACCAGCTTCAGCGCCTGCTGCGCCGCCCAGTAGCGCGGCGAGGGATTGAGCGGATCGAGGCTCGGCACCGCCTCGCCCGGCGCGGCCAGGTCGGGGTAGCTGAAGGTCAAGCTGCCGGTCGGCACGCCGGCGCCCGGATCGAAGACCAGCCGCACGGCGAACAGCTTGGCATACTCACCCGCCGGCACGGCGCCGCCGGCGGCGATGGCGTAACCGAAGTTGGTCGAGCCGACGACGAAGACATGATCGTCATAGACCACCGGCGGACTGCAGCGCGTCGGCACCAGCTCGCCCTGGCAGTCGAGCAGCACGAAGCCGTCGCTCGGCCCGACCCAGTTCGGGCTGGCCGAGGTCCAGTTGTAGAACCAGTCGCCGGGGTTCTGGCCGGTCAGCGCGTTGGTCGCCACGTCGACCGTCGCGTGCAGCGCGCTGAGCCGGATGGTGTCGGTCGCCTCGACCTGACTGCAGAGCAGCACCTCGACCGGCACGTTGACGTTCTCGTGGGTGATCGAGACGACGGTGGCGCCGAGGATCGGCGTGTTGCCCATGTTGCGCAGCCACAACACGTCGAACGTCGCGCCGGCGTTGGTCAAGTCGCGCACCGGCCCGTCATCGGGATTGCCGTCGCCGTCGCGGTCCTCGACGGCGTCGCTGTCGACGGCCACCAGCCAGTAAGTGCCGCTCTCCTCGTACTGGAGATAGACCACCCCGTTGGCGGCCACCAGCGGCTCCTTGGTGCGGTAGTTGAGGTCGCTCGCCAAGGCCACCGGGTCGGGCGTGTCGTGGGCGATATCGGAGTCATAGAAGTCCGGCCCTTGCATGAGTGGCCAGTGGAAGACGAACTTGGGGGTCAGCGTGCGGACCGCCTTGCCCGCCCCAACGCCCTGGTTGAAGGCCCCGCCGCGGCGGTTGCCGCCGACGCCGCCCTGCCAGGCGAGCAGGTTGATCATGAACTTGATGTCGGGCATCGCATCGTTGGTCGGCTCGGTCCCCACTTCCCACGGCTGGCTGCAGTCATCGATCATGTCGATGCCGCTGAGCACCAGCCGGCCGGAGCCGACGCGCGCCACGGCCAGCGCCGGTTCGTTGGTCCCGGTGCCCGCCGAATCTCCCCAGTCGCCGTTCGGGTTGACCGTCCGCAGCAGCTCCTCGATCAGGTAGACCGACGGCGTGTTGCGGATGATCAGGTGATCCCACGCCCGCACGTCGCCGAGCACGTCGGCCTCGGCCGCCGAGATCGGATTGGGCGAGTTGAGCAGCGGGTGGTTCGGCGCGATGACCTGCTTCGACGGCGTCTGGGTGCCGACACTTCCCGGGTTGAGCGGATAGCCGTCATAGCTCCGGGTGTTGCCGGTCAGGTTGCCCGGCCAGCCGTCGACAAACTGGAAGGGGAGGAAGAAGTCGACCGCGTTCGGGTCGGTCTCCTGCCCCGGCGGGGTGATCAAGCGGCAGCCGTGGCTGTCCTCGAGGTAGAGCGTGCCGCCCTGGTCGAGGAACTGGCGCAGCAGGATCTGCTCTTCCTGGGTGAAGCGCAGGTTGCGGTGCGTGTTGACAAAGACCGCGTCGAAGTTGGCCAACTGACTGACCGTGATGGGGGTCAGCGGCACCTCCCAGTAAGCGGGGTGGCTCTGCGGCACCGGTTCGCCCACCGCCGGCAGCGCCGGCGCGAAGCTGTCGCCCGCGCCGCCGACGCCGAACTGGACCATCAGGTTCGGGTTGCTGTGCACCAGATAGGTGTTCGGCCCGCCCGCCGGACCGTTGTTGTAGCGCGCGAAGTTGGCCGCCGGACCGCCCGCGATGTCGTTCTCGACGTCGGCGGTCACCCCGTCGAAGGTCACCGGGCCGTTGTACCGCCAGTTCCACAGGTTGGCGATCTCTTCGGTCACCGTGGTTGGGGCGAGGGGGTTGACCAGCGTCCAGCCCGCCGGCCGGACATTGCGCACGCGCTGGAAGCGGTTGGTCGCCAAGGTCGGCAGGAAGAACGGCTCGGGGTTCTCCCAGGCGGTGGCCTGCAGCAGCAAGATGCAGACCCGCACCTCGCGCGTGCCGATGCCCTCGGTCGAGAAGACCGGCTCGAGGGCCGTGGTCCGGTCGCCCGGCAGGCAGCAGGTCAGGAGGCCGGCGCCGACCGCCGCCCCGAGCCACCATCGCGTTCTGCTCATCACACGCTCCCGCGCCGCGCTGTTAGCGCTTGTTCTCTTCGCCCGCATAGACCAGGCCCGGCGAGGCCGGCAGGAAGGGCAGCCGCAGCCGGTTCGGCCGCACCGAGAGGGTGCGGAAACCCCAGTCGTAGCGGTACCGCACCGCGCGATACTCGTTGAAAATGGTCTGCCCGGCAAAGGCCGAGACGTCATAGCCGGCGAAGCTCGCCGAGCCGTTGGGGGTCCGGTCGGCCGGGTAGCTCCACTTGGCCTGCCACTCGTTGGCCTCCATCCAGGTCGGCCACTGGTTGACCACCACCGCCCCGTCGATCGAGATGCGGTGGTTGTACCGCCTGATCCGGGCCAGCCGCGCCGCCCGCGCGTCGGCGTCGGGGTTGAGCGGATCGGCCGCCTCGAGCTGACCGTCGGCCCGCGGGTCGAACCAGTCGCCGGGGATGATGAAGAAGGTCCCCCGCTCGGCGAAGAGCAGCGCCGAGACCTGGAAGTCGATGCCCGCCCGCGGCGCTTCGTCGTTGCCCGCCAGCCGCTCCAACTTGGCGTTCTTGACGATCACATCGCTGCGGTTGAGCCGCACGCCCAGGCCGGTCCAGTCGTGCCCGCCCTGCACCGTCAGGTAGCTCGGCACGCCCAGCTCGCCGGCACCCGGATTGGCGTTGAAGTTGACCGGGTTGATAGCATAGACATCGGGCCAATACTCGTACTGCGACCCAGCCGGGCCAATCGCCGCGGTGCCCAAGTAGGCCCAATCGGCGAAGAAGACCGGCATGCCCGAGCCGCCCCAGGGCGGCGCGCCGGTGCCCGGCACCTCGGGCACGCCGCTGCCCAACAGGCCGGGCCGGGTGACCGTCGCCGTGCCCGCCGGGTCGGGCATCAGGCCGAGGGTCGCCCGCACCTTGTGGAAAATCACCGCGCTGCGCGCCTCCACCCCGTCGCCGGCGTTGCCGTCGGCCTCGAGGATGGTGGCCAACTGCGGGGGCGTGACCGAGCCGGCCGGATCCTCGGCGTTGCGGCACAGCGGCACGCTCAGCCCAATCACCTCGGTGCCCTGCGCGTCGACCGTGAAGTGCGCCTCGGTCGGCCGGTCGGGCGGCACGGTGAAGGCCCCGGGCGGCATGCCCGGCACCGGCCCGGGGGCCAGCACGGTGGGGTTGATCACCACATGGTCGCGGGCCAGCAAAGCAATCCGCGTGTTGGCCGGATCGTCCGGCGCGACGGCATTGGTCCAGTCGCTCGGCCGCAGCAGCGGGCCCTCGACATAGATGCTGCCGCGACTGACGATGGTCAGGTTGTAGTCGTCGGCCGGCGTCGAGGCGGGCAGGCGGCCGAGCACGCGGACCGTCCCGTCGCACAGGATGACCCCGTTGTCGGGCGTCGGCCAGCTATTCGGATCGTTGACGTCCAGCGCCGCCGGCGAGCCGCCCTGCCAGGCGCCGTCCTTGTTGGGGAAGCCGAAGACCATGCTGCGCAGGCCGGTCGACAACCCTGTGGCCGGGTCGAGCCAGGTGGTCCCATCGGTGCGGGTGACCACCATCGCCGGCGGGTCGCCCGGGTCGAGTGGGTCGGGGAAGTGGGCGAACAGCTCGATGATGGCGCCGTTGGGGACATACCGCCGCCCGCCCCAGGCGCTGGGCGTCAGCCAGTCGTTCTTGACCGCCTCGAGCTGCTCGCGCTGACTGGTGTTGGGCAGCCAGACGCCCTGCCCGTAGCCGAGCTCACCGCTGTTGACGGTGATCGGCACGCCGCCCTCGAAGGTGGCGATGTCGACGCCCGAGTAGCGGGTCAGGCGCTCCCAGCGCGAGACGCCGGTGAGCGGCTCGTACGACTCGAGCGGCGCCGGGTACTCCGCCTCGCCGCCGATGTCCAGCGCGTCGGGCCAGGGCTGGCCGCTGGGGCTGACCAACTGGTTGCGGTCCTCGGCCGTCGGCTCGCCCGGCGCGTTGTTGGCGTAGGTCAGCCAGTCGCCGGTCGACTGCCCGAGCAGCACCTGCCGGTTGCCCCCAGTGGCGTTGGCATCGGCCTCGGTGGCCAGCGTGCCGGCGACCTCGATCTTGCCGGCCCAGCCACCGGGCGTCGGCTGATACGGCTCGAGCAGCACCGGCCCGCGCAGGCTGGCGTTGCTGTTGATCCGCACGGGGCCCTGGATCTGCAGCGGCACAAAGTCGTTCGGCCCGCCGACGGTCCAGTCATCGGCTGCCCGGGCCGACGAGCCGGTGGCGCGGTCGCCGTCGATGTCGCTCACCCCGCCGCCGAGCTGCGCGGCGGCCGGCCCGCGGTGCGTGTCGTGGATGTAGAGCCCGTAGTCGAGCAGACTGACCTGCTTGTAAGCAACCAGCTCCTCGAACGAGGTCGGGCTGTTCCCCGGCCGGCCGATGGCGGTGAGCTTAAGGAAGCGGCTCAACGGCCGGGCCGGATCGGGGTCGTACTCGATCCGCAAGAGGAAGTGATCGTGCGGCGCGGTGCGCTCGACGTTCTCGATCGGCTGAAGCCGGTCGGGGTCGCTGAAGTCCTGGCTCAGGTCGTCGGGCGTTTCGGTGACCAGCGAGACCGCCTCGGCGTCCATGGCAAAGCGGTACTTGACATAGTAGACCGGCGGCCGCGGCCCACCGGCCGCGGCGTTGAACACCGACTGGCTGTCCCAGCCGCGCAGCCGCTCGAAGCTGTCCCAGTAATCCTCGAGCTGCTGCTGCGCCACGGGTCCGACGCTGGGATTGACGTAATCGGGCAGCCGCGGTCGCCAGTCGGCGCCCTCGACGCTGCCGCCGAGCATCTCGTCGGCGTAGCGGATGCCCGCCCAGGCCAGGGCCCGGGCGTTGACCCGCTCCTCATCCCGCGCCGAGCTGTCCAGGTCATCGGCCACCACGGCGACCAGCGCCGCGGCAACCAGGGCCAGCATCAGCAACACGATGATGGTCAGCAGCAGCGCTTGGCCGCGCCGCGCGCCCGCCAGCAGTCGCCTCGTCATGACAAGCCTCATCTCGCCTGTTCCGACTCATACCCGAGCCGGCCGGTCGGATAACCCGTGGCGCCGCTATCGCCGCCGGCCGACGGGCAGCCGCGACTCGAAGACCAGCCGCCGCCGCGCACCCTCGGGCCGCTCGAACGGCGCGATCGCCAGCGGATCGAGCACCGTCTCGGTCGGCCCGCGCCGGCTCTCGGTCGGCACGTCGAGGGTCATCCGCAGCCAGATCGCCTCGTGACTGCGGTAACTCGCGGTGACCACGTCGCGGTTGGCATCGTTGCCGAGCCGCAACTGGGCTATCGTCGGCAGGTTGTTGCGATACTCGTAGCTGACCCGGATGACCGGTTGCAGGACCCCGATGGTCGGCGCCGCCGCCGGCACCGCCGCGGGCGGGTTGAGGCCGTCGCGCTGGATGGTCGCGTCGCGATCGAGCTGCGGGTCGTAGAACGTCAGTCGACCCGTCTCGTAGTCGAGATGATAGCTGCCCGGCTCCAAATCCCCCGCGCCCACGCCGCTCGGCGTGGCGGTGCGCAACGGCCGATAGGTCACCCGGCGGACCAACACCCCGCTCGACGGCGGGTCGCCCAGCGCGTTGACCAGGTACTGCTCGACGACCACCTCCTCGCTACCGGGCACAATCGACATGTTGAGCTGTCGGCGCCGGTAGTCGACCACCGGATCGGGGTCGAACGCCCCCGCCGCGGTGCCCAGCCGAGGCGGCCGGTGCGACGAGAGAGTGTAGCTGTTCCACACCCCGACGCTGCCGCCGTCGACATCGGGCAGGTAGTCGTCCAAGAGGAACGGTCCGAAGTTCAGGAACGGATTGCCGCCCGCGTCGATGTAGCTCAGCGACCCGCTCCACCAACCGGGCCCGCCGCCGCCGAGGACCGGTGGCGCCGCCACGGCGTCCTCCGGCCGGTAGAGCTGCCGCGCGTCGATGGCCGCCAGGGTCGGGTCGGGATGCGGCAGAATCACGTCCTGCTGCGGGAAGGTGAAGGTCACCTCGCCGGCGGCCCAGTTGATCCCGCAGGCCAGCTCGGCCGAACCGGGCTGGCCCGGCGGCGCGGCGAAGACCCGGTTCGGGTAGCTGCCGATGTCATACACCGGAATTGGGTCGCCGCCGCCGGAATCGAGGCGGTAGAGCACCGCATGGCCGACGAACCGCGAGCCCGGATCCTGATCGATCGAGATCAGGTAGACCTCGTCGAGCGGCCCGTTGCCGTCCCGCGTGCCCTGCGGCCGGATGAGCCCGACAATCGGCAGCGGCAGCCCGGCGGCCTGGTCGATCACGCCGCTCGAGGGCGCCGTCCAGAGCCCGTCGCTGGTCCGCTGATAAGGCGTCATCCAGCGCGCCAGGCGGCCGCGGTAGGCGGTCTGCGAACCGTTCGCCTCGAGCTCTTCGCTGGCCGCCAGCTCGGGCAATAGCTCGAACTGCCAGACGTCCGACTGCTCGTCGGTCAGGGCCGAGATGCCGGCCATGCGGAGCGAGTTGCTGTAGCTCCCATCGGTCGGGTCGGGCCCGCGCATGATGGGATTCCCGCCCGCCGGATTGAGGTGATCGAGATTCTCGACGTACCAGTCGAACGGCCCGCCGGTGAGGAACAGCGGGGCCAGGTCGTCGCCCATCTCCGCCAGCGTCTGGCCGGTCCGCCGCGCCTCGCCGATGGCATACTCGTAGACGTCGTCGGGCGAGCGGGGCGGCGTCGGACCGCCCGGCAGCGCCGGCAGCGGGCTGGCGGTGTAGGCGTGTTGCGCGCGGTAGAGCCGCCGCGGGTTGTCCTCGGGATGGTACGGCAGCGTCGGGTCGGCGCGCATGACCCACCAGGTGACCACCTTCGGCTCGTTCACCGCGCCGAGGTGCTGTGGCTGCACCGGCGCGGTCACCTCGCCGCCGGCGCGGGCCGGCAGGACCAGGTCGAGCCGCGCCGTCTGCGGCGTGCGCCAACGATCGCTGGCGTTGCCCGCGCCGATGGTCTGCAGGTCGGCCACGCCGAGGTTGGGATAGACCGCCACCGCCTGCTGCAGGTCCTCGGCGAGTTGGTTGATCACCCGCCGCGCCGACGACTGCACCCGCTTCTCGCTCCGCCCGATGCTGAGCACCTCGATGCCCATCAACAGCGGCCGGAACATGAGCCCGAAGAGGATGGCCAGGATGGCCACCGAGACCAGGATCTCGACCAGCGTAAAGCCCTGCCTGCGTGGCACTGACATGTCCGGCTCCTACGGCTGCGGCCGCTGCACCGCGCGACCCTCGGTCCAGGTCGCCGTGGCCGAGTCGGCCGGGCCCGGCAGGACCGAGATCTGGCCGTCGGCGAAGACCACGATGTCCTGGCCCCAGTCGCGCATGCCGAACGCCGGCCGGCGATCACTGGTCCGGTACAGGCTGGCCCAGGTGACCACCGTGTCGGCCGCCGGCAGGTAGCTCGGACTGTCCTCGTCGCTCCAGCGGTGCGACAACTGGCGGTGGTAGAGGTCGGGCCAGCCCAGCGGGTCGTCGACCGGGAAGGTGGTCCCCGCCGGCGCCGCCCCCGAGGGCGACGGCTGGCCCTGCCGGACCGGCAGGTACTTCCACTCGCCGGTGTACGGATCGGCCATCTGCCACGAGCAGTAGTTTTCCCAGTCGAGTGGGTTGTACTCCGCATACTGGCCGTAGTCGGTCGGCAGCGGCGTGGGCAGCCCGTGGAACGGCGCGTCGGCCATGACCGCGAAGGTGGCATACTCCTCGGCCGGCCCGAGCGGATCGCCAACGGTCCAGCCGCCGGCGACGAAGGCCGCGTAGACCGCGCCCATGCTGACATCGTCACCCGGCGTGACCGACATCAGCGAGCCGCCGTTGTCGACCCACGGCACCGGCACCGCCGACTGCGGATCGTTGAGCATGCGGTAGTTGCGCAAGTAGTCGAGCATGACCAGGGCATACAGCCCGAGGCCGTTCGGATCGGCGTTGCCATCCAGGTCGAGATCGTCGCCGCGCGGGTTGTACGGCGGCACGTCGCCCCAGTCCTGGCGATACTGACTCAGCGCCGCGGCGATCACCCGCAGCCGGCCGGTCGTCTCGCCCCGGCGGGTCGACAGCGTGATCCGGTTAACGCTGCCGACCACCACCGCGGCGACGATCGAGATGATCACCATCACCGTCAGCAGCTCGAACAGGGTGAAACCAGGCCGTCGTCTGCTCATCGGTTGCGCCTCACATACCAGCCGAGCTCGAGCAGCCGTTCGGCGGTCAGGTAGAGCGTCCCCGGCACCGGCGCGCTGCGCGTCGGCTCGGCCTCGCGCTCGACCTGCTCGTCGTCGTAGACCACCCGGAGCCGCAGCGAGCGGCCCTCGATGCGGTGCAGGTAGGGCCGCGCCGGGTTGGCCGTGTCGAAGGCCACGTTCGGCCGGCGCAGGGTCACCCGGCAGCGCGGCTCGCCGCCGAACTGGTCGTTCGGCCGCGGCGGGATGACATGCATCTCACCCGAAATCGGCTCGCGGCTACCGCCGAGATCGACCTCGTAACCGACCGCCACGGTCTTGCCCGCCTCGCTCGGCCGGAAGTAGAGGTTGAGGTGCTGGCCGTCGCTGTGCGGCGCGTACTCGACCAGGCTGTTCAGCGGCGAGCCGGGATAGGCGTCGTAGGCCAGCGTGTAGTCGGCCGCGGCGATGCTCGGCACCGCCGCCCAGTTGCCCTCGCGGCGGAAAAAGACGTGCAGCTCCTGCTTGCCCGGCACCGACGGCAGCGTCGCCGCGGCGTCGATCGGCACCAGCCCCTTGTTGGCATGATCCTGGTCCCAGCGGCCCAGGTCGACCGGCACCGGCTGACCCGACCCGACGACCACGATCAACGGCACATAGTCGAGGTCGAGCCGCCGTGCGTCGAGCTGCAACTCGTCGTTCGGGACGACGATCTTGCCCGAGTTGTCGACGTCGACCGGGAGCGTCTCGCGCAGGTTGCGCCAGTCGTCGACCACGTACTCAAGGTAGAGCGTCTCACCCGCCATCTCGGGGGCGAAGAAGAGCACCCCGTGGGCGAAGCCGCTGTCGTCGAAGACGAACCGCCCGAACGGCCCGCCGGCGCGGCCGACCACCTGGCGGATGCGCAACGAGTTGGGCACCACCCGGGTGACCACCGGATTGGGCGGATTGGGATGCCGGATCTCGACCTCGAAGTAAGGCCGGTCGTCGCCCGCGCCGCCCGGCGTGCGGCCGGGAATGACCAGCGGCTCGGTCTTGACCCAGCGCACCACGCCCAGGTCGTCGCGGTAGGCCAGGTCGACCATCAACAGCCGCTCGTCGCTGTCCAGCTCGAAGATCAGTCGGTCGCCCGCCGGCACGCCGGTGAAGTCGTCGATCCCGCCGTCGGCGAAGGCGAACACCGGGCGGTCGCGGTAGACCCCGCCGACGACCGTGCGCTTCAGTTCATACGGCTCGACCCGGCGGAACTCGCGCAAGACCGCCACGTCGCCGCCGCCGCCGCCCGGCTGCGGCTCGATCGGCCCGAACAGCACGTGATAGGCCTGCGGGCCGCCGCCCTGGTCGCGCCCGACGGTCGCCCGCTCGCCGACCACCAGCCGCTCGTCGGCCGAGAGGCGGTGCAGCAAGTCGGGCTCATCGCCGGGGTCCTGGTACGGCAGGTCGAGGTCATACGGGCTCTCGAGATCGCTGCCCGGCCGCGGGCGATCGAACCCGAAGCCCGGGTTGGGACTCCCCGGCGGGCCCGGGTTGACATCAATCGTCGTCCCCGCGGTGAGCAGCAGGTCGGGTAGCCGCTGCTCCGCGGCGCGCAGCGAGTTGAGCGTCGCCTCGGCCAGGCGCACCGCCGAGTTGCGGTCCGAGGTGGTGGTCACCAGCCCCAGGCTGCGGGGGAAGATGCGCAGCACCGCCAGCAGGCCGATGACGAAGATCGCCATCGCGACCAGGATTTCGATCAGGGTCAAGCCCCGCCGGCCGTGTCGAAGGTATCGCATCGCTGCCATCCTGCGCGAAGCTCAGTCGTAGACCTGCTGCGCCTGCGCGGCCCAGTCGTAGTTGACTCGCACCACCTTGTCGTTGCCGCCGTCGACGCGGATGATCAAATCGATCGCCGAGTCGATATCGAAGAAGCTCTCATGCTCGCGGCAGCAGCTGACAATCGTGTCGCCCGAGGCATAGCGGTTGGCCAGCGCCTTGGTCCGCCGCCCGAAGCCCGCCGGCGGGGCCAACTGCGGCGTGCCGTCGGCGGCGTAGCCGAAGGTGTTGTAGTAATCGTCGTAAGTGCTGAGCGAGCCGTCGGCCGTGCCGACCTCGAGCAGCACCGCCGGGTCGGCGCCGTTGATCTGCCCACCGGGCGAGACCAACTCGCTGGCGCCCTGCTCATCGGGGCAGATCAGGCTCTTGGGCTCCTCGATGTAGTTCGGAAACAGCGCGCTGATCCGCGACTGGGTCGCCGTCGCCGGGTCGATCGTGTTGTACGACGCGCCGCCCGGCGAGGCGCCGGTGTCGTCGGGCAGGCCGGGCTGATTGCCCATCACCGCCCCGTAAGGATAGCCGTGGTAGTCGCCGTGATAGAGCTTCAGGGTCGTCGCCGCCTGGGCCAGGTTGGCCAGGCACTGAGTCTGTCGGCCCCGCTCCCGGACGTTGTTCATGACCGGCAGGACAATCGCCGCCAGCACGGCGATGATGGCGATCACGACCAGCAGCTCGATCAGGGTGAACCCCCGGCGCGCCGCGCTCCGATTCAGCATCTCAAGGCTCCCGCCGACCCGACCAGGCATGGTCCGTGTGCCGGCCACCGCCAATCGGCGGCCCGGCACCGCGGCGCCGTGGACTCGCTTTTCCCACCACGCCGCTCGACTAAACGACTCGAAGGCCGGCCGACCCGCCTGTCAGGCGGGCCAACTGCAGCCGCCATCGCAACTCCGCCTCGAGCCGATCCGCTTGCACCGCCGCCGGCGCCGCGCCACTCGCCGCGGCCCGCAGCCGCTCGGTCAACCGCTCGGCGGCGACCTGCTCGGCCAGCCGCCGGCACAGTTCGACCAGCGGCGCGTGGCCCGGCGCCCAGCGCGCCGGGTCCAACCGAACAACCAGCGGCAACGCCGCCTCGAAAGCGACATCCACCAGTTCGGCCGGACTCCCTCCCGCCTGTACCGCCGCATCGACCAGCAGCACGCGTGACCAGTCGACCCGCCGCGGCCGGCCGCTCCGCTCCTCGAACACCAATCCCTCGGCGGTCAACTCGCCCGGCCGGACCAGCCGTGGCCGCAGCGGCGGGACGAGCAACTCGGTCGGCACCGCCACCACGCCGACGCCGAGCCGGCGCAGCGCCGCGCCGGCGCGCTGCGCCGCGGCGGCGGTCAGCCGCTCGGCCAGCAGCCCGGCACCGGCGGCCAGACCCGCCCGCACCTCGACCAGCGGCCGGCCCAGCGCCGCGCTGAGCACCTCGGCGCAGTCGGCCGGCGGCTCGCCGGGCGCGGCCAGCAGCAGCGCGTAACCGCGCCGCGGCGGCTCGCCGCTAACCTCGCTCGCCGCCATCCTCGGCCTCGCCGTCACCCAGGCGCTGGAGCGGGAACCAGAGCCGAAACTCGGTCCCCCGGCCCTCCTCCGAACTGACCTCGATGGTGCCCAGGTGCGCGTCGACCACATTCTTGACAATCTGCGTGCCCAATCCGGTGCCACCCGGCTTGGTGCTGATCGCATTCTTGGTGAACAACCGCTCGCGTACCGGCGCCGGCATCCCGCGCCCGGTATCGCGCACCCGCAGCCGCAAACCGTCGACGCCGTCCTGGCCCGGACCGAGATCGGTCTCGACCGTGATCCGACCGCCCGCCGGCGTCTCCGGTATGGCGTTGTTGATCAAGTTGTAGATGCAGTTGTACATCTGCTTCTGGTCGAGGGGCACCAGCGGCAGTTCGCGGGCCAGGCCGGTCAGGTCGATCAGCAGGTCGTTCCGTTCGGCAACGAGGCGCAGCGGCGTGGCCACCGCGCGCACCACCTCGTTGATGTCGGTCGGCTCGAAGGCCGGCTCGGCGACGATCCCCTTGACGCAGTCGGCGATCTCGCGCACCCGCGCCTGGACCTGCTCCGAGCCGTCCATGAACATCTTGATCGCTTCCGGGTAGAACTCGCGCAGCGGCGCGCTGGCTCGCGACAGGCGTTCTGCCTGTTCGGGCGCCAGGGCACCCTCCAGCCGGCCGAGTTCGAGGTAATAGCTCTCGAACATCATTTCCAGCGTCTGGGCGCAGACCGAGACGGGGGTGATCATGTTCTTCACGTCGTGGCTGATATCGCCCATCAGCTTGACCACCACCGCCACCCGGGCCTCCTCGAACAGGCGCGCGTTCTCGATCGCGTTGGCCGCCTGCGCCGAGAGGATCATCAAGGTCTCGATGTCGTGGTCGTCAAAGAAGCCGGCGCCCTCCTTGTTGAGGATCTGCATCACCCCCACCGGCTCGCCCTGGATGCTCTTCAGCGGCACGGTGACCAGGTTCCGCGTCTCGTACTTGGTCTTGTCGTCGATGCCCTTGAAGTGGCTCTTCTCCTGGGTCACGTCGGGCGAGATCTTGGGTTGGCCCGAGCGGAACACCTCGCCGGCGATGCCCTGGCTCGGGTCGAGCGTGGTGCCGGTCAGCACGGGTGCCGCCTCGCCGACGACATATCTGAAGTGGAGCAGGTTGTCGTGCTCTTCGTGGAGGAGGATCGACCCGGCGTTGGCGCGCACCGCGGCGAGACAGACGGTCAGCGTCTCGCGCAGCAGCTCATCCAGGTCGGTCTTGGCGGACAGGGCGGCCGTGATCTGATGCACCGCCTGCAACTGACTGGTGCGCTCGGCCAGCAGCGCGGCGAGTCGCCCGGCGTCCTCGCGGTCGTCCCGTCCCATCGTCGCGTCCTTTGTCCCAGGCTCCCGGCGCGGGTGAGACCACGCGGCCGGCGACATTGACACTGCCACCGGCCCCCGCGTATAATGCCCGAAAGCGTGTGGCGGTGTCAAGCCGACCCGCTGCCCGTCCGCATCGGAGGCATCGCCGATGGTCTCGCTCGACGACCTGGTCGACTACTGCCAGCAGGACGAGTGGCCGTTCGACCTCGACGCCGAGCACAACCGACTGCGCACCCGCTTCGGCGCCACCCACGGCAGTTTCGCGGTGACCATGAGCGTCGACCCCGAGCGCTCGCTGGTGACCATGATGGTCCCCTTCTACCTCAAGGCGCCCAGCGGCGAGGTCGACGAATCGAGCCGCACCCGCCTGCTCGAACTGCTGCTCGCCATCAACTACGAGATTGCCCTCGGCTGCTTCGAGTACGACCCCGGCGACGGCGAGGTCCGCTTTCGCCTGGCCGTCGCCTGCGACGGCGTCGACTACACGTTCGAGACCTTCCTGCGCACCAGCAAGGCGATGATCTGGACCTGCAACCACTACTTCCCCGCCTGCCAGCGGGTCCTGTGGGGCGCGCTGACCGCCCGCGAGGCGCTCGATTCGCTGGTTGACGAAACCGACCCCGAGGCGGCCGACGACGGCCCGCACCTGACCGAGGTGTAACCCGGAGACGAGCATGACCTGCCGCGGACCGCGCGCGACCGGTTTCACCCTCGGACGCCGCCGGCCCGCTCGCTGGCCGTGGCTGCTCCCCCTGCTCCTCGCCGCCGCCGCGGTCGGCCTCTTCTCCCGCGACACCGCGCCCCTGCTCGCCGCCGGCGGGGCCGTCAGCGAGGCGCTGGCGCAGCCGCGCCGGGTCCGCTACGAGAGCTGGGCCCGGGCCGAGTTCGAGCGCCGCTACCCCGGCGAGAAGCCGGTCAACTGGGCCGTCGCCGAGGCCGCCGAGGCGATCTGGCGGGCCGAGAGCATGGGCCCCTTCGTGCTCGGGCTCGGCGAGCCCGGCAACGACTGCTCCGATTTCGTCGACTGCGCTATCGATCAGGGCCTTGGCGTCGGCTCGCGCATCAGCCGCGGCGAGCCGGAGCACCGCTTCGGCGAGAGCAGCCTGGTGGTCTACCGCTTCGTCTGGCGGCCTGGGCTGGCGGTGCAGCCGGGCGACACGGTGAGCATCGAGCACTCGCCCTGGTACACGCCGTATGACGGCGCCTGCTGGCATTGCGGGATCGTCGGCACCGACGGGCAGGTGCTCGACTTCACCAAGCTGAAGCGCTGGCGCGGCCCGCGCTACGGCCGGCAGACGTTCGCGCAGTTCACCCGCCACAGCCGCGAGCCGGGCCAGGTGGTGATCGCCCGGCTGCGGCCGCAGTACCGCTACCGGATTGAGCCGCTGCCCGAGTGGTAGGGCGCGTTCGCCGAACGCGCCGGCCGCCGCCCGAGGGTAGGGCGCGTCACCCGCCCTCGGCCCGGCGTTTGAGACCCTGCTGCGTCTTGTCCGCGCTGTCGCGCATCTTGTTCAGCACCAGCTTCTGGATCAGGGGGCCGATCAGCGGCACGTTGTATTCGTAGCGGATGACCAACTCGACCCGCGTGCCGTCGCCCTCGGCGCGGAAGGTCCACTCGCCGGCGTAGGCGTCGTAGTCGCCGGTGGTCTGTTCGAACCGACAGGCGTGCGCCGCGTCGTCCCAGACGTCGCGCTCGGTCCACCGGACCTTGCGCCGGAACTCGGGCAGCAGTCCGACCCAGGCCGAAACCGTCTCGCTGCCGGTCTCGGTCGCGCGGCGTTCGAGGATGGTCACGCTCTCGAGGTCGTCGATGTAGCCGGCCAGGGTCTCGATGTCCTGCGCCGCGGCGTAGACCGTCTCGACGGGTGCGGCGACGAGGATTGACGACGAGACCTCGGGCATGATCGGCTCCGGCGGCAGGTTACCACCCGCCCCAAGAGCGGGCAAGCAGGGATCGGCCCGCGGCGGCCGAACCGCGCGGCGGACGGTTTCGATGCGCCTGTGGCAGTGTCTGCGCGGCTTTCTTCGTGACGTCATCGAGCCGCCGGCGCACCCCACCGCGAGGGGCCCGGTGGTCGATGCCCGGCAGGCGCTGCCCGAGGCGCAGGTCGCCGCCCACTGCAGCGCCGCTCGGCAGGCGCTCCTGCTCGGCGACGACGAGGCCGCCCTGGCGTCCGCGCGCGAGGCCGCCGAGCGGGCCCCCGGCGACCTGATCGCCGGCTACCTGCTCGGCCGTGCGCTGGGCCGACTCGGTCGCCACGCCGAGGCGCGCGCCGCCTTCGCCGCCGCCCGCGACCCGTTCGGCCTGGCCGCCGGCTGGCTGGCCGAGGTCGACCGCCGGGCCGCCGAGGCCGAGCAGCCGTGGCCCAATCGCGACCAGCAGGCCGGCGTCGAGCTCGAGCGCGCCGCCCGCGCGGCGCTGCGCGCCGGCCGGCCCGACGAGGCGCTGGCCGCCGCCGAGGAGGCGGTCGCCCGCGACCCGAGCAACCTGATGGCCGCGCATCTGCTGGGCTGCGCGCTGATCGCGCTGGGTCGGCCGGCGCACGCGCTGGCGGTGTTCGAACGCGCCCGCCGGCACGACCGGGTGGGGCTGGTCGACGGCTGGCTGGCCGCCGCGCGCGAGGGGCGGCTGCCGGCGATCCTCGACGACGAGGGTGACCCGGCGTCGGGCTAGAAGGCGCAACGGTGACAATGGCGGCTTGTCCGCCAGTGCGCGGGGGCTGTTTGCGCACTGGCGGGCAGGCCGCCAGTGGCACGGCAGAGTGTCTGAGACCGCCTGCTCAGAAGGCGATCCAACGCGCCTCGGGCGGGTAGCAGCGGCGGCGGACCAGGTGCAGGGCGACCATCAGGCCGACCCAGGCCGCGGCGAGCAGGCCGAGGCCGTAGGCCAGGTCGTTGGTCGGGCCGTCGGTCCGCAGCGTGCCGGCGGCGTAGCCCAGCGCGAGCACGGTGCCGCCGAGCGCGAGCCGCGCCAGCCAGGTGACGAAGCGGAGCCAGTCGGCACAGAACCGGGCCAGCAGGCCGAGCGCGACGGCCAGCGGCAGGCCGGCGACCGCCAGCACGCCGAACAGCGGCAGCGAGGCGAGGAACAGCCATCCGGCGGCCGAGGCATCGGCGCAGAGGGCCAGCGCCAGCGCCGCCGCGGCCGTCGCCGCCGGCATGATGCTAGCGAAGATCCAGAACGCCTCCCATCCGCGACGTCGTGCTCGTCTCACCGGCGGCTCCAGGTTCACTGTAATGCCCCGCCCCGAGTGGCGCAAACGGTGTGCCATTCGACCACCTTTCTGACGCAGGATTGGCGGCAGGCAGCGGCAATCGAGTCACCCCGGAGAAGTCGATGGACCCGCTCGCCGCGCTCAACCCCGATCTGGGCAGCATCCACCTGCTCAGCGACCAGGTGACCCGCTCGATCTGCGCCGAGAACCCCGACGGCAGCGTCGGCGGTGGGGCGCAGGCCGAGCCGGGCGGTCAGGGCGCCGCCTCGCAGCTCGGTCGCGGCTGGAAAGTGCGGCCCTGCATCACGCTGCCCGCCGGCTCGCTGACCACCCTGGCCGAGATCGAGGGGCCCGGCGTCATCCAACATATCTGGATCACCGTCCGCGAGTCCGCCTATCGCGACGCGGTGTTGCGCTTCTACTGGGACGGCGAGCAGAGCCCCTCGGTCGAGGTCCCGCTGGGTGACTTCTTCGCCAACGGCCACGGCGTCCGCTGCGACGTCAACTCGCTGCCCGTGGCGGTCAACCCGGTCGGCGGGTTCAACTGCTACTGGCCGATGCCGTTCCGCCGCTCGTGCCGGATCACCATCGAGAACCAGCGCTACGAAGACATCGGCGGCTTCTTCTACCAGATCACCTACGCGCTCGGCCCGGTGGCCGAGCAAGCGGCCTACTTCCACGCCCAGTACCGCCACGGCCTGACCACCCGCGACTATCCCGAGCACGTGCTGCTCGAGGGTGTGCGCGGCCAGGGCCACTACGTCGGCACCTACCTGGCCTGGAGCCAGTTCTCGAACGGCTGGTGGGGCGAGGGCGAGATCAAGTTCTACCTCGACGGCGACAGCGAGTACCCGACCATCTGCGGCACCGGCACCGAGGACTACTTCGGCGGCGCCTGGGGGTTCGGCGGGCGGACCTACTCGACCGCCTTCCTGGGCTACCCGCTCTATGCCAAGGGCGAGGGCCAGGTGCCGCGGCACGGGCTCTACCGTTGGCACATCGCCGACCCGATCCGTTTCGCCCAGGAGCTGAAGGTCACCATGCAGGCGCTCGGCTGGTGGCCCGGCGGCAAGTACGAGCCGCTGACCGACGACATCGCCTCGGTCGCCTACTGGTACCAGACCGAGCCGCACGCCGGCTTCCCCGCCCTGCCGCCGGTGCACGCGAGGTATGCGCGATGAGCCGCGTGCCAAAGGTGGTCCACGAGCTGGGTCGGTTCGTCGAGTATCGGCTGCCCGACCTGGCCGAGCCGCTCTGGCGCTACGACTACGGCACGCGGCCGAAGCCCTTCTTCCACCCGCTCTGCACACCGGCGGGGCGCTGCCTGACCAACTACGAGCCGCACGACCATGTCTGGCACCGCGGGCTCTGGTTCACCATCAAGTTCGTCAACGGGGCGAACTTCTGGGAGGAGAACGAGCCGTTCGGCGTGCAGACCCTCGCCGCCGGCCCTTCGCTGGAGCACGGGCCGGCCGGCGGCGTGTCGATCGAGACCGCGCTGCGCTGGACCGCCGGCGACGCGGCACTGCTGCACGAGGAGCGCATCGTCCGCTACGTCCCGCTCGACGACGAGTCCTATCGGATCGAGTTCGACAGCCGCCTCGAGGCGCTCGGCGACACCACCCTCGACCGGACGCCGTTCACCACCTGGGGCGGCTACGGCGGGTTAATCCTGCGTGGCAGCCGCAACTGGTACGACACCGAGATCCTGCTCGCCGACGGCACCAGCACCACGCGGCCGACGGGTCAGCGCGCCGCCTGGGCGTCGCTGCAGGGCAAGATCGACGGCGGCCGGGCCAGCCATGCCGGCGCGGCCATGTTCGACCACCCCGGCAACCCCCGTGCGCCGACGCCCTGGTACGGCGCGACGGGTACCGGCCATTACCTCAACGCGGCGTTCCTGTTCCACGAGCCGATGAGCCTGGCCGAGGGGGAGTGCCTCGCGTTCCGCTATGCGCTGCTGGTCCACGATCACCGGTGGGCGCCCGAGCGCATCGCGGCGGCGTATGAGGATTGGCTGGCGGCCGGCGAGGCGCTCGCATGACACCGCTGCTGCCCGGCGCCGTCGGCCTGACCTACCTGCGGGTCTATGACCGGCCCGGACCCGACGGCCTGGCCGGCGGCAGCCCGCACCTGCACCTCGCCTGCACCGAGGCCTATCTGGTCACCCGCGGCGCCGGCTGGGTCGAGACGCTCTGCGCGGCCGGCCTGCAGCGGCACCGGCTCGAGCCGGGCCGGGTGGTCTGGTTCAGCCCGGGCGTCATCCACCGGCTCGAGAACGAGAGCGGCGACCTGGAGATCATGGTCGTGATGCAGAACGCCGGGCTACCCGAGGCGGGCGACTTCGTGCTCTGCTTCGCGCCCGAGGTCCTGTCCGATCCCGCCGCCTACGCGCGGCTCGCCTCGCTGGCTTCGGGCGACCGGGTCTATGCCACCGATGAGCAGGCAGCCACCGCCCGGCGCGACGCCGCGGTGCGCGGCTACCTCGGCTGGCGTGAACGGTTCGCGGCCGACGGCGCCGCGGCGCTCGAGCCGCTCTACGCCGCGGCCGTGGCACTCATACAGCCGCGCCTGCCTGGCTGGATGGGCCTCTGGTCGGCCGGCCCGCGGGCCGCCGCGATGGAGACCGGCGAGCAGCTCAACGAGTTGGTCAGCGGGCGGTGGGAGCATCTGACAGCCGGCCGCAGCGCCGAAATGGCCGGGCCGAGCGACCGCGGCCGGCTCGGCATGTGCGGCCGGCTCGAGCCTTACCTGCCCGAGGGAGTGAGCCTGGCATGAGCCTCGACCGATACCTCGCCTCGCTCGAGCCGGACTACGACGCCGACCGCGCCATGCTCGCCCGCACCTGGCAGGGCAGCGGTTACCACTCGCGCCTTGCCGCGGGCAGCCGCGTCCACCCCACCCGCGACGCCTTCGCCTATGCCGTCGCCCTGCTGGCCAGCCGGCAGGAACGCCACGTCCGGCGAGCGCAGGCCGTCTTCGCCGCTGTGCTGAAGCTGCAGGAGACCGACCCGATGGCGGCGACGTACGGCATTTGGCCGTACACATTGGAGGAGTCACTGGCCGAGATGGCGCCGCCCGACTGGAACTGGGCCGACTTCTGCGGCGCGCAGATCGCCCTCGCGTTGCACGACTACCCCGATCTGCTCGAGACGGCGTTGGCCGAGGATCTGCGCGATGCGTTGGGTCACGCGGCGTGGAGCATCTTCCGGCGCAATGTGCAGCCGAGCTACACCAACATCGCCATCATGGGCGGTGGGGTGGCGGCCGCGGCGGGCGAGCTGCTCGACGAACCACGGCTGCTGGTCTACGGCCGGCGGCGGCTTGAGCGCTTTGTCGAGCACACCACCTGGCACGGCGGGCTGAACGAGTACAACAGCCCGACCTACACGCTGGTGGCCATCCACGAAGCCGAGCGCATCCTGCACCTGGTCCGCGACAGCGCCGTGCGCCGCGCGGCCGAGGCGATTCTCCGCGCCTGCTGGGCCATGTGTGCCGACTTCTTTCACCCGGTCTGCGGCCAGCTCTGCGGGCCGCACAGCCGGGCCTATGCCGACCGGCTCGGCGCGGCGACGGTGCGTGACTTGAGCATCCGCACCGGGGTCGACCTGCCGGCTCATCCCACGGCGGCGCCGCCGGAGGTCGAGCCGCCCGAGCTGGTGCCGCCGGTGCCCTGCCCGGCCGACCTGCTCCCGCGGTTCGAGCGCCTGCCCGACGAGGAGGTCGTCGTCCGCAGGCGGTTCATCCGTCGCGAGCCCGAGATCGCCTCGACCGTCGGCACCGCCTGGCTCGGCGACCAGGCCTGCCTGGGCACCGTCAATGCCGACACCACCTGGGTCCAGCGCCGGCCGCTACTGGGCTACTGGCGAGCCGAGACCGACCCGGCGGTGGTGCTCGGCTGCCGGCTGCTGCACGACGGCCGCGAGTTCGCCTCGGGCCTCTTGCGCTGCGCGCAGGAGGGGCCGGCGGCGCTGCTGCTGCTCAGCCTGCTGACCAACAAGGGCGACTGGCACGACCATCTCGACCGGCCGGCCGACGGCGCCTTCACCGCCGAGTCGTTCGCCTTTCAGCTCGACCTGAGCGGCGAGGGTGTCGAAGCCGAGGACCTGGGCGACGGGCTGCTGGCCCTGCGCGCCGCGCCGTTCTGGGCGCTGGTCCGCTGCGGCGCGGCGCGGTTCGACGGCGCCGCCGTGTCGTGGGGGCTGCACACCGAGCCGGGCCGCGTCGCCGCGCGGGCGACGCTCTATGACGGGCCGGCGCGGCGGTTCGACTTCCGCGAGTTGGGCACCTGTTTCGTCGCCGCGGGGGTGATGATCATGCCGGCCCACCTGCCGCCGCGGGTGCCGGCGCTGGAGCTGATCCAGACCGATGACCGAGTCGAGGCCGGCTGGCCCGTCGGCGACGCCCTGACCGTCGCCGCGCCGGCTCGGCCGACGCCGTGAGGTGACCATGACCGCCATGCTGCTGCTCGCCGCCATCGCCGGAGAGGCGACGCTTCACATCACCGACCAGGTGGCCAATCCGGTCCACCCGCATGTCTACAGCCAGTTCCTTGAGCACATCTACCAGTCGGTCCACGGCGGGCTCGACGCCGAGCTGATCCTCGATGGAGACTTCGAGCGCGAGCCCGCCGCTTCCGCCCGCGGCGACGGCTGGGCGGTCGATCACGGCTCGTGGCAGATCGGCGACAACTCGGTCTCGCAGATGGGCGACGCGATCGACACGCACCTCTTCTGGCTGCCCGCCGGCGGGTTCGGCGAGCGTTACCGTCTCTCGCTGCGCGCACGCAAGCTGGCCGGCGCCGAGGGGTTCCTGATCATCTTCGGCGCCCGCGACGAGGCCAACTTCCACTGGTGGAACCTCGGCGGGTGGAACAACCAATGGTCGAGCGTCGAGCGCGAGACCAACGGCGCGCGGCAGGCGCTCGGCCCGACCCGCACCGAGACGCGTATCGAGGCCGGCCGCTGGTACGAGATTGCCGTCGCGGTCGACGGCGAGCGGGCCGAGCTGTTCCTCGACGGCGAGCGGCTGGTCGCCCTCGACGGCATCCACGCGGGTGGTTTCGTCGGCCTCGGCACCTGGAATACCCGCGCTGAGTTTGCCGACGTCGCGGTCACGGCCGGAGAGGTGGAGCATCGCCTGCCGCTCGACGATCTGCGCGCCGGGCTGGCCCAGCAGGCCGCGTTGGCGCCGGGCTGGACCGCCGGCGACGGCGCGGCGACGGTGGTGGTGACCAACGACCCGTACCAGGGCGAGCGCTGCCAGCGGCTGGCCGGCGGGTCAATCGCTTACGGCACGATCCCGGTCGATGCCGGCCGGCGTTATGCCGGGCGGCTGGCGGTGCGCGGCGGCGGGCGGGTGACCGCGCGGCTGGTGATCGACGGCGCCGTCGCCGCCGAGACGCCGGCGCTTCCCGGCGCAGTGGTCTGGCGCGAGCGGACCTTCTATCTCCAGCCGCGCCAGGGCGGTGAGGCGGAGCTGCAAATCCACGCCGTCGGTCCGGTCGAGCTCGACTCGGTCAGCCTGCGCCCGGCCGGCGACGATGGCGCGCCGTTGCTCTTCCGGCCGGACCTGCTCGAGGCGATCCGAGCGCTGCATCCGCCGCTGATCCGCTGGCCCGGCGGCTACTTCGCCGAGCGTTACCACTGGCGCGACGCGGTCGGGCCGCGGTCGCTCCGCCCGCGGCGGGCCGACGCGACGTGGGAGCACCGCGATCCGAACGGGCTGGGCACCGACGAGTTCATCGCCCTCTGCCGCGAGGTCGGCGCCGAGCCGATGATCTGCCTCAATATCGGCCAGCACGACGAGGACGCGCTGGCACCGCTGCGGCTGAGCCAGGCGCTGGCCTGGATCGAGTACTGCAACGGCGACCTGACCACCGCCGGCGGGCGCGCCCGGGCGGCCAACGGGCATCGCGAGGCGTATGGCGTCAAGTACTGGGAGGTCGGCAACGAGACCTGGGGCATGGGGATCGACCGTTACCTCGCCCGGGCGCGGATGTTCCTCGACGCCATCAGCGAGGCGCACCCCGACCTGGTCCTCTCGGTCTGCGGCTCGGGCGGCCACAACGACGGCTGGAACGCGCGCGTGATCGACACCCTCGCGGGCCGGTTCACCCACCTCAGCGTGCATCACTACGGCGGTGGCGGGAACTACCTCGAGCGGATGGCCAACGCGGTGGCGTATGTGGACTTCCTCGAACGCACCCGCGAACGGATCCGCGCCTCGGCCGATCCCGCCATGCAGCTCGCGGTGACCGAGTGGAATCTGATGTCGACCAGCCTCGACAGCGGGCTCTGGGCGGCCATCTTCCTGCTTGGCTGCGAGCGGCTGGGCGAGACCGTGACGATGGCCAACCCGGCGCTGTTCCTCCGCGAGACGACCGCGCCAGCGTGGGACAACGCGCTGATCAACCTCGGCCCGCGCGGCTGGTTCGCCGGCGGCAACTACCTGGCGATGAGCATGTTCTGGAACGACCTCACGCCCGAGCGGCTGTCGACCCGCCTGGAGACCGAACCGCTCGGGCAGTTCGGCGAGACGCGGCTCGACGCCGTCTATGCGCTGGCCGGCCGCGACGGCGACCGGCTGGTGATCAAGGCGGTCAACCTCACGCCGGATCAACCGGTGCTGCTCCGCCTTCAGCCGGCCATGCGCGTCAGCCCGCGAGCCGAACACCACAGCCTGACCGGCGAGACGCCCGAGACGCGGAACTCGCTCGACCAGCCGGATCGCCTGCGCATCGCGACGCGCCCGCTGACCCTCGACCCGGCCGCGCCGGCGGTCGAGCTGCCGCCGCACAGCGTCAACGTGATCGTGCTCTGGACGGGAGAGGAGCCGTGATGACCGCGCTGCTTGGATTGCTGATCGCCGCCGGCGAGGTGCCGCTCGGGGGTGAGTGGAGTTTCAGCCACGGGCCGGAGTTCCCCGGCGCGGCCGGCTCGCTCGAGGTCGATGCCGACGGCGTGCTCCACCTGCGTTACGACTTCTCCGCCGGCGGGGCCTATGTGGCCTGCTACCGCGTGATCGAGCCGGCTCAGACGCTGCGGGCCTGGCGCTTCCGGCTGCGCAAGCCGGCCGAGGCGACCATCACGGTGCGGCAGACCGACAGCACCGGCCAGACATTTCAGAAGTCGACCTACTACGACGGCGCCGGCTGGCAAGAGCTGGAGGTCCGGCCGGGCGGCTGGAGCGGCTACTGGGGCGGCGCCAACGACGGTGTGTTCCACGGCGCTACGCAGCAGATCGGCATCCTGATCGAGGGCACCGGACTGCTCAACCTGGTCGGCGAGCTGCTCATCGCCGAGGTCGTCGCCGAGCCGGGCGAGGCCGACGCCGGGCCGGTGATCGGACCGTTCCGGGGCCGGTACCAAGTCACCGACTTCGGCCCGCAGAGCGGCTTCGCCACGGTGAACAGCAGCCTGGCCGACTCGCGCTGGCGGGTCGACTTCGGCGCCGTCGAGCAGGCCGCGCTGCACCACAGCATTTCGCTCTTCGGCTCACCGAAAGAGCTGCGGCTGACGGTCCGCGGCGGGCCGCCCGGCGCGCGGCTGACGCTCAGCCTGGGCAGCCACTTCCAGCGCTTCTGGCGCGAACTGGGCGAGCTGCGCGAAGGTGAGACGGTGTTCACCTTGCCGGCGCCGCCCGAGGGCTGGCAGTTCGGCGGCGGCGAGAACGACGGGCGGGTCCACCCGCCGCTGCGCGTGGGCGGCCTGAGCATCGAGCGCGGCACCGCGCCGGCGGCGCCGGCCGAACTAGAGCTGGTCGACCTGACCTGTGTGACCGAGCTGCCGAGCGACCAGACCACCATCCTGTTCGCCACGCTGCGCGAGGCCGGTGGCGACGAGCGGGTGCGCCGCCTGCGCGCCGAGTGCGTCGGCTGGAACGTGACCGACCAGCCGGTCAGTGGCAGGCTGCGCTGCGTGCTGCGCGACTGGGACGAGACGGTGCTGCACGAGACCGCCTACGACTGGTCGCTGCCTGCCGACGGCGTGCGCGGCGTGGCGTCCATCAACCTGGCCATCCCTGCCGGGCTCAACTTCTGCGACACCACCTTCACGTTCGAGGCGGCGGGCCTGAACCCGCGGCCGGCGACGGCGGCCTTCACCCGCGGCGCCGACGATGCGGGCGACCCGGCACTACTGCCCGAGTCGCCCTGGGGCATGGGGGTCTACCTCTACCGCAACGCCAACAACCCGGCCGGCTATGAGAGCATGGACCGCGTGGCGGCGCTGGCCTGCGCGGCGGGGGTGAAGTGGAGCCGCGAGGAGTTCCAGTGGCACCGGATCGAGACGGCGCCGGGCGAGTTCGATTACAGCTTCTACGACCAGATGATCGCCACCGCGCACCGGCACGGGATCTCGATCTACGCGCTGCTGGCCTACTGGAACCCGCACTACGAGAGCTACACCGAGGCCGGCATCGACGCCTACTGCAACTGGGTGCGGCAGCTTGTGCGGCGGTACAAGGACCAGATTCAGCACTGGGAGATCTACAACGAGCCAAACATCTTCTTCTGGTCGGGCCCGAAGGAGCTCTATCCGGTGATGCTCGAACGCGCCTATGCGGCGATCCGTGAGGAGGATCCGACGGCGCAGGTGCTCGGCGTCTCGACCGCCGGCATCGACCGCGCGTTCATCCAGCGGGTGCTCGACGCCGGCGCGCCGTTCGATGTGCTGACCATCCACCCCTACCGCGCGCGGCTGGTCGAGCGGCAGTTCGCCGACGAGCTGCGCCGCACGGCCGAGCAGGTCGGCGGGCGGCCGGTCTGGATCACCGAGATGGGCTGGCCGACGCAGATCGGCGGCACGCCCGAACGGCAGCAAGCCGAGCTGCTGGCGCGCTGCTACCTGACCGCGGTGGCCAGCGGCGCGGTGCAGAATATGAGCTGGTACAACTTCCGCAGCGACGGCGACGACCCGTTCTACAACGAGCACAACTTTGGCGTGGTGCACCACGACCTGACGCCGAAACCGGCCTACCGCGCTTTGATGACCATCTGCCGCACCCTCGCCGGCGGCGAGACGACGGTGCCCGAGGGCCTGCCCGACGGCCTCTGGGGCCTGCGCCGCGGCGGCGCCACCGCGCTCTGGAGCCCCGGCGCGGCGGTCGACCTGACCCTGAGCTGCGACGGCCCCGCGCTGGTGAGCAACCTGATGGGTGACGAGATCGCCGCCGGCGACGGCGAGGTCACCGTCCGCCTGACGCGCGGCAAGCCGATCTTCGTCATCGGGGTGATCGAGAGGGTCGAGGCCGCCGCCGTCGAGCCGGCCGAGCCGCCGGGCCGCCTGGTCTTCTGATGGAGGCGCACCGCAACCTCGAGCTGAAGGCGCGCTGCGCCGACCTGTCCGCCGCGCGCGCCGCGGCGCTCGCCCTCGGCGCCGAGCCGTTCGCCGATGAGGAGCAGTGCGACACCTTCTTTGTCGTGCCGCACGGCCGGCTCAAACTGCGCGAGATCTCCGGCAGCAACGCCGTCCTGATCGGGTATGACCGGCCGGACCGAGCGGACGTGCGCGAGAGCCGGTACCACCTCGTCGACATCTCCGATCCGACCGCGCTCAAAGCGGCCCTGGCCGCCGCGCTGGGCGTGCGCGGCGTGGTGCGCAAGCGGCGCTCGATCCTGCTCTGGCACAACGTGCGCATCCACCTCGACCAGGTCGACGGACTGGGCGGCTTCGTCGAGTTCGAGGCCGTGCTGGGCCCCGGCGCCGACGAGCCAACCAGCCGCGACCGGCTGGCCCGGCTGACGGAGGCACTCGGCATCGCTGACGACGACCGCGTCGCCGCCGCGTATGCCGACCTGCTGGGTCTGTAGCACCGGGCAGGCGCGGCGGCCAGGGTGGCGAACCGGCGCGCATGGACATCCCACGGATCGCGGTGATCGGCGCCGGGGCGCTCTCGTCGCGCCGCATCTACCCGTATCTCGGCGCCGCCGGGGCGCGGCTGGTCGGCGTCTGCGACCTCGATCTCGACCGCGCCCAGCGCATGAGCCTGCTGTTCGGCGGCCATGCTTATGACCAGTGGCCGGCGATGCTCGAGGCGACCCGGCCCGACGGGGTGATCATCTGCATCGGGCCCGAGCAACACGCCGCCCTGGCGCCGGCCGTGCTGCGCGCGGGGTATCCGGTCTATACCGAGAAGCCGCCCGGCCCGACCGCCGCCGACACGCTCAGAGTGGCCCGCGCCGCCGCCGAGACCCACCGGCTCTGCATGACCGCCTTCAAGAAGCGCTATGCCCGCTGCAACCAGCGCGCGAAGGCGTTTCTCGACGAGTTCGCCGACGAGGACAAGCTGGCCCTCTCGCTCGACTACGCCGGCGGTCCGTACCGCAACGACTCGCCGCGGACCGATCTGCTGCTCGACTTCGGCGTGCATGGCGCCGATCTGCTCAGCTTCCTGGGCGGCCCGGCGGCCGAGGTCGCCGCGCACACCCGCGACGGCCATGCCTACACCGCGACGATCCGCTTCGCCTCGGGCTTGCTGGGCAGCTTCTGCCTGACCGACGGGCGCTCGTTCGGCGTGCCGACCGAAGAGCTCGAAATCACCTGCCGCGGCGGCCACTGGATGACCGTGCACAACTCGAGTGTCTGGAAGGTGGCTCGCGCCGGCAGCATCGTCGAGTATCGCGAGCCGCCGACCTTCACCTCGGCCGGCGACGACGGCCGCGACACGGGTCACCTGGCCGAGCTCGAGGCCTACGTCCAGGCGCTGCGCGCGCGGGCGGTCTCGTCGCCCTCGCAGGTCTACGAGTCGTACCGCAGCATGGTGCTGCTCGAGGCGATCCGCGAGGCGGCCGCCAGCGGGCGGGCGGTGCAGCCGGTCTATGAGCCGGTCGAGACCGGCTGAGCGGCGCGAAGCTGGCCGCACGCGCCGGCGATGTCGTCGCCGCGCGTCTGGCGTTGCGTGACGACCAGGCCGGCCGACTCAAGGGTCGCGCGGAAGCCGGCCAGACGCTCCGCGCTCGGCCGTTCAAAGGGCAGGCCGGGCACCGGGTTGAACGGGATCAGGTTGACATGCTCACCCCGCCGCAGCACCGCGGCGGCCGCCTGGGCATCGGTAGGCCGGTCGTTGACACCGCTCATCAGCGCCATCTCATAGGTCACCCGCCGGCCGGTCCGCGCGGCATAGTCCCGGGCCGCGGCGAGGATCTCGGCCACGCTCCAGCGCTTGGCCGCCGTCGGCACCAGCTCACGGCGCAGCGCATCGTCGGCGGCGTGGAGCGAGACGGCGAGGGTGACCGGCAGGCCCGCTGAGGCCAGCCGCGCGATGCCCGGCGGCAGGCCGACGGTCGAGACGGTGACGTGCCGCGGCGAGAGCTCCATCTCATCGCGCCACAGGGCAACCGCCTCGATCACGGTGTCGGTGTTGAGCAGCGGCTCGCCCATGCCCATGAAGACGACGTGGCTGATCCGCGCGCCGGCCGCCTGGCCGGCGGTGAGCAACTGGTCGCACAGCTCGGCGACGGTCAGGTTGCGCCCGGCGCCGAGCGTGCCGGTGGCGCAGAAGGTGCAGCCGACCGCGCAGCCGGTCTGGCTCGAGAGGCAGGCCGACAGCCGGTCGGCATAGGGCAGCACGACCGTTTCGACGGCGGCGCCGTCGGTCAGGGTCAGCAGCAGCTTGCGCGTGCCGTCGCGCGAAACCTGCTCGGCGGCGACCCGCCCGCGGCCGACCGGATGCTGGTCGGCCAGTCGGCGGCGGAGGGCGAGCGGCAGGCTGGACATCTCGTCGGTGCTGCGCGCGCCGTGGTGGTGGAGCCACTCGGCAAGCTGCCGGCCACGGTAGGCCGGCTCGCCGAGCGCGGTGCAGAGGGCCTCAAGCGCCTCGCGCCGCTGGCCCAGCAAGGCCGGCGACGCGGCGCTCACCCGGCGGGCGGCGCGGCGTTCAGCGCGGCGATGACCGCATCGGTGATGTCGGTGCCGCCGAAAAAGACCAACTCGCTCGAGACCACCAGGGTCAGGCCCTGCGCCTCGGCAATCTGTTTGACCGCCGCGTCGAACTTCTCCTGGATCCGCGCCGAGCCCTCCTGATCGAACTGCCGCAGCTCCTCGCCGAGCCGCTCCTGCATGGTCTTCAGGCCCTGCTGCGCCTGGCGCTTGATCGACTGGAGCAAGTTGAGCTGATCCCGCTCGGCCTCGGTCCGTTGTTCTTTGGTCTCGAGTTCGGCCAGTTGCCGGTCGCGCTCGTCGCTGAGCTTCATCAGCTTGTCCAGCTCGGCGCGCTCGGCCTCGGTCAGGTTCTGGCCCTTGGCCCGCAGCTCCTGCAGCTTGTTCCACTCCTCGTCGAGCAGGAGCGTGAACCGTTCGGCCCGCTCGGTGAGCTGCGCGTTGAGCTGCGCCATGCGCTGTTCGACGTCGCGCCGGTGGGTCGCGAACTGCTCGAACGCGCGCAGCGTCCGCGGCACATCGATCTTGCCGACCTTGACTTCCTGCGCCGCGGCGGGGGCGGCCAGCGCGGCGAGCAGGCCGACTGCCAGCAGAGCACGGGCCATCTTCCACATCACGAGTCTCCAGTCAGGCCCGGCGGGCCTGTCGTCTTCTGACGCCGGCGGCGGCGAAGCGGTTGCCTCGCTCAGAACGGGTTGCCAAAGCCGAAGTGCAGCTTGCCCTCACCACTGCCGCCAAAGCCCAGGTCGAGCCGCAGCGGGCCGATCGGCGTAACCACCCGCAGGCCGACGCCGACGGCCGTGGCCAGGTCGTTGAGGAAATCGACGTCCTCGCCCTCGCGCCAGGCCCGGCCGGCGTCGAAGAAGACCACCGCGCCGAGGTTGTTCTGGAACTGCCGCCGCAGCTCGAGGTTGAACAGGAAGGCGCGACTGCCGAAGAACTCGTCCTCCTCGTACCCGCGCAGCGTGTCCGAGCCGCCAATCAAGTAGCTCTGGCTGAACGGCAGCCGGCCGGTCGAAAAGCCGTACATCCCGCGCAGGGCCAGCACCCAGGCCGACCGCTCCCGCCGGCTGATCTCGACCGTCTCACCAAACAGCGGGAAGTACTGCCGCAGCTCGACCCGGTACTTGGTGAAGTTGTTGTCGCCACCCAGACCGGCGATCTCGACCGTGCCCGAACGATACCCGCCGCTGGTCGAATCGAACGGAAAGTCGCGCGTGTCGTGGTTGATGCCCAGCGTGATCGACGAGGTCGTGTCGCTGTTCAGATCCTGGAACGGAAAGGCCGGCAACGAGGGCAGCAGCGAGCCACGCCGCTCGGTGGTCACGTTCTGGAAGGTATACTGCACCGAGCCGCGCAGCGAGGGCATCAGTGGCCGTGAGAAACGGATCTCGCCGCCGCGACGCGTCTGGTCGAAACGCGTCCGGTTGCTCGAAAACGCGCCCAGGCCCGAGGCGCCGGTGCGGTCCTCGGTGTTGTACAGCCGGAAACTCAGCTCGCTCCCCGCGCCGTCGAGCAGCGGCCAGAAGTACTCGCCCGAGAAGTCGAACCGGCCACCGAACTCGACCCGCCCGGCGACGTGCTGTGCCAGGCCCCAGAGGTTGCTCTCCGACACCTCGACATAGCCGACTAGGCCGAACCGTGACGAGATCCCACCGCCGGCGCCGATGTTCCCCGTCCGCTTCTCGATCACGTTGAAGGTGATGTTGATCACGTTCGGATCAGCCGGGTCGATCTCCGTGCCGCCAACCTCGAACACCTCGAGGATGTTCAGGCGGTTGATCTCCCGCAGATCGTCCTGGATGGTGTTACGGTTGTAGGGGTCGCCCGACTTGGTCCGCATGTAGGCGCGGAACACCCGCTCGCTGGTCCGCGGCCGCGCGTCGCCCCAGTCGAACGCGATGGTCCCGACATGGATCTCATCGATGTCGACATGGACCACGACGGTCTGGTCGGGCTGTACGGTCAGGAACTGCGGCGCGTCGTCGCCGACGCTCAGGCTGGGGAAGGCGAGAAAGCCCTGACTGTCATACGCCTCGCTCAGCCGTCGCAGCTCGGGCGCGACGCGGTCGGGCGAGGTGTTGAGCACCTCGCCGGCGCGCAGGTAGACCAGCGCGCCGAGCAGCGTCTCGGTCGGGACCAGCTCGTTGCCCTGCACGCGCACCTCGGCGATGACCGGGTTCTCGACCAGCTCGAAATAGACCGTGACGGTGCGCTCTTCGAGGTCGGGCTGCGGCACTACCCGCGAGGCCACGCCGCCGGCCGGCAGCGGATAGCCGTAGGCCAGCAGGCGCTCGCGGTCGGACGAGAAGTAGAACCAGCCGAGCTGGTGCAGCGCGTCCTCGTCGGCGCGGATCTGCTCGAGATTGTAGACCTGGCCGACCTGCGTCTGGATGACCGACCGCACCACCTCTTCGGCAATCCTCCGCAAGCCGCGGATTTCGACCGCCGTGATGCGCAATTCCTCGTCGGGGATGAGCGGCTCGTCGACCTGGCCGCCCGGCTGCGTCACGCCCGGCTGGTCGACCCCGCCGGGCCGCGGCTCATCGGCGCCCTCGGCAATCACCTTGATGTGCACGACGACCCCGCCGGTGGGCGTCTCCTCGAACCACGGCGGCGACTCGCCCGGCGCCGGTAGTTGGCAGGTGACGGTCCGCCCGCGGGCGCGAAAGATGGCTTCGATATCGCGCAGCGACCGGCGCACGTTGGCCAGGTTGGTGTTCAGCGGCCGGCCCTCGCGCAGGTAGGTCACCTCCTCGGCCAGCACCTCGCGCGGCAGGATCAGGCCGCCGATCAGGTCGATCCGCTCAATCACCGGGTTCTCGACCAGCCGGATGTGGATCTCGAGGTTGCCATCGGCATCGCGCCGGGTCTGGAACGACGAGGCGGTTTCCGGCCGCTCGGGGTTCCAATAGAACCAGCCCAGCTCGGCCAGTGCGTCGACCGCGGTGCGCAGCCGCGCGCTCTCGGTGGTGCGCGGGAGCGGCTGGCCGACCTCGAGCCCAAGCGCCCCGCGGACGAGGCCCTCGTCGATCAACCGCAGACCGGTGATCTCGATCACGCTGATCACCGGCCCAGCATCGTCGGCGCGGGCGGCGGCACAGAACACGGCCAGCACGGCCGCCAGGCGGGCGATAGGCCTCACGTCTCACCTCTCGATGGCCGCCTGCCCGTGCGGCCCAGCCCGGACGCGGGGGGAGCGTCGTCGCCCTGGAGATACGGCCGCAACCGCTCGCGGAGGTGCGACCGGGCGCGGAACAAGCGCGATTTGACCGCCTCGAGCGAGATGCCGATCACCTCCGCCATCTCACGGTATGACAGGCCCTGGATGTCGCGCAGGATGACCACCAGGCGGAAGTCGGGCGGCAGATTGTCGATCTCTTCGTTGACAATCTCGCGCAGTTCGGCCCGCTCGAGCAGCCGCTCGGGCGCGAAGCTCAGGTCGGGCACGTCACGGGTCAGGTTATCCTCGAGGTCGACCGGATCATCGAGCGACCCGCCGGCGACGTTGCCGACGCGCGAGATCTGCTTCATCCGGTTCTTGCACCGATTGACCGCGATGCGGAACAACCAGGTGTAGATCTTCGAGTCGCCGCGGAAGCTCGGCAGCGCGCGATAGGCCTGGACAAACACATCCTGGGTCAGGTCGCTGGCCTCGTCGAAGTCGCCGGTCATGCGCAACAGCACGTTGAAGATCTTCTTCTGGTAGCGGTCCAGAAGAACATCGAACGGGAGCCTGGCTTCGCCCTCGCCGCCCCAGCCGCCGCCGGGCCCGATGGGCTCGCTCATGTCCACGGAAATCCGGCCCTTCCCGTCGCTGGTGTTCCGAGCGGCAACTGCCTCTCCTTCCCGGCCCGCGCCGGCTCAGTCTCCGGTAACCTGCCGCAGGTCGCCACCCGACGGGTCCATCAGCCAGATCTGCCACCACCCATCCCGCGACGAGGTGAACGCGATGGCGCTGCCGTCCGGGCTGTAGACCGGATCCCCGTTGTGGTCGCGCGTGTCGGTCAACTGGACCAAATCCGTGCCGTCGGCGTCGATCCGCCAGATGTTCCAGTTGCCGTCCCAGCGCTCGAAGGCCAACTGCAGCCCGTCGGGCGACCAGGTCGGCGTGCCGTCGCTGATGTTCGAGTCGGGCTCGTCCTTGCGGGTCAACTGCAGCGGATTGCCGCCCGACGCGTCCATCACCCAGATGTCGAAGTTGCCCCGGTCCTGGCTCGAGGCAAACGCAATCCGCGAGCCGTCGGCGCTGGCCCGCGGCGACGCTTCGTCCGACGGCAGGCTGGTCAACGGCACCAACCCCGTGCCGTCGACGCCGATCCGCCAGATATCGGCCGTGCCGCTGCGCGCCGAAATGAACAGAATCGACCGGCCATCGGGCATCCACGACGGCGTGGTGTCGGTGGCGCGGTCAAAGGTCAACTGCCGCCGGCCGGTGCCGTCGAGGTTCATCACCCAGACATCGAACTGGCCGTCCTCGCCGGCGACATAGGCAATCTGCGTGCCGTCGGGCGAGACCGCCGGGTAGAAGTCCGGCCCGCGACCCGGCGGCGTGATTCGCGTCGGCAGCGCGCCGTTGGCGTTGATCCGCCAGATGGTGCCGGTGTCGAACGCGCCGATGGTGTTGGTGAACCGGTCGCTCGGCGTGGACAGGTTCTGCGAGTAGACGATCACCCCGCCGGCGGGCGGCACCCAGCTCGGCGTGCGGCCCCAGATGAAGTCTCCGGCGCCGCCGTCGCTGCACGCGGCGGCGGCGGCCAGCAGCACCGCCGCGGCGGCGAGATAGGCCGCTCGCGCCACGATGCCGCACCGGATCCGACTGCCCATGGTCACCTCCGCGCTAGGGAATCGGCCCCCAGGCCGGCTCCGTGTCGCCCGACGAGGAGAAGCTCAACTCGAACGCCTCGCCGTCGAACTGGCCGCGAAACAGGTTGGTCAGACGCTCCCGCTCGCGGTTGCTCGAGAACACGAACGACGAGCCGTCCGGCGCGACCGACGGGTCGCGGCTGCGGTCGCCACCGCCGATCAGCTCGCGCTCGCCGCTGCCGGTGCCCGAAATCGAGCGAATCGACGTCTCGCCGCTCGATTCACGCGTGTGCAGGATTCGCCCGTCGGGGTGGTAGGCCGGCGCGCCGCGCGCGTCGCGGTCCTCGGTCAGCCGCCGCAGGCCGGCGCCGTCGGCGCCGATGGTGAACAACTGCCGCCGCGTCCGCGGCACGCCTTGCCGCTCGTCGACCACCGCCGTGCCGCCGAAGGTGTAGCTGATCAGCACCGACTCACCGGCCACCGTGCCGCGACTGAAGTCAATCACCCCGTCGGTGGCGCTCTGCACCCTGAACTCGCTCGCCTCGAGCGGCGTCCGCGCGGCGTCGTCGCGCGTCACGGTCACGCTGTCGGCGTCGATCGGCCGGTTGCGCACCTGCACCAGCGCGGTGCGGGTGGTGCCGACAAAGGCCAGCATCGTGCCGTCGGGCGACCAGGCCGGCTCGTCGATCGCCGAGCCGTCGGCCAGCGGTTCGGTTTCACTGCCGTCGGCCAGCAGGCGGATGATCAGCCGCGCGAGCTGGTCGGCGCCGGCGGCGACGAAGGCCAGCCGGGTGCCGTCGGGGCTGAACGCCGGATGCGCCTCGGCACGCTCGGCGGTGGCGGTCAGGTTGACCGTCGTGCCGGGCACCACGCCGTCGGCATCGAGCGCGCAGGCGAAGATGTCGTCGAGCCCGCCCTCGCCCGGCGCGGCCCAGGCGAGCTGCGTGCCGTCGCTCGAGATCGTCGGGCTGTGGCCACCGCCGTCGGTCACCCGGGTCACGTTCTCGCCCCAGTCGAGGCAGAGGTAGACCTCACGGCGGAAGTCGGTCCGGTCGCTGACAAAGGCGATCCGGCTGCGCGGACCGCCAAGGGTGCGGAAGCGGTAACGCCGGCCGTGGCCGCTGACCTCGAAGGTGTACAGCGTGTTGGCGGTCAGGCCCTCGATCTCGACCCGGTGCGTGGTGCCCGCGGCGCCGGTCGCCGTCTGGCTGCCGGCGGCACTGCTCAGCCGCACCTGGCTGACGCCGGCGACGCGGCTGAGCCAGGTGATCAGCGCGCGGGTGTCGGTGACCGTGACGGCGATGTCGCGGACGTCGAGCAGGTCGACGCGCACCCCCTCGTCGAAGGCGAGTTCTTCGTCGCCGCAGCCGGCGAGCAGCGCGACGAGTCCGGCGATGGCCAACAGGAGATGACCCGCCCGCCTCAGCCGTCGCAGGGTCCGTCGCATCCGGGGTCTCCCATCGTCGGCGCAGTATACCTCAGAACTGGGCGCTGTACTCTGTGCCGAGCCGGAAATCGCCGAAGGTGTCGATCTGCGCTCCGACACTGACTCCGTGGGCGAGTCGGTAGTCGAGCCGGAAGGTCTGTTTCTGCAGCCGGCCACCCACCTCGACCAGCACGGTGACGAACAGCCGGTCGCCCGGATCGAGGTACTGCCCCGCCTCGATGTCGAAGCTCCCGTCGAGGTTGTACTCGAAGCGCAGAACATCCAGCCCGAGCGCCTCGCGGAACTCCTCGAGCAAGGGGCTCAGCGCCACGCCGAGCGCCGCCTGCAGCGCCACGTTGGCCAGCTCGTCGCGGACGAACGACTGCAGGTTGCCCTCCTCGACCGCCTGGACGAACTCCTCGCGCCGCGAGAGCAGCGCGAAAATGCGCTGCTCGGGCAGTGGCGGCGAGCTCTTGGCGACCAGTTGCACATCGGTATCGATCGGCCGCTGCACGCCCGGCCGGACGGTGCCCCGGGCATCGAGCGTGACGTCGTAGCTTTCGCGGCGGTCACCCGTGTCGCGGACCACCGTCGTGGCGCTGGCGCGGAACGAGGCGAACGGCTCGAACACCGCGGTCTCGGCGTTGCGCCGGACCGAGAACCGCGCGTCGCCGCCGCGCAGCCTGATCTGGCTCTTGAGGAGCGACGCGCTCAGCCCGCCCTCGCCCAGGTTGGCCGTGCCGTCGAGCCGCAACTGCTGCGGCGTCTCGGTCAGCCGCACGCGCGCGCCGATCGGCACATCGACCGTCGGCACGCGCATGTGGATCCAGTTGTCCTCTTCGGCGGTGATCAGCACGTCGAGCTGCGGCGCCGCGGGCCAGGCCGGCGGCGCCGCGCCGCGCTCGGGCCGGCGGGCAAAGAGCGCGATGATGCCCTCGCGCAGCGTCGCGCCGAACAGCTCGACCTGCCCGCTCAGCGTCAGCGGCGGAGTCTGGCCGGCGCGGGTCTCGAGCGCCAGGTCGAGGCCGAGGTTCACCTCGCCCACCGCGCCGCGCTCCAGGCGCACCGGGTAATAGACCCCGCCCTGCCGCTCCTTGGCCCGCGGGCGGAAACGCTCGGGAAACGCCGGCGGCGTCGCGCTGCCGGCGGCAATCACCGGCGTGCCCAGCCGCAGCGCGTAGTCGTTGGCCTGCCATTGCGCCGGGTCGGGGCTGCGGATGCCGACGTCGCCCTCGATCACCACCAGCCCGCCATTGACCCAGCCCTCGACCCGCTCGACCATCACTCGCGTCAGCCAGCCGGCCGCCTGCTGCTCGGTCGCCAGGTCGTCGCGCGGCTGCAGAGCGACATCGAGGTTGAGGCCGACGATCCGCAGATCGCGCTGGAGCAGGCTCAGGTCGCGGCCCTCGAGTTCGAGCCGGACCGGGTTCTCGAGCAGCCGGTCGGCGGCCAGGTGCTGCAGGTCGACGCTGCCGCCCGGCGCGATGCGCAGCTCGCCACCGGGCCGGCCGTCGCCGCCGCTCAGCCGCGTGGCGAACCGCTCGACGGTGAACCGGTTGTCGGCCACCCGGATGTCGACCTGCGTCTCGCGCAGGTCGAGCGCCGCCTCGACCCCCTCGGGCAGCGGCTCCGGTTCGGCCGGAACGGGTTCGGCCTCCGCCTCCGGCTCGGCCTCCGCCTCCGGCTCGGTCTCCGGTTCGGTCTCGGGCACGGCTTTGGCCACCACCAGGCGCGGCAGATCGCCGACGATCCGGCCGTCGAGGTCGGGATGCCGCGCCGTGCCGCCGAGGGTCAGGTCGACCGCGGCGCTGCCCTCGGCCAGGGCCAGCGAGGGCAGCACCGAGGCCAGTGCACCGGCGTCGCGCGACTCGAGGTGGAACGTCGCCGAGAGCGGCGTGTCGGGCTGCAGTTGGCCCACCAGCGCGGCGGCGCCGGTCGCCCCGGCCGCCGGCGTGCCGCCGAGCGGTAGCCGCGCGCTCAGCTCAGCGCTGAGCCCGCTGCCGGCCAGCGTGATGGTGCCCAGATCGAGTTCGTCCGGCGTGTAGATCAGCTCGGCGATGGTCAGGTGCTCGGCCGACCAGCCGTCGAGCCGCAGGTCGCGCAGGCTCAGGTCGACCAGCTCGATGCGCGGCGCCGCGAGGGTGCCGGTGATTACCGCCTGCAGCGACCCATCGCCGTCCAGCCCCTCGGCAACGGTCCAGGGCGCGTAGCGGCCCAGGTCGATGCGCCCGCTGACCGCCTGCATCCGAACCAGCCCGTCGCGCCGGCCGGTGACCTCATCGCGGCGCAGGTCGACGTTGCCGAAGAGTTGGATGGTCTCCGCCGGCGGCGGGTCGAGCTCGGGCGTCGTCGGCCGGCCGATGACGGTCCGGACGACCAGGTCGGGCAGCGGCCGCGCGTCGGGTCCGGCGGCCAGGCCGACGGCGTCGAGCGACCAGTCGCCCAGCGGCCGGTCGGGCGTGCCGCTGAGCGATAGCGTGGTGCGCAGCTCGCCGCGCAGGGGTTCGGGCAGCCGCTTGGCCAGGTTGCCCAGGCGGACTTGCCAGCCGGCGGCGGCGCGATCTTCGGGCGCCCGCGAAATGGCCACCAGGAAGGCCCGCAGGCGGGCCCAGTCGAGCACCTCGAGTTCGGCGTTGAGGCGCATCGAATCGCCGAAGTTGCCGCCGTCGATCACCGCGCGGCAGCCGAACAGCTCGAACCGCTGCGAGTCGGCGAAGCCGAAGAACGACCGGCCGGCGATGGCGGTGATCAGCCGGTCGGGCACCGCCTCGCCGTTGATCACCAGGCCGTGGGTGCCGACCCGCACGTCGGCACGCGGGTCGGCCAGCTCGCCATACAAATCGGCGTTGAGGGTGATGTAGCCCTCGGTCTGCAACGGCAGGCCGGTCAGCGCCACCAGGTCGTCGTAGTAGAGCTGGTCACTGGTCAGGTGCAGCTCGGCCACGCGGCGATCGCCGAGGTCGTCAATCCGGCTCGGCCGCGCCGGATCGATCCCGATCCGCGTCTCGCCGGCCAGTAGCTCGAGCCGGCGGATGGTCATCGCGTTGTCGGCCACGCGGCCGGCCAGGTCGATGCGGTCGAGCCGCTGCCCGGCGATGCGCAGCGAGCGCGCGCGGCCCGGCTCGCCGGCTGAGAGCGCGAAATCGCCGCGCATGGTCGACCAAATCGACGGCGGCGTCTCGCCCTCGGCGACCTCGACGCGGCCCGGTAGCCGGCCGGTGATCTCCGCGCTGCCGGTCAGTCGGCCGGCCGAATCGGCCAGCGCCGGCTGCTCGCCGACCAGCGGCAACGCCAGGGCCAGGTCGACCTCGAGCTCCTCGACCGCGGCGGAGAGTTGGGCCGAGCCGGTGGCAAAGTCGATCTGATCGAGGTTCGCCACGGCGCGCACCTGGTACGCCGGATCGACCAGTTCGACGGTGGTGCGCATCGCGTTGGGGCCGGTCTCGACCGAGTTGAGGCTCAGCCGGGCGAAGGGATAGCCGTAGAGCGAGCCGAAGCGGACGCTCCCCGTGCCGCCGAGCAGCGGCAGCCGGCGCGAGCCGCCGAGGTGGCCGGCGAAATCGAGCCGGCCGCTGAGCCGCTCGGGCCCCAGGTCGGGGATGAACCCCGCCACCGCGCCGAGGTCGAGGTTCTGGATGTCGGCCGCCAGGTCGAGCAGGCCGTCGTCCTCGAGCCCGGCGCTGCCGCGCAGCTCGGCCCGCGCCCCGGTCTCGGCGTCCTCGAGCCGAGCCTGGTGCAGCACCAGCCGTTTGTCCTCGAAGGCGAAGCGCACCCGGCCGTCGCCCAGCGGCAGACCGTCGACACTCAGCGCGCCGAGCTCGAGCGCGCCCTGGACCCGCGGCACCTCTTCGCTGAGATGGACCGTCAGCTCGCCGTCGAGCGTGCCGTCGACCTCGCGCTGCTCGAGCCCGGCCAGGCCCATCTGGTTGAGCACCGCGAGCTCGATCGCCTCGACTTCGACGCCGGCGACGAAGTCGATCGGTTCGCCCGGCGTAATGGCCACCGCGCCGGAGCTGCGGATCTGCCCGCCGCGCACGTCGGCGATGCCGTTGGTATAGGTGAAGACCTGGTCGAACAGATCGAACTCGAGCGCCACCCGGCGGAACGGCACGCCGTAATACTCGACCCGCGGCAGCTCGATGCTGCCGACCAGCTCGGGCGCGGTGGCCGGGCCGAGGATGTCGACCTCGACGCGGCCGGGCAGGTGGGCATAGAGCGTGCTCAGCGTCTCGGTCCGCGCCTTCTCGCTGAGGAAGGCGACCACCTGGCGCACGTTGACCGCGTCGCTGGCCAGGTGGAGCGCCAGCGAGAAGCTCTCGAGCAGCGACGGCCGCGGCTCCGGCTCGGGCTCGGGCGGCGGCAGCGCGCGGGGCGGGTCGAAGCCGATCAGGCTGAAGCCGGCCAGCCGCTCGACGGCCGCCACCACCTCGGCGGTGTCGGGCACCGAGCCGGCCAGCGAGCCGATGGCGCTGCCGCCGAGTTCGGCATCGGCCAGCAGCATCGCGCCACGCTGCTCGAACAACGGGTCACCGGCGCCCAGGCCGCGGTCCTCGACCATCGCGCGGGTCGGCTCGACGGTGATCAGCGGCAGGTCGAGGTTCATCGCCACGGCCACCGCCTCGCGCGGGCCGTGGAGCGTCACCCGTCCGCTGACCGGCTCCGGGGTGCGCAGCAGCGGCAGGTCGCGGGCGGTGAACGGGTCGAGCCGCGGGCCGTCGGGGTCGTCCGGCGGCGGCAGGCGCAGCTCGGCCAGCGTCGCGCCGAGGTCGACCTCGACCAGGTCGACGGCGAGGTCGAACCGCGGCTCGGGGAAGCCGTGCACCGCGCCGCGCAGCACCACCTGTCCGCCGGCCAGGTCGGCCGTCAGGTCTTCGAAGACCACCTCGCGCGTGCTCAGGCTGAGCCCGCCGCGGAAGCCCGACAGCGGCCGATCGAGCAGGCGCAGCGGCAGCCCGCCGCCGGCGAAGCGGACGCCGCCGAACAGCTCGGGCTCGGCCTCGCCGGTGCGCACCAGGCGCAGCACCACGTCCATGCGCAGCGGCTGCACGCCGGACGGCCCGCCGGCCAGCAGCACCTGGCCGCCGACGCTCAGGTCGTCGAGCGGGCCATAGACCGACAGGTCGCTCGAGACCCGGTCGGCGGCGATGGTCTCGGCCAGGCCGGCGAGCGAGGGCAGCAGTTCGAACAGCGGCACCTCGCGCGAGCGGACCTGGAGATCGACCCGCAGCGGCCCGTCGGGGTCGGGCGGGGCGGGGCTGTCGCGCGGCTCGACGCGGACCAGCCGACCGCCGACCCGCCCGTCGGCCTCGGCGGTGAGCCGGTTCTCGGCCAGCGTGACGCTACCGGTCAGGGCGGCAATCCGCGTGCCGGTCGACTCGATCCCGACGGCGGCGTCGAGCAGGTCAATGCGAGCCTGCTCGAGCCGATTCGCGGCGATGGTCAGGTCTGCCCGCGCGCGGCCGCCGGCCAGCTCGTAGCCGCGGGCGACCAGCCGTGCCGGCAGGTCGATCCAACCGGCGGTGACGCCCTCGCCGGTGGTGATCCGCAGCCGCTCGGTCGAGCCGAGGATCCGCAGCCCGACGATGCGCAGCTCGCCCTCGCCGGTGATCTCGGGCGGCTCGTCCAGCGCCGAGGCCGCCTGCTCGAGCTCGGCCACGCTCAGCCGGTCGAGGTCGAGCGCCAGGTCGAGCAGCGTCGGCGTGCCAACAGTCACCTCGCCACGAACCCTGAACGGCGTGCCGGCGTCGCCGAGCCGGCCGCTGATTGCATCGAGCTCGGAGCCTTCGACAATCACCACCCGCCCGTCGCGGTGCAGGCGGAGCTGGCCGCGCAGGTCGTGCGCCGGCAGCCCCAGCCGGGCCACCCGCGCATGGCCGGCCGCGAGCGTCGCCGTGCCGTCGGCCGGCAGCTCGCCCTCGCCGCCGACGATCAGGTCGAGCTCGGCGCGCCCGCCGACCACCGTCGAACGATCGGCGCCCAGGGCCAGCGCCGGCACCGCCACCGGACCGCGCACCAGCAGTGCATCGAGCGGCCCGCGCAGGACCAGGTCGGCCCGCAGCGGCTCGGTCAGGCTCAGGTTCTCGAACAGCGTCAGCTCGGGCGCCAGGCGCTCGATCGTCGCCTGCCGCAGGCCGCTGGTGCTGACGTTGAGATCGACCGCGGCCACCCGCGGCAGACCGCGCACGACGCCGTCGACGGCGAACGAATCGCCGTCGGCCCGGCCGGTCAGGCGGCTGACCACCAGCCGCGCGCCGGCGAAGCGGAGCCGGCCGCGCAGCTCGCTCAGCTCGGCCGGCGCCGCGTCGGCGCGCAGCGCGGCCGAACGCACCTCGATCAGCCCGTCGAGCCCGGCCGCCCCGCGCGCCGGCTCGACCGACAGATCGAGCCGCAGATCGGCCGCCCGGACCTGGACCCCCGGCACCCGCACCCGCGGCACGACGGCGCTGCCGGCGAGGTGCAGCCGCCGCGGCGTGCCGCGCAGCCGCAGATCGAGCCGCAGCCGCCCGGCGCCGCTCACGTCGCGGCGGCCGATGACGCAGGCCACGCGCTCCATGTCGACGCCGGCGGTGTGCAGCGCGAGGTCGAACCGCGACGCATCGAGCGCCAGGCTGCCGTCGGCGCGAACCGCGTCACCGCCGTAGTTGAAGCGCAGGTCGTCGAGCACGACGCCGTCGCCGCGCAGCGTCACCGCGCCGTTGAGGCGGGTCACCGGCGCGCAGAGGCGAGCGAGGTCGAACCCGGCATCGCTGATTCGCACCCGGCCGGTCGGCCGCGCGGCGAGCCGCAGGTCGAGCTCGTAGCGCCCACCCAGGTGCCTGCCCTGCGGCAGGCTGATCTCGGGCAAGGCCAACCGCCCCGCCACGACGAGCGCGTCGACCGGGCCGGTCAGCGACAGCTTGCCGGCGGCCACGCCGCGCGAGGCGGTCGGCCGGAACGCCGCCGGCACCGCCGGCGCGACGGCCATCGGGCTCAGGTTCTCGAACGACACTTCGAGCGCCAGGCGCAGCGTCTCGCCCAGCCCGGCGATGCGGCCGGCGGCGCGGAACGGTGCGCCGCCCACCTCGGCGCTCAGGTCGCGCAACGTCAGCTCGCGGCCGGCCAGCTGCACCTCGCCGTTCAATCGCTCGACCGGCCGGCCGAGCAGCTCCGGCTCGGCGGCGACCTGCTCGAACCGCAGCCGGCCCTCGACTCCGAACGGCGACGATTCGGCCGGCAGGCGCTGGAGCTGGAAGTGCGTCCGCCCGCCCAGCAGCCGCCCCTGACCGGCCCAGGCGACGTCGGCCGCGTCGATCCAGCCGTCGAGCCGGAGCGCGGTCAGGCGGCCGTTGATCTGCACGTTCGCCCGCGACAGGCCGTCGCCCGAGAGCGCCGCCAGCGCCGGCTGGTCGGGCAGCAGCGCGGGCAGCGCGCCGAGCCGCAGCCGCGGCGCGTCGACCCGCAGGCTCAGGTCGGGGTCGGCCAGGTCATTGACCGTACCGTCGAGGGTCAACTCGCTGCCGGCGACGGTGACGCGCACGCCGTCGAGCACCACACCGCCGGTGCGCGAGCCGTCGTGGGCCGTCTGCAGGTCGAGGTTGATCGTTCCGCTCAGCGAGTCGATCGGCCGCCCGAGCTGGGCCAGCCGCAGCGACGCCGCCTCGGCCCGGAGGGCCAGTCGCAGGCCGACCGCCGGCTGGTCCGCCTCGGCCGCCGGCAGGGCCAGCGTGACGCGGCCCGACACGTCGGCCCGTCCGCCGAGCAGGACCACCTGTTCGCCGGCGGCCGGGGCCAGATAGGCCTGCAGCGCCGCCAGGTCGAGGCTGGTCAGGACCATCTCGCCGTCGATCGCCAGCGGCTCCGGCGCGATGGTCACGCCGTGTGCGGTGAGGTTGAGGAACAGCGCGGGCGTCTCAGTCGGCACCAGGGCAAGGTCGGCGCTGCGCAGCTCGATCGGCCCGTCGCCGTTGAACTTCAGCTCGACCCGCCGCGGCGCCAGGCGGTGGTGCCACGGCCGATCGGGCGCGGCGGGGTGCGCGGTCGTTTCGTCAAACAGGTGGAGAGTTCCGCCGACGACGGTCAGTCGCGCGGCGAAGCGGCTCGGCTCCTCGGGCTTCTCGGGAGGCCGGAACAGCTCGACGAGATCGATCCGCCCGTCGGCCAGGCGGGTCACCCGCCCCTGCGGATCGTGGACGACGATGCTGCCGATGCCGCCGACCGGTCCGCCGCCGAAGAGCATCCGCCACAGGCTGTAGCGGATTTCGACCGTGCCGACGGAGAACTGGACCCGGTCGCCGCCGGGCCCGAAGCCGCCCTCCTCCGAGAGCGACAGGCCGTCGACCGCGACGCCGTACCAGAGGATGCCGCGGACGTCGCCGACGCGGATCTCGCGGCCCGACTGCTTGGCCAGCGCACCGATGATCAGACGGCGGATGACCGCATGGTGTGGCGCCCGCGGCAAGAACGAGAAGAACAACCCGAGGCCGACGAAGATCAGCACCCACGTGCGGAACCGGAGGCGCGGGCGGCGCGCCGAGCGGGCCTGGCCTGCGCTCTGGTCCGGCGAGTTGCTCACGGTGTCCTTGCTTCGGCCGGCGGCCGGCTCTCCTCCCGGTCGCGGTCGACCCGCTGGGCGATGGTCACGGCGGTCACCCGTGCCGCGCCGGCGGCGCCGAGCACACCGGCCGCCTCGCTGAGTGTCGCGCCGGTGGTGTACAGGTCGTCGATCAAGATCAGCCGCGTCCCGGTCAGGTCTCGTTGCTCATTCGACGCGAACGCCCCAGCAACGTTGCGCCGCCGCTCGGGCGGGCTCAAGCCGACCTGCGGCCGAGTATACCTTACCCGCCGCAGCGCCCGCCATACCGGCAAACCCGTGTGCCCGCCCAGCGCCGCGGCGATCTGCTCGGCCTGGTTGAACCCGCGGCCCAGTCGCCGCCGCCAGTGCAGCGGCACCGGCACCAGCGCGTCGGCGTCGGCCAGGCCGACCGCCGCGAGCGCCTCGCCGCCGCGCTCGAGCCACTCGGCCAGCAGCCAGTCGAGGGCCTCGAGCGAGGCTCGGCGGCGCTGGAACTTGTAGCGCAGGATCGCCTGCCGCACCGGTCCGGCATAGGACGTCACCGCCCGCGCGGCGGTCAACGCCGAGCGGCGCTCGGGGCGGCAGTGGCGGCAGACCACGGGTCCGACGCGCAGGGGGTCGAACGGCATGCCGCAGCGCAGGCAGCGCGGCTCGGCGAGCCATTGGATGTGGGCCAGGCAGGCCGGGCAGAAAGCGGCCCGCCCCGGTGCGCCGCAAGCGTGGCACCGGGGCGGGTAGAGCCAGTCGAGCAGTCGCAGGCTCAGTTCCCCATGCCGAGGAACATCGCCACGCGCGGTCCGGCCCAGACGGTCAGGCCGGCAAAGACCACCGCGACCATGCTCATCAGCTTGATCAGGATGTTCAGGCTCGGGCCGGAGGTGTCCTTGAACGGATCGCCGACCGTGTCGCCAACCACGCCGGCCTTGTGAGCATCGCTGCCCTTGCCGCCGTAGTTGCCCTTCTCGATGTATTTCTTGGCGTTGTCCCAGGCGCCGCCTGAGTTGGCCATCATCACCGCCAGCACAAACCCGGTGGCCAGGCCGGCGATCAGCAGCCCGACCACGCCGGGCACCCCCAGCACCACGCCGGTCAGGACGGGCACCAGGATGGCCAGCAGCGCCGGCACGACCATCTCGCGCTGTGCGCCTTGGGTCGAGATCATCACGCAGCGGGCGTAGTCGGGCGTGGTGGTGCCCTCCATGATGCCCGGGTTCTCTTTGAACTGGCTGCGCACCTCGTCGACCATCTCACCCGCCGCGCGACCGACCGCCTTCATGGTCAGCGCGCAGAAGACGAACGCCGCCATGCTGCCGAGCAACATGCCCGCCAGCACCTTGGGGTTCATCAGGTGGATGTGATAGAAGTCCATGAAGTCGGCCATCTGCGCCTGGGCGACGGGGATGATCTTCTCCGTGCCGAAGGCCAGCACGGCCTCGTAGGTGCCACCGGCGCCGGCCTGTGTCCAGACTTCATGCCCGCCATAGATGGTCTGCAGCACCGGCGGGGCCGACTCGCCACCGGCGGCGGCCATGCGCTGCAGGCCGGCCCGGACCTCCTCGATGTAGGCGGCCAGCAGCGCCAGCGCGGTCAGCGCCGCCGAACCGATGGCGAACCCCTTGCCCGTCGCCGCGGTGGTGTTGCCGAGGCTGTCGAGCGCGTCGGTCCGCTCGCGCACGAACGGCTGCTGGTGAGTCATCTCGGCGTTGCCGCCGGCGTTGTCGGCAATCGGACCATAGGCGTCGGTGGCCAGGGTCAGGCCGAGGGTCGAGAGCATGCCGACCGCCGCCATGCCGACGCCATAGAGCCCGAACGCCGGCCCCCAGCCGTCGGCGAAGCCGCCGCTGACGATATAGGCGATCATGGTCGCGACGACCACGGTCACCACCGGCACCCAGACCGACAACATGCCGGTCGAAATGCCGTCGATGATGGTCGTCGCCGGGCCGGTCAGCGTGTTCCGGGCGATCTCCTGCGTCGGCTTGTACTCGTCGCTGGTGTAGTACTCGGTCGCCTTGCCGATCACGATCCCGGCGATCAGGCCGGCCAGCATGGCGACCCAGATGCGCCAGTAGATCTCGGTCGGCAGCAGGGCGTAGAAGACCGGAAAGGCGGCGATGGCGACGAACAGCGACGAGCCGTTGATGCCCCGGAACAGCGCCGCCATGAGCTGCTTCTGGCTCGCGTTTTCGCCCGAGCGGACCAGGTAGATACCGAGGATCGAGCAGACGATGCCCCAGCCGGCGAGGACCAGCGGCGCAATCAGGAAGCGGACCTGCCAGAAGGCGGTCATGTCCGAGGCCAGCTCGGGATACTCTTTCCACCCGCGCGAGGCGCAGGCGGCCACGCCGAGCGCGGCGGTAGCCAGGATCGAGCCGCAGTAGCTCTCGTACAGGTCGGCGCCCATGCCGGCCACGTCGCCGACGTTGTCGCCGACGTTGTCGGCAATCGTCGCCGGGTTGCGTGGATCGTCCTCAGGAATGCCCGCCTCGACCTTACCGACCAGGTCGGCGCCGACATCGGCCGCCTTGGTGTAGATGCCGCCGCCGACGCGCGCGAACAGCGCCTGCGTGCTGGCGCCCATGCCGAAGCAGAGCATGGTCACGGTGATGGTGTGAAAGTCCCAGCCGGCAATCAGGTAGAGGCCGAGGAACCAGGCGGTGATGTCGAACAGCCCCAGGCCGACGACCACCAGGCCCATCACGGCACCGGCCTTGAAGGCCACCTGCAGGCCCTGGTTGAGCGACTCGCGCGCCCCCGCCGCGGTGCGGCTGCTGGCCCGCGTGGCGGTGTTCATACCAAAGAAGCCGCACAGGCCGCTGAAGAACCCGCCGGTCAGGAAGGCGATCGGCACCAGGCCGGCCTGGAGGCCGAAATAGGCCATGATGCTGAGCGCGATGCAGAGCCCAAGGAAGGCCAGGGCGACCACCTTATACTGCTGGCGCAGATAGGCGAACGCCCCCTCGCGCACGCGGCCGGCAATCTCGGCCATCTCGGGGTCGCCCTCGGACTGCTTCATCATCCAGCGGTAGAAGGCGTAAGCGAAGACCAACGCCGCCAGCGAGCCGATCGGCGCGATCCAGAACACCTCCCAGGGGAACTGGCCCTCGCCGCCGCTCGCCTCGGCCGCCCGCGCGACGGTCGGCAGCAGCCCGACCACCATCATCTGTAACCACTTGCTACCCGGCATGGGAGAAAACTCACCTTCCTTGCCCGCACGCGCGGGCGTCAGATCGCCATCGTGTCAATCAGCTCGATCAGGGCGCCGTCGATCGGCTTCTTGGCCCCGACCACCTCGGCCAGAGGTGTCTGCCGGAGCTGGTTCGCCACCACGCCGACATGGTGACAGCCGCAGCCCGCCAGCAGGGCGTCCACCGCCCCCGCGCCGGTTCGGGTGGCCAGCATCCGGTCGTTCGCCGAAGGCCGCCCGCCGCGCAGCACGTGGCCCAACACCGTCGCCCGGACCTTCGCCCAGGGCAGCCGCGCGGTCAACGCCGCTGCAACCTCTTCGCCACCACCCGCGCCCTCGGCCAGGACAATCAACATCGACTGCTTGCCCGCCAACCGGCCCGCCTCGAGCCGCTCGGCGCACCACGCGACACCGCGCGCGGGCAGCTCGGGAATCAGCGCCACCTCGGCGCCCGCCGCCAACGCCGTCTCGACGGCGATGAACCCCGAGTACCGGCCCATCACCTCGACCACGAACACCCGCTCGTGGCTGTAGGCCGTGTCGCGCACCTTGTCGCACGCCTCGGTCGCCGTCTGCACCGCCGTGTCGAAACCAATCGTGTGGTCGGTCCCGGCCACGTCGTTGTCAATCGTGCCGGGCGTGCCGACCACCGCCACGCCGTGCTCCTGATGCAGCTTCAGCGCGCCAGCGAACGAGCCGTCCCCGCCGCAGACCACCAGGCCGTCGATGCCATGGTCGGCCAACCGCCGCGCCGCCTCGGCCCGACCCTCCGGCAGCATGAACTCCGCGCAACGCGCCGTGTGGAGAAACGTGCCGCCGCGGTCGATGATGCCGCTCACGTCGCGCGGACCGAGTGGGCATAGCTGACCGTCGATCAGGCCCTGATAGCCGCGCATGATGCCGGCGACCTCGAGCCCGCGCTCGATCCCGCGGCGCACCACCGCCCGCAGATTGGCGTTCATGCCGGGCGAGTCGCCGCCGCTGGTCAGCACCCCGATCCGTCGCACACCGCCTCCCCGACGGCCGCACCGGCCCGAACGGCTGATTATCCAACGCCGGCCTGACCGAGTCAACGCCCGCCCGCGCGGCGAGACCTTGACACCCAACCCGCAGCGGCAACCAGCTCGCTACGGGTACTATTATGGCCGGAGACATGCCGTGGACCAGCGCGAGCGGGTCACCATCGAGCCCCAGGTGCTGGCCGGCAAGCCCGCGGTTCGCGGCACGCGCCTGGCCGTCGAGTTCATCGTCGAGTTACCGGCCGCCGGGTGGACCGAGCCGGAGCTACTCGTGGAGTATCCGGGGTTGCGACCCGAGGATGTCCGGGCGTGCCTGGCCTACGTTCGCGACGTGCTGAAGTCCGAGACGGTGCTTCCGCTCGCTCGATAGGTTGCCGTTTGTGCGGTCGGGCAGCCCGTCGGCGGCACGGCCGCTTACCACTGAGCGTAACCGGCCGCCGGCGCAGCCGGCGCCACCCGCCGCTCGGCCACGAGCTGGTCGAGTGCCTGAAGGACGGTCAGTATCGGCAGTCGCAGCGCCTCGGCGAGTTCACTCTGGGTCATCGGGAGAGCGCCCTCGCGCAGCAGCCGGTCGACTTCCTCGACGGCCTCGCCCACGGTCACGTCGTCACGCTCTTCATACGTGTCGAACGCCGCGCTGGGAGCGCGCCGGCCACTCATGTCCATCGCCCAAGGCCAGTGTGGCAGGCGGGTGAACGCGGGTCAAGCGCGCCAGCTCGACTAACCCTCCACCGCCCCACCCCAGGCGGTCAGCCCGCCGTCCAGGTAGACCGCCTGCTTGACCCCGTTGTGGCGCAGCCGGCGGACCGCCTCGGCGCTGCGCAGGCCGCCTTTGCAGTAGACCACCACTTCGGCCTCGGGATCCAGCTCGCCGCTCCGCTCGGCGATGCTGCGCAGGGGCATCAGCCGCGCACCGGGCAGGCGGCCGGCGGCGTACTCCTCGGGTTCGCGGCAGTCGACCAGGCACTTGCCATCGGCACACTCGCGCAGCGCGCTCGGCCCGATGCCGGGCGTGGCCTGGTCGAGCTTGTTGCGCAGCACGTTGGCGGCGGTGATGACCACATCCAGCGCCGGGGCGTACGGCGGAGCGTAGCCGAGATCGAGGCTGGCCAGTTGGTCGACGGTCATGCCCGCGCTGAGCGCCACGGCCAGGACGTCGATCCGCTTCGACACTTCGCCCGGCCCATAGGCCTGCGCGCCGAGCAGCCGGCGGGTGCCCTGTTCGGCGTGCAGGACGAGCACGATCTCGGCCGCGCCGGGCATGTAGCCGGGCCGGTCGCCCTGCGGGACGATGGCCGTCTCGACGGCGAGGCCGAGCCGGGCGAAGTCGCGCTCTTGCAGGCCGGTGCGGCCGATGTTGAGGTCGAACACCTGGACCAGTGCCGTGCCGGCGACGCCGGGGAAGGTGTCGTGGCCGCCGGTCAGGTTGATCGCCGCGGTGCGGCCCTGCTTGTTGGCCGTCGAGCCGAGCGGGATCCAGGTCGGCCGGCCGCTGACCAGATGCGTCTGCTCGGCGCAGTCGCCGGCGGCGTAGATGTCGGGGTCGCTGGTGCGCATCGTCGGGTCGACCCAGATCGCGCCGGTCTCGCCGATGGTCAGCCCCGCCTCGGCGGCCAGCTCGGCATTCGGCCGCACGCCGACGCCGAGGATCAGCATCTGGGTGTCGATCGGCCCGCGGTCGGTCACCACGCGACTGATGCGACCGCGATGATCGGCCTCGACCGCCTCGACCCGGCTACCGAGCAGCAGCTCGACGCCGTGCGACTCGATCTCGCGGGCGGCCGCCTCGGCGACCACCGGATCGACCGGCGGCAGCACCTGCGGGGCGAGTTCGACCAGGGTCACCGCCATGCCGCGGCGGCGGAAGTTCTCAACCACCTCGACGCCGATGAACCCCGCGCCGGCGACGACCACCCGCTGCACGTCATGCGCGCGGATGTAGTCGTCGATGGCAAAGGCGTCGACCACGCTGCGCAGGGTGAACACGCCCTCGGCCTTGAGCCCGCGGATCGGCGGCACAAACGGCCGCGCGCCGGTGGCCAGACCGAGCTTGGCGTATGGCTGAGTGAAGCTCTCACCGGTTTCGAGGTTGCGCACGGTGACCGTGTGCCCGGCCGGATCGATGGCGGTGGCGCGGTGTCGGGTGAGCACCTCGACGCGGTTGTCGGCGGCGAACTGGTCGGCCTCGCGGACCAACATGCTCTCGCGCCGCGGGGCGACACCGCCGAGGAAGTAGGGCGTGCCGCAGGCAGCATAGCTGATCACCGGCTCGTCGGTGATCAACACAATCGGCACCTCGGGATCCTCACGCCGCGCCTTGGCGGCCATCTTCGGCCCGGCGGCGACTCCGCCGACAATCACGATGGGTGCGCTCACAAGTTGGCTCCCTTCAGTTCGATGCCGGCCAGCCGGCCGAGGCGCTCGGCCTGGCGGCGGACCATGCCGCAGAGATGCTCGCAGAGCTCGGGCGAGGCAGCCTCGTCAAGGCTGACCAGCACCTGGTTGCCGCGCCGCTCGCGGCGGATGAACCCGGCCTGCTCGAGCCGCGCCAGGTGGCGCGAGACATTCGGCTGCGAGCAGCCCGCGGCGGCGACCAGCGCGCCGACGCTCCGCGGGCCGCCGCACAGCTCGCGCAGCAACCTGAGGCGCAGTGGATCGCCCAGCGCCTGCAAGCGATCGGCCAGCAGCGGCAGCAGCTCGTCGGGCAGATTCTCGAGCATGGCGTGCATCCGTACATCCGCATATACGCATCAATGGATGCATCGGGTTCCAGTTTCCCGGCGGCGGATTCGGGACGCTGTCTCAGCCGCCTGGCGGCGACGGCGCGAACGGGGCGTTGAGCGTCAGACTCCCGGCCTCGCAGCTCAGCGTGACGGTCTTCTCCGACTTGCTGACGGTGTAGGTGATCGGCTGGCCGGCCGCCTCGGCCAGCGGCAGCTGGGTGGTGTTGTCGGGGTAGCAGGTGATGCTCCGGCCCTTCGCCTTCCACTGAAACGGCACCCCGAACGGCTGGTTGTCGGGGGTGATCAGCAGCCCGTCGCCGTTGGCGTCGAAGTTCAGGTTCATGGCCACGCCGTCGACTTCCAGCTCCCACGCGCCGCGATGGTCGCTCGTGGCGGTGTTGCTCTGGTAGACCGTCCAGGCGGCAACCAGGCCGGCGAGGATGATCAGCACGGCCACCGGCGTGGGCAGGCCGCGCCGCGGGCGGGGCGGCGCCGCTGGCTCGGGCGACTCGCTCGGCTCGGGCGCGGGGGTCTCGTGCGGCTCGGCAAGGTCGACGTCGTCGCTCATGGTCCAACTCCACCCGGCCGGTTCGCTGCCGGGCCGGCCGGGCCTCCTGCCGAACTGCCGAGCCTGGCCGGCTTGACCGATGGTTGTACAATGCCGGCATGGAACCGTGCGCATGACACCTCGGATTGGCATCACCTGCTCGACGGTCCCGATGGACTCGCTGGCCCGGCTGCGCCACGTCTGCAACTCGACGTATGTCGACTGGGTCGCCCGTGCCGGCGGCGCGCCGGTGCTGCTGCCGAACCTCGGCCCCGACCTGGTCGAGCCGCTGCTCGAGCCGCTCGACGGCCTGCTGGCCAGCGGCGGCAGCGACGTCCATCCGCTGCTCTTCGGCGCCGAGCCGCACCCCCGGCTGGGCGAGGTGGACGTGCCGCGCGACCGGTTCGAACTGCCGCTGCTCCGCCGCGCGCTGGCCGGCGACCTGCCGATCTTCGGCATCTGCCGCGGCATCCAGTCGCTCAACGTCGCCGCCGGCGGCGACCTGCGGCAGGACCTATCGTCCGAGCCGGAGGTGACCATTCAGCACCAGATGAAGATCCACGGCGGGCTGACCGCGCACCACCACGTCGAGCTGGCCGAGGGCACGCGGCTGCGCGATATCCTGGGCGCGGCGCGGGTGGCGGTGAACTCGTATCATCACCAGGCGGTCGGCCGGCTGGGCGAAGGTCTGCGCGTCGCGGCGGTCGATGCCGACGGGACGATTGAGGCGATCGAGGGGCTCGGCGAGCGGTTCATTCTCGGCGTGCAGTGGCACCCCGAGATGATGGAGCCGGCCGAGCCGACCTCGCTGGCGTTGTTCGAGGCGTTCGTACAGGCGGCGCGGCAGCACGCGCAATCCGGGGACACACGACCTATTTCTCGCGGAGGCCTTTCGGGCGAGTTCGTGGCGCGGGCGGAGGCGTCGGTCGGCCGTCGGCTTCAGACGCGAACCGCCGGGCGGCCAGATGGAAAATAGGTCGTGTGTCCCCGGATTCGATGCGGAGGGAGGGCACAGATGATCAATGTCGGCATCGCGGGCGTCGGGTTCATGGGCACCACGCACTTCAAGGCCTGGGCCGAAGTGCCGGGCGCCCGCGTCGCCGCGCTGTGTACCCGCAGCGAGAAAAAACTCGCCGGTGACTGGAGCGACGTGCAGGGCAACTTCGGCGACGCCGGCGGCGTGCAGGACCTCTCCGGCATCGCCACCTATCGCGAGTTTGCCGACCTGATCGCCGACCCGGGCCTCGACCTGCTCGACCTCTGCCTGCCCACCCGGCTCCACCCGGAGTGCGCGGTCGCCGCGCTCGAGGCGGGCAAGCATGTGCTGGTCGAGAAGCCGATCGCCATCGAAGTGGCCGACGCCGACCGGATGATCGCCGCCGCGCGGGCGGCCGGCCGGCAGCTCCTGGTCGCCCAGGTGCTCCGCTTCTGGCCCGAGTGGCGGTGGCTCAAAGAGCAGGTCGACCGCGGCAGCTATGGCCGCTTGGTCACGCTCAACCTGCGCCGGATCATCTCGATGCCCGACTGGTCGCGCGACGTCGCCGACATGGCGGCTAACGGCGGGCCGATGATCGACCTCCACATTCACGACGTCGACTTCATCCTCTACCTGCTCGGCCGGCCGCGGCGCGTGATCTCGCTCGGCCAGCACCGCCAGGGCCTGGTCAGCTTCATCTCGACCCTGTATGACTATGACGGCGTGACGGTGAGCTGCCAGAGCGGCGCGGCGAGCATGAAGGGGCGTATGTTCTGCCACGAGTTCGAGGCCTGCTTCGAGCGCGCCACCGCCGTGCTCAAGTTCTCGACCGAGCCCGACACGGTCGATCCCGCGGCGCACCAGTCGGGCACGCAGGTGCTCACCGTCTACCTGCCCGACGGCACGGTCGGCTTCCCGCAGCCGGGCGGCGGAGAGGCCTTCGCCGCGCAGTTGAGCCACGTTGCCGAGTGCCTGGCGAGCGGCACGGCGAGCCCGCTCATCTCGGGTGAGAGTGCCCGCGACTCGCTGGCGGTGACGCATCTCGAAGCGCAGTCGGCGCTGACCGGCCGGGCGGTCGAAGTGGCGTGATCGCGCATCGCTGGGACCTGCCGCCGGCCGAAGCGGCGGCGCTGCAGCTCGAACTCCGCGGCGCCGCGCGCGAGGAGCCGCTCGACGCGGGCGCGGTCGAGCTGGTCGCCGGCTGCGACCTGTCGGCGACCCGCGGCCGGGGCGACATCCATGTCGCGCTGGTGGTCGTCCGCCTGCTCGACTTGGCCACCGTCGACGAGGTGGCGATGTCGACCACGACCGACTTTCCCTACGTCCCCGGCCTGCTCAGCTTCCGCGAGCTGCCGCCGCTGCTGGCCGCCTGGGAGCGGCTCTCGGTGCGGCCCGACGCGCTGCTCTGCGACGGCCACGGCCGGGCGCACCCGCGCCGCCTCGGGCTGGCCTGCCATGCCGGTCTGCTGCTCGATCTGCCCACCATCGGCTGCGCCAAGAGCCGGCTGGTCGGCACCGCGAGCGAACCGGCGAGCAGCGCTGGATCGACCGCGCCGCTGCTCGACGGCGAGGAGGAGATCGGCCGGGTGGTGCGCACGCGCGACGGCGTGAAGCCAATCTACGTCTCGGTCGGCCATCGCAGCACGCTCGACGACGCGGTGGCCTTGGCGTTACGCTGTGTGGGGCGGTATCGTCTGCCCGAGCCGACGCGGCGGGCGCACCAGACCGTCGGCCGGCAGCGGCGGGAGAGCGAGCGATGAAGCTGACCATGACCAAGAAGTGGCCGTCGGTCGGGCTCGCCTTCGAGGTCACCGACGAGGCCGGTGCGGTGATCCTGCGGGTGCAGGAGCAGCGGCTGAGCCTGAAGGATGCCATCCACCTCCGCGACGCCGACGGTGGCGAGCGCGGGCTGCTCACCGCCGACGCGGTCGGTGGCGGCTACACGCTGTTTGTCGGCGGCCAGGCGGCGGCCCACATCGGCGGCGGGCGAAAGCCGGCGGTGCGCGGGCTCGAGCGCTATGGCGAGCTGAACCTGCGCGGCCGGCCGGGCGCCAGGTTCAGCCTCCGCGTCGGCCGGCGCCAGCTCGGCCGTGTAACCAAGAAGGCGCTGGCGCTGAAGACTACCTATCTGCTGGAGCTCGACGACCCGACGACCGACGTGCTGGCCGTCGGCATCACCGCCGGCTGCCACCGAGTGCTTGAGCGCAAGGACTGAGAGGACCCCGTGCCGGATGATCCCGTCGCCGTGACCGAGCGGCTGACCGCCCGCTTCGCCGCCGAGAACGAGGCCTGGACCGCGCGCCACATTGCGCTCTGCCAGGTCGCCGCGCCGCCCTACGCCGAAGGCCCCCGCGCAGCGGCCATGGCCGACGCGATGCAGGGCGTTGGGCTGATTGAGGTGGCCATCGACGACGCCGGCAACGTCGCCGGGCGTTACCCGCTCTCCGCCGGCGGCGCGCCGCGGCTGGTCTGCTCGGCGCATCTCGACACGGTCTTCGGCCCCGAGGTCGAGGTCACCGTCCGGCGCGAGGGCGACATCCTCCACGCTCCCGGCGTCGGCGACGACACGTCGGGGCTGGTGATCCTGCTCGAAGTCGCCGCGGGGCTGCTCTCCGAGCGGGTCGAACTGCCCGGCGACCTGTGGTTCGTGGCCACCGTCGGCGAAGAGGGCGCGGGCAACCTGCGCGGCGCGCGACACCTGGCCGAGCAGGGCGTCGGCGGCGGCGCGATCGACGCCTTCGTCACCCTCGACACGGCGCGGCCGGGGCAGATCATCCGCCACGGCACGCACTCGCTTAACCACCACCTGACGCTCCACGGGCCCGGTGGCCATGCCTGGGGCGGGTTCGGCTCGGTCAATCCGAACATCGCCCTCGCCCGCATCGTCGCCCGCGCGGCCGACTACACCTTTGCCGCCGAGCCTCGTACCACGCTCAACTGCGGCCTACTCCACGGCGGCTTCGCCGGCAACGCGATCCCCGAGAGCTGCAGTGGGCACCTCAACTTGCGCTCGACCGACGCGGCCGAACTGGCCCGGCTCGACGCGCATGTGCGGGCGGCTATTGGCGAGGGCATCGCCGCCGAGAACGCGCGGCGCCAGCAAGGGCCTGAACTACGGCTCGAGCACCAGATCACCGGCCGCCAGGGCGGCGAGACGCCGGCCGAGGCGCCGATCGTCCGGGCGGCGGTCGAGACCATCAAACGACGCGGGCTGAGCGTCAGCCACCCGGTCTCATCGACCGACGCCAACGCCTTCATGGCCGTCGGCATCGACGCGATCTGCGTCTACCGCGGCGCCGGCCAGCAGGTCCACACCCTCGACGAGAGCTACGACGCCGGCACCCGCCCGGCAGCGGCGGGGCAACTGGTCGAGTTGGTTTTGCGGTACTACGGCCGGTAGGGCGCGGCGCGCGCGCTAGTTTGCTCGCCGCTCGGCGGCCGGGGACGGCCGCGCTCCGTCCGTCTCCGCTGGGTAGGGCCCGTTCGCCGAACGGGCCGTGATCGGCCGCCTCGGCGAGGCGGCCCTACCTCATCGCGCCCGTTCGCCGAACGGGCCGTCATCGGCCGCCTCGGCGAGGCGGCCCTACCTCATCGCGACCGTTCGCCGAACGGGCCGTCATCGGCCGCCTCGGCGAGGCGGCCCTACCTCGTCGCGCCCGTTTGCCGAACGGGCCGTCATCGGCCGCCTCGGCGAGGCGGCCCTACCTCGTCGCGCCCGTTTGCCGAACGGGCCGTCATCGGCCGCCTCGGCGAGGCGGCCCTACCTCGTCGCGCCC
>CAYONP010000016.1:0-65591 GCA_964405335.1 uncultured Fimbriimonadaceae bacterium
AGCTCGCGGCCGAGGCTCGAGACCATGCCGAGGGTGACCGTCGCCTCGAAGTCGAACGGGCTGCCGACGGCCAGCACCAGGCTGCCCACGCGCAGATCGTCGGCGCGGCCGAGGCTGACCAGCGGCAGCGCGTCGCCCGGCCGGCGCTCGATCCGGACCACGGCGGTGTCGGTCCGCGGGTCGATGCCGACCACCTCGCCGGCGCGCGTCTCGCGCTCGGGCAACAGCTTGATGGTGCAGTGGCGCGTCGGCCCGGCGGTGACCACATGGGCGTTGGTCAGGATGTAATAGTGCGTCTCGTCGGCGCGGAACAACATGCCGGAGCCGCGGGCCTGGGCGTTCGACTGCGGCGCGCGCGAGGCGACGATGCTGACCACCGAGGGCTTGACCCGCTCGGCCACCGCAGCGATGGCGTTCTCGAGGTCCTCGACCGGCCCTGCGCCGGCCGGCAGGGCGAGGCAGCAGACCCAGACGACGATCGGCCAGCGGCGAAGCAGAGGCGGCAAGTTGGTCTCCACAGCGCGATGACGGCCCGCCACAGACGGTGCGCGGCGGCCGCGGTCGGCCGCGGCCGCCAGGCGCCCGGTCGCCCGCGGCTCGCGCTCAGCCGATCACGGCCAGGCACTTCGAGCGCAGCGCATCCTCCTCGAGGCGGCCGACATACTGGTCGACCACTTCGCCGTTCTTGAACCAGATCAGCGTCGGGATACTCTGCACCCGGTAGTTGATCGCCGTGGACTGATTGTCGTCGACGTTGATCTTGACCACTTTCAGTTGCCCGCCGAGGCTGGTCGCGACCTTGTCGACGATCGGCGACAGTAGTTTGCACGGCATGCACCAGGGGGCCCAGAAGTCGACCAGAACGGGCGTCTCCGACTGCAGCACATCGGTCTCGAACGAGTTGTCGGTCACCTCGGCGACACTGCCTGCCATCGCTCCCATCTCCTTCTCGCACGTCAACCCGAACCCAGCGCACCGGCCAGCCGCAGCCACAGCACCTCGAGCAGCAACGCGACATTGGCATTGCGCCGCCAGGCGAGTCGTGCAGCATGCAACGCGGTCAGCGCCGAACTCAGTTCCGCCGGCGCACGGCCGGCGGCGAAGCGCTCAATCATCGCCCGGCAGTCGGTCGAGACCAGTGGCGCCGGCCCGCCGACGCTGACCAGCAACGCGTCGCGGTACCACCATTCTAACATCTCCAGCGCCAGCTCCGTCGCCGCACCCTCGCGGCCGGCGCCCAGTCCGCCGCGGATCGCCTCCGCCGCCGCCAGCGCCGCCGCCGCGGGCCGGCGCCCGAGCCGGCTCATCTGCTCGTACAAGCGCTCCCGGAACTCGCGCACCGTCGGATCGCCGGCGAGCACCAGCGCCCGGCCCGGCCGCCCCGCGGCGATGCCGGCACAGAGCTCGGCCTGCTCGTCGTCAAGGCCGTGCACCGCGCGCAGCCAGCCGGCGATCTCGGTCCGCGGTACCGGCGGGAAGTCGATCCGGCGGACCCGCGAACGAATGGTCGGCAGCAGGGCCGAGGGCTCCTCGCAGCAGAGCACCAGGACCACCTGCTCGGGCGGCTCCTCCAAAGTCTTGAGCAGGCAGTTGGCCGCCGCCTCGGTCATCCGCTCGGCGGCGTTGAGCAGATAGACCCGCACCGAGTCGCCGAACGGGCGCAGGTGCGAATCGGCTTGCAGCTCGCGGATCGTCTCGATCTTGTGGACCAGACTGCGCCCGCCCTCACCCTGCTCCTCGGGCTCAATCAACCGCAGCTCGGGATGCGCGCGGCGGGCCATCCGCCGGCACGACTCGCAGCGGCCGCAGGGCGCCGGGTCGGCCCGGCAGTTGAGCCGCTGGGCCAGGCCCAGGGCGCAGCTCCGCTTGCCCACCCCGTCGGCGCCGCAGAACAGCCAGGCGTGTGCGTCGCGGCCCTGCTCCAGCGCCGACCGCAGCTCGGCCAGCGGCCGCAGGCAGCCGATCAACGTGTCCCAGATTGGGCGCTCTAGAGCCACGGCGCCAAGACCTCGCGCAGGGCCGCCTGGACCTCGGCCACCGGGCCGTCGGCGGGGACCAACTTGACTCGTTCGGGCTCGGCCGCGGCCAGGGCCCGGAAGCCGTCGCGGACCCGGGCGTGGAAGCCGTCGTCGCGCCGCTCGATGCGGTCGGCCGGCCGGCTCAGGTCGCGGCGTGCCGCCGCCGCGGCGGGGTCACTGTCGAGGATCAGCACCAGCTCGGGCAGGAGCCCGTTCCGCGCGAAGGCATCGGCCGAGCGGACCAGCGCCTCGTCGAGCCCGAGCCCGTGGCACTGATAAGCCAGCGTCGAGTGTGAGAAGCGCGAACAGAGCACCGTCTCGCCGGCGGCCAGGGCGGGCCCGATCAGCGTCTCGACATGCTGCGCCCGGGCGGCGAGGAAGAGCAGCACCTCGGCCCGGGCGACGGGCGGGTCGGCCGTATCGCCCTGGAGCAGCTCGCGAACGGTCCGGCCCAGGGCAGTGCCGCCAGGCTCCTCGGTGACCCGCACGCGATGCCCGCGGTCGCGTAAGTGGTCGGCCAGGAGCGCGAGCTGCGTCGACTTGCCGGCGCCGTCGATGCCCTCGAGCGTGATGAACAAGCCCCCAGGCCGAGAAGCAGAGCGGCGCATGGGGCGATGATACCCGCCGCCGATCGCCGGGTCAACCGCACCAACACGGGGTCAGGCACCGATTTCACGCAGTCTGTTACCGATTCGGCGCGGATGTGTCACATGCCGCATGGCATCGGGGTCAGACCCCGATGCCATGCGGTGCATGACAGGAGCGACGCGGTTTGGTTACACCGCGCGCGGTTCGGGGATCTGACCCCGGGGATGGTGGCAGGAGGAGCGCGGGGGGTGCGGGCGAAGAGTGCGGCAATGACCACCAGAGTGGGGGCATGAAACCGTTGTCGATCACCCGCGGCGCGCTGCCGGACCCGCGCCTCGACCGCGATCGCGCGGGCCTGCTCGACCTGGCCGGCGAGTACTCGCAGTACACCGTGCCCGGACCGGTGGCCGAGGCGATTGTCCATGCCGCGCGGACGACCGACCTGGGCCGGACCAACACCGGTGGCGGGCTCTATCTCACCCGCGGCCTGGTGGTCAAGCTGCAGGATGTCAACGACCTCGAGATCGACGAAGAACACATCGTCCTGACCGGCGGCGCGAATGCGGCGCTGAGCCTGGTTTTCGCCAGCCTGTGCGACCCGGGTGAAGAGGTCCTGGTGCCCGACCCGGGCTCGCCCATCTACCGCCACGTCGCCGCCGTCTGGGGCGTGCCGTGCCTCGGCTATCGCTGCGCGCTCGACGGCACGCCCGACTACGCCGCGCTCGAGAGCCTGGTCGGTCACCAGACCAAGGCGATTCTGCTCTGCTCGCCGGGCAACCCGAGTGGCTCGGTGCTCGATGCCGGACAGCTCCAGACGATGGTCGACTTCGCCCGCGAGCACGACCTGTATGTCATCTCCGACGAGACCTACGACCAGATCCGCTACCGGCCCGGGCCGGCGGTCGGACCGGCGCGGTTCGACGCCGACGGCCGGGTGGCCAGCATCTTCAGTTTCAGCCGCACCCACGCCCTGGCCGGGCTGCGGCTCGGCTACCTGGTCGCCGCGCCACCGCTGGCGCGGGCGCTGTTGCGCACCCAGGAGGCGCTGCAATCGGGCCCCAGCACGCTCGCCCTGGCCGCCGGATTGACCGCGCTCGAGATGGACCCGGCGCTGCTCGAGAGCATGACCGCCTTCTACCGCCAGCAGCGCGAGACCGCCCAAGCGATGCTGCCCGCCGGAACGGTGCCGTATGTGCCCGAGGGCTCCTACTTCATGCTGATTGACGTCAGTCGCACCGAGTTCCTCGACGGCGCGGCCTTTGCCGCCACCTGCCGCCGCGATGCGCAGGTGAACGTCGCGCCAGGGCCGTCGTTCGGCGAGGTGACGCGGCAGATGGCGCGGCTCACCCTGGCCGTGCGCGAGCGGCCGTTCGCCGCCGGCGTCGAGCGGCTGGCGCAGTTCATCGCGGCGCATCCGGCATGAGGCTCTTCCGTTGGCTGGCGCTGATCCTGCTGCTGTGCGCGGGCTGCCGCCCCGGCGGGCCGCCGGCACAGCCGCCGCCGCCGCCGGCCGACGCGCCGATCCCGCCGCCCGAGCCGGTCGGCCGGCCGCTGCGCTTCATCGTCTATGGCGACTGCCGCTCGAACCCCGACATCCACCGCCGGGTGGTCGAGCGGATGCTCACCGTCGAGCCGCGGCCTGCGCTGGTCTTCCAGACCGGCGACCTGGTCGGCGACGGCGAGGACGAGGCGCTGTGGACGCAGGCGCTCGACATCATCGCCCCGCTGCGCGAGTTCGCCGACTACTACCCCGCGATGGGCAACCACGATCGCGGCGTGCGCGACCTGCAGGCCAAGTTCGACCTGCCGGCCGAGCCGCCGGTCACCTGGTACACCTTCGCTCGCGACGACTGCCGGTTCATCGTCCTCGACACGAACACGATCCGCCACCCCGGCGACGAGGCGCAGATCGGCTGGCTGACCGAGACGCTGGCCGAGGCGACCGAGCCGCACGTGTTCGTTTTCCAGCACCACCCGGCCTACTCAATCGGCGACTATGCGCCGGGCGACCCGGGGGTCGAGGCGCGGCTCCACCCGGTGCTCGAGCAGAGCTTCGTCACGGCGGTTTTCTGCGGGCACGACCACGGCTACTACCGCACCGAGCGCGACGGCGTGAGGTACCTGCTCACCGCCGGCGGCGGGGCGCCGCTGTATGACCAGGATGCCAGCCTGGCGCAGCCGGGCGATGTGTTCGCCAAGGTGCATCACTTCGTGGTGGTCGATGTCGCCGGGCGAAGCGTGACGGCGGAAGCCATCGACCTCGACGGCAACGTGATCGACCGGGTCGATCTCTCCGAGCCGATGCCCTGATGCCCGGCAACCCGTTCGAGGAACGGCCGGTCGACCAGCGGCCGGTGACCGTGCCGGCCGAGTTGCTCTCCGCCCTGGACTGCGGCGTCCGCGTGATCCAGGTCCGCGGCGCCTGTGGGATGGGCAAAACGACGCTTCTGCACGGCCTGCGGGCGCACCTGGCGAGTGTCGGGACGGCCGGCGAGTACCTCAACCTGGCGCGACTGCGCGGGCCGTTCGAGTTGCCGGCGAGCGGCTGGCTGGTGCTCGACGAGGCGCAGCGGGCGACCGCTCGGGCGTTAGCGGACTGCGCCGGCGCCTTGGCCGCCCGCGGCGACGGCCTGCTGCTCGGCAGCCACGTCGACCGCCGCCCGGCGCTGCGCGCGAGCGGGCTGGAGGTGGTCGATCACCGGCTGGTCCACATCGCAGAGGATGATGAGGCCCGGGAGCTGCTGGCACGCTATGGCGAGCTCGACCTGACCGCGGCTGGCGTGGCCCGGCTGCGGCGCTGCAGCCAGGGCAACCGCGAGCTGCTCCTGCGCCTGGCCTATGAGCTGGCAGAAGACCGGCCGGCCGGCCCACTCGGCGCCACGGAGGTGGAGCGGGCGGTCGCGCGGTTGCGGCGCGACGCGCCCGAACTGCTGCGCTGGCGCCGCCGCCACTGGCAGGAGCGGCTCGGCCGCCCGACGATCGAGTTCAGCGGACCTCGCTGATCACGCCGTTGGCAAAGACGACGGTCTTGGTGCCCTCGGGCGTGTTGAACACGCAGGTGCCGTTGAACGGCGGGTCGGACAGGGTGGGATCGCCGCCCTCGACGCTGGTCGGGTCGCCCCACTTCTCGACACAGTCGTAGTACAACATGCCGGTGGCGATCTGAGCCTCGCCGGCTGGGGCGTCCTCCAGCTCGCTCTTCTTCGGGCCGCAGGCTGCCAAGGCCAGGCCGAGCAGCAGCAGGCACAGGCCGCATAGGCCCGGCGCACGTCGCAAGACCGTCTTCATCGTCACTCCTCTGTCGGTTGAGAACCGCTGGGCCACCGGACGGGTCCGGTCCAGTACAGGCGCGCTGCGCAGGTTCCGCGCGGCGCCGCCGTCTCCTGTACGCACGGGCCGACATTCTTCGCCGGCCCGAATTCGCTGCGCGGAAATCGGTGGAGCGCCCAGCGCCTGCAGTGGTATCGTCGAGCCATGGACACTGTCACCACCCTGCCGAGCCGTGCCGACATGCTCGCCGCGTTGATGGGCCGCGACGCCACCTGCGACGGCCTGTTCTACTGCGCGGTGACCACCACCGGCATCTTCTGCCGCCCGAGCTGCCCGGCGCGCAAGCCGAAACCCGAGCATGTCACGTTCTTTGCCACCGCGCGCGAGGCGCTGTTCGCCGGCTACCGGCCGTGCGCCCGCTGCCGACCGCTCGACGGTGACAGCACGCCCGACTGGGCGCGGCGACTGATCGAGCGGGTCGAGGCCGAGCCGGGCCGGCGCATCAGCGAGACCGAACTGCGCCGCGACGGGCTCGACCCGGCTGCCGTGCGGCGCTGGTTCAAAAGCCACTTCGGCATGACCTTCCAGGCCTACTCGCGCGCCCGCCGGCTGGGCGCGGCCTTCTCCGCCATCCGCGCCGGCGCCAGTCTCGACGAGGCCGGGTGGGACCACGACTGGGATTCCGTCTCGGGCTTCCGCGAGGCGTTCGGCAAGGCTGTCGGCAGCGCGCCGGGGGCCGCCCGCAACGGCGACTACCTCCGCCTGGCCTGGATCGAGACGCCGCTCGGCCCGATGGCCGCCGGCGCGACGAGCGAGGCGCTGTGCCTGCTCGAGTTCACCGACCGGCGCATGTTGGAGACCCAACTCGAGACCGTTCGACGGCGATTCGGCCGCCCGCTGCTGCCGGGCGAATCGCCGCTCTTCGCCGACCTGCGGCGACAGCTCGACGACTACTTCGCCGGCCGGCGACGTGCGTTCGAGCTGCCGCTCGAGGCGCCCGGCACGCCGTTCCAGGGCGAGGTCTGGGCGGCGCTGCGGCAGATTCCGTACGGCGAGACACGCAGCTATGCCGAGCTGGCGGCGAGCATCGGCCGGCCGGCCGCGGTGCGCGCGGTCGGCCGAGCCAACGGGCAGAACCGCCTCGCGATCCTGATTCCCTGCCACCGCGTGATCGCCGCCGACGGCGGGCTCGGCGGCTACGGCGGCGGGCTGTGGCGCAAGCTGCGGCTGCTCGAGACCGAGGCGGCTCAGTAAGCCCGGGCCCAGACCACCCGCCGCGCCGACGGCCGGCCGGTGACCATGCAGGCGCCCGGCTCGCCCTCGTCGAGGGGAATCAGACGGATGGTCGCGCCGGTCTCTTCCTGGACCTGCCGCTCGGTCTCGGCGGTGCCGTCCCAGTGGGCGAGCAGGAATCCCTTGCCGCCCTCGTCGCCGAAGATGTCGCGAAACTCGGCGTAGCTGTCGACCTCGCGGGTGAGCGCCTCGCGGCGCTCGAGCGCCCGCTGGTAGAGACCGGCCTGCACCGCCTCGAGCCGGCTCTCGATCTCGGCGGCCAGGTCGGCGCCGAGCGCGACGGCGCTCTTCTCGCCGGTGTCGCGGCGGGCCACGGTGATCTGCCCGGCGGCCACGTCGCGCGGGCCGACCTCAATGCGCAGCGGCACGCCGCGCAGCTCGTGCTCGGCGAACTTGTAGCCGGGCGACTGGCGCGGGTCGTCGTCGACCTTCACCCGCCGGCCGCGCAGCGCCTCGCGCAGTTGGTCGACCACCGGCATGACCACCGCCTGCTCCTCCTCCTTGCGGCCGATGGGCACGATGACCACCTCGGTCGCGGCGAGCTTGGGCGGGACGACCAGACCCTGGTCGTCGCTGTGGCTCATCACCAGCGCGCCGATGAGCCGGGTCGAGACACCCCAACTGGTGGCGTAGACGTACTCGGACTGGTTCTGCTGGTTGACGAACGTCACGTCGAACGCCTTGGCGAAGTTCTGGCCCAAGTAGTGGCTGGTGCCGGCCTGGATCGCCCGGCCGTCCTGCACCAGCGCCTCGATGCAGTAGGTATCGACCGCGCCGGCGAACTTCTCCGCCTCGCTCTTCTTGCCGCACCAAACCGGCACGGCCATGTACTCCTCGGCAAATCGGCGATAGACGTCGAGCATCGTCAACGCCTCGGCCACCGCCTCGTCGGCGGTGGCGTGGGCGGTGTGGCCCTCCTGCCAAAGAAACTCTCGCGTGCGCAGAAACAGCCGCGTGCGCATCTCCCAGCGGATGATGTTGGCCCACTGGTTAATCAGGATGGGCAGGTCGCGGTAAGACTTGATCCACTGGCCATACATGTGCCAGATGATGGTCTCGCTGGTCGGCCGCAGGATGAGCGGCTCGTCGAGCTTGCCGCGCGGGCGCAGGCCGCCGTCGGGGTCACGCTCGAGGCCGGAGTGGGTGACCACCCCGCACTCCATGGCGAACCCCTCGACGTGCTCGGCCTCCTTGGCCATGAAGCTGAGCGGGATGAACAGCGGAAAGTAGGCGTTCTGGTGGCCGGTCTCGCGGAACATGCCGTCGAGCCCGTCGCGCATCCGCTCCCAGATGGCGTAACCGTTGGGGCGAATGACCATGCAGCCGGGTACCGGGCTGTAGTCGGCCAACTGTGCGCGCTGGATGATGTCTGTGTACCAGCGCGAGTAGTCCTCGTCGCGAGGGCAGATCGCCTTCTCGTCCCGCTTCGCCGTCGCCATCGCCCGCTCCATCGGCCAAGGCGCGGCATTGTAGCATGGCCGATGGTGAATCGTGATCGTCGACCGGGACGGTCGACGCACGTAGGCCGACCGTCCCGGTCGGCGCCCGCGAGCGCGGGATGGCGTCACCCAATCGACTGACGTTGCGCCGGCCTACAGGGCCAGCGCTCCGGTCTGGGCCTGGCGGAGGCGGTGGCGGATGCGGGCGGTGACCGGCGTCTCGGCGGGCAGCTCGTGGCGCTGCTCCTCGTGGTGCAGCGCGCCGATGCTGACGATGCCGAAGCCCGTGCTGCAGGCGAACGCCTCGCGCAGCCCACCCCACTGCCGGGCGGCCAGGATCTCGGCCAGGGCGACCGGCCGTTCCTCGGTGCGGATGCCCAGGTCGCGGCAGGCGACCAGCACGCTGTCGCGGGTGACGCCGGCGAGGATGGTGTCGGTCAGCGCCGGGGTGACCACCGTCTCGTCGATCACGAAGCAGACGTTCATCGAGCCGAGCTCTTCGATCAGCGCGTGGCGGCCCGAGTCGAGCCACAGCACCTGGTCGCAGCCGCGGGCCTTGGCGGCATGGTGGGCGAGCATCGAGGCGGCGTAGTTGCCCGGCGTCTTAGCCGTCCCGATGCCGCCCGGCGCGGCCCGGACGTAGCGCTCGGTGACCAGCACCTCGAAGCGCAGCCGGTCGGCCGCGGCGAACGAACTGGCCACGCCCAGCACCACGCTGAGAAAGGTGCGCGACGGCCGCGAGCCGAGCACCACGTCGGTGCCCATGATCAGCGGCCGGACATAGAGCATCAGGTCGTCGGCGCTGGGCAGCGCGCGCTGCTCGTGGGCGACAAAGGCCGACCAGGCGTCGACCGTCGCCGCCGCCGGCGGCGAGGCGATGGCCAGCCGGTCGCAACTGCGCGACAGCCGCTCCATGTAATCATGCGGCCGAAACAGCGCCAGGCGGCCGCTGCTCTGGCGGTAGGCGGCGACACCCTCGAAGGCGGTCTGGCCGTAGTGCAACGCCATCGTCGCCGGGTCGAGCGCCAGCGGGCCGCGCGGCTGGATCGACGGCTCGGACCAGCCCGAATCGGGAGCGTAGTAGCTGAGCATCATGCTCGGCGAGAAGACCGTGCCGAACGGCTGAGAGCGAATCTGTTCGGCGTCCAGCTCGTGGCTCTCGCGCGTCGCGACAATCGTCGGCATTCCGTTCATGTCTGGTTTCCGAGCCCGGCTATCTCGGCTTCGAGCCGCCGGATCCTGTCCGGCGTCGAGGGATGCGTCGAGAGGTACCGCGCCGGCCCGCCGACCTGGCCGCCGCCGAGCTTGCGCAGCGCTTCGATCGACTCACCCGGCGGGTAGCCCGCGGCGTTCATCAGGCGCAGCCCACCGCTGTCGGCCTCGCGCTCGTTGGCCCGACTGTAGCCCCGACTGTAGAGCAGCCAGGCGACCGAGCTACCGAACTTAATCAGCTCGCCCGAATCCCGTAACAGAAGCTGCGCCGCCGCCTCGACCATGACCGCCTGGTTGATCGCCTGGCGGCCGTGCTCGGCCTCGATGTGCGCCACCTCGTGGCCGACCACGAAGGCCAGCTCGCCGTCATCGGTCATGCGGTCGATCAGCGCGGTGGTGACGTAGACCGGCCCGCCCGGCGCGGCCAGGGCGTTGACCACCTCGTCGTTGTCCAGCGCGGTGACCCGATAGGGCACGTCGCGGCGGGCCAGGGGCAGGATGCGCCCGGCCACGGCCGCCAGGCGGCGCGCCCGCGGGCCGCTGGTCACCGGCCGGCCATACTCGCGCTCGACCTCGACGGATACCTGGCGGCCGATGGCGATCTCCTGCTCGACGCTGATCAGCATCGGCGTCGCCTTCGAGCCGCAGCCGGCGACGGCCAGGCAGCCGGGTAGTCCGAACAGGATGGTCAGGTGCCGCAATCTCATGCCGATCTCCAGACCTGCCCCCGGCAAACGATGGTTCCCCCCGGCGGCGGTTCCCTCTCGCGGTGACTATCCCTTGGCCGGTTCGGCCTCGCGGACGGCAAGGCCCAGGCCAGGCTCGTGCGGCAGGGTGATTCGCCCGCCGGGGGCGGTATAGCCACGGAATGGGTCGTTGGCGACCAGGAGGTGGCCGTCGAGGTCTGACCAGTCGACCAGCGGCGCAATCTGCGCGGCCTGGGTCATGGCCACCGACGAGGCGCAGAAGCAGCCGGTCATGACCCGCAGACCGCAGGCCCGCGCGGTGGCGATCAGGTGCCGGGCGGCGGTCAGTCCGCCGCACTTGTGCAGCTTGACGTTGACCCCGTCGACCACGCCGGCCAGGCGCGGCACGTCAGCGGCGGTCAGGCAGCTCTCGTCGACCACCACGGGGATCGGCGACACCTCGCGCACGCGGGCCAGGCCGTCCAGGTCGTCGCGGGCTACCGGCTGCTCGATCATCTCGACACCGAGCGCGGCGACCTCGGCGGCCAGCGAGGCGGCCTGGTCGACCGACCAGCCCTCGTTGGCATCAATCCAGAAGCGCTTGCCGGTGTGGTCGCGCAGCGCGCGGAGGATGTCGAGGTCCTGCGGCCCGCCGCACTTGACTTTGAGGATGGGGAACTCGGCCGCCTCGTCGGCCTTGGCCAGCATGGTCGGCAGGTCGGCCATGCCGAGCGTCATGCAGGTCAGTCCGGCGCGCTCCGCGTCGAGGCCGAACAGCCGCCAGACCGGCTGGCCGGCGAGCTGGGCGGCCAGGTCCCAGAGCGCGCCGTCCACCGCGCAGAGCGCCGACTCCTGGCCCCGGAACTCGTCCAGCAGGTCGAGCATCAGCGACTCGACGCACGACGGGTCGGCCTCGGCCAGCCGCGCCGCGAGTCGGTCCAGCGTGTCGCCGACCGCCGCGGCGCCCTGTCCGTAGGTCTCGACGGGGATCGCCTCGCCGCGGCCGATCAGGTTGCAGTGCTCGAGCTCGACCAGCAGCGTGGTCGCCGCGCTGGCGGCGCCGCGGGCGATGCGGAACTCGTGCCAAAAGCGCAGCTCGAGGTTGCGGCGACGGAGGTGAACCATGGGGCCCTGCCAACCTTCCCGGTCGGAGAAGGAAGGTTAGCATGGGCAAGCGCGTCGTGGCAAGCGAGGCCGCACCGGCCGCGATCGGACCGTACAGCCAGGCCGTGACCGCCGGTGAGGTGGTCTACTGTTCCGGCCAGATCCCGCTGACCCCGGCGGGGCAACTGGTCGAGGGCGATATCGCCGCCCAGACCCGCCAGGTGCTGGACAACCTGAAGGCCGTGCTGACCGCCGCCGGCGCGTCGCTCGAAGAGGTGGTCAAGACCACCATCTACTGCTGCGACCTGGCCGACTTCGCCACCATCAACGAGGTCTACGGCTGGTACTTCGCCGCCGATCCGCCGGCCCGCGCGACCGTCCAGGTCGCCGCGCTGCCGAAGGGCGCGCGGGTCGAGATCGACGCGATCGCCGTGCTGGAGCGCTGATGGCCGGCCGGCGGTCCTTGGCCGGCGCCGGCGGCGCGGTTATCCTCGCGGCATGAGCGACATCCTCGCCCAGCTCGCGCTGATCTTCCGCGACAACCTACTGCCGATCTTCCTGCTGATCGGCGTCGGCTACTGGCTGCAGCGGCGCTTCGGGCTCGAGATGCGGACGCTGTCGAAGCTCAACATCTACGTCTTCGTCCCCGCCCTGGCGCTCGACAAGCTGACCCACGCCGAACTGCCGCCCGCCGAGCTGGCCCAGGTCGCCGGCTTCGTACTCGCACTCCAGACGTTGCTCTACCTGGCCGCGGTGGCCTGGTCGCGGCTGCGCGGCTACACGCCCGAGCTGGCCGCGGCGTTCGCCTGCAGCGCCATGTTCTACAATAGTGGCAATTACGGGCTGCCGCTGATTGCGCTGCTGTTCGGACTCGATTCGGCCGCCGTCGGGATGCAGACGATTGTCCTGGCGGTGCAGAACGGCACCACCTGGAGTGTCGGGGCAATGGTCGTCGCCGGGCCGCGGCGGGGCGTGCGCCAGGCGTTGATCGACTACTTCCGGATGCCGTTCCCCTATGCGCTGGTGCTCGGGCTGGTGCTCGGCCAGACCGGCTGGCGGCTGCCCCAGCCGGTCGACGTAACCGTCGGCATGGCCGCCGACGCGCTGGTGCCGGTGGCCTTGGTCACCCTCGGCGCGCAGCTTGGGCGCGTGCGGCTCGACCGCCGGCTGCGCAGCCTGGCCGCGGCGGTGGTCATGCGCCTGGCCGGCGGGCCGCTGGCCGCGCTGGCGCTGCTCTGGCTGCTCGGCTGGCAGGGGTTGCTGGCGCAGGTGCTGCTGATCAGCAGTGCCGTGCCGACGGCGGTCAACACCACGCTGCTGGCCATCGAGTTCGACAACGAGCCGGAGTTCGCCGCCCAGGCGGTGATGGCCTCGACGCTGCTCAGCGGCGCCAGCGTGGCGTTGGTGATTCTGCTCGCGCGGGCGGTCTTCCCCATTGCGTAGGGGCGCCGCCAACGGCGCGCCCCGTGCCGGGCGGCGGACGGCGACGGACACGCCGTTGGCGTGTCCCTACCGGTACGGTCGGCGCGGCGCGCCCCAGGCCGGGCGTTTGGCGCGGTCAGAGCAGCCAGTCGCCCTCATCGTCGTCGTGCTGTTCGTAGATGTCGCGGATCTGGTCTTCGCTCTCGAAGAAGGCCTCGACGACCTCGGGATCGAAGTGCCGGCCGCTGTCCTGGCGCAGGATTTCGCTCGCCCGCTCGGGCGCCACGGCGGCCTTGTAGACGCGCCGGGTGACGAGCGCGTCGTAGACATCGGCCAGGCCGACGATGCGCGCGACGAGGGGGATCTTGGTCCCGGCCAGGCCGTTGGGATAACCGGTGCCGTCCCAGCGCTCGTGGTGGCAGCGGGCAATCACCTCGGCCATGCGCAGCACCGGCGACGAGGCGTCAGCCAGCAGTCGCGCGCCGACGACGGTGTGCGCCTGCATGGTAACCCGTTCGTCGGCGGTCAGCGCGGCGGGCTTGAGCAGAATCTCGTCGGGGATGGAGCACTTGCCGATATCGTGCATCGAGGCGGCCAGCTCGAGGCAGCGTACCTGGTCGTCGGGCAGGCCCATCGTCTCGGCCAGCAGCCGCGAGACACGGCTGATCCGGCTCAGGTGCTCGGCCGAATCAGGGTCGCGGAACTCGGCCACGAAACTCAGCTTGAGGACCGCCTCCAGCTCTTGGTCCACCCGCTCTTCGGTCATGATCATGCTGGTATCCTCACGGCCGGTCCGGATGCGGCCGTAATGTCCATATCGCCCGCGCGCGCCGACTCAGAAGGGCGGCCGTCAAGTCGTGCGAATAGGGGCGCCGGAGGTGACCTTGGCCGAGTGGCTGCCGCTCTTCCCGCTGGCCGGCATCGTGCTCTTCCCCGGCACGGCGATCCCACTGCGCATCTTTGAAGAGCGGTACGTGCAGATGATCCAGGCTGTCCTCGAGGGCGACCGGCGCTTCGGCGTGGTGCTCATCCGTGAGGGCGAGGAGGTCGGCGAGCCGGCGGTACCAGTCGAAATCGGCTGCGTCGCGAAGATCGAAGAGTGCCGCGAGATGGCCGGCCGCCAGTACTTGGTCATCGCCAGCGGTCAGGAGCGGTTCCGCATCCTCGACACCCGCGCCGAGGGCAAGCTCCTGCTCGGCCGCGTCGAGCTGCTGGTCGACGCGCCCGACCTGCCCGAGCCCACCGAGCTGGCCGACGAGGTCGCCGAGCTGGCCGAGGCCTATCTCGAGATCATCCGGCGCTTGAGCCGCGGCATGATGGGCCGGGTCAACCTCCCGCGCGAGCCCGAGCTGCTCTCGTTCCTGGTCGCCGGCAGCCTGCACATCCCGGTCGAACAGCGGCAGTCGCTGCTCGAACTCGAGAGCACCCGCGAGCGGCTCGAGCGGCTGCACCAGATCCTGGCCAACGAGACGATCAGCCTGCGCGAGCGGGTCCATGTGCACGAGGAATCGACCCGCATCGCGAGCACCAACGGCCGACTGCCCGAAGACCACCTGCGCGGCCAGGCCGGCGACGAGGAGTAGACCGTGCCCGAGCCGGTCGGCTGGGGCTTCATCGGCGCCGGCGGTGTCGCCCGCCGGCGCATGTTGCCCAGCCTCGCCGACTGCCGCCAGGTGCGCCTCCGCGCCGTCATGGTCCGTGACCAGGCCCGGGCCGAGGCGATCGCCGCCGAGTTCGGCGCCGAGCGGGCCTACCACCGCGTCGAGGCGCTGCTCGACGATCCGGCGGTCGAAGCGGTCTACATCGCCACGCCGCTCGCCCGCCATGCCGAGCAGGTCCTCGCCGCGGCTCGGGCGGGCAAGGCCATCCTGCTCGAAAAGCCGATGGCGATGAGCCTGGCCGAGTGCGACGCGATGCTCGCCGCCGTCGCCGTCGCCGGCGTGCCGCTGGCCGTCTGCCTGCCGATGCGCCTGACCGGGCCGGTGGCGCTGCTCAAGCGATGGCTCGAGGCGGGCGACCTGGGCGAGCCGACCTATCTCCGCGCGCAGATGGCCAAGTGGTATCCGCTGGCCGCCGGCGACTGGCGCGCCGACCCCGCCCAGGCCGGCGGCGGCGCGCTGATGGACCTGGGCAGCCACCTGCTCGACCTGGTCGCCTACCTGCTCGGCCCGGCCTCGGCGCTGACCGCCGCGCTGGCCAACCGCGCGTTCGACCTGCCGGTCGAAGACACCGCGCTGGTCCAGCTCCGCCTCGCCTCGGGCGCGCTGGCGAGCTGCGAGATGAGCTTCGCGGTGGCCGACAGCGAGAACAGCATCGAACTCTACGGCACGCGCGGCGCGGCAACGGCCCGCTCGCCACGCGACGGCGCCGCGGTGCGCCGGGTGGTCGACGGGCTGGTCGAGGAGTTCGTGCCCGAGCCGGTCGACGTCTACCGCGCCGAGCTGCTCGACTTTTCGGCGGCGCTGCGCGAGAACCGGCCGGCGCTGACCAGCGGCGCCGACGGCCGGCGCAACCTGGACTGGTTGCTGACCGCCTATCGTGCGGTGGCGTCAGACTGCTGGTTGGAGCCGGCGGAGCAGGGCGGATGGTGATCACGCTGCTGACCGATTTCGGCGACGCCGACGGCTACGTCGGCGCGATGAAAGGGGTGATCGCCAAACGCGCCCCGCAGGTGCCGGTGATCGACCTGGCGCACGGCCTCGCGCCGGGCGACATCGTCGCCGCCGGCGAGGTGTTGGCCGCCACCGCCGGCCTCTTCCCGGCCGAGTCGATCCACGTCGTGGTGGTCGATCCGGGCGTCGGCACGGGTCGCCGCGCCGTCGCCCTGCTGTGCGACGACCAGCTCTACCTGGCGCCCGACAACGGCGTGCTGAGCGGGGTGCTCGAGCAGGCCAACGGCCGCGTCGCCGCCGTCTGCATCGACAATCCGGCGTTCTGGCGGCAGCCCGTGGCGGCCACCTTCCACGGCCGCGACATCTTCGCGCCGGTGGCCGCGCACCTCGCCCTGGGCGTGCCGTTGGGCAGCATCGGCTCGACGATCGACCCCGACTCGCTGGTCCGCCTGCCGCCGGCGCGGGTGGCCTGGTCCGGCGGCCGGGTCGAGGGTGAGATTGTCCGCTTCGACCGCTTCGGCAACGCGATCACCAGCCTGCAGCGGCATCACCTGGCGCGGGTCAACATGGACCAGACCGCGCTGCGGGTCGAGCTGGCCGGGCTCGACCTGCCGCTCTCGACCACCTACGGCGACGCCGCCGAGGGCGAGCCGGTGGCGGTGGTCGGCAGCGGCGGTCGGCTCGAGATCAGCGTCCGCGGCGCCAGCGCGCGCGAACGGCTCGGCCTCGCCGCCGGCGGCACGGTGAGCGTGCGATGCTGAAGCGCGCCGCCGCCTGTTTACTTGCCTTCGCCGCGGTCGCCTGCTCAAAGCCGGGCGACCAGGCCGGCCCAGCACCCGCCACGCCGCCGGCGGCGAAGGTCGCCTGGGAGGCGAGCATCGGGCCGGTCTTCGGCTTTGCCACGGTGCGCCGCGGCGCCGCCGAGGAGCGCCTGCTCTGCCTCGGCGCCAACGGCGAGTCGCGCTGGCTCGACGCGGCCGGCGGCGCCACGCCGGGCCTGACTCTGCCGCCGCGCACCAGCCACCTCGCCGCGGTCGATCTCGACGGCGACGAGGTGGACGAGATTCTCGCCGCCACGGCGGAGCTGTCGGCCGAACAGCCGGTCGCCGGCCTGGTCGCCTTAGACCTCAGCGGCCACGAGCGCTGGCGCTGCGCCTTTGCCGCGGCGGCGCCGATCCTCGGCCTGGCCTCCGCTCGGGCGGGCGAGGAGGTGCTCATCGCCGTCGCCGCACAGGCGCCGCTGGGCGTGATCGGCGTGTCGCCCGAGGGCGCCGTGGCCTGGGGCGACGAGACGATCCGGAGCGCGCTGGCGGTGGCCGTTCAGCCGTCGGGCAGCGGACTTCAGGTCGCCTGCGCCGACGACTCGAGCCTGCTCCATCGCTATACCGCCGGCGGCGAAAAGCTCGGCGTGCGGCGGCTGCCGCTGGCCTCGACCGAACTGCTGGCAATCGACCCGCAGCGGCTGGTCTCGGTTGGGATTGTGACCGGCAAACACGAGACGATGACCCAGATGATCGATCGCGACGGCAAGGTCGGCTGGGAGATTGAGTCGGGTCGGCGGCTCGAGGCGGCGCAGATCCCCGCGGCGGTGGGCGTCTTCGCGCCCGACGCCCGCGTCGCGGTGGTCTCGGCCGCGGGCGATATCGTGCTGGCCAGCGAGAATGGCCGGATCGGCGCGGCGCCGACCGTGGCGCCGCCCATCTTCTGCCTCGGCGCCGGGCCACGGCAGGGCGACCGGCAGCTCATCCTGGTCGGCACCAGCCGCGGGGTGACCGCGCTGGTCAGGTAGGACCACGGGGCGGGACCGGTCGTCCACGCCGTTGACAGCCCCGCGCGGCCGTGCGTAGAATCCCGCGGCGAGGAGCTGGTCGGTGAGCTTCTGGTTCGTCCTCCTGCGCACGGTCATCCTGCCGTTGTGCATCCTGCTCGGCGTGCTGATGCTGGTGCCCATCTGGATCTGGCTCGAGCGGCGCGTCTGCGCGCGGATCCAGCAGCGCATCGGGCCCAACCGCGTCGGCCCGACCGGCCTGCTGCAGCCGATCGCCGACGCGGTCAAGCTGCTCTTCAAAGAGGACATCACTCCCAGCCATGTCGACCCGCTGATCTTCCTCGCCGCGCCGCTGATGTCGCTCATGCCGGCGATGCTGGCCCTCGCCGTGGTGCCGTTCGGCGGCCAGGTGACGGTCCACCAGTACCTCTTCTGGGGTCCGCCGGTCGAGCGCATCCCGATCCAGATTTGCGATGTCAACGTCGGCATCCTGGTCATCCTCGCCCTCTCGTCGATGGCCGTCTACGGCGTGGTGCTGGCCGGCTGGTCGTCGAACAACAAGTGGAGCCTGATGGGCGGCGTCCGCGCCGCGGCGCAGATGGTCAGCTACGAGCTGGCCGTCGGCCTGGCCGTGCTGGCGGTGATCCTCAACTCGAGCACCTGGCTGGCCGGCGGGCAGCATGGCGCGGCGTTGAGCCTGCGAACCGCCGTCGAGAGCCAGGCGGGCCTGTCGGTGCTCGGGTGGAACATCCTCTGGCAGGCGCCGGCGTTCGTCATCTTCGCCGTCGGGGCGGTGGCCGAGTCGAACCGCGCGCCGTTCGACCTGCCCGAGGCCGAGCAGGAGCTGGTCGCCGGCTTCCACACCGAGTACTCGGCCTTCCGCTTCGCGATGTTCTTCATGGGCGAGTATGTGCACATGACCACCCTCTCGGCGGTGGCCACTTCGCTCTTCCTCGGCGGCTGGCTCAGCCCGTTCGCCGGCATTCCACTGCTTTCGGCGCTGAATGTCTCGCAGGTGCCGGTGCTGGCCGTGCTGGCGCCGATTGCCTGGTTCGTGCTCAAGATCTTCCTCTGCATGTTCTGCATGATCTGGATCCGCTGGACCCTGCCGCGCATGCGCTGGGATCAGCTCATGCGCCTGGGCTGGATGGTCATGCTCCCGGCCGGGCTGGTCTGGGTGGTGGTGGTTGCCTTCTACCAGGCGATTGGCGGTGTGCTGGCGAGCTGGACCGGGATGACCAGCCTCGAATGGTACCGCCTGCTGTTCGCCCTGACGGCCGTCGCGGTGGGCGCCATCTTGTATTACCGGAAGCTGGTCAAGCCGGCGCCGGGAGAGGCCTGATGCGCGAGTTTCTCGAGCAGGTCCTGGAGGTGGTCGAGCCGCTGCGGCAGGGCTTTGCCACCACCGGCCGGCACATGATCGAAAAGCCGGTCACCTACGAGTACCCCGAGGACCGCAAGCCGGTGCCCGACCGCGCCCGCTGGCGGCACATCCTGCGCCGCTACGAACAGGGCGAGCAGGTTGGGCTCGAGCGCTGCATCGGCTGCTCGCTGTGCAGCGCCGCCTGCCCCGCCGAATGCATCTACGTCGAGGCCGCCGAGAACACCGACGAGGAGCGCTACTCGCCCGGCGAACGGTACGCCAGCATCTACCAGATCAACCTGCTGCGCTGCATCTTCTGCGGTATGTGCGAGGACGCCTGCCCGACCGGCGCCATCGTCCTCACACCCGAGTACGGCATCGCCGAATACACGCGCGAGGCGTTCATCTACAACAAAGAGCGCCTGCTGGTCCCGCCGGTCACCTGACGGCGGCGGAGACCGGCTGGGCCGCATGGGCGTTCACCCTGGGCCCCAAGACCGCCTTCGGGTGCCACTTGGCGGCTTGCCCGCCAAGTGCCGCGGACGAGCTGCTGAACAGCACTGGCGGGCAAGCCGCCAGTGGCACCAACTGCCGATGTCGACGATGGACTTGACGCCGATGCGGCCGGACCGATCGCCCCTCAGCCGGCCAGCAACTGCCGCAGGACGTAGTGCAGAATGCCGCCGTGGCGGTAGTAGTCGGCCTCGGCCGGCGTGTCGATGCGCAGGCGGGAGGCGAACGTCGTCGCCGTGCCGTCGTCGGCCGTGGCGGTGACGGTCACCGCCCGGTCGTCGCTCAGGCCGTCGGCCAGCACGCGCGCCAGGCCGTCGACCGCGAATTGCTCGTGGCCGCTCAGGCCGAGCGACTCGGCGCTCTCACCCGGTCCGATCTCGAGCGGCGCAACGCCCATGCCAATCAGGTTGCTGCGGTGGATGCGCTCGTAGCTCTCGGCGATCACCGCCCGCACGCCGAGCAGGCGCGGGCCCTTCGCCGCCCAGTCGCGGGACGAGCCCGAGCCGTATTCGCGGCCGGCGATGACGATGGTCGGCACGCCCTCATCGAGGTAGCGCATCGCTGCATCGTAGATCGACATCGCCTCGCCGCCGGGCAGGTGCAGCGTGACGCCGCCTTCGGTGCCGGGCGCCAGTTTGTTGCGCAGCCGCACGTTGGCAAAGGTGCCGCGCATCATCACCTCGTGGTTGCCCCGCCGCGAGCCGTAGCTGTTGAACTCGCGCGGCTCGACGCCGTGCTCGATCAGGTAACGCCCCGCCGGGCTGTCGGGCTTGATCGAGCCGGCCGGCGAGATATGGTCGGTGGTGATGCTGTCGCCCAGCAACGCCAGGCAGCGCGCACCGGCCAGGTCGCCGACCGGCTCGGGCAGCGTTGGCAGGTCGACGAAGTAGGGCGGCAGCTTGACGTAGGTCGAGCCGGGCTCCCAGGCATAGGTCTGGCCCTCGGGCACGGCCAGCGCCTGCCACGCCTCGTCGCCGCGGTAGACATTGGCATAGCGCTCGCGGAACATCGACGGCGAGAGCGCCGCGCGCACCGCGGCATCGACCTCGGCCTGCGACGGCCAGAGTTCGGCCAGCATCACCGGCCGGCCGTCGCGGTCGAGTCCGAGCGGCTCGCGCTGCAGATCGACATCGATCCGTCCGGCCAGCGCATAGGCGACGACCAGCGGCGGCGAGGCCAAGTAGTTGGCGCGCACCGCCGCGTGCACCCGGCCCTCGAAGTTGCGATTGCCACTGAGCACCGAGACGGCCACCAGGTCGTGCTGATCGATCGCCTCGGCTACCGGCGCCGGCAGCGGGCCGCTGTTGCCGATGCAGGTGGTGCAGCCATAGCCGACCAGGTGAAAGCCGAGCGCCTCGAGCGGCGCCATCAGGCCCGCCGCGGTGAGGTAGTCGGTGACCACCTGCGACCCTGGGGCGAGGCTGGTCTTGACCCACGGTGGCCGCTTCAGCCCGCGCTCGACGGCCTTCTGGGCGACCAGCCCGGCGGCGACCATGACACTCGGGTTCGAGGTGTTGGTGCAACTGGTGATGGCGGCGATGACCACCGACCCGTGGTGCAGCTCGTGAGTCTCGCCGTTGAAGGCGACGCGGGCCGCGCCGCCGGGCGCCCCGGAGGCTGTGGCGTCACCCGCCGGCGGCGGGTCGGGCACGGTGCGGGGGCAACCGGGGGCGTCGAGCGGGATGGTGCCCGGCTTCGGCTTGCTGCCGGCCAGCAGGCTGGGCAGCTCGGCGGCGAACGACTGCTTGACCGCCCCGAGCGCCACCCGGTCCTGCGGCCGGCGCGGCCCGGCCAGGGCGGGCTCGACCTCGCCCAGGTCAAGCGCCAGCATCTCGCTATACTCGGCCTCGGCGGCATCGGCTCCGGCCAGCAGGCCCTGCTCGCGACAGTAAGCCTCGACCCGCGCGGCGGCCTCGTCGCGGCCGGTGAAGCGGAGGTAGGCGAGCGTCTCGCCGTCGACCGGGAAGATGCCGCAGGTAGCGCCATACTCCGGCGCCATGTTGGCGATGGTCGCCCGATCGGCCAGCGGCAGACCAGCCAGGCCCGGGCCGTAGAACTCGACCAGCTTGCCGACCACTCCGTGGGCGCGGAGCAGCTCGGTGACGCGAAGAACCAGGTCGGTGGCGGTGGCGCCCTCGGGCAGCCGGCCGGTCAACCGACAGCCGACCACGCGCGGGATGAGCATGGCCACCGGCTGGCCGAGCAGGGCGGCCTCGGCCTCGATCCCACCGACGCCCCAGCCAAGCACGCCGAGGCCGTTGATCATGGTCGTGTGCGAGTCGGTGCCGACCAGCGTGTCGGGGTAGGCCCACACCTCGCCGCCCTGCTCGCCGAGCATGACCACGCGAGCCAGGTACTCAAGGTTGACCTGGTGGACGATACCGGTGCGCGGCGGCACGACGCGAAAGTTGTCGAACGCGTTCTGGCCCCAGCGGAGGAAGGTGTAACGTTCGCGGTTGCGCTCATACTCGCGCTCGACGTTGAGCAACAGCGCCGCCTCGCGGCCGTACTCATCGACCTGGACGGAGTGGTCGATGACCAACTCGGCCGGCTGGAGCGGGTTGATCTTCGCCGGGTCGCCACCGGCGGCGCGCATCGCGTCGCGCATCGCCGCCAGGTCGACCACGGCCGGCACGCCGGTGAAGTCCTGGAGCAGCACCCGCGCCGGCATGAAGGCAATCTCGCGGCTCGGCTCGGCGGCCGGGTCCCACTCGGCCACGGCCTGGATGTCGGCCGCCGTGACCACCCGGCCGTCCTCGCGGCGAAGCAGGTTCTCGAGCAGGATGCGGAGGCAGTAGGGCAGGCGCTCGACGCCGTCGATCGCCGCCAGCCGGGCGATGTGGCAAGTCCGGCCGGCGAGTTCGAGGGTGCTGTGGCTGCCGAAGCTGTTCATGGTGGCATGCCTCCGCAGAGAGGGTGACTCGCCGGCCGGCGAATGTCGAGTCCGGAGGCGAAGCGCGCGCGGCGCGCGCCCCGCGCTTGACCGCGTGCCCGCGCTGTGCTATCAATGCCGTGGGGTAGAGAGACTCGATGGCCGCGTCCAACACCGAGCCGCTGCGGATTGAGGTGCGTCAGCTCGACGCTGTGCCGCTGGTCGCGCTGGCGGGCGAGGTCGACATCGCCTCGGTGCCGCAGCTCGAGGCCGAGCTGAGCCGGTTGCTCGACGGCGGAGCGACCCGGCTGATTGTCGACCTGGCCGAGCTGCAGTACATCGACAGCACCGGGCTCGGCTGCCTGGCCGCCGCCCGGCGCCGGGCGCGGGATGCCGGCGGCAACCTGGTCGTCGTCTGCGGCAACGAGCGCATCCTGCGCCTGTTCGCCATCACCGGGCTCGACCAGGTGTTCACCATCTGCGCCGGCCCGGCCGAGGCCCAGGCGGCGCTGGGAGCCGGGTGATGAGCACTGGCTCGGCCGCGTTGCGGCTGCCGGCGCAGCGGGCGTTCGTCGGCGTGGCCCGGCTCTGCCTGGCCGGCATTGCCGGCCGGCTGGGCTTCGACGTCGATGCCGCCGAGGACATTAAGCTGGCTGTCGCCGAGGCGGTCAATCTGCTGCTGGCCGGCGGTGACGGCGCGCCCGACGACAGCATCGACATCGCCAGCCGCTGGGCCGATGGGCGATTCGAGATTGAGGTCACGCGGAGCGGCGCCGCGCCGTCCGGTGGCGACCCGTCTGAGCGGGCGGTGGCGGTGATGGTCATGGAGGCGGTGGTCGACGAGGTCGAGTGCGTCGATCTCGACGGCGACCGGCCGACGGTCCGGTTGCGCTGCCACCGACCGGCCGGTTGAGGGGCCGCCGTTGACCGACCACCCCGAGCGGGAACATGAGGACGATCCCGTGGTCGCCCGCTTCGTGCAGCTCCGCGAGACCGGCGCTGCCGAGTTGCGCGACGCGCTGATCAACGATCACCTGCCGCTGGTCCGCGCCCTCGCGCGGCGGTTCGCCAATCGCGGTGAGCCGCTGGAGGACCTGATTTCGACCGGCACCCTGGCGCTGATCCACGCCGTCGATCGGTTCGATCCGAGCAAGGGCACCAAGTTCAGCACCTTCGCCACGCCGACGATTGTCGGTGAGCTGCGCCGTTACTTCCGCGACAAGTCGTGGGCGATGAAGGTCCCGCGGCGGATGCAGGAGCTGAACCGCGCGGCCAACCAGGCCCGCGAGACGCTGACCCAGCGGCTGGGCCGCCTGCCCAGCTACGGCGAACTGGCGACCGAACTCGATGTCAGCGAGGAGCAGGTGATCGAGGCGATCGAGAGCGGCCGCGGCTACGACATGGTCTCGTTCGAGGCCGTCGGCGCGACGAGCGACGACGGTACCGGCGGCGAAGGGCCGGGCGAGGACGACGAGCGGTTCGCCAACGTCGTCCGGCGAGTCGAGGTGAGCCAGGCGATCGACACCATTCTCGACGAGCGCGAATCGCGGATTGTCCGCATGTACTACTTCCACGAGCGCTCGCAGACCGACATCGCCCAGGTCGAGGGGATCAGCCAGATGCACGTCTCGCGGCTGATCACCCGGGCCAAGGGCAAGCTGCGCCGCTACCTGATGGGCTGAGCCGTGAGCGCCCCGCTGACCCTCGGCGTGGTCATCGCGCTGCTCGTCGCGGTCGCGTTCGCCGCCTATCCCAGCGAGCCGATGCAGCGGGTCCGCCGGGTGCTCCTCGGCGGCCTGGCGCTGCTCATCGTGCTCGGCTTCCTGGGCCACTTCCGCGCGCTACTGCCGCCGTTTGTCGTGCCGCTCTTGCTGGCCTACCTGCTCGACCCGCTGCTCGATGCCATGGAGCGCCGCGGCTACACCCGCGTGCGCGCGATTCTGGTCGTCTACGGCGTCACGCTGCTGCTCTTCCTGCTCGCCGGGATCATCGTCGTGCCGGTGCTGATCCGCCAGATTGGCGGCATCATCGAGCCGCTGGCCCGCGGCGATGCGGTCGATCTGGCGGCGCTAGGCCAGTGGGTCGAGTTTCCCGACAAGCTGCTCAAGGGCATCGAGAAGACGCTGCTCGACTGGGGCGTGCGCGAGCAGTGGGTGGCCAGTCTGGCCGAAAACCTGAACGCCTATCGGGTCGAGGAGTGGCTCCAGGCCGCCGGGCTGTGGGTCGTCGAGCAGCTCAAGAGCCTCGTCGGCTGGCTCAGAGACCAGGTCAGCGGCCTGCTCTGGCTGGTCCTGCTGCCGATCACCCTGTTTTACTGCCTGCGCGATTTCGACCCGCTGCGGCGGCGGCTCTATCACCTGGTGCCGGCCGAGCGCCAGGCCGACGTGGCCGCGCTGGCCGGCAAGATCAACCAGGCCGTCGGCAGCTACCTGCGCGGCTATGCGCTGCTCAGCGTCGCGGTGTCCGTACTGCAGACCACGCTGCTGCTGATCCTGGCCGCGCTGTTCGACTTCCGCTACGCGCTGATTCTCGGCCTGCTGGCCGGCGCGACTTATGTCATTCCCTATGTCGGCAGCATGGTCAGCACCGTGCTGGCCGCGGCGGTGGTCTTCTTCACCGGCGGCCACAGCATCGTCGAGGCGCTGATTGTCTGGGCCGTCTGCCAGGGCCTCAACTCGGTCTTCGACAACGTGATCACGCCGCGGGTGATTGGCCAGAATGTCGGCCTGCACCCGCTGGTGGTCATGTTCGCGCTGCTCGCGGGGGGTTCACAGTTCGGCTTGCTGGGCGTAATCTTAGCCACTCCGGTGACCGCCTGCGCGAAGATCGTGCTGCAGCATTTCTGGCCCCGCCTGTCGGAGCCGCTGCCGGCCGAGGCGCCGCCCGCGAGCGACGAGGCGACCGAGCCGGAAGAGGCCGACCATGACCGGGGACCAGATCCGCCGCCAGTTCCTTGACTTCTTCGCCGCCCGCGACCACCTCGTGCTGCCCAGCGCCGGGCTGCTCCCCGACGACCCGACGACCTACTTCACCTCGGCCGGTATGCAGCCGTTTGTGCCCTACTTTTTGGGCAAGGAAGAGCCGCCGGCGCGGCGTGTCGCAACCAGCCAGAAGTGCCTCCGCGGCGACGACCTGGACGAAGTCGGTTACACCAGCCGGCACCTCACCTTCTTCGAGATGCTGGGCAACTTCAGCTTCGGCGATTACTTCAAGCAGGGCGCGGTCGAATGGGCCTGGGAGTTTGTCCGCGAGGTGCTCGACATCCCCGCCGACCTGCTCTTCGTCAGCGTCTACGACAGCGATGACGAGGCCGCCGAGCTGTGGCACCGGCACGTCGGCGTGCCGCGCGAGCGGATCGTCCGCTTCGGCATCGACGACAACTGGTGGGGACCGGTGGGCAACAGCGGCCCGTGCGGCCCGTGCAGCGAAATCTTCTTCGACCGCGGGCCTGAGTGGGGCAGCGCCGCCTCGCCGCTCGAAGACGAGGGCGGCGACCGCTACATCGAGATCTGGAACCTCGTCTTCCAGCAGTACAACTCGAGCATGTCGAAGGCCGAGCTGAAGCGCACCGGCACGGTTCCCGAGCCGCTCCCCGCGCCGGGCATCGACACCGGCAGCGGGCTCGAGCGCGTCGCCGTGGCGTTGCAGGGCAAGTCGACCGTGTTCGAGACCGACCTGCTCTGGCCGCTCTGCGAGGCGGTCATGGCCACGGCCAAGGCCGACGGCATCGGGCCGGTCCACTATGGCAGCGACGCCGAGCAGACCGCCGCGGTGCGCCGTGTGGCCGACCATATCCGCGCGCTGACCTTCGCCGTCAGCGACGGCATCTTCCCGAGCAACAAGGCCGGTGGCTACGTGCTGCGGCAGATCCTCCGCCGCGCCGCGCGCTACGGCCGGCTGCGGCTGGGGCTCGAGCAGCCGTTCCTGCACGAGCTGGTCGGCGTGGTGGTCGAGCACTACGCCGCGGCCTATCCCGAGCTGCGCGAGGGCGCCGCGGCGGCCGAGGCGATCATTCGGCAGGAGGAAGAGCAGTTCAGCGACGCGCTGCAGCGTGGCATCCCACGGCTCGAGGAGGAGCTCGATAGCGTGGCGAAGCGTGGCGAGTCGACCTTCACCGGCGAGCGAGCCTTCTTCGTCTACGAGACCTTCGGCGTGCCGCTCGAGGTGCAGGTCGAGATCGCCGGCGAGCGCGGGCTGCGGGTCGACGTCGAGTCGTTCGAGCAGGTCCGCCACGGGCGCGAGAGCCGCACCATCGCAGCCGGCATCGAGGGCCACGGCGACTTCGCCGCCGACCTGCTGCGCGATGTGTCGGCGACCGAGTTCGTCGGCTACGAGCACGAGGCCGAGCGGGCCGCCGTGCTGGCCATCGTCCGCGACGGCGAACTCGACGCCACGCGCGGCATCGTCGCCGCGGGCGAGCGGGTCGACCAGGCCGCCGCCGGCGAGTCGGTCATCCTGGTGCTCGACCGCACGCCGTTCTATGCCGAGTCGGGCGGGCAGGTGGGCGACACCGGAGCCATCACCGACGGCGTCGCCACGCTGCGGGTGCGCGAGACGAAGAAGGACAAGTCGGGCCGCTGGCTGCACTGCGGTGTGGTCGAAGGGCCGGGCAGCCTCGACGTCGGCGACGGGGTCGAGGCCCGCATCGACACCGCCCGCCGCGACCGCATCCGCCGCGCCCATACCGCCACGCACCTGCTCCACGCGGCGCTGCGCGGCCGGCTGGGCAAGCACGTCGCCCAGGCCGGCTCGCTGGTCGAGCCCGACCGGCTGCGGTTCGACTTCAGCCACTTCGCCGCGGTGAGCGACGAGGACATCGCGGCGATCGAGCGCGAGGTCAACCAACGCATTCTCGAGAACCGGCCGCTGCTCATCCGCGAGATGCCGATCGACGAGGCGCGGCGGCTCGGCGCGCTGATGTTCTTCGGCGAGAAGTACGGCCAGGTCGTGCGCGTGGTCAACGTCGGCGAGCACTACGACGGCCTGAGCACCGAGCTGTGTGGCGGCACGCACGTGCGCCGCACGGGCGACATCGGTATCTGCCGCGTCGTCGCCGAGTCGAGCGTCGGCAGCGGCGTGCGGCGCATCGAGGCGCTCACCGCCGCGGCGGTGCTCGAACGCGAGCGCGAAACCGAGGCGGCGCTGCGCCGCGTCGCCGCCGCGCTCCGCGCCCCGCTGGCCGAGGCGCCCGAGCGGGTCGAGGCGCTGGTCCGTCAGGTGCGCGAGCTCGAGCGCGAGGTGGCCGCCATCCAGCAGCAGTCTGCCGGCGGGCAGGTCGAGCAGCTTGTCGCCGGCGCCGAAGCTGTCGACGGCGTGCCGGTGATCGCCGCGACGATGCCCGGCTCCGAGGTGGCCGCGCTGAAGGAGCTGGCCGACCGCCTGGTCGAGCAGCTCGCCGGCGGCGTGGCGCTGCTCGGCACCGACGCCGGCGGCAAGGTGGTGGTGGTCTGCAAGGCCAGCGATGCGGCGGTGAGCCGCGGCGTGCACGCCGGCGAGGCGGTCAAGGCCGCCGCGCAGGCGGCCGGCGGCGGCGGCGGCGGCCGGCCGCAGTTCGCCCAGGCCGGCGGGCGCGACGCGGGCAAGCTGAGCGAGGCGGTGGCGGCGGGTCGCGCGGCGATTGTCGGGCAGCTCGGGGGGTAGCGCGGCAAGACAATGCCCATCCACCTCGCCCTCGACGTCGGCGCCGAGACCATCGGCCTGGCCGTCTGCGACGCCGACGGGCGGCGGGTGCGGGCGCTGCACACCGTCCACCGCGTGCGGCGCAAACGCGACATCGCCGCGGTGGCCGAGGTGGCCGCTGCCCAGGGCGCCGAGGTGATTGTCGTCGGCCTGCCCCGGCTCAAGTCGGGCGACGAGGGCGACAGCGCACGCCGCGCGCGGGCCATCGGCGAGCTGGTCGCCGCGGCGACGGGGCTGCCGGTGGTCTACCACGACGAGCACCTGAGCACGTTTGAGGCGACCGAGCGGCTGCAGGCCCGCGGCTACCACGGCGCCGAACTCGCCGCCCGCGTCGACGCCGAGGCGGCGCGAGTGATCCTCGAGGAGTACCTCAGCTCGGGGTCAGGTCTCTGAATCCGGCGGTAAGTAACAACGTCGTCACTCACCACGTGATCATGGGATCTGACCCCTTGTCAGTGCGTGACAGGCTTTGGCCGCCATGCGACGATACCGCCGGGAGACCGACATGCTCGCCGTCGGCGACCGCGCGCCCGAGTTCGCCGCCATCGACACCGAGGGCCGGCCCATCCGGCTGAGTGACTTCGCCGGCGGAACGCTGGTGCTCTACTTCTACCCGAAGGACAACACCTCGGGCTGCACCGCCCAGGCCTGCGACTTCCGCGACCGGCAGGCCGAGTTCGCCGCCGCCGGCGCGACGGTGCTCGGCGTCAGCCGCGATTCGGCGCGGTCGCACCAGAGCTTCACCGCCCGGCACGAACTGCCGTTCAACTTGGTTGCCGACGTCGAAGATACGGTCTGCCGAGCCTATGGCGTGGTGCAGGAAAAGTCGATGTACGGACGCACCTTTCTCGGCATCGTGCGGACAACCTACGTGATCGACGGCGAGGGCGTCGTGCGGGCGGTCTTTCCCAAGGTGAAGGTCAAGGGCCACGCCGACGCGGTGCTGGCCGCGGTGCGCGAGCAGGCCGCATGACCTGGACGGCCGACACGCCGATCTACCTGCCGCTGACCGACCCGCCGTCGATCCGCGCCGCCGCCGAGCGCCTGGCCGACGCGGTGGCGGCGGTGCTCGGCAGGCGTCCACCGCTGCGCCACCAGCCGGCGCCGTTCGGCCAACCGGCCATCCTCCTCGCCCCCGACCCGGCCTACAGCCCCGGCGTCGCCCCCGACGAGCCGGGCACCTTCACGCTGTTGACCCACGGCGAGCAGCTCATCGTCACCGGCGCCGACAGCGCGGGCACGGTGGCGGGGATCGAGTGGTTGATTGGCGAGGTGGTGAGTGGGTTGGGTGGGGGTGGTGGGGTGTCCCTACACTCGTGCAGCTAGGCAGCCGGCCAGCAACGTGTCGTAGATTCCCTCACAGGCAGGAGGAGTCAGGTTGTGACGGCGAATGACGCCATCATCGCGCTGACCGGCAATCCGTTACAGGGGTCGGCAGGGGAAATCAGATGAGACTTGCGGTGCTATGCGCGGCCTCCGTGGCCGTGCTGGTGGGATGCGGTTCCAGCGACGGCCCGATGGTGCAACCTGGCACCACCCGCGCCGTCGGTGATGGGCTGGGCGACGTGGTGGTGCTCGGCACCAATAGCGTCTACCTCGAACAGGGCAGCAGCGTCGTCTCCGGCGACGTGGTCGCCAACGATGTCTACAACCCGACCCCGCTCGCCGACAACGCCGAACTGGTCGTCGGCCTGTCGGTCGCGGTGCCGGCCGGCTCGACCTTGCAGGCCAATCGGATCAAGGTCAAGTCGAGCGCCGTGATCGACGGCGATCTGGTTTACAACGCGCTCGACAACAACGGCACTGTCAACGGCAACCAGACGTCGCCGCTCGGCCTGCCGGGGTTCGCCGAACTGCCCGACGCGCCGCCGGCGACGCCGGGCACCGTCGATCAGGTCGTGCCCATTGACGGCTCGCTCGAGCTGGCGCCGGGCGCCTATGGCGAGCTCAAGCTGAAGAAGAACGCCACCGTCGTGCTGACCGGTGGTGAGTACGACTTCCGCACCATCAACACCGGCGCGAAGGCCAAGTTGCTCTGCCGCGAGGCGTGCGAGATTCGTGTCGCGGAGCGGTTCGACACCGACGAGGACAGCGTCGTCGGCCCCGAGCCGGGGAGCGGCCTGACCGCGGCGGAGATCGTCTACTACATCCACGGGATCAACGGTTCGAGTGGCCTGATTGGCGGCACGCCGAAGGCGGCGCAGATCGGGCTCCGCAACGAGGTGGAGGGGAACTTCTGGGTGCCCAACGGCACGCTCTGGCTGCGCCAGGGCAGCGACTGCGTCGGTGCCTTCCTGGCGCGGGATGTGGATGTTGGGCTAGGCGTGACGGTGGCGCTGGTGAGTGGGTTTGGGGAGCCGGCCGGCGGCTTGGCGGACAGCGCATGGCCCAAGATGCTGCATGACGCGGCCAACACGAGCCGCGGCAGCGGCGTCGGCGCCACCGGCAGCCCGGCTTGGACCTACCAGACCGGTGGGGCGACCATGTCGCCGGCGATTGGCCTGGGTGGCGTGGTCTACGTCGGCTCGGACGACAGCGGCATGCGGGCGCTCGATCCGGACACGGGCAGCCTCATCTGGCAGTTCAACACGCAGTTCCGCTGCTCTTATGGTCTGTCCATCGGTGCCGACGGCACACTCTACTTCGGGAGCCTCGACCATCACGTGTATGCCGTTGACGGTACAACCGGGACCCAGCGATGGGCCACCGATCTGGGTGGCGAGATCAGCTCGGCACCCGCGGTCGGACCCGACGGCAAGCTCTACGTTGGCGCCCGGAACCACCTCTTCTACGCGCTGGACGGGCAGGCCGGCTCAGTGCTGTGGACCTTTCCGATGGGCCACGACACAGCGTCGTCGCCAGCCATCGGCCCGGACGGCGCAGTCTACTTCGGCTGTTACGACGACCGCCTCTACGCGCTCGACAGCCAGACAGGCAACCAGCGATGGGCATTCACCGCTGGCGGCGACATTCAGTCGTCGCCGGCGGTGGCCGACGACGGGCGCCTCTACTTCGGCTCCTGGGACGGGAATGTCTACTGCGTCGATTCGTCGAACGGCCAGGAGATGTGGCGCTATGCGACAGGTGGCGCTGTCAACTCGTCTGCCGCAATCGGTGGCGACGGGCGCGTGTACATCGGCTCGCAGGCCAACAAGCTGATCGCCCTCGATGCTGACACCGGAAGTCCGATCTGGCAGTTCGCGACCAGCGGTGGCGTGTCGTCGTCACCCGCGATCGGCGGTGATGGAACCGTCTACGTCGGCTGCGACGACCATCGGCTCTACGCGGTTGACTCCACCAACGGGCAGATGGTCTGGTCCTACCAGACCGGCAACCGATGCGAGGTCTGCCCGGCCATCGGAGCCGACGGCACCATCTACATCGGTTCGTGGGACGGCAAGCTCCACGCCGTACGCTAGCGCGCAGGGCGTCCAGGAAGCGGTCGACGTCGTTTGTGCGCCTACTGGACGCGCCGGCGGGTAGGGCGCTTCACCGGCCCGCCTCACCCAAGGCGGGCCGGTCACCCACGCACCCCACCATTGGCCCCAACCCCCATCCCTGCTATCGTTAGCCTCCGCCGGACGCGGAGCTTGCGCCGTTGGTCGATGCCTCTACCGCCGGGCTGCTGGTTGTGCTGGCCGGGGTGGCCGGGCTGTTCATGGCCTGGGCGATTGGCGCCAATGATGTCGCCAATGCCATGGGCACCTCCGTCGGCTCGGGCGCGCTGAAGCACAACCAGGCCGTCGTCCTGGCCGGCATCCTCGAGTTCTGTGGCGCCTTCCTGGTCGGCGCGCATGTCACCGAGACCATCCGCAGCAAGATCATCGAGCCGACCGACTTCGCCCAGCTCGACCTGATGATCGGCATGGTCGCCGCCCTGCTCGGCGCCGGGCTGTGGCTGCTGATCGCCAGCGCACTGGGCCGGCCGGTCTCGACTACGCACTCGATCGTCGGCGCCATCGCCGGGTTTGGCCTGCTGCTCGGCGGCGTCGACGCGGTGCGCTGGCAGAAGATCGGCGAGATTGCGGCGAGTTGGGTGATTTCACCGCTGCTCAGCGGCAGTATCGCCTATCTGGTCTTTCAGAGCATCGAGCGGCTGGTGCTACAGGCGCACGACCCGGCACGGGCGGTGCGCCGCTGGGCGCCGGTCTACGCCTTCGCCGTGTTCGCCATCATGACCTTGGTGACCATCTTCAAGGGCCTGAAGAACCTGCACCTGCACCTCGACTTCAACCAATCGGCGGTGATTGCCGGGCTGGTCGGCCTGGCGACCGCGAGCGTCTGCGCCTGGCTGGTCGGCCGCGCGCGGGTCGAGGCCGATGGTGGCGAGGTGCCCTCGCTGGCGCTCGAGCGCGGGCTGCGCGACCTGCACCGCCGGGCGACCGTGCTGCGCGAGGCGGCGACCGGCCCGCTGCGCGAGCGACTCGGTGCCGTCGAGCGCGAGTTGGGCGGCCTCGAGTCGGAGGTCGCCGTGCCCGATGTCCCGTCGCGGCTGCGACCCGAGCTGCGGTTCGTCGAGCGGGTCTTCGGCCTGCTGCAGATCTTCAGCGCCTGTTTCGTCGCCTTCGCCCACGGCTCGAACGACGTGGCCAACGCCGTCGGGCCGGTGGCGGCGGTGCTGGCGCTGGCCGGCAACACGGTCACCGCCGCGGGCGAAGCGAGCGTGCCCAGCGGCGTGCTGTTGCTCGGCGCGGGTGGCATCGTGCTCGGGCTGGCAACCTTCGGCCGGCGCGTGATGGCGACGATTGGCCGGAAGATCACCGAACTGACCCCAAGCCGCGGGTTCGCCGCCGAGTTCAGCGCCGCGACGACGATTGTGCTCGCCTCGCGGCTCGGGCTGCCGGTCTCGACCACGCATACGCTGGTCGGCGGGGTGCTCGGCGTGGGTCTGGCGCGGGGCATCGCCAGTCTCGACCCGAAGGTGGTCCGCGACATCGTGATCGCCTGGCTGATCGAGATCCCCGCCGCGGCGCTGCTGACGGTCGTCTCGTACGGGCTGCTGCGGCTGCTGATTGGATGAGGGCGCCATGGCCGGGATACTGAAGCTCTTCGCCCGCTCGCCGTTCGGGCCGATGCAGGCCCACATGGAGGCGGTCATGGCCTGCGTACGGCAGGTCGAGCCGCTGTTCGCCGCGCTGGCGGGTGACGCCGCCGAGCTGGCCGCGGTCAGCGCCGAGATCGACCGGCTCGAGGCGCTGGCCGACCAGGCCAAGAACGAGATTCGCGACCACCTGCCGCGGGCGCTGTTCCTGCCGGTCGACCGCCGCGACCTGCTCGAAGTGGTGCACATGCAGGATTCGATGGCCGACTCGCTACAGGAGGCGGCCGACCTGCTCAACCTCCGACCGCTACCGGTGCCGGCGGCGTTGGCGGCCGACCTGAACCAGTTGGTGACCGACGTGCTGGCCACCTGCGAGGCGGCCGCGGCGATCATGAGCAGCCTCAGCGAACTGGTCGAAACCGGCTTCGGCGGGCCCGAGGCGGCGCGGGTGATGGTGCTGATCGAAGCGCTCGACGACGCCGACTCGAAGTCGGACCGGATGGAGCGGACCGTGCTCCGGCGGCTGTTCGAACTCGAAAGCGACCTCGGCCCGGTGGACATTATGCTCTGGTACCAGGTGCTGCGCAAGACGGGCGAGATCGCCAACTACGCCGAGCGCACCGGCAACCGCCTGCGCCTCCTGCTGGCCAAGGTGTGAGCCACTACTTCCCGCTCAACGCCGCGCCATACGGAGTGTCCGGATAACGCAACCAGACCAGGTCAGGGCTCTGGGTCAGCGCCTGTGGATAAGCCAGGCCGAGCAGCAGGCGGTTGCGCCGCGCGACGGGTTGGTCGCGAAGCTGCGCCAGCAGCGCCAGGTCGTCGGGCGAAAGGCCGAGTTCGTCAGCCGGCAGCACCTCGTCCAGCGCCGGGCCGGGGACGAGGTAGTCTAACCAGTCGCGGAAGTACTGGAGGTGTTCAGACGAGGTAAACGGCTCCTGCTCCTTGACCGAGAAGGTGTTGATCAGCAGGCCCTGTTCGAGCAGCGACAGTTCCCAGTTGATTCGCTGCCGCTGGTGCCCGGCGACGCGGTTCCAGAGGTAGCGGTCAAGCCCGGTGCGCTGAGCGTGGAGGGCGAGGGCGAGGGCCTTGGGGTCAAGGATGTTGGCCTGGCCGAGCGTGTCGGGGCTCATGCCGCGGTCGCGGAAGAGGTGGTAAGCGTCGCGGGTGCGCGGGTCGGTGGGTTCGGTGACGGTGAGGGTGAAGGGGTCGGAGACGGCCGCCGCGCGCCGATCGGGCCGCTGTCCACCGATGGTGAAGTTGCGGTCGAGGGCACAGGTCAGCTCGATCTGGAGCCGGTACTCGCCTTCGGGCCAGGCGTCGGCCTCCAGCACGTTCTCCACGCGGGGGCGACCTCGCATGCTGGGCGCGTACCCACTGAGCAGACGCACGGGCAGGGTGACCGAGCTGCCAGCTTCGATGGTGATAGTCGGAGAGCCAGGCAGCGGTCCAGCCTGGTACACCGCATACCACATCATGCCTTGGCCCCGCATGTGGGAGTCCAGCGTAGGCCGATCGACCCGCGCCGCACAGCGTAGACCCCAACGCCACACCTCGGGATCGGTGATCACGATGTTACTCGCAGAGAGGTTGGCCAAACGCACCGGGACCAGCGCCGGCAGGAGCGGCAAAGCGGCGGGCCGTGCGTCGAGCAGCTCGAGGCTGATCGGCAGCCGCGGTCGTGCGTCGGCGTCGACCTGCGCTTCGCGGCCTGCGGACAGCACCCGTGGTGTGAGTACCGTCGCGGCCGCGGCGACCACGATCAGGGAGGTCTTGACCATCGTCTTTCTCATTGCCCTCTCCAGTCCATCTGTGCGCTGGCCTGACTAGCCCCGAGCGTCAGGGTCCGCCCCATGGTTGCAGCACATGGTGGTTGGCAACACAAGGCAGATCGCTGCCGTAACTGCTCGTGCAGAAGCTCGGATCGGGCGGTGTCGGCAGGTCGCGATAGACCATGATGCACTCGTGCCCCTCCACCTCCTGGTCAATGTGGCCGTTCGGCAGCAGGGCCACGGCGTGGCCAAACTCATGGCCGGCAATCCTAGCTTGTGCGGTCGCGATAAGGGTTGGGTTCGGCGGTGGTTCGTCGTACGCCGCAGCGATCGCGTCTCGATCTAGGACGCTGTGCCCACCGGAAACGACCGCGCCGTACGTAACAGCCAATGTGGTGCCGTCGATCGTTCCGTCGTGGACGTGCCATGCGTAGTCGCAGTCGCCTGCATGGCTCTGGTCGACGGGAAAGCGCCGCACTATGGCCGCGCCATCATCAAGATCGACCTCCTCCTCGAGTAGTTCCGACCACAACTGGTAGCCCAGCGCCGCATGGTCCAGCAAGAAACCGTCCGGGTTGAAGATAAGGACGTCGCGACCGCCATCCGGAGCCAGTCTAACATGCTCGCCATCAATCACCAGCCCACGGTATTCATCATAGGCGGACCATCCGTCGCCAGGTATGATGTTGCCTCCAGCGTCACGTTTCGCTGCAGGGTCCTCCTCCGTGTCCGCGCTCGCTATCAGGCCGTTGAACGCCGCCCCAGCCCCCACATCCGCGATGTGATTACCTCCCGCCGGTGACGGCAGAAGGTCGGCCGGCAGGTACACCGCCAGCTTGTCCGGATCCGCCGACCCGCCGACCATCACTCTTGCCGTCGGCAGACCCGGGACCGGTCCCGTCGGCCACTCCGCGGTCACCTCGATCGCGCCCCACGCGCCCCAGTCGAGGCAGGTCACCTCGGCGGTGATCGCCAGCTTCGCCGACGTCGTCCGCGCCGTCGCCTCCTCCTCATACTGCCCCATGTAGTCGAGCTCGAGATCCGCCTGATCCGGCGTGAACTTCAGGTCGCCTGCATTGCCGTGCGTGTCGTTCCACTCCCACTCCTCCACCGGCGTGTGCACGCGGGTCATGTTCAAGCAGTACCCGTTCTCGCTGCTGCTTTACAGGTGGAAGGTGATGATCCCGGCCATACTGTTGCTGCTGTGGTCGACCGATGGCGTGATGGTGGCGGTGAACGAGGTCGGCGCGTCGGTGACGGTGCGCTTCCAGACGGTGATGGGCGTCGTCGGCGTCCAGGCCGGTTGGATCCACCCGACCGCGGCTCGGAGCGGTTGCCGACACAACGGCCGTCCGAACCCACAATGAACCTGGAGCGATGGGCATGCGGCGTCGTTGGTGTCTCTGGCTGCTCGTGCCGCTGGCCGCTTGGCTGTTGCCCCTCTGGGCGGCAGAGCCGGCGGGGCATGACACCTTTGCCGACGAGCTGGTGCCGCTGTTCCGCAAGTACTGCAACGAGTGTCATACCGGCACCAACGCGCAGGGCGGCCTGGCGCTGAACAGCTTCCGCGACGGCAGTGCGGTGGTCGAGCAGCGGATGCTGTTCGAGCGCATCTATGAGCGGGTCGAGAAGGGTCAGATGCCGCCGGTCGGCGCGCGGCCGCTGGCCGACGACGACCGCGAGCGGATGCTCGACTGGTTGCACAACGCGCTCTACAACGTCGACTGCGAGCTGCCCGACCCGGGCCGGGTGACCATGCGGCGGCTCAACCGCTACGAGTACAACAACACCATCCGCGACCTGCTCGGTGTCCGCTCGCTGCCGGCCGAGGAGTTTCCCTACGACGATGTGGGCTACGGTTTCGACAACATCGGCGACGTGCTAAGTCTCCCGGTGATGTTGATGGAGAAGTACCTCAACGCCGCCGAGGCCATCACCGAGCAGGCGATCGACGCGCGCGACCCGCACGGCGAGCGGTACCACTTCGAGGCCGAGGAGATTGGCGGCGAGGTCGAGGGCGGCAATGTGCAGGGCGGCGTGGTCAGCTTTTTCACCAACGGCGAGGTGGGCACGACGGTCGACCTGCCCGAGGCCGGGCGCTACACCTTCCGGGCGCGGGCCTATGGCCAGCAGGCCGGGCCCGACCCGTGCCGCATGGCGTTCCGGGTCGACGGCGCCGAGGTGGCGGTGGTCGATGTGCCGCAGACGGCGCGCCGGCCGGGCGAGTTCGCGGTCGAGCTCGAGCTGGCCGCCGGGCGGCACACCGTCGCGGTGGCGTTCATCAACGATTACTACCAGCCGGACGATCCCGAAGAGAGCCAGCGTGACCGCAACTTCGCGGTCGACTGGCTGGCGCTGCAGGGCCCGCAGCGGCTGGGGCCGCGGCGGCTGCCGGCGACGCACACGCGGCTGATCATCGCCACGCCGAGCCAGCCGACCGAGGAGTCGTGGCGCGCTGCCGCGGCGGCTGTGATCGAGCCATTTGGCCGGCGTTGTTGGCGGCGGCCGCTGAGCGAGGCCGAGCTGGAGCGGTTGGTCGGCCTGGCCTGCTCGGTGCGCGAGCGGGGCGAGACGTTCGAGCGCGGGATTCAGTTGGCGGTGCAGGCGATGCTCGCCTCGCCGCATTTCCTGTTCCGGGTCGAACTCGATCCGAGCGAGGGCAACCGGCTCGGCGACTGGGAGCTGGCCAGCCGCTTGAGCTACTTCCTGTGGGGCAGCCTGCCCGATGAGGCGCTGTTCGCGGCGGCGGCCGCCGGTCGGCTGCGCAGCCCCGACCAGCTCGCGGCACAGGCGCGGCGGATGCTCCGCGACGACAAGGCGGTGGCGCTGACCGAGAGTTTCGCGACGCAGTGGCTGCAACTACGTCGGCTGGAGGAGATTGTCCCCGACGCGGCGCGGTTCCCGTCGTTCGACGAGGCGCTGCGGCACGACCTGGCGACCGAGACCAAGCTGCTGTTCCACGGCATCGTGAGCGAGGACCGGCCGGTGACCGAGTTCCTCACCGCCGACTACACCTGGCTGAATGAGCGGCTGGCGGCGCACTACGGCATCGCCGGGGTGAAGGGTGCGCACTTCCGCAAGGTCCGCCTGACCGGCGCGGCGGCGAAGCAGCGGGGTGGGCTCTTGACCCACGGCAGCATTCTGACGGTGACCTCGAACCCGACGCGGACGTCGCCCGTCAAACGTGGCAAGTATGTGCTCGAGAACATCCTCGGCGCGCCGCCGCCCGACCCACCGCCGGGAGTGCCGAACTTGAGCGATGAGCCGGCGGCGGTGACCGGCGCAACGCTGCGCGAGCAGATGGAGCAGCACCGAGAGGACCCGAACTGCGCGGTCTGCCACCTCGAGATGGACGCGATCGGGTTTGGGTTCGAGAACTACGACGCGGTGGGGGCGTGGCGCGAGAGCGATGGGCCGTTTGCCATCGATCCGTCGGGCGAGCTGCCGGGCGGGCGGAAGTTCGCCGACGGCGCCGAGTTGCGGTTCATCCTCGCCCGGCAGGACGAGCAGTTCGTCCGCTGCCTGGCCGAGAAGCTGCTTACCTACGCCCTGGGCCGGGGCCTAGAATACTATGACAAGTGCGCGATCGACGGGGTGATCGAGCAGGCCGCGGCGAAGGGCTATCGGTTCAGCGCCCTCGTCGAGGCGGTTGTTCGCTCGGACCCGTTCGGCGCGCGGCGACCGGAGTGAGACGTCTGATGAGTGACACGACCACCCACCGGCGGACGTTCCTGCGCGGGCTCGGCACGGCGCTGGCCCTGCCGGCGCTGGGCAGCCTGCTGCCCCGCGGCGCACGGGCGGCCGCGGCGGCCAAGCCGCCGCAGCGGATGGCCTTCTTGTATGTGCCCAACGGCGTACACATGCAGGATTGGACCCCAGCGGTCGAGGGGGCCGGTTTCGAGCTGCCCTACATCCTGGAGCCGCTGACACCGCTGCGCGACAAGCTGACCGTGCTGAGCGGCCTGACCCACGACAAGGCGCGGGCCAACGGCGACGGGCCGGGCGACCATGCCCGCGCCGCGGCGGCGGTGCTGACCGGCAGCCAGCCCTTCAAAACCGACGGGGCGGACATCCGCGTGGGCGTCAGTGTCGATCAGCTCGCGGCGCAGCAGCTCGGCGAGGCGACGCGGTTCCGCAGTCTCGAACTCGGCATCGACCGCAGCGCGCAGGCGGGCAACTGCGACTCGGGTTACTCCTGCGCCTATTCGTCGAACATCTCGTGGAGCTCGCCGACGCAGCCGGTGATGAAGGAGACCAACCCGCGGCTGGTCTTCGAGCGGCTGTTCGGCGCCGGCACCACCGGCGAGCGCACCGCGGCTCAGCAGCAGCGCGACCATGACCGGCGCAGCGTGCTCGACTTCGTGCTGGAGGACGCCAATCAGCTCCAGGGCCGGCTCAGCGGCGACGATCGGGCGAAGCTCGACGAGTACTTCACCTCGGTGCGCGAGATCGAGCGGCGGCTGCTGGCGGTCGAACTCGGCGGCGCGGCGGAGATTCCCGGCGCCGAGCGGCCCGCCGGCCGGCCGAACGAGTTCAGCGAGCACGTCAAGCTGATGGCCGACATGCTGGCCCTGTCGTTTCAGGCCGACGAGACCCGCGTCGCCACGTTCATGTTCGCCAACGAGGGCAGCAACCGGGCCTACAACGAGATCGGCGTGGCCGAGGGTCACCACAACATCTCGCACCACCAGGGCGACCCGGCGAAGCAGGAGCAGATCCGCGACATCAACCGCTTCCACATCACCCTGCTGGGCCACCTGCTGACCAAGCTCGACTCGGTCCGCGAGCCGGACGGCAGCACGTTGCTGGACAACAGCCTGATCTGCTACTGCAGCGCGATAGGCGACGGCAACCGGCACAATCACGACGACCTGCCGGTGCTGCTGGCCGGTTCGGCGGGCGGCACGCTGTCCACCGGTCGTCACCTGGTCTACCCGAAGAACACCCCGATGTGCAACTTGTTTTTGGCGATGTTGGATGTGATGGGGGTGCAGGTTGATAGTTTTGGGGATAGTAGTGGGTTTCTGACGGGGGTGACGGGGTAGGGCTTGACTGGGGCGCCGCAGGTGGCGAAAGGAAACGGCTTCGGCTCGCCGAAGGTCCGGCCCAGAGCCCTGGCCCAAGGCAGACCACGACCTCGATTCCCGGATGGTGGACACGGAGCCGCAGTTCCGCGAGCAGGTGGTCGACGCTACCGACGAGGACGCCAGCGAAGAAACCTACCGCGCCGAGCTGCGGCGTTGTCGTGCCCTTGCGGCACGCGAGGGCGACCTCGCTACCGCTTCGTTCGCACACACGCTGCTCAAGGAACTCGATGGCCCCAGTGAGCGCTTCCGACATCACTGGAACGGAGCACTCGGCCTTGCCCTGATTGCCCTTGGAGCAGCCTGGGCGAAGCTCGGCTGGCCAGGCGCGGAGGTGGCCGCACCAGCGCTGGTCATTGGCGGAGTGGGCATGTGCTTGCGCGTGGGAGGTATAGCGGTACGGGAACTGCTTGGCATGATCGGTTCGCGCGAGTCTGCGGAGTAAGTCGATGGTGGTGACAGGGCAGGCACGCCACGTGCAGCGACGCGCCGCAGCGGCGGTGCTGCTTGGCGCGACGATGGCGCTAGCGGTGGCCGTCGCCGAACGCTGGTTGCCGAATCCACTCGCCTATGGTCTTGGGACGCTCGCCGCGCTGCTGATCGTCGGCGGCCTCGAGGTCGGGCAGGTCGCCCGCTGCCTCGACCTGCTCCTGACGCTGCGCCACAGCGGCCGGCTGCAGACCGCGCGCCGCGCCGCGGTGCAAGCGAATGCCGTCGGCGTGCGCATCCTCGAAGCGGTGCCCTTGCCGGCTCGTGCCGCGACCAACCGTGGCGTCACGGTCTCGCGGACTGCTTCGGTGCTGCCACCGATGGTACTCGCCGTCCGATGAGGATACGGCCGTGGTTGCCCTGAGCGCACTGCTGATCGCCGAGCGGGTCCGACCCGATGACAACGGGAACTTCGATGTCACCGGCGTGATGGACACGTTCCGCCTTGACCGGCCTGATGTGCCTAGGTCGCAAGACTGGATCCGCGATGCCGGCGCCTCATATCCGGGACGGCCGGGCATCGTGGCGAGCTGGTATGTTCCGATCGAAGACCGCGGGCAGCCGTGGGAGGGCAAACTCGAAATCTGGGCCGGCGGCACGCGATGCGATGTGCTGGGTAGGGCAATGATCGAGACTGCGGCCCACTCCTGCAAGTGGCTCGTCCAGCTCGCCGGCCTGCCGCTGTACATCGAGGGCGAGCACGAACTCCGTGCCTATGCTCGCCCGGCCACCGACCCGCCTGGCGAGTGGCACGGCCCCTTGGCGCTCTACCCGTACGTGGTCATTGTCGAACCGGTTGCGGCACAGAGCCGAACGGCCGTGGGCTGAGGCCGCAGGACCATCCTCCTCGCGGGCCAACTCCACCCACGGAGCCACGCCATGCCGCGGCCGAACGTCATTGTCCTGGTCACCGACACCTTCCGGCCCGACCACCTCTCGGCCAACGGCCACCCGGCCTGCCGCACGCCCGAACTCGATGCCTTCCTGCACCAGAGCGTCACCTTCACCGGCGCGCGCGTGTCCAGCTTTCCCACCATTCCCATGCGCACCGACTGGTTCACCGGTCGCTTCGGGCATACCCGACACGGCTGGCGAGACCTCGACCCGGCGGCGGTGACGCTGCCCCACCTGCTCGGCCGCGCCGGTTACACCACCCAGCTCATCGCCGACACCACCCACCTGCTCAACAGCCTCTTCTGGCGGCCGTTCGGGCATCGCCACTTCCTCCGCGGGCACGAGTCCGACGAGCCGCTGTGCCGGCTCAACGAGCCCGTCGCGCCGGTCATCGACGAGCGGCGCAAGACGCGCGTTGAGACCAACCTGCCGGACGACCGACCGACGCTCTGCGACCGCCACGCGCACACCAACTTCCGCCAGCGGTATGAAGAAGAGAGCCACATCGCGCAGCTCACCTCGGTCGCCTGCCGGTGGCTCGAGGACAACTACCGCGCCGGGCCGTTCCTGCTCTGGCTCGACTGCTTCGACGTCCACGAACCCTGGTTCCCGCCGCGGTACCTGCTCGACCACTACCACCCCGGCTACACGGGCGAGCCGATGGCCCACCCGAACTACCACTCGGCGAGCGTCTACGCGCCCGAGGAGCTGCGCAACCTTCAGGCTCGCTACGCGGCGATGTGCACGCTGACCAGCAAGCATCTGGGCAAGGTCATTCGCACCGTGGCCGATAGCGGGCTGCTCGAGAACAGCATCGTCGTGCTGATGAGCGACCACGGCATCTACCTCGGCGAGCGCGGGCGGACCGGCAAATCGCTGATCGCCCCGGGCCAGAACGACTGCTTCCCATTCCACCGCGAGATTGCCAACATCGTCTGGACCATGCATCTGCCGACCGAGCTGGGCCCCCGGCCCGCCGGCACGCGGCTGAGCCAGCCGATCCAGGCGCCCGACCTGCTGCCGACGGTGTGCGACCTGTGCGGGCTCGAGACGCCCGCGTCGGTCGAGGGGGCCAGCCTGGCGCCTTTGCTCCGCGGCGAGAGCGATGCCCCGCCGCGGCCGGTCGCGATCACCGCCAGTTGCTGTGGCACGAGCCACGCGCCGGGCGTCTTCCACACCCGCAAGCCGACCGTCACCGACGGCGACTGGACACTTCTGCTGGCCGAACCGCCGGCACCCGAGCCGCCACAGCTCTATCACGTCGCCGTCGACCCGGGCGAGACCACGAACGTGATCGACCAACACCCCGACCAGGCGCGCCGCCTGCACGCGGCCATGCTCGAATGGCTGACCGCCCACGAACTGCCCGTGCCGGCGCAGGAGCGACTGAGCGCCGCGAACGTCGGTCTGACCTAACCGCGCCACGGCGCATTCCGCCCCAGATGTTGCGCTGATCTTGCGCAGAAATGCGAACATTCGTTTGATCTCCGGCATGTTGTGGGTCGGAGAAGCGGGTCGTGTCGAGTCTCGGGCAGCATCAGACAGAGCCGGGCCGGAGCCGGGCCGGCGCGGTCGAGTCGCCGCCTGAGGCCGACTTGGCCCGCTTCTTCATCGCCCTCGGCATGACCGGCGAGGCCGACCTGGCGGCGCGCCTGGCGCGGGTCGATCCGGCCCGCGCCGACGCCTGGCTCGACGGGCTCGAGCGGCCCGACTGGCTGACCGCCCGGTCGCAGGCGGCCCGGCAGTGCTTCGAGGCGGCCAACCTGGCGGTCGACCAGTTGAGACAGCAGCTTGAAGCGGCGACCGATCCACCTTCGCTCCGCGATCTGCTCACGGTTGCGGATCACCTCTACGCGGCGGCGCTCCGGCTGGACAGGGATGTGGCCGGTGGCTGAACAACCGACCAAGCCCAGCCTCCGCGCCGCCGGCCGGCCGCCGCTCGAGTGGAACCTGCTCGAGCCGCATGAGGGTCAGGCCACCGTGCTCGACTGCCCGGCCCGTTTCCGCGTCCTGGCCTGCGGCCGGCGCTGGGGCAAGAGCACCCTCGCCCTGCACGCCGTCGCCGCGGCGGCCGAGCAGCCCGGTGCGCGCATCTGGTACGTCGCGCCGACGTTTCGCATGGTCGATTTGCACTGGCGCAACCTGAAGCGCGCGCTGCCCCACGGTTTCGCCGGCGAGGTGAGCGAGACCGACCGCCGCATCGTCTGCCCGAACGGCGCCGAGATCGACTTCCGTTCGGCGGCCAATCCCGACCATCTCCGCGGCGCCGGCCTGCACTTCTTGGTCGTCGACGAGGCGGCCTTCATCCCCGATGGTGGAGCCGTCTGGGCCGAGGCGCTGCGCCCTACGCTGACCGACCAGCGCGGCGCGGCGCTGATCATCAGCACCCCGCGCGGCCGCGACTGGTTCCACGCGATCTGGCTCCGCGGCCAGCGCGGCGACCTCGACGAGATCGCCAGCTTCCGCTACCCCACCGCCTCGGCCGGGCACATCGCTCCGGCCGAGATCGAGGCGGTCCGTCGCGAGCTGCCCGAGCACATCTTCCGCCAGGAGTACGAGGCGGCCTTCCTGCACGACGGCGGGAGCGTCTTCCGGCGCGTCGCCGAGGCGATCGAGCCGCTGCCGGAGGCGCCCTACGACGGCCACTTCGTGGTCGGCGTCGACTGGGCCAAGCACGAGGACTTCACCGTCTTCTGCGTGCTCGACGCGAGCGCCGGCCGCGTGGTCGAGCTCGAACGCTTCCAGCAGATCGACTACGCGGTGCAGACGCAGCGGCTGAAAGCCTGCGCCGCGCGGTGGCGGCCGCAGGTCATCCTGGCCGAGCAGAACAGCATCGGCGAGCCGCTCTTGGAGACCCTGCAGCGCGACGGCCTGCCGGCGCTCGGGTTCGTCACCACCGCGCGCAGCAAGCAGCGGATCATCGAGCAACTGGCCGCGGCGTTCGACCACCGCGCGATCCGCATCGCCGACGATCCGGTGCTCCGCGCCGAGCTCGAGGCCTACAGCCTGGAGCGCACCGCCACCGGCACGCTGCGCTACGGCGCGCCGGCCGGCCACCACGACGACCTGGTCATGGCCCTCGCCCTGGCCTGGGAAGCCCGCGCCAAGAGCCCGGCCGACGCCGCCGCGGCGTGGCTGTGAACGGGAGACCGCAATGAACCTGGCGCCCAACCGCTGGCTGCGCCGCCTGCGCCGGCGAGGCACCGGCCGGCAGGCGGCCGAGCAGGTCGCCCTCAACGCCGCCGGGCCCGGCCGCGCCGCCGCGCCCGACCCGCGCGGGCTCGACTACGAGAGCTGCTACGCCCGCTGCGACGACGTCTACGCCGCGGTCAGCCTGCTCGCCGACAACGCCGCGCAGGTGCCCTTCCGGGTCACCGTCGACGGCGAGCCGGCACCCGACCACGAGCTGCAGCTCCTGCTCGACCGGGTCAACCCGCACCAGGGCGCTGCCGAGTTCTGGACCCGCGCCTTCTCGTTCCTCTGGCTCACCGGCGAGTGCTACCTGCTGATCGAGCGCAACAACCCGCTCGACGCCGAGCTGCCGAACGAGCTGTGGGCCTTCAGCGGACGGGTGATCGAGCCGCTGGTCGGCGACGACGAGTACCTCGCCGGCTATCGCTTCCGGCCGCCCGGCGCGGGCGAGGCCTTCGGCATCGACCGACGCGATGTGGTGCCGCTGCTCCTGTTCCACCCCGGCAAGCCGCTGCGCGGGCTGTCGCCGCTGAGCGCGCTGCGCCTGGCGCTGACCACCGAGCTGCACGCCAAGCAGGCCAACTGCGACCTGTTCCGCAACGGTCTGATGACGGATGTCGCGATCAACTTCGAGTTCGCCAACGATGAGCAGCGGCAGCGCACCCGCGAGGCGCTGCGGGCGATGCACAGCCGCGACGGCCGGCGCCACGGCATCTTGATGCTCGAGAACACCACCCGCATCGAGCCACTGAGCCTCAGCCCGCGCGACGCCGAGTTCATCCAGCTCGACCGTTTGACGACCTACGACGTGGCCAAGGCCTACCGCATCCCGCCGATGTTCCTCGCGCAGCTCGAGCACGCCACGCTGCGCAACTTCGAGACCGCCTACCGCGCGCTGTGGGAGCTGGCCATCCTGCCCCGGGTGCGCCAGGTGGCCGCGGCGCTGAGCGAACATCTGGCCCCGCAGTATGGCGAGACGGTGGCCGTAGTGCCCGATGTCAGCGGGATCGAGTGCCTCCGTGCCGGCGACCGCGACCGGGCCGCGACCTACCAGGCGCTCTGCTCCGCCGGCCTGCCCGGCGAGTGGGCCGGCCGGCGCGTCTTCGGCCACGACTGGGACTCCGCGGAGGTGCCGGCATGAAGACCCGTGTCACGCCCGCGGCGGTGGCCGAAACCGACGGCCGCACCGTGCGCGCTTTGATTTCGGCCGAGACGGTCGATCGCGAGAGCGAGCTGCTGCTCGCCGCCGGCGCCGAGCTCGACAACTACCGTCGCAACCCGGTGCTGCTCTGGGCGCACCACGCCGAGCTGCCGCCGATCGGCCGCGCGCTCGAGGTCACCGCCCAACCCGGCGTCGGCGTCTGGGCGGTCAACGAGTTCGCCGACACGCCGTTCGCGCAGGAGATTGCCGCGCTCTACCGCGACGGCTTCCTCAGCGCCTTCAGCGTCGGCTTCCGTCCGCTCGAGCTCGACCGCAAGCCGCGCCGCGGCGGCCAGCGCGGCGCAACCATCCTGCGCTGGGAGCTGATCGAGCAGAGCGCCGTGGCCGTGCCGGCCAACCCCGACGCGCTGGTCACCGCCGCCGCCGACGGCAACCGCGCCGCCGACTGGCTGCTCAAGACCTACTACCCCGCCGACGAGACCGCTCTGCTCGCCCTGCTCGGCCTGGGCGACCAGCCCACCTGGCCCGAAATCGCCGCCGCCTGCGCCCGCTTCTGCGGCGCGCGCGGCGGGCTTGAGCTGAATGACGACAACCGTCATCAAACCGAGCGGCTGCTCCGCGGGCTGTACTCTCAGCACGGACGGAGGTTCCCCGACTGGCGTGGCGAGCTGTCGTTCGAGACCGTCTGTTTCCACGAGTCCGAACCGGCCTGGTTTGAGGAGCGCGAGATCGGCGTCTTGGCCCAGCAGGTACGCGGCCGGGCGCTGGCGCTCCGCAACATCGCTCGCAAGCGGCGTCGCGGCGGTGAGCCGCTCCCGGAGCTCGATCCGCTTGAGGAGGCCGCCGGCTGCCTCGCCGAGGTACTCGACGCCAAGGGGCTCGGAGCCCCATCCGACCCCGCGAGCGCTCTCGACACGGCGCTGGCCGACCTGCGCGAGGAACTGAACCACCTCGCCGGCCAGCGCCGCGCCGCGGTGGCGGACGCGCTGGAGGAAATCCGGCGCGCCGCCAACGGCGGCGGTCTGTACGTCAACCCGTGACCCGATCTGGGAGATGAGCATGGACGATGTCCTCCGCGAACTGCGCGAGATCCGCGACCAGATTCGCGGCGACCACGACCCTGAGCGGCTGAAGCAGGCCATCCGCGAGGCCGCCACGCGGCCGGCGCCGAGCGCCCGCCGCCTGGCCGCCCTCGACGCCGCCGACACCAGCGACGACGGCCCGGCGCTCCGCCTCAAGGACCTGCTCGGCCGCGCGCCGCGCGACGAACGCGAGCGCGAGCTGCAGCGGCTCAACGACCGCATCTACCTGTGCAGCGCCCTGCTCCGCCGCGACCCGCGCAGCCTGAAGTCGTTCCGCGACTTCCAGGTCCTCGCCGGCGAGCTGCGCAAGGCGCTCAACACCGTCGACAACGAAGAGCTGGTGCCCGAGGGCTTCAGCCTCTCGCTGGTCGAGGAGGTCCGCCTCCAGCGCCGCCTGCCGTCGCTGTTCGAGAGCGTCAACCTGCCCCGCTCGCCGCTGCGCTGGCCGGTCGAGGGCAACATCGGCCTGCCCTTCTTGATTGCCGAGAACCTCGGCGACACCGGCGAGAAGGTGCCCACGCGCAGTCCCTCGACCGAGCAGGTCACCTTCTCGGCCCGGACCATCGCCGTCCGCGTGCCGTTCAGTCGCGAGTTCGACGAGGACAGCGTGATCGCCGCCGAGGACTACGTCCGCGGACAGATCGCCAAGGCGCTGACCGACGGCCTTGAGACGGCCATCCTCAACGGCGACGACAGCGACCCGCACCAAGACGCCGTGGTCACCGCCGGCAACGACGTGCGGCGCATCTTCCGCGGCCTGCGCAAGCTCGCCGCGGTGCCGGTCGTGCCGACCGAGACCGACCTGGCCACCTTCGGTCAGGCCGGCTGGGCCGCCGCGCGCCGCAAGATGGGCGCCTACGGCATCGACCCGAGCGAGCTGGTCTGCATCCTCTCGCCGAACAGCTACTACAAGGTCATCGGCGACAGCACCAACTGGGGCGACTTCCAGACCATCGACAAGGTTGGCCCGCGGGCGATCAACGTCACCGGCGAGGTCGGCGCGATCTACGGCGTGCCGGTAATCGTCAGCGCCTATGCGCCCGAGACCTGCGACGGCGCGCCGATCGACGACGGCACCGGCGGCGATGCGGTGATGGTCATCGCCAACCGCCGCGCCTATGGCCTGGCCACCCAGGTCGGGGCGACCATCGAGACCGTCTGGGACCCCGAGGCGCTGCAGTTCAAGGTCATCGGCTACCAGCGGGTCGACTTCAAGCCCTGGTTCGACGCGGCCACCCAGCGGGCGGTCAGCGTCGGCTGGAACATCGACGTCAGCTAACGAGGAGGACCCCATGCCGACCTACAACGGCTTCAACACGGCGATGTTCCGCGCCACCGTCACCGCCGGCGCCGCCGCCGAGGCCGACCTCGACGTGCCCGGGATCAACCCCGGCGATGTGCTGCTCGCCGTGCTCCACCAGGACGCCGAAGGGCTGTTCGTCGCCGACCTCAGCGGCGAGGCGAGCATCACCGAGCCCGACGTGATCCAGCTCGCCGGCACCGACACCACCGGCGACGTGCTGGTTGTGCTCTGGCTCGACACCTCGCAGCCCGAGTCGTGATTTGCCGCCGGGGACCCGGCCCCCGGCACCACCAGGAGCCGCGCATGGCCCTGCCAGACCATTCGTTGACCAATGTCGTGACCCTGCGCGAGTGGCTGACTCGCAACGCCGTCAGCCAGACCGATGGGCGCCTCTCCGATGCCAACCTGGAGGCGCTGATCGACCGCGCCTCGGCCGCCGTCGCCGCCTGGTGCGACCGGCAACTGGTCGCCCCGTCGATCGCAGAGACGCGTTACCACGACGGAGATGACAGCCGCCGTCTGGTGCTGCCGGAGTGGCCGGTCACCGAGTTCGTCGGCCTCAGCATCGACGGCGTCGCCGTGCCCGAGCGGGTCGAGCTGCTCGATGCCGGTTACGTCGTCCGCGCGCCCGAGGCCTGGATCGAGCTGGTCGGCCACACCTTCACCCGCGGGGTGCAGAACGTCGCCGTCACAGCGCGACTCGGCTACGACTCGACGCTGGCCCAGAACGACGCGCGCCACCGCCGCGCGCTGGCGACCCTCGAGCAGGCCTGCCTGCGCCTCTGTACGCACTGGTTCGAGCACCCGGCGGCCGCCGAGGCCGAGCTCGATCCGCCGGCCGATGTGCGTGGCCTGCTCGCGCCCTATCGCCGACTGGGAGCCTGACATGCCCGGCAGCATCGCGGCGATCAAAGACCTCTTCTGCAATGATGACATCCGTCATCATCTCGACGAGCGGCTGGCGGCGCACTCGTTGCCGACGCTCGGCGAGGGGCGGCCGATCCTCCGGCATCGGCTGCAGTTGGCCTCGGCGGCGGCCCTGCCGGCGCTGGCCGTCGAGCTCGGTGAGGTCGACGCCGGCGACGTCGGCGCCGGCGGGCTGCGCGCGATGCGCGGCGTGGCCACGCTCTGGTTCGCCGTCGGTCGCGCCGACGAGGCGGGCCTGCTGGCGCAGATCGAGGGCCTCATCGATGCGCTGCGCGAGGCGGTCGAGACGGGATTGGCCGGCGAGTTCCAGCGCCTCACCTTCGCCGGCGCGGCGGTCGAGGGCGTGCCCTGGCGCGACGGACCCGTGCCGTTGCGGTTGGTGCCCGTCCGGTTCCGGTTCGAGTGGCTCTATGACGAGGGCGAGTTCTGAGCGAGAGGAGCAACCATGGCGACCAAGACCACCCGCAAATCGGGTGAGAACCACCAGGTGGCGTTCGGCGCCACGCCGCTGGGCACGGCGCGCTCGACCCAGTTGCGGCTGAGCATCCGCACCGCCGACGGCCGCGGCAGCGGCGACGCCGGGCCGGTCGACAAGGAGATCGGCCTCGAATCCGGCGAGGTCATCGCCAGCTACCTGATCACCGACGAGGCCACGCTCGCGCTGCTCGGCGGCTACGACACATTGGTGATCACCGACTCCGCCGGCACCACGGTGTTCAGCGGCGACGCGCTGTTCGCCGACGTGACCCGCCGTGAGGCGCACGACCAGATGACCCTGATCGATGCGCGCTTCGTCGTCCAGGGCTTGCCCACCGTGCCCGACCTCACCGGCCTGGCCTTCGCCTGAGCGAGACACCCGTGAATCGAATCACCCAAACCGCGCGGCTGAACGAGATCCTCAGCCTGCCACCGCCGTCGGCCACCCTCGACGAGGCCTTCGGCCGCACGCCGAACGTCAGGTGTCATCTGGCTGCCTGCACACTTGATGACATCTGTCACGATTTGCTCTCACCGCGCTCGATGCGCTGGACCGACGGGGTGGTGACCGTGGATTCGGCCGCCGCCGCGCGGGCGCGGATCGTGCGCTGTGTGCGCGATGAGGCCGGCGAAGCGATGTTCGATGACGCCGCGGCGCGGGCGCTGCCGGCGGGGGTGGTCGACCGGCTGCTGTTCGCGATCGATCAGGCCAATGGCTATCGAGAGCTCGAACGGGCCCTGCCAGCCGGGGGCTTGCTCGCGGTTTATCAGCGGCCGGCGGCCTGCTGGGTGGCCGGTCTGCTGCCCCAGGCGCCCGACCAGGCGCTCTGCGTGCGGGCCTATGACTTCGCCGCGCTGGCCGCCTCGGAGGAGGCGGCAACGGTCTGGCTGCCCGGCGGCGAGGTGCGACTCGATCTGCTCGCCTTCCCAGCCATCGTCGCCGCGTCGCTCGCCTGCGGGCCCGAACCGGGCGCGCCGCCGTTGGTCGACGAGCCCACCGCGCGCCGCGTCCCATGCGGCGCCGCGCGCGCCATCGTCGAGCTGGCGGACCGGCTCAGCGAGATGGGAGGACCGCCTCCGGCGGTGCGGTTTCAGCGACCCGCTGACCCGGCTCGGCCTCTGGCTGCTCCACCGCACGGGCCGCTTCCCGAGCGAGTTGCACGTCCTGCCGGCCGAGGTGCTGCGCCTTCATGCCGCCGACTGCCTGGGAGACCCGGATGATTGAGCGACCGCGGCCGCGGAGCCTGATTCGCCGCCGGCCCGTCCGTCTCGTGCTGCCGCAGCGTGCCGCCACGGAGCTATCGGAGCCAGCGCCCTTGCTCGCCGGGCACCAGCCCTCGACGACGCCGTGGCCGGCCCTCCAACTGCGCTCGGCGGTCGCTGGTCGAGCGCCGCGTTTCGCGGCTCGGAATGGCTCGGTGACGGCTCCGATGGAGGATGCCGAGCGCGACGACCGGCCGAACGCGTTCGATCTCGCAGCTGCCTCCGACCGGCGACTCGGCCGTTTCACCGCAGATGTCACGACTCGGAGCCGCAAGCTGCGAACGAGGTCCGAACCATTTGATGACATCCGTCACGATTCAGAGTCGACGGATCCTAACGATGGCGCCTCGTCGCTGCTCGAGCGACTCAGCGACGCGATCTAGGAGCTCGCATGGCAGCTCAACTCTGGCTACAGGAAGAGCGCACAGTGCTCGACGAGCCGGGCGGTGGTCTCGTCTGGGACTTCGGCCCGCTCGCCGCCGAAGACACGCTGGCCGCCCTGCGGCGCGGTGAGATCGCCGCCAGCGGCGCGGTCTTCGAACCGGTCGGCGGGCAGTTCATGGGCGTGCCGTCGGCCGAGCTGGCCGACTGCGGGCTTGACGGCTGGTTGCCCGACGTGCCGGACGACTGGCTCGAGGTCTATCCGTTCGTCAGGACCGACGGATACAGTATGGCGCTGCACCATACGACAACCGCCACGTGGAGCCTGCGCGAACAGGGCGCCGCGGCGTGGGGCGAGCCGCGCATCGTTTCGTTCATTACCTATGAATCGGGCGACGGCGGCACCGGCGACGAGCTGACCATCGAGTTCGGCGGAGTGTGGCGGCTGAGCCTGCTCGCCGGTGGCTCGGCGGCGTTGAGCGAGTCGACACTTGCTGCCGAGGGAACCGACTACACGCCGCGCGGCGAGTTTCGCTGGCGTACCGCCGGTCGTTTCACCGGCGCCGGCGGGTCGGTTCACAGCCTCTGGATCTATGAGGTCGGTCCGAAACTCGTCATCCGCAACGCGGCAGAGCCGGCTGGGCTGGCCCTGTTCGATCCCGGCGCGCAGCACGACCCGCTGAGCCCCGTCACTTCGCCCTACCCACATGCGCTGCGGCCGGGGCCGTGGCGCATCGCCGGCAGCGGGCGAATCACCATCGCCGTGGCGCGGCAGCGGTTTCTGCCGGGCATCAGCCGCGTTGAGCAGCCCGCGCCGACGGCCCTCGGGCTGGGCGGCTCGACGCAGCCGGTGACGGTGACCTTGGCCGGTCTGTCCAGCGGCGTCGGCAGCGAACCGGCAGTCAGCGTCCGCGACGAGTTCGGCGCGCTCTGGCCGACCGCCGGCGGGCCGTTCGGCACGCCGCGCCACGCGGCGCGCTGGTCGGTCACCTGGACGACAGGTGCCGAGCAGAGCTACTTCCTATGCGGCTTGTCGTTGCGCGTTCCACGCACCACGCGCGGCGACGGCAACACGGGGACCGAGGTCCTGGCGCTCGACCAGGTGGCCGACCGCGAGGTGTCGTCTGTGCGTGACGGGGACCTCACCCGCGAGCGCTTCACCGCTCGGCTACTCGACCCATCGGGCAGCCTGGCCGGCTATGTCCAGCCGAACATGAGCGTGCGCTACCAGGTCGGCGCCGAGACGCTGTTCCGCGGCCTGACCGACGCCGCCGAGTGGCACGCCGCGCATCACGGCAGCACGCCGCTGGGCCTGCTCACGCTCCGCGCGCAGGGGCTGTGGAAGCGCTTTCGCAAGGCCCGCTGGCCCGGCGGCGAAGCATTCGACGGCCGCCTGCTGACCGAGGTCATGGCCGAGCTCCTGGCCGCCACCGGGCTCGGTGAGGCGGATAGCGACTTGCCCGCCTGGGACTACCGTTTCCCGCCGCCGCCCGACGGCGCGGCGCCGGCGCTGGTTTATCGCCCCGGCGTGACCATCGACCGCATTCTCGAGGAGCTGCGCGAGCGCTTCTTCGGCGCCGTCCTGACCTGCTACTTCCGGCTCTCCGACGGCAAGTTCGTGCTCGAACCGATCGCCGGCGGCGAGAGCGCGGCCACCTTCTACACGTGCGATACCGATGCCGGCGGCAGCGGACGAGTGATCCTCGCCGGCAGCTATCGTGAGCGGCTCGACGAGAGCCGCCTGGCCAACGTGGTTACCGTGGTCGGTGCCGGATTCGACGGCCGGCCGATCGTCGCGCGCGCGGTCGACTGGGCCAGCCTGCGCGACCCGGAAGCCGTCAACTACGTCGGCGAGCCGTGGCCGCTGGAGGTCATCGACCAAGGCCTGCGCAGCAGCGCCGCAGTTGCCTACGTCTGTCATCATCTCTTTGCGCGCCACCGGTTCGCCCCCGTCTACGCCGAGTGGCGGAGCGTGCTGCTTGGCCTCTCGCCGGGTCAGTTGGTGACCATCTCGGACATCGCCGGCAGCAGCCTGTGGCGCCTCGAAGGCGTCTCCGCCGTCGCCGGCGGCAGCGATCCAGTCGGCTCGGCAAGCTACTTGGCGGAGCGCTTGGCATGAACGGCTGGCAGTTTGTGGCGACCATGCGCGCTCACGTCGGCGACTGGCTCGGCCTGCAGCTCGAGGACGCTATGGTCGGCTTCTACATTTCCGCGACAAATGTCGCGGAATTGATCTGGAATGTGGACAGCAGTCCAACCGGCGGGGGCGAGCCCGTCGCCGCGGTGACGGGCGGAACGCTGGATATCGAGGTCCGGCTCGATTGTGATCGGCCGGCGGCCACGCCCGCGGCGACGCTCGACTACTTCATCGGCGGTGTCAAGGTCGGCACGCGCGTGGTCGGCTTGACCGCGACGGCCGGCGGGTTCAGTTTCGACTACCCAGCCTTCTGGCCCGGCAGCCTGGGCAGCAGTAGCAGACGGCTGGGTGCCTGTGCGCGCTTCTACCGCACCGCCGGCGCGGCCTGCGGAGGTCTCGCCATGTCAGGCTGGGACAACGACTCGGCCGCGGCGATCGGCACCTGGCCCGAGACCGGCGGCGGCACCGACTATGGCCTGTACTTCGCCATCAGGCCACCGACCGGCCCGCCGCCGGCGCGGCACCCGAGCGGCGTCGAACTGATCGCGCGCCTGAGCCAGAGCGGCACCTCGAGCAGTCCCATCGCGCCGGTGGCCGGTCTGTTCCGGCGCCACCGGCCGACCGAGCCGTGGCTGCCGGTGCTCGCGCTGCCCGGCTGGCAGCAGACGACCATCGGCGGTGCGCGCTATTCGGCGACCTGGCTCCATTATGCCGGCGGGCACGCGGTGCACCTGCTCTCACTGCTCAGCCACGATCTTGGGGCGAGCTTCAGCGGTGCTCTGCCCACCTGGCTCGACCAGTACTACGGACCGGCGTTGCTGGCCGGCGACGAGACCGATCCGGTCGGCGACAACCTCCCGCTCAGCGGTCTGCACGCCGGCGGGGCCGATCGGATCGGCCTGGCCGTGGTGCCGCACCAGCGCGATGGCCTCGAGCAGATCTATGCCGTCGCCGGCCTGCCGCGCAGCCCGAAACCCAAGTATGTGGTGGCCGACTCGTTGCGCACCGGCAATGATGACGGATGTCGACATTATCCGTTCGTCGCGCGTCGTTCAGACGGCCGGTTCGTCGTCGGTGCCTTGCTCGACGGGCAGTACCGTTCGTGGACCAGCCTCGACAGCGCGGGCCGTGCGTGGGCCGAGGATGAGGCGCAATCACTCGGCGCGGAGGCGCACCTGGTGGCGCCCTGCTTCTGCGCGGCCCGCTCGGGGCTGCAGGGCTTGCTCGGCTACCACCCCGGCGACGCTCTGTTTCGCCTCTTCCAGCGGCGCGGGTTCGACCAGCCGTGGTCCGAGCCGGTGACGGTGGCCGCCGCCAGCGTGGCCGCCGCGCCGTACCTCACAGCGCGCCGCGACGGCGGCTTCGAGGCCGGCTGGTACGTCGCCGGGCAGTGGCATCGCTACCTTGCCGAGGACCTGCTGAACTGGACGGAGGTCAGCCCGTGAAGCCGCCTGACCCGCTCGACCGGCGCCGCGCCATCGACGCCCTGCGCCGCTTGGTGAGCGAGCGCGGACCCGAGGCCGGCCGCCGCATCGACCACCTCAAGCAGCGCGCCAGCGACGACCTGGCTGCCGTCTGGGCCGGCGGCGCGGCGCCGTTCGCGCACGTCGTCGAACTCACCCGCGCCGACGGCAACGCAACGCTGCTGCTGCATCTGATCGGCCTCAGCGCCGTCGACGGCGCCGACGTGGTGGAGTGACCCATGGCCCTCGGACAGCGTATCGGTCTCACCTCGCTCGCCGCCAGCGGCGACATCCTGGCCGCCGGCGACTGAAACCAGGCCACCGGCCTGCTGGCCGCCCTGCGCACCGTGACGGCGGTACTACTCGGCGGGGAAGGCATCTACCTCGGCTTCGCTGATTCGCCGACAGATGTCGTCATTTCGTCGGGAAGCTCGCCGCTGGTGCTCGCCGTGGCCGACGACAGCGGCTACGTGCACTGGTTCTACCTCACCTCCGACGCGGCGATCACGTTCGTCGCAACCGACGGCGAGATGGCGCTCTACGCGGTGATCGATCAGCAGGCCGGTGTCTCGCCCGCGGCGGCCGTTGGCGGAGCGGCGGCAGTGCGGTTCATCGCCGACACCGTCGCACCGCCGCACAGCTTGCTGCTGGGTAGCGGCGAGGTGGTCGACAGCACGTTCACCAGTTGGGCCGAGGCGGCCGGTGCGCGGGTGGTCGGCGGGCCGCTGGCGGTGCGCTCGCTGGCCGATGCCGACGGCGACACCCGCGTGGAGGTCGAGGCGAGCGCCGATGACGACGTGGTGCGGCTGATCACCGCCGGGGTCGAGCGCGTGGTGCTAGACGCGACGCGGTTGGAGCTTGACGCCGGGCTGGAGGTCGCTGGTGACGTGACGCTGGGGGCGACCAGCAGTCACGAGATTACCTGCGCCGGTCGCCTGCTGCTGCGCTCGGTCGATGACGCCGGCATGGCCGCGACCGCCGGCACGCAGCGCGAGCTGGTCTACAACGCCGACGACGACAAGGTCTATGTCTGCACGGCCACGGGCGATCCGGCAAACTGGTCGGCGCTTCACTGATTCCCGCTCGATCAGCCGCCTCCCGGCGGCGGCGGGAGGTGCTCTGTGTTGGACTGGCAGACGGTGGTCACCGTCCTCTCCGAGTCGAGTCCGCAGGCGGTCATGACCGCGGCCGTGCTGTGGGCCTTCGTGGTCATGTTCCGCAAGTTCGTCATCGGCGATCCGAGGTGGTCCGAGAAGCCGGCCGCCGAGCGGCTGCGCGAGGTCAACGACGGCGGGCCACAGCCGACTTTGAGCGAGCTGCTGGCGCGCCTGCTGCGGCTCGACGAGAAGATCGACGGCATCGCCCAGCGGGTCGAGCGGCTCGAGCGCTGGCTCGAGACCGGCGCGGTGGAGGGTGGGGCATGAGCTACCGCCAGCCGCTCAGTCAGACCGCTCAGCAGCGCATCTTCGGCGCGCCGTGCGACACCTCGCGCCAGGTCGCCGCGACGCTGCCCATCCTCGGCCGGGTCGCCGTGCACCGCCTGGTCGCGCCGCAGCTCGAGCGGATCCTCGCCGCGATCGAGCGCGACGGTCTGGCCAGCCACCTCTGGCGGGCCGACCTCGGCGGTGTCTACAGTTGTCGACAAATGCGTACGGGCGGCGGATACTCGAAGCACGCCTGGGCGACGGCGATCGATCTCAACGTCCACGAGCAGCCGCGCGGCACCCGCGGCGCGGCCATCAACCACGGCCTGCGCGGGGAGTTTCCGCACCTCAGGCGGCTGTTGCCGTATTTCGTGGCCGAGGGCTGGAGCGCCGGACTGCAGTGGCAGCGCGTGCCCGACCCGATGCATTTCGAGGCGACCAGCGGCGGCGGCACGGGGCTGCTCGCCGGCGGCACGCTGCGCGGGATCGATCCGGCGGAGCTGGCCCTGACCGACATTGACCTGGCCTATCTCCGCGGCTATCCCGACTGCGCCGCGATGTTTGTGCCGCAGCTCTCGCGGCGATGGGAGCTGCCGGGCGGTGCGCAAGTGCCGTACCGCCTGGACGAGGGCCGCGCCGTGGTGCTGGTGGCCGATGTCGCCCGCAGCCTGGGCTGGTCGGTCGACACGGCCGACTGGCCGCAGATCCGTTCGCGACGCCGGGAGGCGACCCATGAACCCTGACCTCATCCTCGCCGCCGAGCTGGCCGGCGCGGCCTACCAGGGCCTGTCTCACGAGGCCGCGGCCGAGCGGCTCAACGCCGCTGTCGACGGCACTCGCGGCCCGCTCGACCTGGACTGGCTCGACAGCCTGTTCATCCGCGCCGGGCTCTGGCGGACGGTCGACGCGGCCGCCGCGGGCAGCCTCCCGGCGCCCGTCTGGGACGGCGGCGGCGTGCAGCCAAGCGGTTCGGTCACGGCCGAACAGGCCGCCACCGCCATCGCCGCGGCGCGGCAGCTCGGCGAGCTGATTCGATCGCCGCGGGTCCACCGCTGGCTCGACACCAGCCTGCCCGAGGTCGCCGTCGGCCTGGCCGCTCTGACCGCCGCCGGCGTCATTCCCGCGCCGGTGGCCGCGGTGATGCTCGATGCGGCGCGGGTCTCGCGGGCGACCCAGCTCGGCCTGGGCGAAATCACGACATCCGTCATCAGCCGAGTGCGACGACTGTCGGCAGGAGGTTGAGATGGCTCAATACTACGACTGGGATGCAGGCTGGACGGTGCTGGTCAACGGTCAGGCGATCAGCAGCGGCGGCGACCACACCTCCGGCGCGGTCGAGCTCGACCAGAAGGCGGCGGCCGAGGTCAGCATCGAGGCCGACTACGCCGCCGGCAGCCCGACCGAGGGCCTGCGCGTCTACCTGCTGCGCGAGCTGGACGGAACCAACTACGAGACCGAGGCGGACGAGCCGTGGGGCTTCATGCTGCCTCACTCGGGCGGCGTCGAGCGGCGCCGCACGATCTCGGTCGATGCCGCGCAGTGCGGCCGGTTCAAGCTGCTCTGCACCAACGACAGCGGGGTCGGCATCACCGTCACCGTGCGGTATCGCACCGCCGTGATCGCGAGCGGCTGATGGCCCGCGGCACAAGCCTGGTGCGACCGGTCGAGCCCCGGCTCGATGCCGCGCTGCCGCTCGCGCGCGGACTGCTCTGGCACCACCTCGGCGGCGGCCGCCTGGTCGGCGATCTCGCCGGCCGGCGCGCCGGCAGCCCGGTCGGCGCTGACCGCACGGTGACGCAGAGCGGGCCGGCGACGCGGATCGACGCCAACGGCGAGTATGTCGCCTGGTCCAGCGCGCACGGCGGCCCGCCGCTGACCCTGGCGCTGCTGGGCACGGTCACCGCCGTCGGGCACGGTTCGGCCGGCATCGTCTGCCTGCGCAGCGCGAGTGGCATCTACGGCCTGGTCCACCTCGGCGGCATCGGCGCGGTGCGGGCGATCTGGACCGCGAGCGACCTGTGCAGCCTGAGCAAGGTAGCCGGCCGGCGCTATCTCTATGTCGCACGGTTCGAGGCCGGCCGGGCCGACCTGACGCTCTGCTCGCGCGAGGCCGGCCTGCAGCGGTCGAGCTACACCGGCAGCCTGGGCGGCTGGAGCTGGACCGACTCGTGGCGGCTGGGCATCGACGCGCTCGGCGCGGTGCGCACCAGCCACGGCAGCTTCGAGGCCGACTGGGGCTGGAGCCGATGGCTCTCCGACGCCGAGATCCTCGCCTTGTGGTCCGATCCGTGGCAACTCGCCAGGCCGCGGCACGACATGCTTCGCCTGCTGGCCTCGGGGATGGTGACGTATGTCGGCAACGCGTCGCTGACCGGCACGGGCACGGTCGTCGCCGCCGGCGCGGCCAGCCGATCGGCGGCTTCGGCGATGGCCGCGGTGGCGGCGCTCGACACGCTGCCGCGGCGGGTTCGCGCTCGTACCGCGGGCTGCTCCGCCGTGGCGCAGATGCTCGCGGCACCACGCCTGGTGCGGGCCGGCGGCGGCTCGTTCCAGCCGGCCGGCGGCCTCGCCGCGCGGCCGTCGTTGGTTCGCCGGGCGGTGATCGGCCTGGTTGCGTCGGGGATCGTCGGTGCGCTGGGCCGGCTCGCCGGCGCCGTCGGTGTGGCCCGGCTCCGTCTGTCGCATCGGCCGGCGACGGGCCTGCGGCTTGGCCTCGGCCCGGCCACTTCGGTGCGACTTGAGCATCATCCGGCCACGCTGCTGCGGCTCGGCTGCGAGCCGGTGGAGGAGTGATATGAGCGGCTACGACGTCGGCGATCGGGTGCGCCTGACCGCCGACTTCACCGATCTCGACGAGCAGCCGGTCGACCCGGACACGGTGACCTGCATGGTCCGCGACCCGTCGGCGTCCGAGACGGCTTACACCTACGCCGGCGGGCAGGTCGCCCGCACCGGCGCCGGGGCTTACCGGCTCGAGGTCGACCTGGACCTGCCCGGCGTCTGGTGGATCCGCTGGCAGAGCAGCGGCGCCGGCCGCGCCGCCGAGGAGACCAGTCTGCTGGTCCGCGCGAGTCAGTTCACGGGAGGTGCCTGATGGGCTCGATGACCGACGCGTTCGAAACGGCGCTGCTGAAGCATGTGGTGGACGAGGCGGCCTGGACGCCGCCGGAGACGATCCACGCGGCGTTGCTGACCGCGGTGACCGACGCCGAGGCGGGGACGGTGACCGAGTGCGCCGACGGCGGCTATGCCCGCCAGCCGGTGAGCTGGTCGGCGGTCGCCGGCGGCGCGACGGCCAACAGCGCGCTGCTGCAGTGGCCCGCGGCGGTGGCCGGCTACACCGTCGCCGGCGTGGCCCTGTACAGCGACGAGACGGCCGGCGAGCTGCTCTTTGTCGACGACATCACGCCGGTCGAACTGAACGCCGGCGATCGGTTCGAGATCGCCGTCGGCGACCTCGACCTGAGTTTCGACTGAGCCGCCGGCAGTGCGGGAGAGGGGGTGCCGTCGCGCGCCGAGGCCGCGGCCGATGGCGCCCCTCTCCCAGCAGCCGCGCGCGTGCGCACGGGAGGCTGGCCATCGGCGCGAGTGGCGGCTACATCCCCGGGATGCCCAGGCCGCCGCCGACCAGGGGCATGTTCTTCAGCAGCGGCCGGGTTTTGTCGAGCGCAATCCGCCACTTGCCGTCGGCCTTGACCAACTGGTACTCGAGGATCAGTTCATCGATGCCGATCTGGGTGACGCTGCCGCCGAGGGTGATAGTCACCGGCACGACGGCGGTCTCTTTGGTGAACGAGGCGTCGCCGACGCTGGTCTCCTGCAACGTCGCGCCGGGGATCGCTTCGACCAGTTTGAGCGGCGCATAGCCGAAGTTCGCCGCGGCGGCGGAGTCGTCGGTCAGGCAGGCGCGCATCCGTTCTTGCGAGCCCTCCTGTTCGGCGGTGATGAACTCGCGGACCACGTCCTCGGGCATCTGCTGGCCGACGAGGTAGTAGACCAGACCGCCGGCGATGCCGACCACCACCACGCCCAGGATGACCAGGGCGACCACCTTGCCGTCGCCACGCCGGCGCCCACGACCGCGCATCAGGCCTCTCCGCGGGGCGACATTGACCGTCTTCAGCGTCGCCCCTTCCCCTCCAGACTTAGATCGCGGCCCCGGCCGGGCGGGTTCCCCGACGCCGGAGCCGCCGATGCGCCATAACAGATCCACCGGCTGGGACAAGGACGATGACTGGGGCAGCAGCCGTGTTCGAGGCCGTCGAGGCGGGCGACCGGCAGCGTCTGTGCGAGCTGCTCGCGGCCGCGCCGAACCTCGCCTGTGCCCGCGACGCCGAGGGCTGCACCCCGCTGCAGCGCGCCACCCTGCGCTGTGACCGGTATGCCGCCCGCATCCTGGCCGATCACGGCGCGCCGGTCGATCTCTTCGTCGCCTGCGGATTCGGCTGGGCCGACCATGTCGCCGCGCTGCTCGGGCACGACACCGCGCTGGTCAACGCCGAGCTCGACGGCATTCCGCTGCTCGAGCGCGTGTGCGAGCACGGCCGGGTCGAGATCGGCCGCCTGCTGGTCGACGCCGGCGCCGATTGCGACCTCTTCTCGGCCTGCGCCCTCGGGCTCGACGACCTGGTCCACTACTGGCTCGAATGCCAGCCCGAGCTGCTCCGCGCGCGGCGACGGCTGCACGAGTACGAACCGCTCCACTGCGCCGCCGAGTGCGGCCACCCCGCAGTGGCCCGGCTGCTGCTGCTGCGCGGCGCCTCGGTCACCGCGCGCGAGGCCGACGGCTGCACACCGCTCCACCTGGCGGTCTATGGCCCGCGCCGCGCACCGGTGAACGAGGGCCACCGCGACGTCTGCCGCATCCTGCTCGACCACGGCGCCGACCCGCACGCGACCGACCGCCTCGGCCGCACGGTGGTGCAGAACGCCGAGCGCAGCGCCCGCCTGCACCGCGAACATGGCGTCGACGACACCCTCGCCCTGGAACTGCTCGACCTCGTCCGCGGCCACGCCGAACGGGTGTGAGGCGGGAGGTAGGGCGTGTAGACATCCACGGTAGGGGCAGGTCTCAGACCTGCCCGCCGGCGCGAGATTGCGCGTCCGCGGCCACGCCGAACGGGTGTGCGGCGGGGGGTCGGGCGTGTTGACATCCACGGTAGGGGCAGGTCTCAGACCTGCCCGCCGGCGCAAGGATCCGCTCTGGAAACGGGCTCGTCGGCATACGGGCGGGTCTGAGACCCGCCCCTACGCTACCATTTGGACGTGCCGTGATCTCCCGACCAACGACAGCGCACTCCGCGGGGCCGGGGTCAATCCGGCCAGGCTTCCAGCCCCAGCAGCCGCCGGCCGAGTTCGGTCAGCTCGGCGGTCTGGTAGCGCGTCTGCTCGATCCGTCGCGGGTCGCCGGGGAAGGTCGGCGGGCCGGGCGGCTCGCGCTCGCGCCAGTCGCGGATGCGTTTCTGCCGCTGCTCCTCGTGGTCGCGCGCCGGGTACATGCTGATGAACTGCGCCAGGCGCGGCCGGTCGCTGACGTTGTGCCCGTTGCCGTGCGCCGTGGCGACGTGCCAGATGATCAGATCGCCCGCCTCGGCCGGCACGGGCACCACCTCGAGCCCGGCCAGGTCGGGTTGACGCGGGTGGCGGTCGGGCGGCTGGGTGGCGGCCCACGCGTCGAGCCGGCGGTGGATGCCCGGCACGCACTGGAAGCCGCCTTGCTCCGGCCCGGTGTCGGTCAGGCAGAGCACGCCCTGCAGGCGGAATGGAATCGGCCGCTGGGTCGAATCCCAGTCCCAGTGGATGAACCCATGGTGGTCATACTCGGGATGAGCGGCGTGCCGCGGCGGCTTGAAGTTGACCCGGTCGATGCTGCACCACAGTCGCTCGGTGCCCCACAGCTCGGCAAAGGCGGCATGCACCGCCGGCTCCTGCCGGCAGTCCCAGAGGGCCTGGTGCTGGTAGATCTCGGTCATCCCCCCAGGCTTGAGCGGCGGGCGGTACCAGTCGTCGGGGTCATTGGGGTCCATGCCGAGGAAGTCGAAGATCAGCTCGATCACCGCCCGGCACTTGTCCTCGGGCACGACCTGCCGGGCGACGACGTAGCCGTGCTGGTCGAAGAAGTCGCGGTTGATGGTGGGCATGGGGGTGTCCGTCTCTGCCATTCTGTCGCCGGCGTGGCACGGGCGAAGGAGGCAACCGCAGGAGGTCGAAACGCGCCGTCACGGGGTGCCCGTGCGTGCGTCCGCGGGGCCGCGGGACCATGATACACGGCGTCACGATCCAGAACTACAAGTCGCTCCGGGCGATTGACGGCCTACCGCTCGCGCGGTTTCAGGCCCTGGTCGGCCCCAACGCTGCCGGCAAGAGCACCTTTCTCGACGCGCTCGATTTCGTTCGCGACTGCCTCGATCAGTCACCGACGGCGGCGGTGGAGCGACGTGCCCGGGAGTTCGACGACCTGACTTTCATGCGCTCGGGCGGGCGCTTGCAGATCGCGCTCTGGCTTGCGTTCGAGCCAGACGCGCCCTTGCTCCAGTACCGGCTGGTCGTCGGCCATGATCAGGACCTCGGCATCACGGTCGACGAGGAGGAGTTGGTCCGTGGCGCACCGGCACCGGTGCTCCCGGGCATGGCGCCGGCCTTCGACCGACGGGGTCGGAAGCGCCTGGTGTGGCGCACCACGGCCGGCCGGAGCACTTACCAGCGAGAGAACAGCACCTATCAGGACGTGTTCGACTTCGCCCCGGACCGGCTCAGCCTGAGCATGCTGCCGCCCGACTCCGAACGCTACCCAACCGCCAACCGGGTACGCGAGTATCTGCTCGCCGGCATCCGCTACCTGCAACTGAACAGCCGGTCGATGCGGCAGCCGTGTCCCGCCACGCGGCCGGCCGAACTGGAGCTTGACGGCTCGAACATGGCTCGGGTGGTCGGCCGCCTGCTACGGCCGAACGGTCGCCGCGACCCGAGTGTCGTGGAGCGCTGGGTCCAGCACCTGCGCTATGCGCTGCCCGATCTGGAGGGGATCGACTGGGGCACGCTCGAACCCGACAACGCTGAGTACCTCGTGTTGCGGTACGGTGATGGCCTGCGCTGCCCCATCTGGCTGGCCAGCGATGGCACGTTGCGCACCCTGGCCCTCACCCTGCCGGCGTTCCTCGATCATCAGCCCGGCGTTTACCTGGTCGAAGAGCCCGAGAACGGCGTGCACCCGAAGGCGCTGGAGATCGTGCTCCGCTCGCTGGCGACCATGCCCTACAGCCAGGTGCTGCTCGCCACTCACTCGCCGCTGGTGGTCCAGCAGGTGGGGCGCCAGGCGCTGCTCTGCTTCAGCCGCGACACCGACGGTGTGCGCATTGTCCGCGGGGAGGATCATCCAGTGCTCCGCGATTGGGATGGCGAGCCCGACCTGGCCACCATCTACGCGTCGGGCATCCTGTCGTGAAGGAGCTGTTGGTCTACACCGCCGATGCCGATGCAGAGGCCGTGTTCCGTGCGCTCCTACGGCGTTCGAGCGACCTTGGTATACCGCCGATCAACGCCGATGTCGACCGGCATTTCGCCCACGATGCCGGACTCTACACCACCGGACCGGCGCTCTGCCGTCACCGCAAGCCGGACTATCGCCACGTGCTGCTGGTCCTGGATCACCACGGCTGCGGGCGCGAGCACGCCCGCCAGCCGGAGACCGTCGGTGCGAACCTGCAGCGGCGACTCGACGGCCATTCGTGGGCGGAGCGGTCGGCCGTCGTGGTCATCGCGCCCGAGCTCGAGGTCTTGCTCTGGCGAGACGCGGACGCCATCGCCGGCTACTACGGCGTCGAGCCGGCCGTCCTCGCCGCATGGGTCGACGAGTTCGGCAGTCGGCCGGAGTCCGCTCCGCTCGAACAGCCAAAGGAGCTGCTCGAATACGTGGTCCGGGATCGACTACGGCGGACGCTCTCTCCGGCTGATTTCGCCGCCATCGCCGGCGCCGCCGACCTCTCGCGTTGGAGCACGGATCCGGCTTTCGACGCCGCCGTTGCCGCCCTGCGCTGCTGGTTTGTCGCCGCGCCCGACCTGTGACCAGAGCCGACTAAGCCTGCCCTGGAGCCGCCCATGCCCGAACCCAACCTCCACCTCACCCCACCCCCACCCCCCGATCCAACCCTCGGCATCGGCTGTGTCGGCGCGGGGTTCATCATGGATGAATGCCACCTGGTCAGCTACCAGCGCGCCGGGCTGAACCCGGTGGCGATCTTCAGCCGCACCCGCGAGCGGGCCGAGGAGGTCGCCGCGCGGCGCGGCGTCGGCAGCGTCTGCGACAGCCTCGACGAGCTCCTCGCCGACGAACGGGTCGCGGTGCTCGACCTCGCCGTGCCGCCCGACCAGCAGCTCGGCCTGATCGAAGCGATCTGCGCCGCGCCGCGCCGGCCGCAGGGCATCCTGGCGCAGAAACCGCTGGCCGGCTCGCTGGCCGAGGCGAAGGTCGTCGTCGCGCGCTGCGCCGAGGCGGGCATCACGCTGGCGGTCAACCAGAATATGCGTTACGACCACTCGGTCCGCGCCTGCCGCGCGCTACTCGCGGACGGTCTGCTGGGCGAGCCGGTGCTGGCGACCATCGAGATGCGCGCCATTCCGCACTGGATGCCGTGGCAGGCCGCGCAGGGCTGGGCCACGCTGCGGATCATGAGCATCCACCACCTCGACACGTTCCGCTACTGGTTCGGCAACCCCGACCGCATCTACGCCAGCGTGCGGCCCGACCCGCGCACGACCTTCGCCCACCGCGACGGGATCTGCCTCTACACGCTCGAGTACGACTCGGGCCTGCGCTGTGCCGGGTGGGATGATGTCTGGGCCGGCCCGGCGCGCGAGGGCGCGGCGGGTGATCTCGGCATCGGCTGGCGGGTCGAGGGCACGCGGGGCATGGCCCGCGGGACGATTGGCTGGCCGGACTATCCTGAAGGCAGTCCGTCGACGATAGACTACACGACGGTCGACGACGGCCGGTGGCACAGCCCGCGGTGGGACCTGCGCTGGTTCCCCGACGCCTTTTCGGGCACGATGATCGACCTGCTGACCGCGGTCTCGACGGGCGGAGAGCCGGCGCTCAACGGCGCCGACAACCTGTGGACCATGGCCCTGGTCGAGGCGGCGTATCAGAGTGCCGAGCGGAAGGCGGCGGTGGAGGTGGCGGAGTTGATGGGCTCAGCGACGAAGTAGGGCGGGCTGTGCCCGCCGCGGCCGATCCCCCAATCGACACCCGCCAGATGCAGGGGCCGCTGCGCGGCCCATCGGCGGCGATCGCGTGCGCCCGGCTTCGCGGTGCGCGCGGTTGACGACCGGAACGGTCGGCCGACGCGGGCGATCCCATCCATCGCACGGGCCGGCGGGCCGCGCAGCGACCCCTACGTCGGACCCAGCCGGCGCGCTCGGCGAGCGCGCCCTACCTGCGCCGCCGACCGGGACGGTCGGCCGACGCGGGCAATCCCATCCATCGCACGGGCCGGCGGGCCGCGCAGCGGCCCCTACGTCGGACCCAGCCGGCGTGCTCGGCGAGCGCGCGCTACCTTCGACGCCAACCGGAACCGTCGGCCTACGAGGGCGATCCCGTCCATTGCCCGCGCCGGCGGGCCGCGCAGCGGCCCCTACGTCGGACCCAGCCGGCGCGCTCGGCGAG
>CAYONP010000016.1:65691-74985 GCA_964405335.1 uncultured Fimbriimonadaceae bacterium
CCATCGCACGGGCCGGCGGGCCGCGCAGCGGCCCCTACGTCGGACCCAGCCGGCGCGCTCGGCGAGCGCGCCCTACCTGCGCCGCCGACCGGGCCGGTCGGCCTACGAGGGCATGGTCACCACGCCCTTGATGTAGCCATCCTCGCCGCGCATGGCCGTGCGGTAGGCCTGGTCGCATTGCTCCAGCGGCCAGGTGTGGGTGACCGCGCGGTCGAGGCTCCAGGTGCCGCGGGCGGCGAACTGCAGGCCGCGGGCGACGTCGGCCAGCGTGTCGGGCGACCAGGATGGGTGCGGATTGCGGATCTGCACCGCCTTGTGCGCCAGGCCGGCCAGGTCGGGCAAATGAACCTCGCGGTTGTAGTAACTGATGCAACTGATCACCGGCCGCCAGCCGCCGACCAGGTCGCAGGCGGTGCGCAGGCCCTCGGGCAGGCCGGTCGCCTCGACCACCGGGTTGCACATCCGGCCGTCGGTGATGGCGTGAACCGCCGCGACCGGATCCTGGTCGGCGCGCACGGTGTGCGTCGCGCCGCACGCGCGGGCGAAGGCCAGTCGCTCGTCGCTCAGGTCGACGGCGATCAAGTTGAGCGCCGTGCCGGCAATCGCCTGCATCGACAGCACGCCCATGAAGCCGCAGCCGATCAGGCAGGCGTCGGCGCCGAACTCGAACGCCCAGCCCCGGGCGCAGGTGACCAGGCAGCCGAGCACCTCGCCCAGCGCGTGCTCGGTCTTCAGGCCGTCGGGCACCGGCACGCAGCGCCGCGGATCGACCAGACTGTGGCTGGCCATGCCCGGCCCCCAGAAGCCGGTGATCCGCTGGCCGACCTGCCACGGCCCGCCGACCTCGGCGCCGACCTCGACGATCTCGCCCACCGGCTCGTGCCCGAGCCAGCGCCCGTCTCCGCCGCCCGGCCCGGCCAGCCAGCCCGCCTTCTCGCTGTGGCAGATGCCGCAGGCCAGGTTGCGGACGAGCAAGCGGTCAGGCCGCGGCTCCAGCGTGCGCGACTCGAGTTCGATGGTCTCCGGCGCGGTCAGCCGGGCACTGGTGATCTTCATCGGCAATGTCCTACGATGCCGGCTCCAGCGTGGTCACGCACTCGATGTGCGTGGTGCGCGGGAACAGGTCGAACGGCTGCACCCCAATCGTCGTGTAGCCGTGCTGGCCGAGCCGCGCCAGGTCGCGCGCGAGAGTGGCCGGGTCGCACGAGACGTAGACGATGCGCCGCGGCCGGGCGCGGGCGACGAGGGCCAGCACCGCCTCGCTGCAGCCGGCGCGGGGCGGGTCGAGCAGGATGCGGTCGAGCCGGCCCTCGCGCAGCGCCTCGCCGAGCTGCTGCTCGACCTGCCCGCGGCGAATCGTCACGTTGCCGAGGCCGTTGTGGCGCAGGTTCGCCTCGGCGTCGTGGACGGCGCTGCGATCGACCTCGACCAGCACCACCTCGCCGGCATCGCGGGCGAGCGACAGGCCGAACGTGCCGACGCCGGCGTAGAGATCGGCCAGGCGGTCGCCGGGCTGGGGTGCGGCGGCGGCGCGGACCGCCTCGATCAGCGGTTCGAGCAGCAGCTCGTTGGTCTGGAAGAAGGCCTCGGGCGCGACGCGCAGGCTCAGCCCGCCGACCTGGTACCTGAGCGCGCGGCCCTCAAGGCCGCCCATCGGCTGGCCCGTCGCCGACTGCGACGCCCGGGTGCGGGCCATGTGCCGCAGGCCGACGACCCGCCCGGTGGCCGCCCGCAGCGCGGCGGCGCGGGCGCCCTTCTCGGGCAGCTCGCGGCGGCCGGTGGTGAGCAGCACCGTCGCCTCGCGGCAGGAGCTGCTGTAACGCAGGCCCAGGCCGCGGATCAGCCCGGTCGAGGCGGCCGGATCATAGGGCGGCCAGCCCGCCTCGGCCAGCCAGGCGGTCACCTGGTCGAGCAGCACACTCAGCTCGGGCAGCAGCAACGGGCACTGATCAACGGCGAACGGCTGGTGGTCCCGGTCGTGATAGGCGAGGGCGATTCGCGCCGGGTCGTCGGCCGCCGGGATGCAGGTGAAGTCAACCTTGTTGCGGTAGCCATAGGGCACCGGGCTGGGCACGATCGGCTCGACCGGCACTTCGAGGTGGCCGACGCGGCGAAGCGTCTGGCGGACCATGTCGGTCTTGGCGGCCTGCTCGGCGGCGTAATCGAGGTGCTGAAACTGGCAGCCGCCGCAAGTGCCGAAGTGCGGGCAGAGCGCGGTTTCGCGGCCGGGCGCGGGTTCGATCACCTCGAGCAGTTCGGCGCGGCAGAAGCGTTTCTGGACCTCGCGGATGCGCACCCGGACGGTCTCGCCGGGGCAGACATCGGGGACGAACAGGGTGACGCCCTCGACCCGCCCGACGCCCTCGCCGCCGAAGGCGAGGTTGTCGATCACCGCAATCTGCTCTTCGCCGAGGGCGAAGGGTGGGTGGGCTGTCATGCCTGGTCTTCCCGGTTCGGCAGGCGCGAGGCGGCGGCCCGCGTAGGCCGACCGTCCCGGTCGGCGCCTGGACCAGTACCGAACGCTCTTCGGCTGGTCAGTATACCTCGTGCCGGGCCCAGGCCGAGGATCATGATTTCGGTTGGCGGCGGGAGTTGCCGGGACCGCCTGACAGAACCTCGCTGGTGTGCGGTCCGTCGTCTCCCGCTGTGCAGACCGCCCAGGCGCGTGGCGTCGCAAATCCAGCCGCCGACCGAGACGGTCGGCCTACGCGGCACGGGTATCCGCGGCGACTTGGCCCAACCAACCGGCAGGGCTCGCCTCTCCGTCCGCGAAGCATCCCGCGGGGTGCGACCGTGCCGAGCGAGCTGTTCACCCGCCGCAGCTTCGTCGCCGCCTGCGCCGCGGCGCTGGGCGGCTGCGCGCGCCCGCCGGCCGAGGTCGCCGAGCCGGCCACCGCAGGCGAGGGCCGCGTGCTGCTGGCGACTATCTCGAGCAACTACGCCGACGGCCTGCGGCGGCTGGCCCGCGAGTACAACGCGGCGCACCCCGGCGCGGCGGTCGAAATCCAGATCAAGCCGGCCAACGGCTACGAGACCTGGCTGCGCACCCAGATCCCCGGCGCGGGCGAGCGCGGACCGGACGTGATCAACGCCAACTACGCCTGGGGCATGTATGAGCAGGGCTATCTCGACAATCTGACCCCGCATGTCGAGCGGAAGAGTCCCTACACCGGCGCGCGCTGGCGCGACAGCCTGAGCGAGCAGTTCCTGGAGAAGCTCAAGATCGGCGGCGACATCGCCATCATCCCGCTCGACTTCATCGAGATCGCCTTCTACTACAACCAGGACCTGTATGCGCGTCACGGCCTCCGCGCGCCGTCGACCTGGTCGGAGATGCTCGACAACAGCCGCGCGCTGCAGGCGGCCGGGGTCACCCCGTTCGCCGTGCCGGGCAACGCCGACAGCTACTGGGCCGGCACCGTCGGCTGGATGGCGCGCTTCTTCAGCGACGCAATCACCCGCGACTGGGTGCCCCAAGTCGTGGCCCAGCCGGGCGACTGGAACTACGAGCCGCGCTACAACGACGGCTGGTCGCTCGACCTCGCCGATCCGTTCAACGACGCGATGGTGGTGACCAGTCCCGAGCGGCTGTACAACCTGATTCTCAGCGGCGAGTTTCGCTTCGACGGCCCGCGCTTCGCGGCCATCTACCGCCGGATCAGGGAGTTCAGCGGCTTCTGGCAGCGCGGCTTTCACGGCGCCGACGCGCAGATGGCCTACACGCTGTTTCTCAGCGGCCGGGCGGCGACGATGCTCGACACCTCGTCGCAGATCACCAACCTGCTGACCGACATGGCCGACCTGCCCGCGCCGGCGCGCTTCGCCTGGGACCTGTTCCCCATCCCGCCGCTGGACGACCCGGAACTCGACCTCCCGCCGTTCCGCGGCGTCGGCGGCGCCGGGGTGATGTTCGGGGTGGTCAAGAAGAACCCGCCCCAGACGCGCCGGGTGGTCGACTTCCTGATGTTCGTCGCCAGCCCTTACGGTGCCGGCGTGCTGGTCGAGGAGGCGCTGGCCAACCGCCAGCCGCTGACCGGGCCGATGCTCGTCGCCGGGGCCGACCTGCCGCCCGAGCTGGCCGGCTACTTCGACGTTTTCGGCCGGCGCGGCTTCGAGAAGCTGTCGATGCGCGGGCTGGGCGACGATCAGCAGTCGGTCTGGGAGTGGACCGTCTGGGCCCAGCGCTACATGGAAGGAGAGGTGAGCCTGGAGGAGTTCCTGGCCCGCTATCAGGAGCTGATGGTCGCCACCGTGCCGCGGCTGGTCGCCCGCTTCGGGCACGATCTGGACCCGGCGACGAAGGACACCGCATGAGCCGCCGCAGCCCGCTCTGGCTGGTCTGGCTGATGCTCGGCCCAACAGTGGCCCTGCTGCTGGTGTTCAACTACATCCCGGCCTTCGGCGGGCTGGCCATGGCCTTTATGCGCTCGGAGAGCGGGCAGGTGATCGGTCCGTTCTGCGGCCTGGCCAACTTCGCCGCCATGGCCGGCGACCGGTTCCTCCACGCCAGCCTGACCAATCAGCTCATCCTGCTGGCGGCCAACCTGGCCAAGACGCTGATCATCCCGCTGCTGGTCGCCGAGCTGATCGTCCACCTGCGCTCGAGCCGGCTGCAGCTCTTCTTCCGCACCAGCTTCATTCTGCCGATGGTCGTCCCGGGCATGGTCGGCATCCTGCTCTGGCGGTTCGTCTACGACGGCAGCATCGGGCTGCTCAACCAGGCGCTCGAGGCGTTCGGCCTGTCGGGCTTGACCCGCGCCTGGCTGGGCAGCTCGCAGACCGCGCTGGCGGCCTACATCGGAATCGGCTTCCCCTGGTGCGGCGGCCTGGCGCTGCTGATCTACCTCGCCGGGCTGATGAACCTGGACCAGGAGATCTGGCAGTGCGCCAGCCTCGACGGCGCCGTCGGCTGGCGGCGGGTCTGGTACATCGACATCCCGCTGCTGCGGCCGCAGATCCGGCTGCTGGCCACCCTGACCGTGATCGGCACGCTGCAGGATTTCGGCAGCCTGCTGGTGCTCACCGGCGGCGGGCCCGGGCTGTCGACCCACGTGCCGGCGCTGCACATGTACTTCCAGGCCTTCCGGTTCAACCAGTTCGGCTACGCCGCGGCCATCGGGTTCGTGCTCTTCCTGGTCATCTTCGGCCTGTCGGCGTTCAATCAGACCGTCGGCCGGCGAGCGGAGGCCGGGCGATGAGGCGTTTCCGACCCGGCCAGTGGCTGCTCGGCGCGGTGCTGGCGCTGCTCCTGGCGCTATCGCTGGCGCCGTTCGCGATGATGCTGCTGCTCTCGCTCAAGTCGAACGGCGACATCTTCACCAACTTCTTCGGCCCGCCGCAGCCGGCGCACTTCGACTACTTCGCCGACGCCGCGAAAGCGCTGCGCGGCTATCTGGTCAACACCGGCGTGGTGCTGCTGGCGGTGGTGCCGGGCGTGCTGCTGCTCTCGTCGATGGCCGGCTTCGCGCTGTCGCGGCTGCGCTTTGCCGGGCGCGGGTTCGTCTACGGCGCGGTCCTCGCGCTGCTCATGATTCCCGGCATTCTGACCCTCATCCCGGCCTATGCGGTGGTGCAGAAGCTGGGCCTGCTCGACACGCGGTGGGTGCTGATCCTGCCCTATCTGGCCGGCGGCCAGGTGCTCGGCATCGTGCTCTGCCGGACCTTCTTCGCCGGCCTGCCCGACGAGCTGTTCGAGGCGATGCGGCTCGACGGCGCGAGCGACCTGATGCTCTACCGCCACCTGGCCCTGCCGCTCTCGCTGCCGACGCTGGCCACGGTCGGCATCATGACCACGCTGATGGTCTACAACGACTACATCTGGCCGCTGGTGACCATCACCAGCAGCGAGCGGCAGACCTTCACCGTCGGGGTGACCACGTTCCAGACGGTGGCCAGCCTCGACTACGGCCCGACGCTGGCCGGCTACGTGGTCGGCAGCCTGCCGCTGATCGTGCTCTTCGCCGTGGGCATGCGCGGGTTCGTGCAGGGCGTCACCGCGGGGGCGGTGAAGGCGTAGGCCGGTTACCGCGGCCGGCCCATGTCGAACACGATCTCACGACTGATCAGCCCGTCGCGCATCTCGAAGATGTGCACCAGGCGCATCTCGATGCTCTGTCCGGCGCGGAAGTGCGGCCAGTAGCCATCGCGGATGACGTTGAAGGTGACCAGGCTGTCGTCGACCACGCGGTCTGCGGTGGCGAAGCGCTGCAACGGCGTGAACTGCACGTCGCTCATGGTCGACCAGAGCTGGCGGTAGTTCTCGGCCACCGCCTGCTTGCCCTCGCAGCGCCGGTCGAGTCCACTGAGCGCCGGTGCCTCCCAGACGATGTCGTCGGTGTAGAGGTCGAGCGCGTGCTCGACCTCATTGGTTGCTTCGCTGTGGAAGTGGCCGTCGACGCAGGCCAGGTTGCGGGCGATGATGTCGCGGTCCATGGCAAACCCTCCGCGCCCCTCGCTGGGCGCCGGAGTATCATGATGCAGTCGCGGATCGGTGTCTGGATGGCACCGGCGGCTGGGCGGGTGACGTTGGGAACGATGGAGCGACCGATGGCGAAGTCGATTGACCAGCAGGCCGCCGCGACGTGGCTTGCGCCGTCCTTGGCTAAGCTCGAACTCCTCGGCACGCCGGCCGACCCGCGGCCGCGGCCCGGCGTCGGCGTGCCACCCGAGCCGGTCATAGCACGGGCACGCACGCTGCTACAGTTGGCGGCTCAGGCCGGCCTGCCGGAACCGTTCCGTGTCCACACCAGCGGGCATGGCGCGGTTGCGATCCGGTTCCATGTCGATCCGGTCTGGTATCTGATTGAGTTTGACTATGACGGGATCGAGACGGTCGACCGGGAGGACCACGCATCGGATAGCTACCAGGTCAGGATTGTTGGCGACGGACCAGATGAACTGCCGCTGACCAAGTTGGTCGACGAGATCGCTGCGTTGGTGAATCGGTAGGGCGCGCCGTGCGCGCCGCGCAGCCGGCCCGGCACGCGCGCCGACTGCCGCCGACGGCCCATGTGGGTGGCGAGTACAATGTCGCTCAGGGCACCACCTGCCGCTTGGCCGGCCCGCAGCGCGGGCGGATTGCACGACGTCGCGCAGGGCGCGACCTACCGCTTGGCCGGCCCGCCATGGGCGAGCAGGGCGCAATCTTGCGCAGGGCGCGACCTCCACCGGATCACGCCGGCGGCGGCTCGTCGCGGCCGGCACGGCGGGGGGGCGCCAGGCGCGTGCGCATGACCACCGTCTCCTCCTCGGCCGTGCCGGTCCAGACGAACGGCGAGATCAGGCCGTCGATGCTCCACTCCTCGGTCTGATGCTCAATCCCCGTGGTCACCGCGCAGAACTGGTTCAGGTGCGGCATCTGACCGAAGTAGTAGGCGTACTTCCCGTCGGGATCGTCGCCCCGGGCCCAGGTCGGGTCGGCCGGCATCCAGCCGCGCTCGGGAAAGTAGATCTCGACCCACGAGTGGCCGGCGCTGGTGGTCTCTTCGCCCCAGCCCGAGATGACCCGGCTGGGGATGCCCACCGCCCGCACCAGGGTGGCCAGCAGCGTGGCCGTGTTGCCGCAGTTGCCGCGCTTGGCCTCCAGGCTCTGTAGCGCGTCCCAGACCGGCGTCTCGGCCGACTGGTAGTCCATGTAGCTCATCACCGCCTGGTGCAGGAGGCGCGCCGTGTCATAGGGCGTCAGCGTCTCGCGGTAGTCGGCCGGCAGGGCGCCGTGGACAAATTCGAGCACCTCCGGCGCGTCGGACGGCGCCCACCGCTCGGGCTGCTGCCAGGCGGCAATCTCGGGCGGCAGGTCGGCATAGTCGCGCCAGCGCACCTCGCGCAGCAGCTTCGGGTTCGAGCGCACGCTCGAGACCTCGACGGTGAACCGGCGCTCGACGGTCACCTCGGGCTCGGTCAGGCCGGTCGAGCGCCATTGGTAGACCGGCCGGCCGTGCGGTGCGGTGACCACCGTCTCGGCGCCGGCCGGCGGCGTGTCGGCCAGGATGCGCTGATAGGCGCTCGGTGTCGGCACGCCGAAGCAGGCGAACAGCCTCTCGACGGTGCCGCCGTTCGGCCGGAAGCGGATCGTGCCCGACTGCGTGGCCTCCAGCACGCGGGTGTCGTAGGTGGCAATCGCTTCGCGCGGATAGCGCGGCTCGAACGTCCCCTCGGCGGTGTTGTTGGCCCGGTTGACGTCGCCGCTGACGTTGGCCGGGTCGATCTCGATGCGCCACGGAATCTCGCCGTCGAGCGGGATGGCGATCTCGTAGTAGTAGAGGAAGCCGAGCCCGTTCGCCGCCCGGATGTCGTACAGCGAGTAGGCGTAGTTGGCGAGCTGGAACCGGATCCGGTAGGGCTGCGCCGGCTGCCCCTCGACGTTGAACTGCACGACCAGTTGGTACGGCTCGCCGACGCGCGGCGGGCGTCGCCGCGAGGCGTCGCTGGCAAAGGCCCCGGTGATGGCGATGTCACACTGCGCCCGCGCCGGTTCGGCGCCGACCGCGAGCAGCAGCGGAAGCAAGAACAGACGACTCATCGACGCGGACCCTTCGCCGGCCGGTCCGGCGAACCTGTTCAGTATGCCCCCGTGCCGCGCCCCGCGGCAACCGCGGTGAGTCTTGGGACGGCGGGAGCGCCCGGCCGGTTCGCTCATCCGGCCCGGCAGCGCGAGCCCCGGAGCGCGGGCGTCCCCGCCCGCCCGATTCCAGGCACCGAGGCCGGCGCCGATGGTGACGGCTGGCCGGCAGCGCGTTCGGCGAACGCGCGCTACCTGGGCCCGGCGGCGCGAGCCCCGGAGTTCGGGCGTCCCCGCCCGCCCGATCGCCGGCACCAAGGTCCGCGTAGGCCGACCGTCTCGGTCGGCGCCGGTGGTGGCGGTCTGCCGGCCGCGCGTTCGGCGAACGCGCGCTACCTGGGCCCGCGGCGCGAGCCCCGGAGTTCGGGCGTCCCCGCCCGCCCGATCGCCGGCACCGAGATCGGCGCCGGTGGTGGCGGACAGCCGGCCGCGCGTTCGGCGAACGCGCGCTACCATGGGCCGGCGGCGCAAGTCCCGGAGCGCGGGCGTCCCCGCCCGCCCGATCGCCGGCACCGAGGTCCGCGTCGGCCGACCGTCTCGGTCGGCGCCGGGGGTGGGGGGTTGCCGGCCGCGCGTTCGGCGAACGCGCGCCACCTTGGGCCGGCGGCGCAAGTCCCGGAGCGCGGGCGTTCCCGCCCGCCCGATCGCCGGGACCGAGATCCGCGTCGGCCGACCGTCCCGGTCGGCGCCGGTGGTGGCGGTCTGCCGGCCGCGCGTTCGGCGAACGCGCGCTA
>CAYONP010000017.1:0-73897 GCA_964405335.1 uncultured Fimbriimonadaceae bacterium
GGACCTACATCGGCTCGATGCCCGGTCGGGTGATGTCCACGCTCCGCCAGATCAAAGTGAAGAACCCGGTGTTCATGCTCGACGAGGTCGACAAGATGGGCCTCGACTTCCGCGGCGACCCGGCGGCGGCGCTGCTCGAGGCGCTCGATCCCGAGCAGAACGACCAGTTCAGCGACCACTACCTCGAGGTTCGCTTCGACCTCAGCGAGGTGATGTTCCTGCTCACCGCCAACGTGCTCGAGACCATCCCACCGGCGCTGCTCGACCGCATGGAGGTGATCGAGTTCGCCGGCTACATCGAGGACGAGAAGCTGGCCATCGCCCGTGACTACCTGGTGCCCAAGCAGTGCCAGGCGCACGGGCTGGACCCGGCCGAGTTGCACCTGCCCGACACCACGCTGCTGAGCCTGATCCGCGACTACACCCGCGAGGCGGGGGTGCGCAACCTGGAGCGGCAGTTGGCCGGGGTCAGCCGCAAGATCGCCCGCGACGTGGCGGCCGGGCGGTCTGGTCGCCGCCGGGTGACGGCCAATCAGCTCGACCGGCTGCTCGGCCCGCCGTCGTTCCGTGTCTCCGATCGGGAGGAGGAAGACCTGGTCGGCCTGGCCACCGGTCTGGCCTACACCGCGGCCGGCGGCAGCGTGCTGGCGGTCGAAGTCGGCATCACGCCGGGCAGCGGTGAGCTCAAGCTGACCGGCCGGTTGGGCGAGGTGATGCGCGAATCGGCCCAGGCCGCCTGGACCTACGTCCGCGGGCGGGCCGCCCAGCTCGGCATCACGACCGACCTGAAGACGGTCGACGTGCACATCCACGTGCCCGAGGGCGCGACGCCGAAGGATGGCCCGTCGGCAGGCATCACCATGGCCGTGGCGCTGGCCAGCGCGGCCTGTGGCCGCAAGGTCCGCGCCGACGTGGCGATGACCGGCGAGATCACCCTCCGCGGCCGTGTGCTGCCCGTCGGCGGCGTGCGCGAGAAGCTGCTCGCCGCGTTCCGTCAGGGCGTCGGCCAGGTCATCCTGCCCCGTGACAACCGGCGCGACCTGGACAAGGTGCCGCCGCGAGTGCGCCGGGCGACGACCTACCACTTCGTCGGCCACATGGACGAGGTGCTGCCGCTGGCGCTGGCCGAGCCGCTCACGCCGACGCCGGCAGCTCAATCCTGAGCGACCCGCCGCCGGGGTGGAACAGCGTCACGCTGCTCAGGCTCATCGGCTCCGACTCGCGCCGGCTGGCCAGGTCGGCGTCACTGTATTGCAGCGGCGGGACAATCTGATCGCGCAGGCAAGCCACGGCCGCCGCCGCCGCCAACGCGCCGGCGGCGCCCAGCGCATCGCCGTAGAGCGCTTGCGGCGCGCTGGCCGGCACGCCAGGCTGCGGCGAGTCGCTCGAAACGGGCGGCTCGGGATCGGCCGGCAGGCCGACGTTCGGCAGCAGCAGCAGGTCGCCGCCGGCGCCGGCGGTGAGCAGGGCCCGGATCTCGGCGCCGCGCGCCTCGGCCCGCTCCAGCGGCTCGAGCAGGAGCATCGCCGCGCCCTCACCGAGCGCCCGGCCGTCGGCGGCGAACGGGTCCCAGGCATCCGGGTCGTCGGTCGCCAGGCAGGATTCGGCCAAGGCCGCGACCAGCGCCTGGTCGAGTGCGTCGCTCGCGCCGACGAGCACCGCATCGGCATGGTCCAGGGCCAAGGCCACCAGCGCGGTGTGCAGGGCGACGAGCCCCGAGCCGGCACCGCTGGTCACCGTGGCGTGATAGCCGCGCAGGCGGAAGTCGATGGCCAGCAGGCTGGCCGGCGTGTTGGCGAAGGCGTGGCTGAACAGCAGCGGCGTGGCGAACCTCATGCCGCGCTGCTGCACCCGCTCGCGGTAGGTCTCCATCGTGCCCGCGCAGCCGTACTGCGTGCCCAGGACCATGCCACGGCGCTCATCGTCGGCCGGCACCGAGGTCAGCCCGGCGTCGTCGAGGCAGAGCTTGGCCGCGGCCAGCGCGAACTCGCTGGTCCGGTCGAGGTAGGTCTTCTCGGCCACCAGGTGGTCGGCCACGTTGAACCCGTCGACCCGCGCGACCAGGATGCCCGCCTCATCGGCCTCGAGCGCGGTCACCCCGGCGGCAAGCGAGTCGGCGAACTCGTCGAACCCGATGCCGAGCGGGCTGACCAGACCGATGCCGGTCACGGCGACGGGGTTCATCGCACCGCTCCAATCAGCACCGCGGCGTTGTTACCGCCCAGCCCCGCGCTGACCGAGAGGGCCACCTCGAACGCGTGCTCGCGCCCGGCGGCCGGCACGCAGTCGAGGTCGCAGGTCGGGTCGGGTTCGGTGTGGTTCAGGGTCGGCGGGACGAACTGGTGCCGCAGCGCCAGCACGCAGGCGACCGCCTCCATCGCGCCGGCGGCGCCCATGCTGTGGCCGGTGGCCGCCTTGATCGCCGCCACCGGCACCGCATAGGCGTGCTCGCCGAGGACCGCCTTCAGCGCCTCGACCTCCGCCGGGTCGTGATACTCGGTCCCGGTGGCATGGGCGTTGACGTGGCCGATGCGGCTCGGCTCGAGGCCCGCCTGGGCCAGCGCCAGGCGCATCGCGGCGACCATGCCCTGGCCGCCCTTGTCGGGCGCGGTCATGTGGAAGCCGTTGTTGTTGACCCCGTAGCCGAGCACCTCGGCCAGTGGCTCAGCGCCGCGCGAGCGAGCGTGCTCGAGGTCCTCGACCACCAGCGCCGCGGCGCCCTCGCCGAAGATGGTCCCGCTTCGCTTGGCGTCAAACGGCCGGATGGTGTCCGCCGAAATGGTGTGCAGGATGCTCAGCCCGCTCAGACAGAAGGCGCCCAGCTCGTCGAACCCGGCGGCGACCGCTACCTCGGCCTGGCCGAGCCGGACCAGATCGGCGGCGTGGCCCAGGGCGTGGGTGCCGCTCGAGCAGGCGTTCGACAGCACGATCGGCTCGCCGTAACCGAGCTCCGAGACCTGGTGGCTGAAGTCCAGACCGGCCACGCGACCCGCCTCCTCGGTGCGCCAGTAGAGGTCCTGCGCGCCGAAGTTGGTCGCCGCGACGAGCCGCTGGCCGCCGCAGACCAGGCCTGCATGGGCCAGGGCTTCGTCGCAGGCGCAGCGCAGATAAGCCACCGGCCGGCAGAACCGGCCGTCGCCGTGATCGCGCCAGTCGTCCTCGGGCACCTCGCCGGCCAGCTCGTTGCGCAGGCCGGCCGGGTCGATCCGCCGCATCGGCCGCAGGCCCGACTCGCCAGCGGCCAGCCGCCGCCAGAAGGTCTCGGCACCGATCCCGAGCGCGCTGACGCAGCCAAGGCCGGTGATCACCGGGCGGTTCATGCGGCCAGCCCTCCGTCGATGATGAACACCTGGCCGGTGACGTAGGCCGCGGCGTCCGAGGCGAGGTAGACCACCATCCCGGCCACCTCGTCGGGCGTGCCGAAGCGGCCGAGCGGGATTTGGTCCAGCATCGCTTCGCGTCGCGGAGTCGGCATGTCGGCAGTCATCTCTGTGTCGATGATACCCGGCGCGACGGCATTCACCGTGATTCCGCGCCGGGCGAGTTCGCGCGCGGCGGATTTGGTCAGCCCGATCAGGCCCGCCTTGGCGGCGCAGTAGTTGGCCCGCAGCGCGTCACCGCGAATGCCGGCGACGCTGCTCAGGTTGATGATCCGCCCGGCGCCCGACGCTCCCAGAGCTCGCGCGGCGTGCTTGCAGACCCAGAACGCGCCGCGCAGATTGACGTCGATGACCTCGTCCCACTCGTCGCCGGTCAGGTAGGTGAGGTACTTGTCGCGCAACAGCCCGGCGTTGTTGACCACGATGTCGAGCCCGCCGAGCGCCTCGACCGCCGCGGCGACGAGTGCCTTGACCGCCGTCTCGTCGCGGACGTCGCACTCGACGGCCAGCGCCCGCCGGCCGAGCGCCTCGAGCTCGGCCACGACCTCGGCCGCCGGCCCCGCCGAGGTGTGGTAGGCCACGGCCACGTCGGCTCCGTCACGGCCGAGGGCCAGCGCCACGGCGCGGCCGATGCCGCGCCCGCCCCCCGTGACCAACGCGCGCTTGCCCTCGAGCACAGCTACTCCTCGGCGATGACCAGCGCAATCGCGTGGCTCCGCTCATGGGTGATGCTGATATGCCAGCGGCGGATGCCCAGCGACTCGCTCCGCGCGCGCGCCCCGCCATAGAGCCGCAGCTCGGGCGCGCCGGATGGGGAGTTGACGACTTCGATGTCGGCGAAGTTCACGCCCTGCGACCAGCCGGTGCCGAGCGCCTTCATGACCGCCTCCTTGGCGGCGAAGCGCCCGGCAATGCGGGCCACCGGATCGGCCAGCCGGCCGGCCGCCTCGCGCTCGGCCGGCGAAAGCAGTCGGCGCAGCAGCCGCTCGCCATACTTGTCATGCAGCGCGCGGATGCGGTCGAGTGAGCAGGCGTCGACGCCGATGGCGATGATCATGCCGTGAAGCAGCTCCTGGCCGCTGCCGGCGGCTACAGGTCGATGGTCAGGCCCTCGTAGCCGACCAGCACCTCCGGCCGCGTTTCGGTCGGGGTGCGGTCGAGGTAGCGGAGGGCGTCGTCGAAGATGCGCTTGATCTGGTCGTCGGGGTAGGCCGGCTCGTGGTGGACCATGACGATGGTCCGCACGCCGGCATCGGCGGCCAGGTCGATGCCGATCATGGCGCTCGAGTGGCCGAAGCTCTCGCGCTCGACCAGTGCCTCGCGCAGCGTGTACTGCGCGTCGAAGATGAACACGTCCGCACCGCGGTAGAAGTCGACGTAGCGCTTCCAGTAGTCGCCGGTCAGCTCGCGGTACTCGCAGTCGCTGGCCATGATCACCGTGTGGCCGTCGGCCTCGATGCGGTAGCTATAGGCCACGCCGGGATGGTCCAGTTCAGCGGTGCTGACCTTCACGCGCCCCTCGAACAACTCGAACGTCTCAGGCGCCTGGTTGAAGCTCAGCGTGGCCGGCACGATGTCGAGATGGTAGGGACAGAAGCGGTCGTCGTGCTGGTAGTAGAGCCGCTCGCGCAGGCGCTCGTGGCGGGCGAACAGGTCGAACCGGTTACCCGGCACGAACATCGGCGGGAAGAACGGGAAGCCCTGCACGTGGTCCCAGTGGGTGTGGGTGAAGAGCATCGCCGCCCGGCCCTCGCCGCGGCCGAACGGCCCGTCGAGCAGGCTCTGGCCAAGCGCCCGGATGCCGCTGCCGGCGTCGATGATGATCAGGTCGTCGGCGGCGGTGCGGACCTCGACACAGGTGGTGTTGCCGCCCCAGGTGCCGCGGATGTGGACCGGTAGCGAGGCGACGTAGTCGCGTACCGCGGCCTCGTCGCCGAGGTCGACACCGGCCGCGCCCTGCAGGGCGCGGACGATCTTCTCCTCGATCGCGTCGCCGGCGATCGGCGTCGGCACCGAGCCGCGCACGCCCCAGAACCGGACCCGCATGGAGCCTGCTCCGTCAGCCTTCGGACAGCCGCGCCAGCGCTTCGTCGCGCGTCGCCGCGAGATCGAACAGGACGGTGAAGCCGGCGATGTCGAACACCTCGCGGACCGGCTCCTGCAAGCCGCACAGGCACATCCGCAACTCGCCGGCGCGCGCGCGCTTGGCCAGGGTGATCAGCACCCGCAGGCCGGCGCTCGAAACGTAGTCGGTGGCGGTCAGGTCGACCACCAGGGCGTCACTATCGCCCAGCGCCGTCTGGATGCTCGTTTCGAGCTCCGGCGCGGTGTAGGCGTCGACCCGCCCGGCGACGGCGACGACCAGCGCCGTGTCGGTGCGCGCGACCTCAACCTCCATCGCCGCCCTCCCGTCGCTCCAGGCGTTTGGTGAGCACCAGCTCCTTGCCTCCCGGAATCGCACGCACCTCCACCGTGTCCATGATCTGGCGCATGAAGTAGACGCCCAGACCACCAATCTGCCGCTTCTCCAGCGGCGCCGCCACGTCGGGCTCGGGCACCGCCTCGAGCTCGAACGGCGGACCGTGGTCCTGCACCCGCACCGTCAGCTCAACCGCCGTCGGCTCGCAGATGACCACGAAGCTACCATCCGGATCGTCCGGCTGCGCGTGCGCCAGCACGTTGGCACAGGCCTCGTCGACCGCCAGGCGGATCCGCGCCGCATCGCGCGCGGCGAAGCCGACCCGGTGCGCGCAGAACGTGACATACTGCCCGACCAGCTCGAGGTAAGCCGGGTCGGACGGGATGCTCAGCCTCAGCGCGCCCTTGGCCACCGCGCCTCCTAGACCACCAGGCTCTCGCCCGGCCGAAGCACCACCACCTCGGCCGCGCCGTCGACCGCGGCGACGAAGTCGGCTGGATCCTGCTCGATCAGGCCGAAGGTGTTGTAATGACACGGCACCGCCCGCTTCGGACCGATCATCCGCACCGCCTCGCCGGCATCCTCGGGCCCCATGGTGAACCGATCGCCAATCGGCACCAGCGCGACATCGACCGCGTGCCGGCGGCCGACCAGGGCCAGGTCGCTGGTCAGCCCCGTGTCGCCGAGGTGATAGACGGTCTTGCCCTCGGCCGAATAGAGCACGCCCGCGGCGCCGCCGCAGTAGGTGATGCTCTGCCGCGCCTCGTCGACGAAGCCGGTGCCGTGTGTGGCGTGGGTGAACTTGACCCAGCCGAACGGGTAGCTCGCCGCGCCGCCGATGTGCTGCGGCCGCGCGTCGACCCCGCGCCAGCCGAGGAATGTCGCCAGCTCGAACACGGCGACCACCGGGATGTTCAGCCGCCGGGCAATCGGCTCGGTGTCGCCGAGGTGGTCGCCGTGGCCGTGGGTCAGGATGATCGCGTCGGGCCGCAGCTCGCCGGCGGTGCATGAGGCGGTCGGGTTGCCGGTCAGGAACGGATCGAACAGCACGGTGCCCAGCTCGCTCTCGACCAGAAACGCCGAGTGGCCGAGCAAGGTCAGCTTCATGACGGCACCTCCACGGCTTGCAGCCGGGCAATCAGCGCCTCGGACAGGCTGGTCAGCACGTCGACCTCGAGCGGCGCGCCGCTGGCCTTCGGGTGCCCGCCGCCGCCGAGCTGTTCGGCCAGCCGGTCGGCCCGGATCTCGTCCGACTGGGTGCGGAAATGGTACTTCAGCGAGCCCTTGGCCGTCGACCGCAGGTCGAGCAGCACGACCAACGTGTCGCGATCGCCAATCGCGTCGGCCACCTCGCTGACCGAGCCCCAGCAGCAGGCCGCCCGCACCGGCGTGCCGTCGGGCAGGTGGGCTTCGCAACGAGTCGCCTCGGCCAGCTTGCGGCTGGCCCGCCGCTCGGTCGCCGTGGTGTCGCTCGCCTCCTTCATCGCCGGGGTCCAGTCATAGACCCGCGACGGGTCGGCGGCAATCAAGTCGTACAGCTCCTGCACCCGCATCGTGCCGAGGATGTCGTTGAACGCCTGCGCCTCGGGGAGGCGGCGGATCCAGAGGTCCTGGTCGTGCGCGAAGTCGAGCAGCGTCTGGTGAGCCAGCGGCAGCTCCACACCCAGGTCGGCCAGGTAGCCGGCAACCACGTCCGCGGCGCAGGCCTCGCCGCTGGTGTCGATGCGGCAGACGGCCATCCACGCCTGCGGCACGCTCGAGGCGTGGTGGTCGAGCCAGGTCACCTCGGCGTCGGATTCGCGCAGCAGGTCGAACAGGCTTTCGTCGCGGACCGACAAATCGCAGAACCAGACCGCCTCATAGCGCGGCAGCACGCGGCGGACCAGGTGCGGCAGGCCGTCGTAGTCGCAGAAGAAGAGATCGCCGTCGGGGTGTGCCAGACGATAGAGCAGCGCGCAGACCAGGCCGTCCAGGTCGTTGTGGGTGAAGCAGGCCGTACGACCCATGCCGCGCCCCTCCTCCAAGCGCCGCGCCCGCCCACCGAGCCCGTCGCCAAGCCGGGTCAGTGTGGCACGCGCGGGGCCTTGGTGTCAAGGCCGGCCCGGTTACTCGACCAGCGGCGCCAGCGGCCGCTCCAGGTCGCGGGCGAGCGTTGCGTCGGCGCCGGGGGCGGCCGTGATGCGGCGGTAGACCACCGTCAGGCTCGGCTCGGCCGGCAGCTCGCGGTCGAGGCTGTGCCATTCGGTCTGGGTCATCGCCGTCGGCAGGCTGAGGCCGTTGGGCTGGCGCTGATAGTCCTCCATCTCGAGTTCGATGCGGTCCCGCGGCCGGATGCGGCCGATCGCCGTCGGCGAGTCGAGCGCCTCGGTCGGCAGCCAGAACTCCCAGCCGTAGCGCGACGGCCGGTCGTCCCAGAGCAGCCGTAGCCGATGATGCGGCCGTCCACCGCGCTCCTCGTCGGTCAGCTCGAACCGCTGCACGCCGGCGAAGAGGCCGCCCCACGACTCGCGCTCCCAGCCGATCAGCAGCGGCGGCGGGGCGAGGATGGGCGGGTTCCAGATCCACTGCAGCAGGCCGGGCGCGTTCTCGGGATAGGCGTTGAACTCGCGCGCGTCATGCCAGTGCCGCCACTGCTCCAGGCCGGCCAGCGGCGGCGCGAGCGAGGTCGCCTCGGCCCGCACCGCGCCGGGAGGGAACAGCCACTCGAAGTGCAGCGACCACTCGCCGACAATCTCGGGCGGGAACCGTTGCCGCCGCTTCAACTCAGCGAGGTGATCTTCGGCGAACGTATAGTCGGCCAGGTAGCCCAGGCGCAGGTTCTCGGCCAGCTTGTCGCGGCCAATCAACGCCGCCTTGATCTTGGCCAGCAGCGCCTGATCGACCGCCGGCGCGGGGGGCTCGACCGGCCGCCGCGGCGGCGGGTTCTCGGGCGAGACCGCGTCGAGCCAGTCGGCGAACGCCTCGCCCGACCAGTCGGCGTCGGGCAGCACCTCGACGTCCAGGCCGAAGTAGGCGGCGACCGGTTCGAGCGGCACGACGGGATAGCCGTCGAGCAGCCGGGCGGGGGCGGGGAGGGTGATCACCGTGCCGTCGGCGGCGATCGCCTCGGGTTCGTCGAGGATGAAGTTGAGGTGCTGGTTGCCGCGGGAGATGCTGAGGGGTTTGGGAGTCTCGAGCCAGGTGGCGAAGTGGTCGTCGGGTAACCTCGGCTGCAGCCGCCAGGAAAGCTGGTCGAGCGGCCGGGCGCCCGGCTCAGGCGGCCGGCCCCAGTAAGCCCAGTCGCCGAACGACACGGTCAGGCCAATGGCTTCGAGGTAGGGGGAGGCGACGAGGACCACGTCGCCCATGCTGACCGGCTTGGGCACGGGATGGGAGCGTGCCTCGCGCTGGCCAGGCGCGCGCTCGTAGGGCCAGCGTTCGGTCCAAGGCGGCACGGTCAGCGGCTGGCCGTCGACGGCGAGCCGCCGCGGGACGGTCAGGTAGTCGGTTGGCGGGCCCATGTCGAAGGTGAACGGATAACCATGCCAGTTCGCGATCATCGCGCGGACGGCCTGTTCGGCGAGCCAAACTTCGGCGGGTGACGTGGATCCCTCGCGGGGATGGTCGCGGTCGACCCGGCAGGCGACGCGGGCCGAGCAGGAGAAGCCGTCTAGGCCCTTGGCCGAGACTTCGTACTCATGCTCGGGAAGGAAGCGCGACCGGACGAGGGCGAGGCCGATGGGGTCGCCGGTGGCGGCACCGACGGCGACGTCGACACGGCCGATGGGCAGTAGCTGGGCCACAGCCCAGCGCGGCAGGCCGCTGGCTGGAGCGACGGTATGCCCGACCCCGACGCGCAGCACCGCCGTGCGCCGGAAAGGCCGAGGGCCAGCGGTGGCGGGCGACACCGACAGGTAGCGCGAAGCTCGTCCGGCCCCCTCGGGCTGATTCGTCCGGCCGCGCAGCTCCTGGCACAGGGCCTGTAACTCGCGCCCGAACTGCTCAGCCGTTGCCGCCCGCACGAGGGGCGTCGGGTCAGCTGGCCAATGCACCGCTCGCCCCTCCTCGAGTGCCGTGGACTGCGGACCACGCACCGCTGCCAGGGCAAGGCCGACCGCGACGCCGGCCAGTGCGAACGAGGTGAGGAGCCATCGAGACCGCAAGCGCGGCCGATCTGATTGCATTGGAGTCTCCGCTCCTTCGCCAGACGCTCCGTGCCCGGCTATGCCTGCGCCCCTGGCGCACGCACCTACTCCTCCTAGGGCGCATGCCATCCGACATCGACCGTGGGAGTGCCAGAGCTCGGCTCCGGACTGGGCTCGACCCACACCGCCTCAAACCACGCTGAGGAACTCCACGCAATGGCTATGTCGACAAGACAGGTCGAGGGCACAGCGTACGCCCCATCCTCAACCTGGAAACAGACGCAACCATCGTAGATCCCGCCATCGAAGCTCATCGCCTGATGGAATGCAAACGTGCTGCTTACGTACCAGTCGTTCGTGTGTCCAGACCTGCGATGCCCGTTGTACGCGAAAGAACCAGGCGGCTGAGGCGCCATGAACACTCCTGCCTCGATGCCCACGGTGGCAGCCATGACCATCAAGTGGCAGGCGATGGTGGCGCACATCCCGGTTGTCTGGCCTTCGCCATAGTCATCGAGCCAGTCGCGGAGCCAAAACACCTCGGCGAGGAACTCTCCCTGCTCATTCTTGTAGACACCAAAGTACTCGGTCGAACTCGGATCATAGTTCCAGATCGCCTGTTCGTCAAGGATGGTCACTCCATCATCCTCATCGACGCCCCACGAACACTCGACGAGCTTCTTCAGCGCAGCTTCCGCTTCGGACTCGAACTTCATCCACCAAGTAGAGTGAGCCAGCGCGGACATCCACACGACCGCCTGTGGGGCTACCGGAGCATCCAGCACAGTATAGATGTGAAACCACACCTGCCTCGTTGTGCGGAACATCCACGGCGCTGACTCCGTAGACTTGGCGTAGATGTAGAAGTTGCCGTGCAGCTCACCGTAGGCGATGCATGCTGGGAGCTCAGGCAGGGAGAGCGTATCCGCTGCCGGGAGTGGAGATTGCGATGTGCCGTACACAACTCCAAACTCCTGGTACGTCAGTGCGGGATGGTGCGGGAACACATCCATCGTGAGGGCCAGCACCACGCCCACGTATGGATACGACTCGACCTCCGAGAAGTCCCAGTCGATTGTCGGTGCGGTGTCCATCGTGAAACAGGCGAACTCATGCTGGTTGCCGTAGTAACAGACCGGCGGACAGGGAATCGGATCCTCCTCCTCGTCCTCCCCCGGCCGCATCTCGTGGCAGTCGCCGGTCAGCGTCACGTCCCAGTCGTTCTCACCGGCCCAGGCCGCGCCGGCCAGCCAGGCCAGCCCCACAACCCAACGCACCCACCGCGCGTCCATCCCATCCTCCGGGTGGCGGAGGCCGCCAAACCGAGTCTATCATCTCGACAGATGGAGTGCCACTGCGCGGGCGTTGACTTTGTGACGCGGTTGTTGCGAGCGGCGTAGCCGCGGCGTGGCCCGCCGGGCTGTATTGACCTCGGCCCGCTCCGGCCGTACCCTTGGGGCCCATGCCGGGCCGCGTCCGGCGCGGAGTGTGCCGTGCAGCGTCCGTCGGTCAGGGTCAACGTCACCGTCAAGCCCGAGCTGACGGTGCGTCGTCCACCGCGGGCGTTGATCGAGCTGCTCGACCAGCCCGAGGATGAGTTCCGCGAGTATGTCGCCGCGGTCGAGCACAGCCGCGAGTTCCAGGACCTGATCGACGCCGGAGCGGTGCGTCGCGTGCGGGCCCGCGGGCGGCTGCCGCGCGAAAAGTACGAAGAGTACATGGACGTGCAGTTGATGCAGTTCCTGCGTCAACACCAGATCACCCGCCACAGCGACTGGGAGCGCGTCTTCGCCGACCCCGCCTCGCTCGAGAAGTTGCCCGTCCTGGCCGCCAGGTTCGACGTCGACGCCGAGCAGCTCGGCAAGATGATCGGCTATTACCAGCAGGTGACCTTCGAGGAGGAGGCCGCCGCGCGCTACGGTCACGCCGACCTCGACGCGCCCGAGCCTGATTACGTCGAGCTGATCCCGTCGCGCGCCGACCTCGACCTGACCGACCAGATCGTGCTCATGCGCGACTTTGTCGAGGTCTATGGGATCGACCAGGAGGAGTTCAGCCGCGAGTTCATGAGCGGCGACCGATCGGCCGAGGCACTGGCCGCCGCCTACAGCGCGCCGATCGATGAGGTGCGCGAGATCCTCGACGCGCTGGGCCGGGTGCAGATTGCCGAGACGTTTGTCGCCGGCGCCGAGCGGCGCGACCGGCCGGCGCGCGCGGCTGGCCAGCCGGTCGAGCACATCGAGCCGGTGGCGCGCGTGCTGCTGACGGACCAGGCGCGGGCGGTCTCGATTCAGTTCACCGATGACGGCATGTATGCGCAGCGGTACCGGACCAGCCCGGCGGCGCTGCAGAAGATCGAGACGCTGCGCGGCGACCAGGGCCACCTCGAGCGGCTGCTGCTCGAGCTGCAGTGGATCAACCAGCGGAAGAACCTGCTCTGCCGCCTGGTGCTGGCCGCCTGCAACCACCAGTACCCCTACTTCTTGACCGGCGATGTGCACGCGCTGAAGCCGCTGTCGCAGGCCGAGATTGCCCGGCAGCTCGGCGAGGACGAGGCGACCATCTGCCGGCTGTTGCGCGACAAGTACCTCGACACGCCGACCGGGCCGATGGAGCTGAAATACCTGTTCCAGAAAAAGACCGACGTGGTGCGGCGGATTGTCGAGCGTCACCCGGAGTTGACCGACAACGAGATCCGCGAGATCCTCGAACGCGACTTCGAGACCAACATCTCGCGCCGCACGGTCGCCTATCACCGGCTCAAAGCCCAACGCGCGCAGAATGCCAAGCCGCACTGAGCCAACCGAGCCGACCATCGCGGGCGGCGCGCTCGAAGCCTGGCTGACCCTCTGCCTGCCCTGGCTCGTGGCGCTGGTGCTGGCCGCCGTGCCGGCGCTGGTGCTGCAACCGCGGCCGGCGCTCAGCGGCCCGCGGCAGTTCATCGTCGGCGCCTTTGACGAGCCCGATGGGCCCAGCCGGCTGATGCTCTTCGACCTGGCCGCCTCGACCGACGAGCTGCTCGCCCGGCCGGGCGGAGCGAGCCTCGAGCGCGAGCGGGTGCGGTTCGAGCCCGAGACCATCCAAGGCCTGCTCGGCGGTGGGATCGACGGCGGCGCGACAACCCACCAGGTCGAGGTCTACCTGCCGCGGATGCAGGGCGAGCCGCTGCTGCTGGTCACCGTCCGCCCCTCGCGGCTCTGGCCGCCGGCGCCGTGGGACATCTATCTTTACCAGGTGACCGACGGCGCGCCCGTCCTGCTGATTGCGCGGCGCGACGAGCCGGCGCCGTGGATCCTCCGGCGTGACTGGGAAGACCGGCCGTTGTTCGAATCGACCGCCATGCGGCGCCGCGGCGAGCGCGTGGCCTGGCGCGACGGCGGCTACCGGCTCGAGCCGATCGGGGCCTGGCACGAGGTCTTCGCCGTGCGCGTTGGCGGGCTGCTGCAGAGCCTGCGCTGGTGGATGCTCGTGCTCGCCGCCGGGCCGGTCCTGGCGCTGCTGGTGCCGGTCCGCGGCGTGGCCGGCATGGCCGCCGACCTGTGGCCCTACGCGCTGTCGCCGGCGCGCGAGGTGGGCCTGTGCCTGGCCCTGCTGGCCGGCCTGGCGCTGGCCGCGGCCGGCCTGGCACTGCTCGCGGCGATGCGGGCCTTTCCGGCCTGGGACCACGCCTCGGCCTTGCTGCTCCCGGTGCTGGTGGCACTGCCGATCGGCGTGCCGCTGGCGATCCTCGGCCGGCAGGTGACTCAGCGCTGGTCGTAGAAGCCGAGCCGCCGCAGGGCCTGTTCGTCCTTGCGCCAGTTCTTCATCACCTTGACATGCAGGTCGAGGTAGACGCGGCCTTGCAGCCAGCCCTCGAGCTGCTCGCGCGCCAGACTGCCGATCTTGCGCAGCATCTGGCCCGCGCGGCCGATCACGATGCCCTTCTGCGATTCGCGCTCGACATACAGGTTGGCCGCGATGTAGGTCAGCCCGTTGTCGCGCTGCTGCCACTCCTGCACCTTGACCGCCACGGCGTGGGGCACTTCCTGGCCGGTACAGCGGAGCACCGCCTCGCGGATCAGCTCGCCGCCAATCTCGCGCTCGTAGGCGTCGGCAATCTGGTCGGGCGGGTAGAACGGCGGGCTGATCGGCAGGCGCGAGACGACATCCTCGAGCAGGTCGGCCAGCCCGTCGCCGCGCGTGGCCGAGATGAGGTGGACCGCCGCCGGCTGCAGCTCGCCCGCGTAAGCCTCGGGCCGGGGCACAGCGCGCGGCGCGTCGATCTTGTTGACCACCAGCAGCTTCGGCGCCGGGCAACCGATGGCGCGCTGCACGACCAGCGCATCCTCATCGCCCGGCGGGCGGGTGCAGTCGACCACGCAGAGCACCACCTCGGCGTCGTCGAGGGCCAGGTCGGCGGCCTCGTTCATCTTCCGGCCGAGCGAGTGGACCGCCTGGTGGATCCCCGGCGTGTCGACGAAAACGACCTGGGCGTCGTCGCGGCTGAAGATGCCGAGCAGCCGCCGGCGGGTGGTCTGCGGCACCGGCGAGGTCGGCGCCAGCTTCTCGCCGACCAGCGCGTTGACCAGCGTCGACTTGCCGACGTTCGGCCGGCCGATGACCGCGGCATAGCCGGCGCGATGCGTCGCCTCAGACATCGTCGGCCTCCACCTCGTCGAGCGCGACGACGAGCACTCCGACCAGCACGCCGATGTGGCTGGCCCGCGCCTCCTCGCCGGCGGCCTCGGCCTCGCGCGCCAGCCGTTGCAGCGACCGCAGCGCCGGCTCGCCGACCAGCTCGGGGTAGCGTTCGAGCACCTCGCCCGCTTCGTCGAGCGTCGCCGCGGCCAGCAGCGCCTCGACCGCCGCCAGGCTCAGTTCGGACGGGTCGGTTCGCGCCGATGGTGAGTAGACCGCCGCGGCCAGATCGTCCGGCGTGGCCGGCAGCATCATGCCCTCGACGATCTCGCCGAACAGGCGGGCATGCTCGTGCATGCCTTCACGCTGCTCGAGCCGCTCGAGCTCGAGCGCCGCGCGAAGCCCGTCGTCGCGCGCGGTGGGTGGTTCGAGATACTCGCTGGCTGCCTCGATGTCGGCCGCGGCGAGCAGCTCCTCGACCACCACGGGCAGGTCGTCGGGTAGCGACTCGTCGGGCTCGACCTCCTCGGGCACCTGCATGTGCAACAGGGCCAGCACGTCGCCGAGCAGCTCGGCGATCTGCCGTTCGACTTCGGCCTCGGCGGCGGCAGCCGCCGCTTCGAGCGCCGCGAAGGTCGCCGGCTCGAGCAGCATCGGCTGCTCGTTGAGCACCTCGACCAACTGCTCCGGCGTGGCCACCGGCGAGAGCGCCTCGAGCGTCGCGACGACTTCGCGGCGCCGACCCGCTTCGGCCCAGCGCAGCGTCTCGCGCAGGTTAGGGTGATAGGCGATCTCGGCCACGCTCACCGGCGCCGCGCCGCCGCCGACCTCGACGGCAAACTGCTCGGCCGAGGCGACCACCACCGGCGCCAGCAGGTAGTCGCCCGGATCGTCGTTGCCGCCGGCCCGGAGCAGGCGTGTGAGCAGGCTGACGACCAGATCGTCGGCCTGCGCGAGGAAGGCCGGCGGCACGAAGGCGACGGCCAACTCGCGGGCCGGGTCGTGGTAGAGCAGCGGCACACTGGCCAGGTGCGGGCGACCGCAGGCCGGGCACGTGGTCCGGTTGAGGCGGCCCGGCAGCAGGTCGGGCTCGAGGCCCACATCGGCGACGATGCGCACCCGCTGCTCGAAGGCGTGGCCGCAGGCGGGGCAGACCAGCGCCGCGCCGTCGACCTCGAAGCCGTGATGCATGGTCCTCGCCCGCCACCATTGTACCAGCCGAGTCCGGATCAGAAGATGGCCAGCAGCCGGAGCAGGAACAACTCATCGTCGAATGGCGCCGGCGCGTCGCGCCACTCCATCCGCGCCTCGGCCCGGTAGTACTCCCCCAGCCGCGCCGTGGCGCCGAGTCGGGTGGTGGTCACCGGGCCGGCCAGGTCCTCGTTGTACAGCGTCTGCGCCAGGTGCAACTCGACCGGCGCGCCGGGGAGCCGGTAGGCGCCGCGGTAGAGCCAGCCGCGGAAGTCGCCGCCGGCCGCCTGGCCGAGATAAAGCTGACCGGTCACCGTCGCCCGGCGGCCGCTCCAGCCGCCGTGCAGCGCGGCCTGGGTGTACGATTCGCCGGCCGCATCGCTGCCGAAGAAGAGCGACCCGCCGCCGCGCAGTCGGTCGCCGATCTCGATTCGCCCGGCATAGGCCAGTTGGTCGTTGTCCGACGTCGTGCCGCCGGCCGCATCGAGCGCCAGCGGGCCGAGCTCGCGGTGGAGCAGCACGCCGGTCAGCTCGCTGTCGAGATAAACGTTGCCCATGCGCCAGCCGTCATAGGTGGTGAACAGGTCGCGCGCCCCGACGGCGTAGCGGTCGGTCGGGTCGGTCTCGCGGTCGCCGAACGGCGCGCGGAAGCGCCCGACCACGACATCGCAGATGCGCCGCGTCTGCGGCAGGCTGAGGTAGAGCTCGGCCAGGTGCGGATCGCCGCCGGCGACGCTGAGATTGACGAAGGCATCGAGCACGCCGGGCTGGCTGTAGGTCAAGTCGATGCCCGCCAGGCGACCGAAGTCGAACCGCGTCTCGCCACCGAGCTGGAGCTCGAGGTCGACCCGCCCGCCGAGAAAGACATCCTGCGCCGAGCACGGCGCGACCAGGCACCAGACCAGCCACCACCTCACGCGACACCTCCAAACAGGGGCAGAATGAGCCCGTGCGCCGCGACACAGCCGCCTGCGACCAGCCTGCCGGCCAGCCTGCGCCGGGGCGGGTCGATCATCGTCTCGGCGCCGAGCAGCAGCGGCCCGACCAGCGCCCCGAGCACCGGCACCAGGTATCGCCCGCCGTGGATGCCGATTTCGAAATCCTGCCACACGAACTGCTGCAGGAGAAGGCCGACCATCACCGCGTAGAGCACCAGCGGCACGGCCATGATGGCACGGTCGCCCCCCGCGCGCCAGCGCCGGACCAGGCCGACGCCGGCCAGCAGCACCACCACGAGCACCGCCAGCGAGATGACCTGCGACGCGGTCCAGCCCCACAGCGGCAGCAGCCAACCGGGCAGGAGTGTCGCCGGCACCGCGCCGAAGAGGACCATCAGCACCTGGGTGACGAGCAGTGCCGCGGCATCCGGCTCGGCCAGTTGGTGCCAGCCGTAGAGCAGCGGGTTGGCGTGCGCCCGCGGCAGCGCGACACCGTAGAGCTGTTGGTTGCGCAGCGCCCACAGCGCCACCGGCAGCAGCGACAGGGCGAAGCCGAGCAGCGGCCGCGCGGCGCGCCCGCGGCGGACCAGCCAGACCGCGACGGAGAACGGCACGAACGCGGCGAGAGTGAGCTTGGTGACCAGCCCGGCGCCGAGCAGCAGCGCCAACCAGAGCGCTTCGCGGGGCGCCGGCGGCTGGGTGAACAGGCGCATCGTCCGCCACAGCAGCAGACAGCCCAGCGCGTAGGCCAACCCGTCGTTGGTCACGCCGACGCAGAGGAAGACCGGCGCCGGCAGCAGCGCACAGGCGGGCAGCGCGCCGCGGAGCAGCGACGGCTCACCGCGGGCGAAAACCTCGTCGGCCAGCCGGCAGAGGGCGTACAGCGCCAGCAGGCCCCAGAGCAGGCCGGGCAGGCGCACCAGCCGTCCGCCCGCGCCGACGGCGTCGAGCAGGCGGTACCAGGAGGCATAGGCCAGGTAGGCCAGCGGCGGGTGCTGGGCCTGGTAGGTCGCCGGTCCGGCCAGGCCGGTCGGACGGGCGGCAAAGCCGATCACGCGGCCGCCCTGCCGCACCGGCTCGGGCAGCTCGGCCAGCACCGGCAGCCGGCCGGCGAGGATGGCGCGGACATAGGCGTCGTGCTCGGCCTCGTCGGGCGCCGAGAGCGGTGGCACGACCGCCTGGTAGACGAGGCAGAGGCCGCACAGGGCGAGGGCGAGCAGCAGGCGGTCGCGCCGTTCAGGGTTTGGCACGGACTTGGTTGCCGCGGGGCGCGGGTTTGCTCAGGTGGCCTTTGTCGGCGTCGAGGTAGATCTGGCCGCGGATGGAGAGCTTGAGCACCCCTAGGTCGGGCACCCGTCGGATCAGCTCATCGAGCTGCCGGCGGTCGATCAGCTCGAGCTTGAGCTTGACCGTGGCCAGGTGGTTGCCGCCCGAGACCCTCAGCCGCGCCTCGGAGTTGGTGTGCGCGCCGAGGATATTGATGCCCAGCTCGGCGGTCAGTCCGGTCAGGTCGCGCAGCAGGCCGATGCGGTCGAAGGCGACCAGCTCGAGCGGCACGTCGTAGAGCATGCTCTCGGTCTGTTCCCAGTCGAGCTCGACGCAGCGCTGCGGCTCCTTGGTGCGGAGGTGGCGGAAGTTGGAGCAGTCGTCGCGGTGGATGGCGATCCCGTTGCCGCGCGTGATATACCCGCCGATGGCATCGCCAGGAATGGGCAGGCAGCATTTGCTGCGGCGGTACATCAGGTTCTCGACGCCGCGGAACGAAACCGCCGCGCGGCTCGACGACTCGCCGTCGGGCTCGCCGAAGCCGACCTCCTCGGGCCGCCGCAGGCCGGCCGCCTCGGCCGCCTCGTCGAGGTCCTGAACCATCAGGTTAAGCACGCTCTGGACCGACAGTCGGCCGTCGCCGAGCGCGGTCAGCAGCTCCTCTTCGTTGGTGAAGCTGCGTCGCCGGGCGACCCGCATGAGCAGGTCCTCGACCGGCTGGTCGGTGCCCCTGCGGCGGTGCTGCGGCGGCAGCTCGCGGTCGCGGCGGTACAGCTCGTGGAGCCCGATGCGCTGCCGCGCGGCCTCCTCTTCGAGCAGCTTCTGCCCCTTCTCGATCAGGCTCTCGCGGTCCTTGCGCCGGTGGTACTGCCGGATCCGGTTCCGCGCCGTGGCGGTCTGCACAAACTGCAGCCAGTCGCGGCTCGGGCCGGTGTTGCGCTGGCGGATGATCTCGCACTGGTCGCCGCTGCGCAGCCGGTAGCTCAGCGGCACGATGCGCTTGTTCACCTTCCCGCCGATGCAGGTGTGGCCGACCTCGGTGTGGATGCGGTAGGCAAAGTCGACCACCGTCGCGCCCTGGGGCAGGTTGATCACCTCGCCCTTGGGCGTGAACACGAACACTTCTTCGTCGACCAGGTTGGCCTCGAGCTCGCGTAGGAAGTCGCTATTCCCCTCGTCGTCGTCCGCGTCGCCACCCCTTGCGGCCTCGAACAGCCGGCGCATCACCGTCAGCCGCTCGGCGAAGGTCTCGTCGACCGCGCCGTCTTCTTTGTAGCGCCAGTGGGCGGCCACGCCCGATTCGGCCTGCCGGTGCATCTCGGCGGTACGGATCTGGACCTCCATCGGTCCGTGGCCCGGGACAATCACCTTGGTGTGGATCGAGCGGTAGCCGTTCGACTTCGGGTGGCTGAGATAGTCGGTGAACTGCTCGGTCTGGTGCTTCCACAGCGCGTGGACGATGCCCAGAGTCTGGTAGCAGGCGCCGACCGACTGGGTGATCACCCGAATCGCCTCGAGATCGTAGACGTCGTCGAAGTCGATCCCCTGGCGCTTCATCTTGCACCAGATGCTGTACAAGTGCTTCGGCCGGCCGTAGACCTCGGCGGCGATGCCGGCCCGGTCGAGCTGCTCCTGGATCCGCGACACCACGCCGTCGATCTCGGCCAGGCGCTCCTCGCGGGTCCGCGCCACGCGCCGCTCGAGGGCAAAGAACGCCTCGGGGTTGAGATACCGGAAGGCGAGGTCTTCCATCTCCCACTTGATTCGCCAGATGCCCAGCCGGTCGGCCAGCTTGGCGTACAGCACTTCCGTCTCGCGGGCGATCTTGAGCTGCTTCTCGCGCCGCTTGGCAAACAGCGTCTGCATGTTGTGCAGGCGGTCGGCCAGCTTGATGATCAGCACCCGCACGTCTTTCGCCGCGGCGACCACCATGCGGCGCAGGTTCTCGGCCTGCAGGCGCAGGCGCGCGGCGTCGTCATCGTCGTCGGTGTCGACCGCCGCGCAGGGCACGCTCGACTCGGCCGAGAGGCGCACCGCGCTGACCCGCGTGACGCCGTCGACCAGCCCGGCGATGGTCTCGCCGAACTCCTCGCGGAGCTGGTGCGAGACGTCCTCCTTGAGCTTCTCGATGAACGCCTCGTGGCCACGGATCTGGCTCCGCAGCTTCTCCGCCTGGCCCTTCTTGCGCGAGACATCGAGCGCTTCCAGCTCGCGCCGCAGCGCCTTCGTCTGGCGCTCCTCGTCCTGGGCACAGTCCTCCACCGTGTCGTGGAGCAGGCAGGCGGCCAGCGCTTCCTCGTCGGCCTCGATATCGGCGAGGATGAAGCTGGCCTCGAGCGGGTGGATGATGTACGGCTCTCCGCTCTGACGTAGCTGTTGGCGATGCACATCGGCGGCGAAGGCGAAGGCGCGGCGGAGCAGGTCGAGGTCGGCCACGGGGCGGTACGACACCACCCGCTCGGTCAGCTCCTCGAACCGCCGGTCGATCTCGGCCAGAGTCAGCTCGCTCATCTCCGGCTACGTCGTCCGCGCGCCTCATCGCCACCGACAGCATAGCACCATGGCCGCCCGCAGCGCCAGCAGCGGCGCCGCCAGCGCCGCCGCCAGCGGGCCGTGGTGAATCCAAACATAACGCCACATGCTCAAGTGGTGAGCCCGGATCATGCGCCGCGGCACGTGATCGGTGCTCGCGCCGACCCGATGCGTGACCACCGCCGTGGGCAGATAGACAACCGGCCAACCGGCCAGATGCGCCCGCCGGCACCAGTCCATGTCCTCGCAGAACATGAAGAACCGGCCGTCGAGCGGCCCGATCTGCTCCAGCGCCTCGCGCCGAACCAGGATGCAGGCGCCGCTCAGCCAGTCGACCGGCGCCGGCCGGTCGTGTCGCCACGCTTCCATCAGGTACCCGGCGGCCCAGCGGTTGCGCGGAAACAACCGTCCCAACGGCGTGTTGCGAAAGACCAGCGCGCCGAGGCTGGGGAACCTGCGGCACGACGGCTGCAAGCTGCCGTCGGGGTTGAGCAGCCGAGCGCCCAGGAAGCCGACCTCCGGATGCTCGTCGGCGTAGGCCACCATTCTACCTAACGCATCGGCATGGACGATCGTGTCGGGGTTGAGGGTCAGCAGGTAACGCCCTCGCGCCGTGCCGAAGGCGAGGTTGTTCGCCCGGGCAAAGCCCAGGTTGCCCCGCGCATGGACCAGCCGGACCCAGGGAAAGCGCCGGGCGACCAGGCCGGGCGAGCCGTCGCGCGAGGCGTTGTCGACCAAGATCACCTCGGTGCTCGCATCGCCGGCCAGCGACGCGAGCGAGGCCAGGCAGCGGCCCAGGTCATCGCCGGCGTTCCAGTTGACGATCACAACACTGAGCTTCACCGCGCCGGCTCCATCTGCCCGGACAGGTGCTCCGGCACACGCCCTGCCTTACCGTCGCGGTCCGCCGGTGGCGGCTGGAAGGGCTCGGCCAGCGGGGCGCCAATCCGCGCTCGGGAGTCTGTACCATGGCGGGTCTGAAGGTTGGGCTGGTCGGTCTCGGCGGCGTTGCCGGTTGGACGCACTTGCCCGCGCTCGAACGGATCGACCCCGCGGTCGCCCGGCTGCACGCGGTCTGTGACATCGACCCGGCGAAGGTGGCCAAGACCACCGAGAAGTACGGCGTGGCCGGCTACACCAGCCCGGCCGAGCTGATTGACTCAGGCGGCTGCGATTGCGTCATCGTCGGCATCCCGCCGCATGTCCACGGCGATCTCGAGGACCGGCTGATCGACGCCGGCCTGCCGTTCCTGATGGAGAAGCCGGCTCACCGGCACATTGAGCGCGCGGTCGCCATCGCCGACCGCGTCGACCAGGCCGGTCTGGTCGCCGGGGTGGGCTACCTCGACCGCTACCAGGTCTCGAACGACGCGGTGCGCGCCTACCTCGCCGAGTCGCCGGCCGGGCTGTTCACCGGCTACTGGATCGGCGGTGTCTACAACGTGCCCTGGTGGATCCATCGCGACGAGGGCGGCGGCCAGCACTTCGAGCAGACGACGCACATCTTCGATCTCAGTCGCTACTTCTTCGGCGAAGTGGTCGAGGTCACCGCCCGCGGCATGACCGGCCTGAACACCGACTTCGCCGGCTACGACATCGAGGACGCCAGCGCGGTCACGCTGGTCTTTGCTTCGGGCCTGGTCGGCGTGGTTTGGAGCGGCTGTTTCCAGCGCGGCGGGCCGGGGCGCAACGGCTTCGACATCTTCTGCCGCCAGGGGCGGATCGAGTATCACAACCGCAGCCACGTGGTCATCCACCGAGGTGATCGGAGCGAGCGGACCGAGCGTGAGACCGACCAGGCGGTGGCCGAGGACCTGGCCTTCTTCGCCGCGGTGACCAGCGGCGACGCGACGCGGATGCGCTCGCCCTATCGCGACGGCGTTCGTTCGCTGGCCCTCAGCGCGGCGGCGTCCGAGAGCATGGCCACCGGCCGGGCGGTGCGGCCGGCGATCTAGCCGCGTGCCAACCTGCTAAACAGTGCGCCGTCCGCCGCCGATAGACTGGAGACGGCCGATGGCCGACACCCTTCTGGCCATGCTGGCCAAGCCGCCGGTGCCGGGCCGGGTCAAGACCCGCTTGACCCGCGATGGTGCCTACAGCGCCGACGAGGCGGCGCGGCTCTATGCCGCCTGCCTGCGCGACGCGACGGCGCGGCTGGCCTGCCCGGAGCGGTGGAGGCTGGTCGTGGTGCATCCGCCCGGCGAGCCGGGCGACGCCCTGCGCGAGCTGGTCGACCAGCGGGCCGAGGTGCGCTCCGAGCCGGTCATCACGACCGAGTCTCGTGACCTCGGCGCGGTGATTGCCGACCTGGTCGCCGCCGGCCTCGAGGCTGGGGCCGGCAAGGTCGCCGTGATTGGCAGCGACGCGCCGCATCTGCCGCGCGAGCGGATCGATGAGGCGTTGGCGCGGCTCGACCACGATGACCTGGTGCTTGGGCCCGACGAGGGGGGTGGCTGTTATCTGATCGGCGGCCGCGTGCCGCTCGATTGGCTGACCGCCACCGCCGCCGAGGGACCGGTCGCCTGGAGCCGGGGCACCGACCACGACGAGTTACGGCGCCGCGCGGCGCGGCGAGGCCTGCGGTGCGGGCGGCTGCCCGCCTGCTTCGACCTCGACGAGCCAAGCGACGTGGACCGCCTGCGGGCCGAGCTGGCCGCGGGGACGATCGACGGCAGCGACCTGCCGCACGTCCGCGCGGTGCTCGCCGCCCTCGGTCCCCGCCGGCCGCAGGTGAGTCACGATGCGTCTGGACTACATGCAGGAAGCGCGGCAGGAGCAGACGCTCAGCCCGCGGATGATCCAGTTCTATGAGATGCTCCAGTGCCCGCTGCAGGAGCTGGACACCATCATCTCGCGGGAGCTGAGCGAGAACCCGGCGCTCGAGGTCGTCGACCGAGCACCCGAGCCCGACGAGGAGCGTCCCGACGCGCGGCTGGCCAACGGCCCCGGCGCGCGGACCTGGACCGCCGACGGCGCGGCCGAGAGCGAGGGCGGCGCCGATGACCCCATCGCCGCGTTGCCCTGCCCGGTGACGCTGCAGCAGCACCTCGGGTGGAGCTTCCGCGCCCTCGCCCAGACCCACGAAGAAGAGCGCATCGGGCTGCGGATCATCGACGACATCAACGATGACGGCTACTTCGAGTCGGGCATCGGCGAGATCGCCATGCACCTCGGTGCCGACATCATCGAGGTCGAGCGTGTGCTCGGCCTGGTGCACCAGCTCGAGCCGAACGGCGTCGGCGCGCGCGACCTGCGCGAGTGTCTGCAGATCCAGCTCCACGCCCTGCGCGAGGCAGGCCGCGACCATGTCGTCGCGGTGCGCCTGGTCGACGAGTGCTGGGACCCCTTCTGCCGGCGGCAATACACCAACTGCGCGCGGCGGCTGCGCTGCAGTGAGCAGGCGGTGGTCGACGCGGCCGAGTTCATCCGCAAGCAGACACATCCCTACCCGGGCCGGCAGTACCGCGTGCCGTGGAACCTCAGCCCGGCGGCACCGCAGGCCCGGCCCGAGGTGCGGATCGATGCCAACCCGCACGACGCGCCGCCGCCCTATGTCGCCGACGTGGTCGAGTCGCGGCGGATGACGCTGCGCATCGATCGCATCTACCGCCGGCTGTTCGACGAGATCCAGAACGGCGCCGCCGCCTCGCCCGACGATGCCGAGCATGTCATGACCTGCGTGCGCCGCGCGCGGCAGTTCATCCGCAGCATCAACCAGCGGCGTGAGACGGTCCGCCGCATCGCCCAGAAGGTGGCCAACGAGCAGGTGCCATTCCTGCGTTACGGGCGCACGCAACTGCGGCCGCTGACCCGCCTGCAGATCGCGCGCCAGCTCGGTATCCACGAGAGCACCGTCGGCCGCGCGGTGGCGGGCAAGTTTGTCCAACTGCCGAGCGAAGAGGTGGTGCAGTTCGAGCTTTTCTTCGACTCGTCGCAGCCGGTGCGCCTGGCGCTGCAGGAGCTGATCGACTCCGAAGACAAGCGGCACCCGAAGAGCGACCAGGAGCTGGCCGACGCGTTGTTCGAGCAGGGCCACGAGGTGGCGCGGCGAACCGTCGCCAAGTACCGCCAGATGCTGCGCATCCTGCCCGCGCACCAGAGGAAGCAGACCACGTGAGCGAAGCGCCCGGTCTCCCCGCCGTCACCACGCCCGGAGGCCCGGCGCGACGCCGCAAGCGGCGCAAGTATCCGCCCTTCTCGCGCCTGGCCGGCGCGCTGTGGCACACGCTGCGCACGTCGTTCGTGCGCCGGCCGCGGCCGGTCCACCTGTTCGTCGCCGTGGCCGACCATTGGGAACCGAGCCGCGGCAAGCCACCGGCCGAGGTGGCCGAGGCGCGGGTGCGGCGCTGGCTCGACCGCTACCCGGGCATGGCCGATGAGCACCGCGACTGGGACGGCCGCCCGCCGCGCCACACCTGGTTCTACCCCTGGGACGAGTGGCGCGACGGCGAGGTCGCCGCCATCTCCGAGCTGGTCTACCACGGCTATGGCGAAGTCGAGCTGCACCTACACCACGACGGCGACACCTCCGACTCGCTGCGCGCCAGCCTGGCCGCCGCGCTCGAGGCCTTCGGCCGGCACGGCGCGCTGATCACCGCCGAGGCGGAGCCGCGCCGGCGGTACGGCTTCATTCACGGCGACTGGTGCCTCGACAACAGCGACCCCGACGGCCGCTACTGCGGGGTCAACGACGAGCTGACCGTGCTGCGCGAGACCGGCTGCTACGCCGACTTCACCTATCCCGCGCCGAAGCCGAGCCAGCCGCCGATGCTCAACCGCATCTACCGCGCGATCGATGACCCCGCCCGCCCGCGCTCGGCCGACCGCGGCGCGCCGTTGACCGCCGGCCGGCCGACCGAGGGCGACCTGGTCATCCTGCCCGGCCCGCTGGGCATCAACCTGCGCGACTGGCACCACCGCTGGTACCCGGCGATTGAGCAGGGCGAGCTCACCCGCCACCAGCGCGTCACCCCCGCCCGGGTGCGCTTCTGGGTCTCGACCGGTGTCGGCGTGCGCGGCCGGCCCGACTGGGTGTTCATCAAGCTCCACAGCCACGGCTGCGTCGAGGACGACGAGTCGATCATGCTCGGCGAGCTGCGCCACGAGCTGCACGCCATGCTCGAGGACGAGTGGAACGACGGCGAGCGCTACCGTCTGTACTACTGCACCTGCCGCGAGCTCTACAACCTCGCCGTCGCCGCCGAGCAGGGCTACCGCGGCGAGCCGGCCGGCGCGCTCGACCACGAGGTCAAGCCGCCGGTCAACAGCCTGCTCCGCGCCGATGGGCCGGTCGACGTGCGTGCGCTGAGCACAGGCCTGGGCGATGTGGCCAACCCCGGCGATGCTCCGGTCGATTGGTCGCTCAAGATCGGCCCGGTGGCCCGCGTCGTCGGTCCGGCTCGGCGCTTGTCGTGGCGCGGCGCGAGCGTCACGCTCGACGGCGCGGCGGAACTGACCCGCCGCGAGGAGAGCGCGACGTGATCGTGCGCGAGGCGACCGAGGCCGACCTCGAGGCGCTGGTTGAGGGCAACCTGGGCGTGGCGACCGAGACCGAGGACAAGCAGCTCGACCGCGCGACGCTGGCCGCCGGCGTGGCCGCCGGGCTGGCCGATCGCGACAAGGCGCGCTACTTCGTCGCCGAGATCGACGGCCGGGTGGCCGGCATGTGCATGATCACCTACGAGTGGTCGGACTGGCGCAACGGCTGGATTTGGTGGTTCCAGAGCGTCTATGTCTGGGCCGCCTACCGCCGCCGCGGCGTCTTCCGCGCCATCTGCGAACACGTCAAGGCGACCGCCGAGCAGGAGGGCGTGGTCGGCATGAGGCTCTATGTCGACCAGGACAACCAGGTCGCCCGCCACGTCTACGAGCAGCTCGGCCTGGCGCCCGGCCGCTACCTGGTGCATGAGGGCGGGTTTCGCTAGCCGGGCACGCATTGCCCGGGCCGAACACCGCCACCGCAGCGGCTGACCAGCAGGCGGCTTGCAGGAGTCCGGCCCTTTCGGTAACGGCGCATTGCGATGCGCCGCTACAACCGTCACACGATTGCTCCAGGTCCTGGAGGGCGGGTTCCGGTATCCGGCCGGCGTTACGACGGTCGTCTGGGCTGCCGGCCGAGGACCTCGAGGATGGCGCTGCCGTAGGCCGGCAGGTCGCCCGGCCGGCGCGAGCTGACCATGTTGCGGTCGATCACCACCTCGTGATCGACCCAAGCCGCGCCGGCGTTGGTCAGATCGTCCCGGATGCCCGGTGTCGAGGTCATCGTCCGGCCCTGGCAGATGCCGGCAGAGGCGACCACCCAGCCGGCGTGGCAGATGTGGGCGACCAGCTTGCCGGCGCGGTCCATCGCGGCGACGAAATGGGTCACTTCGCCGTAGCGCCGCAGCTTGTCGGGCGCCCAGCCGCCAGGGATGAGCACCCCGTCGAAGGCCTCGGGGTCGAGCGCCGAGAAGTCCAGCTCGGCCTCGGCCGGCACGCCATACTTGCCGTGGTAGATGTGCCCGGCAACCGGGCCAATCAGCGGTACCGTGGCGCCGGTCGAGCGGACCAGGTAGGTCGGGTACCAGAGCTCGAGATCCTCGAACTGCTCGTCGACCAGCGAGGCGATGCGGGCCGGCTCGAGTTCCACGGCGGTCTCCCTTCCGGTGGCGTCAGCTCCACAACGAGGGATCGATGCGCATCAACAGCTCTCGGCCCTCGGCATAGCGTTTGAGGTTGTCCAGGATCTGGTCGAACTGCACCTTCTCGGGTCGGCTGCCGTGCGGCGCGGTGTGACAGGTCAGAATCACCCGCGGGTGCTCCCACAGCGGGTGATCGGCCGGCAGCGGCGTGGGCTCGGTGACGTCGAGCCCGGCGCCGGCCAGCCGCCCTTCGTCCAGGGCGCGCAGCAGCGCCGCTGTGTCGACGTTGATCCCCCGGCCGACGTTGACCAGATGCGCGGTCGGCTTCATCGCCGCCAGCACCTCCGCGCCGATGGCGCCCTCGGTCGACGGTGTGTGGGGCATGGCGGCGACAACGAAGTCGGCGCTGGGCACCACGTCGAGCAGCGACTCGGGCCGCACGATCTCCTCGACCCCGGCCGGCAGCTCGCCGCGCACCGGGTCGACGCCGACGATCTTCATGCCCAGCGCGGCGGCCCGCTCGGCGATCGCCCGGCCGAGGCTGCCGAAGCCGACAATCACCATCCGCGCCCGGGCCAGCGGCGTGGTGCGCAGCGGCTCGCCGCTGAAGGTGTGCGCGCGCAGGCGGCCGGCCAGGCCGGGCAGGTCGCGGGCCAGGGCGAGGACGAGCATCAGCGCGTGGTCGGGCACGGTCTCGTTGTAGCTGCCCGAGGTGCGCGTCACGACCACGTCACGCGGCGCGAGCTGCCGCAGGGTGTCGCTCCACTTCTCCAGACTGTCGGTGCGGAACTGAACCCATTCGAGCTGGTGCAGGTGCTCGACCAACTCGGGCGGCGGCCCGCCGACGATGGCGGTGACCGGCTTGGCCTTGCCAATCGCCGCCTGGCGGTCCCAGCTCACCGTCACGTCGTCGGGCAAGACGGCCAGAATGCGCTCCCGCTGCACCTCATCCAGCGGCATCAAGAACAGGATGTGCATCACTCGTCCCGCGCCTCGAGCGCCGCGCGCCAGGCCGCCAGCCGCTCACCAATCCGCGCCTCGGCGCCGCGGCCGGTCGGCCGGTAATAGACCGTGCCGGCCAGCTCGTCGGGCAGGTGCGCCTGGCGCACCAGGGCGTCGGCCTGGTCGTGCGCATAGAGATAGCCCTCGCCGTAGCCGAACTCCTGCATCAGCCGCGTCGGTGCGTTGCGCAGGTGCAGCGGCACGGGCAGCGTGCCGTGCCGCCGGGCATCGTCCGTGGCCGCCATCCAGGCCGTCTCGATGGCGTTCGACTTCGGCGACACGGCCAGGTAGACCGCCGCTTCGGCCAGGGCCAGCTCGCCCTCGGGGCTGCCCAGCATGTGATAGGCGTCGCGCGCGGCAACCGCCAGCGGCAGCGCGTTTGGCGCGGCCAGGCCGACATCCTCGCTGGCGATGCGGATCAGCCGCCGCGCGACATAGAGCGGGTCCTCGCCGGCGACCAGCATCCGCGCCAGCCAGTAGAGCGCCGCGTCGGGGTCGCTGTCGCGGATGCACTTGTGCAGCGCCGAGATGAGGTTGTAGTGCTCCTCGCCGGCCTTGTCATACTGCAGAGACCGCTGCTGCGTCGCCGCCGCCGCCAGCTCGGCGGTGATCGGTCCCTCGCCGGCCAGCCGGGCGGCCGCCTCGAGCGCGTTGAGCAGCGCCCTCGCGTCGCCGTCGGCCGTGCGCAGCAGGTGCTCGCGCGCCTCGGCGGTCAGCTCCAGGCCGAGCTCACCCAGCCCGCGCTCGCGGTCGCTCAGCGCGCGATCGAGGATCTGTCCGAGCGGCCCTCGGCCGAGCGCCTCGAGGCGATAGACCGTGGTTCGGCTGAGCAGCGCGGGGATCACCTCGAAGCTCGGGTTCTCGGTCGTCGCGCCGATGAGCAGCAGTGTGCCGTCCTCGACGTGGGGCAGCAGCACATCCTGCTGCGCTTTGTTGAAGCGGTGGATCTCATCGAGAAAGAGGATGGTCCGCCGGTGGTCGAGCATCGTCCGCTCGCGCGCCTGGTCGACCGCGGCGCGGACCTCTTTGACCCCCGCGCTGATGGCCGACATGCCAACGAATGCGGCGCCGGTGGCCCGGGCGACAATCCGCGCCAGGGTGGTCTTGCCGCTCCCCGGCGGGCCCCAGAGGATGCACGAGCGGAGCTGGTCGGCGGCGATTTCGCGGCGCAGCGGGCCCTCGGGACCGACGATCGAGTCCTGGCCGACGAACTCGTCGAGGTCAAGCGGCCGCAAGCGGTCGGCCAGCGGCGCATGGGCGGCGGAGTCGTCGGCGAAGAGGCTCACCGGTCAGCGGCGGCGCCAGCGCGAGGTGGCCGGGCGCGCGGTGCGGCGGAGCTTCGGTGCCGCGGCCGCGGCGCCGTTGGCCTCGGCCTGCTTCTTCATCGTCAGCAGCGGGCGCAGCTCGGCTTCGAGCAGGGCACAGCGCTCCTCGGCTTCGGCCAGGCGGGCCTCCAGCAGGCGCGTCTCCGAGCGCGCATTCTCGGTGTCGCGGCGCAGCGCGGTCTCGCTCTCCCGCAGCCGCCTGGCCTCGCGCTCCAGCTCGCGCCGCTCGCGGCCGCCGGTGTAGAGCGCGCGTAGGTAGGGCACGGCCATCGCCACGGCGCCGCCGGCGATGCTGTAGCCGATGAGCTCGACAATGGACGCCTCGACGGTCAGCCGCCGCCCGAGCAGGTTGACGGCGAACTGCGTCGGCTCGGGGTTCTGCGCCACCAACATGCCGCCGACGAGCATCATGAGGATGGCGACGATGACCCAGAGCAGCGGCATGAGCGGGATTCTCGACGGGCTTCCGCCGAGTCATAGCACGCGGCCGGCCGGGGCGTCAAGCTCCGCCTGGCGCCGGGTGCGCTCCAGGGCCGGTGACCGCGTCGTCGACCCGCATGGAAACGCGGGTCTGTCACAACAAAACCCGCCCGAGGGGCGGGTTTCGCCCTACCAGCCACGGGTTTCAACCCGTGGCTCCACGTGATCTGACGGAGCCGCCGACCCGCGCGCTTGCCCGCGCTGACCGGCCGTGCCATGCTTCGCGGGTGATCATCTCGGCCAGCTATCGCACCGACATCGCCGCCTACTACGCCGACTGGTTCGCCCGCCGGCTCGAGGCCGGCTGGTGCCTGGTCGGCGGGCCGTTCGACGGCAAGCTCCGCCGGGTCGACCTCCACGCGGCCGGCGGTTTCGTCTTCTGGACTCGTCACGCCGCGCCGCTGCTGCCGACGCTCGCGCGGCTCGGGGCCGACGGCGTGCCGTTCGTGGTGCAGTACACCTTGACCGACTACCCGCGTCGGCTCGAATCGCACCGGCCCGACCGCGCCGTGGCCCTGGCCACCATGCGCACCGTCGCCGAGCGGTTCGGCCCGCGGGCGCTGGTCTGGCGCTACGACCCGGTGCTGGTCAGCGACCACACGCCGCCCGAGTTCCACCGCGCACAGTTCGCCGCCCTGGCCGCCGAGTTGCGCGGCTGCTGCGACGAGGTGGTCTTGAGTTTCGCCAACCTCTACCGCAAGTCGATCCGCGGCCTGACCGCGCGGGGCGTGGGGTTCGAGGATCCCAGCGACGAGGCCAAGCGCGCGCTGCTCGCCGAGCTGGCCGAGCTCGCCCAAACCGCCGGCCTGCGCCCGAGCCTCTGTGCGCAGCGCCACCTGCTATGCGAGGGACTCTCCGACGCGGCCTGCATCGACGCGTTGCGGCTCGGCGTGACCGCGCGTCCGAAGCCGCACCGCTCCTGCGGCTGCGCCGAGAGTGTGGACATCGGCGCATACGACACCTGCCCGACCGGTTGCGCTTACTGTTACGCGGTCAACAGCCGCGTGGTGGCGTCACGGCGACGGGCCGAGCACGACCCGGCGGACGTGATGCTCTATCGTCCCGCGCGCTGGCGGGGCGTGGCGGTCGACGAGCTGGTGGCGGCTAGTCGGTGACGGCGGCGCCGGGGGCTTCGGCGGCCTCGATGCTGGCGACGTCCTGCCGGTACTTGTCCTCACTGAACTTGATATAGAAGACGACGGCGGCGGCGATGGTGACCACAATTGGCAGGGCGAACACGCCGGGCCAGAAGTGGAAGTAGACCGAAGCGACCAGCTCGCGCCCGGCGACCGACCAGTCGCCGAGGATCGGCACGGCGTTCAGGTCGTGTATCTTGCCCGAGAGGAAGTGCCCGACGAGCATCCCGCAGCCGTTGGTGGCGAAGACCATCAGCGCCTGGGCGCTGGCGCGGATGTCCTTCGGCGCGATCTTCTCGACGGCTACCATACCGGCCGCGAAGAAGAACGTGTAGCCGATGCCGTGCAGTGCCTGCGAGGCGAGGACCAACCAGGTGGGCTCGCCGACAGAGAAGGCGATGTAGCGCAATGGCCAGGCGAGGATGCCGATGAAGATGGTCTTGCGCATGCCTATGCGGGTCAGCATCAGAAACAGCAGGAACATGAACGCGATCTCGGACAACTGGCCGATGGTGGTGGCGAACTGCGTGCCACCCTCATCAAGCCCCAGCCCGCCGGTGCCAAAGCGGACCCCGTCGGCGAGAATGGGCGCTTCGGCAGGGGCGGCCAGGCCCTCGTTACCAGCAGCTTCACGCGCCTGATCGAGCCACCGGTCGGCCGCCTGGTCGACAGTCTGCGCTTGCTGAAAAAAGAGCGGCGTGAGGTTATAGTACCAGGGCAGCTCGATGGCTACGACGAACGAGATCACCAACAGGATAAGGAAGTTGCGATTCTTGGCCAGGGCGAAGGCCTCGAGAAAGGCGTAGGGATTGCCCACGTTCTTGGTCGGGGGGGTGTTGGGCAAGGTGAACGAGTAGATTCCCATCAGGACCGCTACAGCGGCGCCGAACAGCAGGCAGTCGCCCGCCTTGCTCTGCGCCGTGGTGGCCGCGGCGTGCTTTAAGTATCCGCCGACGACAAACTGAATGACGATCCACCCGATCGTCCCCCAGACCCGGATGTAGCCGAACCAGTCGGTGTTCTTCCAGTGCTTGAAGGCGATGCCGTTGGTCAACGCGATGGTCGGCATGTAGGCCAGCGCATAGATGAACATCACCGTCCAGAGCGGCCAAAACTCGGTCTGCTGCCATGCGAGGTAGAGCAGCACCGCGCCGACCAGGTGCGACAGCCCAGTGTAAACCTGGCTCGGCAGGAAGCGATCGGCCACCCAACCGGCGATCATCGGCGACAGCACCGCGCCGAACGCTGTGGTGCCGAACACCAGGCCGATCTGGAATCCGGTGAAGTGGAGCTTGTTCCCCATGTGCAGGGCGATCATCACCGACCACGCACCCCAGACCGCGTACTCCAGGAACATCATCAACGACAACCTGGTGAACAGCCGCCAGTCGACACGCTCGCCCATGCCTGTTCCTTCCCGCCGGACCACCGGCCGCCGGACGCTGATCCGTCAGCCGCCGGCCATCACCTCCTCGAGCAAACGCAAGACCTCCAGCCGCACCCGCTCCGCGGTGCCGCGGTCCTTCGGCTCGTGCCACTCGATGCTCCGCGGATCGGGCTCGCCCAAGACCCGCCGCGGGCCGGTTTCGAGCAGGTCGGCCGCCGCGCGGCGCCAGGCTGCGTCGCCCCGGCCGGCGGCCAGCGCCTGGCGCAGCATGGCCAGGTACTGATAGTCCTGCTGGCTCTCGCGGATCGCCTCCATCTGCTTGGACGTGACGTTGCCATCGGGCCCCAAGAACTGCGGTGAGAAGCAGGTCCGGCCGGTGCCCAGCTCTTGCCAGGCGTCGCCGGCGCCGCTGTCGCAAAAGGCCCAGAAGAAGCTCTGCTCGGCCCCGATGCGGAACGCCTCCCAGGCCTGGAGCAGCAGGTAGGCATAGGGGTCGAGCGCGCGGATCGGCCCGCTGCAGCTATACAGCGCCAGCCGCCGGCCGGCCTCGCGCTGGGCCGAGTAGACCGCGTCGAACTCGGCCGGATTGGCCAGCCACTGGACCCGGTTAGGGCAAAGTATGGTCGAGGTCTCGAGCAGCGCGACGGGCGCCTCGCGCGGCGCGGTGAAGATGGGGTCGTTCCAGATCACCACCGCGGGCGCCGCCTCGCCGATCACCTCGGCGTAGGTCACAATCAGCGCCGCCGACTCCTCGTCTCGCGGCTCGTCGGCAAGCAGCAGGCAGAGCTGGCCGGCATCGATGCCGCGCTGCTCGAGGTGGCCGACCCAGAACTCGATCCAGTCGCGCACCCGCCGTCGATCAGCCTCGTCTCCGAGCGGCGCGCCGAAGCTACAGAAGACGCAGTACCAGCGCGCGCCGGGCCAGCGGTCGAGCCAATCGTCCATCGCGGCGGTGTCGGGCGGCTCGAGCATCGCGCCGGTCGCGTCATGCCGGCCGAACGGCATCACCCGGCTGGTCGCCCAGGGCGAGTCGATGCCGTAGCGCCGCAGGAAGGCGACCGTGTCGTCGAGGTTGTCGTCGGTGATCCCGCGGCCGGGGCCGTCGGTGTAATCCCAGCCGCCCAGCGCCAGGGCGCGCTCGGCGGGCATGGCCACGGCCGAGACGCGCACGACCACCGGCACCGCCAGCTCGACGCCGTCGCCGGCCAGGCGCAGCGTGCCGTCGTAGCGGCCCGGCGCGACGCCGCGGCTGTCGATGCTGAGCCAGAGCTGGCCGGTCAAGCCGGCCACGAGCCGGAGCGGGCCGCCGAGCTCGGGCAGCGCGGCGGCCGCCGGAGGCCGGCCCTGGACCGCGGTCCAGACCACCTCGTGCAGCGTGGCGCCGGGCAGGCCGTCGAGCGAGGCCTCGCAGAGCAGGCTGGTGCCGCCGGCGTTGGCCAGGTTGAGGGCGGCGGCGCGGACCTCGCCCTGCATCAGCTCGACCTCGAGCAGCGGCGGCTCGGGCTCGGCCGGCGGCGGGTCGGTCAGCACGAGCGGATCCCAGCGATTGGCCGTCCAGACGGTCAGCTCGGGCCGGCCCATCGCCCGCCACAGCGCCGCCTGCGCGTGGAAGGCGGCCAACTGCTGCGGGGTGAGCGGCAGCGTCGCGCGCTCAAGCTTCGGCGCCTCGACCGGCAGACCAGCCACGGCCGGCAGCAGCGCGAGCACCTGCCGGCGCCGCTCCTCGTCGAGCGCGGCGGCCTCGACGGCGGCGCCGACGGCCTCGATGCTCGTGGCCACCTGCCACCGTACCTCGGCATCGTAACGCTTGCCCAGCAGCCAGGCGACCGGGTCGGTGATGGGTTCGCCGGCGAGCACGGCGTCGGGCGCGTCGCCTTGATAGACCTCGATCTCGTCGCAGAAGGTGTAGGGCCCGCTGGGCAGCACGCCGACGGCCAGATATCGCCCGCGCGCCGCGAGCCCGCCGGCCACGTAGCGGTGCGTCGCGTAGCCTTCGGCCGGCGGTGGATCGGCCAGCCCGGTGATCTCGCCGGCCTCGTACCAGGCCTCGCCGTCGTCGCTGACCAGCAGGTAGATGGCCGACGGCCAGGTGACCCCGGCGGTTCCGGCGGCGGTCGAGAAGCTGACTCCGCCGATGCTGCGCGGCTCGCCCAGGTCGATAGTGACGAGCACATGCCCGGTCGCCTGCCAGCCGACGCAGCCGGGCTGGACCCAGAAGTAGCCCTCGACGTACTCGCCGTCGGTGAGCTGGACCGCGTCGCCCGGCTCGGTGCAGTGCTGGTAGTTCGGCCGCGGGTCGACGGTGTAGGCGCAGCCGCGGGCGAGGTTCGGCGGGGCGAGCAGCAGGGCGCAGACGATGGGCGTCATGGTCGGCTCCGCGCCGAGGGTAGCACATCGGCGGCGCGGAGTTACTCGATCTGCGTGCCGACCGCCTCGGGCGCCGGGTCGAGAATCACCTCGATCGGCCGTGCCGGGCGCTCGTCGCGGACCAGCAGGCGCACCGTCTCGCCGGCGCGCTTGGCGCGGACCAGCTCGCGCAGCGCCGTTGCCGTGGCAGTGCGCTCGCCGTCGCAACTGAGCACCACCATGCCGGGCACCAGGCGGCTCTCCGCCGGCGAGGCCGGCACCACGCCGACCACCAGCGCCCCCGACTCGTACAACCGCAGCCACGGCCAGGCCCGCCGATCGGCCTCGGTCGCCAGGGCCACGTCTCTCAGCTCGGCGCCCAGGAAGCCCGGGCCCAGCGGGCGGTTGGGCGGCCGTACGGTGCTGATCAGCGGCCGCAGCCGAACCGCCACCGTCACCGTCTCGGTCCGCCGCGCCTCGACCGTCTCGACCGCGGCGAAGTAGCCGTCGCGTTGCACCACCACCTGCACCAGAGCGGTCGTCTCGTCGCCGAGGTCGACGTCGGCGGAGCAGGGCGTCTGGCCGACGGCGACACCGTCGACGGTCACCTCGGCGCCCGAGGGCTCGGAACTGACGGTGACCGTCGCCATCGGCCGCGGTCGGGCCAGGATCAGGTCGGCGCCGCCGGGGTTGTCGTACATCGGGTGCTGGCGGTAGCCGCGGCCGGCCGACCAGTCGGCGACCTGGCGCTGCACGTAGGCGGCGAGGTAGTCGAGCGCGACCTGGCCGTCGGCATCGGCGGCGCCGCCGCGCAGGCCGTCGACCAGGAAGCGGGTGAACGCCCCGTGGCCCGCCTCGGGCCAGGCCCAGGCTCGCTCGCCGACCTGGCAGGCGAGCAGCGTGGCCACCGCGCGCGGTCCGTGCGCCGTCTGCGTCAGCGCCGGCCGCAGGCCGCGCGCCAGGCCCTCGGTGAGCAGGTTGTCGCCCACCCCGCGGCTGGCATAGGGGTCGTTGCGGCAGGCGTCGATGAACAGCACCACCGTACCGGCGCGGACCTCGGCCAGCACCCGACCGAGCGAGTCGAGGCCGATGCCGGTCTCCTCGAGCAGCAGCGGGTCGCTGTCGGCGGTGAGCAGGAACTGGCCCTCGGGCGTCTCGATGCCGTGCCCGGCAAAGAAGACCAGCAGCGCATCGTCGGGCCCGGCGAGCAGTCCGAGCCGCTTGACCGCCAGCAGCAGATTGGCCCGCGTCGGCGGGCGCTCGGCCGCGGCCTCCGACTCGGCGAGGTATAGCTCGACCTGCGACTCGGGCAGGCCGGCAACGGCCGGGTTGGTCAGCGTCTCGGCCACCGCGCGCGCATCCGCGGCGGCAAAGGGCACCGCGCTGAGTTCGGGGTGGGAGTAGGCTTCAATCCCCGCGACCACCGCGAACGTGTCGGCCCTGGCCAATCCGACGAGCAGCAGCACCACCGCGCCCACCCGCATCGCTGGCCCCCGATCCGACCGGGCGGCCGTGGGCGCGGGCTACCCGGTCTCGTAGTCGGCGACCACCACGCCGTCGGTATGCGGCTTGATCCACGTCTCCACCAGCTCGACGTGGGCCGGATCGACGCCGTACGCCTCGAGGTCGGCACGGCTCTCGAACAGCACCCGCAGAGCCAGCTCGTAGCCGGCGCCGCGCGGGCTGAAGTTGCGGCCGCAGCTCAGCTCGCGGATCGCCTCGATCCGCGCGGGCAGGGCGCGCAGTCCATCCAGAATCGCCGCCGTCGCCTCGTCGGTCGCCGTGCTGCTCAGCTTGAACAGCACCAAGTGCTCGATCATGACGCATCTCTCCCAAGCCGTGTCAACCCGCACCCGACCGGCGTCGCCGCGCCCCCAGGCTAGTGGGGAAACGAGAGGTACGTCCGCTGCCCCGCCCAGGCCGCCCAGACCGCCCAGAGCAGCGGAACCACGTAGTCGCCCAGGATGAGGCCGAGGAAGAACGGCATCAGCCGCCGGTAGAGCCTCATGCCGCCGAAACGCAGCACGGCGCGCTTGACCAGCCAGGCGACGAAGAAGGGCATCCACAAGTAGTCCATCGACTGCGTGGTCGAGAGCGCGTAGCCAATCGGGTGCAGCGGCCAGCTCAGCACCCGCGTGCGGACGAACACCAGGCCGAGCAGGATGCCGGCGCCGCCGAGCAGGCCACCCAGGTTGTAGGACGCCGGCAGGTTGCCCTTCAGCCGGTTGGCCAGCAGGTCGAACGGCTGGCGCCCGACCTGCGCCGGCCAGGCGCGGGTGACCGCCGTGTCGACCCCGTGGATGAAGTAGATGTGCAAGTGCGCCCACATCCCGGCGACGACACCGAGCAGCGTGGCGACGACCAGCGCGACCTGCAGCGGCCGGCCGAGCCCGCCGTCGTCGGGGATTAGCCTCATGCCCTTGAGGTATTGCGGCATCACCGCGTCGCGGAAGTCGAGGTCGAACGGCATCAGCCAGGTGAAGACGGTCAGCGCCTTCGGTCCAATCGGCGGCGAGCCGGGCAGGCGCAGGATAGCGTCGTGCGGGTGGATGCGCGGCGCAAAGGTCCAGCCACTGCCCGTCTCGGAGACAATCCGGCTGCAGCCGACGGCGTAGACCAGGTAGACCGCCAGCCAGCTCACACCGAGCCACGGCGGCAGCCCGACGGCGCCGACAAACCAGAGCATCAACGCGAGGCAGACGAGCAGGCCGACCAGGGCCACGCGGTCGGCCGCCGGCGCGAGTCGCCGCAGCGCGCCGAGGATATCGCGCCGCGAGCGGTAGAGCGCCAGCCCGGCCAGCGCGAGGAAGGCGCCGATCGACTGCTCGGGCAGGTAGGGCGGCTGGCCGGTCTGCAGCGGTCCATCGGCCATGCCGGAGCTGACGCAGACGACGCTGGCCAGCTTGAGGATCAGGTACCAAGCCCAGCAGGCGAACGAGACATCGGTGGTGAGCAGAAAGCCGATGCCGATCATGAACGGGTAGAAGCTGAGCACGAACGGCTTCATCGCGCCGAGCGAGCGGCTGGTGAAGGCGGTGTCAATCCTCAGCCCGCCAACCGGCTTGACGGTGATCTCGGGCACGGCGGGAATGACGTAGTGGAGGGCGTTGGCCGAATCGATCAGCATCGGAATGGCGAAGCCGAGCCAGAGCAGGGGATTGGCCCAGAAAGACCGCTCGCCGCCGCCGCGGGTCATCTCGATGGGCAGGTAGGCGAGCGGGAAGGTGAGCCGTTCGCGGTGGACCCACTGCTCGCGCAGGAGCTGCCCCAGGCAGAGCGCCGACAGCGCGAGCAGGCTCATGAACACCGACCAGGTGAGGAACGGCCGCACCACGGCGGCCCAGTTGCCCGGCTCGTAAAGCGAGCTGTGGCCGCGGTAGAGGCGCCGCACCACGTCGGCGTCGTGAACCCACCACCAGTTCGGGATGTGGTCCTGGAAGTTGGCGTAGCTGTTCTCGGGCGTGGCGAAGTAGACCGCCGAGCCGAGGCTGGGGACGAGGAACTGGCTCCAGCCGATGCCGCCGACGGCGGTGGCGACGCACTGCATGACGTAGATCAGCAGCAGGTCCATCTCGCTCAGGCCGAGCCGCGCGCGGAACCGGCGGAGGAGCAGATTGGCGGCGACGATGAAGAACAGCACGAAGACCGGCCCGCGCAGGAGCGAGGTCTGGGTCCACAGCGTGGCCTGGGCGACGACGTAGGCGTAGACGCCGAACAGCGTCGTCGGCGGGATCAGCGCCGCGCCGAGCAGGAGACCACGCCAGGGGAGGCGCTGGGTTCGATCGGCCGCCGCCACGCACCGACTCCAAGACCAGCCGTCTACGTCGCGGCGCGCCGGAGACCTCCAACCGACGACCGCCGCGGCTGGCGCCGCGGCGGTCGAGATCGCACGCTAGCTCGGTCGGCTCAGCGGCCGTTCCACTGGTTGATGGTCGGGCTTTCCTTGAGCGCCTTGGCGTGGCCGTCGGCGAAGCTCATGTTGCAGACTTCGTTGTGGTCACGCTCGATCCGCCGGTTGGCATCGGCGAAGTTGACGTGATACGGGTAGTACTCGGGCCAGACGGCGCCCTGGTTGCCCGCGTTGTCGGCATAGATGGGCATCTCGGCCGGCCGGTCGAACTCGGCGATACTCCAGTACCGCGACCACGGCGGCACCGGTGCGCCCTGCCAGGCGCCGCCGAAGAAGTCCGCGTTGGCGACGTAACCACTGAGATGGTTCTCGACCGTGGTGGTGCCGTCGAAGTGGTCATAGCGAACGTTGTAGTTCGAGCGCGGGCTGGTCGGGCACATGTAGACCTGTTTGTTCTTGATGTACGGCTGAATGAGCACCAGGTCGACATGGTTGTGCGCGCTGGGCGTGCACTCGTCGTAGTCCTGGACGTAGCCCATCACGGCCAGGCCCATCTGCTTGAGGTTGTTGAGGCACGAGGTCTGGCGGGCCTTTTCACGGGCCTTGGCGAAGACCGGGAACAGGATCGCTGCGAGGATTGCGATGATGGCAATCACCACTAGCAGCTCGATCAGGGTGAACCCTCGGCGCTTCATGGCTTGCTCCTCATGACGCGCCCACGCCGGCGGCCGGCTGAACGAGCCCGGGTCCCATGCGACGACCCGACACCAAACGGTGCGGGCCGACTCTCCTGCGGCGGGGCCATCTGATCGCAGTATACCGATTCGCCAGGCGTAACGCAACCGCCACGAAAAAGGGACGGACCCAATTCCTGGAAATCGGGTCCGTCCCTATTCTGGTTACTGGCCGCGCCAGTCGAGCAGTGGCGGGCTCTCTTTGATGGCCTTGGCGTGGCCGTCGGCGAAGCCCACGTTGCAGATCTCGTTGTGGTCGCGCTCGATCCGCCGCGAGCCGCTGTTGAAGTTGACGTGATAGTTGTAGTAGCTGGGCCAGACGGCGCCCTGGTTGCCCGCGTTGTCGGCGTAGATGGGCATCGCCGCCGGCCGGGCGAACTCGGCCATGCTGCGGTAGCGGACCCACGGCGGCACCGGCGCGCCCTCCCAGGCGCCGCCGAAGAAGTCGTTGTTGGCCACGAAACCGTTGTTGAACGTCTGGCCCGAGCTCGACCCGCTGATGTGATACCAGCGCACTGTGTAACGCGAGCGGATGCTCGTCGGGCAGCGGTAGACCTCGGTGTTCTTCAGGTACGGCTGAACCAGCACCAGGTCGGCATGGTGGTGACAGCTCGGGGTACATTCGTCGTAGTCTTGAACGTACTGGTAGACCCCGAGGGTGAGCTGCTTGAGGTTCGACAGACAGGTCGTCTGTCGCGCCTTTTCGCGCGCCTTGGCGAAGACCGGGAACAGGATCGCCGCCAGGATGGCAATGATGGCGATCACCACCAACAGCTCGATCAGCGTGAAGCCGCGTCGATGCGCCATGGTCTCCTCCTTGTCTGCTCTCACCTGCGGTCAAGCCGCCGGCGGGCTATCCATGGTGCTGCCAGTTTCATGCATTGCCGCGGCACTGTCCATCCGGCGGCCCAAAAAGTCGTGCGGCCGGGGGGGGGGCGGGGGGGCGGCGCCCGGCGGGGGGGGGCCGGTCGCGGCTGGCGAACCGCCCGTTGGCGTCGGGCGGTGGGCCATCGCCAGCCGCGTGGTCAACCGCGTCGAGGCCCAGGCAGCTTCGCGCACGCCTGGCTCCGCTCCGGAAGGCGGCACGGTCGGGCGCTCCTCCTCCCCGGTGTCTCCTCCTCAGCGGCCACTCGACGCGATCCAACATCGGATTCGCCCCGCTCCGATGCCCTCCTTCAGATCGCGCTTACTTTTTCGTCAGGAATCCGAAACATGACGCCGACGGCGCGGCGCGCGAGGTGGTGTGCGGGTACAATGGCCGGGGAGGCAGCCATGCGTCGCCATCCGGTGCTGCAGAAGCTGAGTGGCGATCATCACGGTGGTCTGGTGCAGGCGCGGCACTTGCGTGAGGCGACGCCGGCGACGGTCGAATCGCGAGCGCGGCAGTTTCTATCGCGTTGGCGGCTCGAGCTGCAGCCGCACTTCCGCGAGGAGGAGCTGGCGCTGCTGCCGGCGGTCTGCCCGCCGCTCGAGCCACGGCATCCGGCGGTGGCCGAGATGCTGGCCCAGCACATCGAGCTGCGTGCCGAGGCCGAGCGATTGCGCGCCGCCCTGGCCGACGGCGACCGCGAGCGCCTGCTGGGCATCACCGCGGCGCTGGCCGAGCGGCTGGCCGCGCATATCGAGCACGAGGAGCAGCAGCTGTTCGAGGCGATCCAGGCGGCGCTGAGCGACGAGGAGCTGGCCGCGCTCGGCCGCCGACTGGCTGCCTGGGAGGCCGCCGCGGCCGACGCGGGGCCGGGCTACTAGGGCCACGAAAGCGGTACCTCGCGCGGTCGGATTCGGTCCCGTTGGCCCAGCACGCGAACCAGTCCGCAAGCGATACTCGGCGTGGGAGGGGGAGGCGATGAGCACTGTGACGACTGCTGTGCCGCCGGTCTGTCCGCGCTGCCGCGCCGTGCTGCCGGCGGTGCGTTGCCCGGTCTGCCGCGAGGCCGGCCACCTCGACTACCTGCTGGCCGAGCTGGCCGACTGCGCCAACCGGGGGCGAATCCCGCGCGCCGAGGCCGACGCGCTGCTGGCCGACTATCAGCAGCGGCGCGAGGCGCTGCTCGCCCCGCCGCCGCTCGAGTTTGAGCTGCCCGCCGCGCCGCCGCCCACTCAGCTGCGGCCGACCGCGCCGCCCGAGCCGGCGGCCGGGCCGACCGAGTGGCAACGCCTGGTCAGCGCCACGGGTCAGCTCGGCTGGCTCTATGCCGTTGGCGTGATGTTCATCGTCGCCGCCCTCGGCTGGCTGGTGCTCACCTCGCTCGGCACGCCGCTGGGCCGTTGGATCCTGGCGCTGGTGGTGCTCGGCCTCGCCGCGGGCTTCTGGGCCGGCGGCTGGCACGTCAGCCAGCGGCTCGGCCTGCGCACCGGCGGCGAGGCGCTGCTTGCCGTCGGCACGCTGCTGGTGCCGGCGGGGCTGTTCGCGGCCAAGTTCGCCGTCGGCCTGGGCGGACCGGCCGCCGATGCGGCGATCTGGCTGGCGGCCGCGCTGCTGGCCGCGGTGGCCGTCCGGCGTGGCCGGCTGGCGTCGCAGCTTGCGCTGGCCAATCTGCTGGCCGTGCCGGCGCTCTACCGGCTGGCCGGCTTGCTCTGGCCAGCCGCGCCGGGGCCGGCCTGCGCCGCGGCCCTGCCGCTGCTTGCCGGGGTCGATGTCTGGGCCTCGGCCCGCTGCCGACGCGCCGGCGACGAGTGGCAGCCGCTGGTGACCGCCGCGCGCTGGAGCGCCTCACTGGTCGCCGCGCTGGCGGCGATGCTGCTGCTGAGTACCAGCGGCACGGTCGGGCCTGAGTTGTTCGGGGCGCTGCTGCTCGGCGCCTCGTTGATGGCCCTGGCCCATGAGATGGAGCGGCCCGAACTGGTCGCGCTGGCCGCCGGCACCTGGTACCTAGCCAGCGTGGCGCGGCTCGAGCCCGGCTCCGAGGCAATCGTCGCGGTGATGCTCCTGGCCGCCGGCGCGGCGGTGCGGCGCAACGAACGGTTTGACCAGTGGACCAGCGGCTGCGCCATGGCGGTCAGCGCACTGATGATCCTGCGCTGGCTGCCCGAGTACCTGGTCCGCGACGTCTCGCCGCTGTCGGCGCTCGCCTGCTGGCTGCTGGCCGCGGCCTATGCCGCGATGGCCTGGGTCTGGCGGCGGCGCCAGTTGCTGGCCGCCGCCGTGGTGGTGGCCACCGTCGCCGCCTTGATGAGCACCGCCGCGTTTGGCCTTGGACGGGCCTTCAACCCGACGCTGCTGGCGCTCCTCGCCGGCGCCGTCATGCTCGCCGCCGCCGGCGTGAAGGCCGAGTGGGACGGGCTGCCGGTGGCCCAGGCGTTGGCGCCACGGGCGCTCACCCCGCTGGTCATCGGGCTGCTCAGCGGCGCCGTCGCCTGGCAGACCGAGCCGTCCGGCCTGGTGCTGCCGGCCGGGCTGATTCTGCTGACCGCCGCGTCGTTCGTGCTGTCGTACCAGATGCGCCGGCGCGAGGTGCTCTATCTGGCGGTTGTCCACGGTGCGCTGGCCGGGCTGATCATTGCCGATTCGCTGCCCATCGACATCGACCCGGCGTTCGCCATGGCGCTCTGGGCGGCGGCGCTGGTGGCGGCGGCGATGCTGGCCGATGACCACCTCCAGCCGCTCGAAGTCTCGGGCGTAATCCTCGCCTCGCTGGCCGGCGTGCTGGTCCTCGGCACGGTGCTGGTCAGCGGCGCCTCGCCATCCGAGCTGGCCGCCATGCTGGTCATCGCCGCGCTGATGGCGGTGCCGACGCTGCCCCGCCTGGCGCCGCGCAGCCACCTGCCCGAGCTGCTGGAGCTGGGCTTCCGCCCCTGGGCGGCGCTGCTCGCGGTCGCCGGCGCGGCGGCCTGCGCGTCGCTGCTGCTCGGCGCCGGGCCGGGCCTTGGTGCCGCGGCCGCGGCACTGGCCATGGCTCTGGTCAGCCGGAGCCAACCGGTGGGCCCGTGGCCGACGGTGCTGCCGCGTGCCTCGCTCGCGGTGGCCTTGGCCGCCTGTCTCGACGTCGGTTCCGACGCGCCGTGGACCCTGCTGCTGAGCCAGGCGGCGCTGCTGCTGGCCGGCCGCTGGACCGAGGCGGGGCCGATCGCCGGCTTGGTCGCCTGGCTCTACTTCCGGGCCGGCCAGGCGTTCGGTCTCGATCCGCAGTGGGGCCGGGCGCTGGCCGTCGATGCCTCGCTCGGCATCGCCTATCTGGCCTTGATTGGCCGCAGCCAGGCGGCGCCGGCCTGCGGCGCGGTGGTGCTCGCCTCGGCGCACGCGGCGCTGGGCGGCTGGCTCGGCGTCGAAGCGGTCGACCTCTGGTTCGGCCTCTACGTCGTGGCCATGATCGTCGTCGGCATGGCGGTCGAACGACGGGACGCCACCGCCGCCGGTGGGGTCTGCGCCGTCGCCGGGCTCGCCGCGGTCGGCACGGTGGCCGGCGCCGTCGCGGCCGAACGGGTGGTCGAGGCGAACCTGTTGCTCTACGGCTACACCGCGCTGCTCGGCCTGCTCACCTGGCTGCGCGGCCTGCCGCCACGGGCGGTGCTGTCACTCGGCACCGTCGCGCTGGCCTACTCGTGCTGGACGGTCGCCGTGCCGTCCGAAGGGCTCAGCCTGACCGAGTTCGGCGCGCGGCTGGCGGTGGTGGTGCTCAACCAGGCATTCCTCGCCGCGGCGCTGCGCGGCAGCCCGACCTGGTGCCGGCAGCTGCTCGAAATCGCCTCGGTGGTCGCCGTGCTCAGCCTGGTGGCGATGTTCGCGCCGGCCGACCGGCCAACCGTCTACGGCCTCGCGGCGCTCTGCGCGGCCAGCCTGACCAGCACCTGGACCACCGGCGACCGGCGGCTGAACGACCTCGGCTTCGGCTTCGCCTGGCTGGCCGGCTCGCTCATCCTGATCGACCTGGCCAACCACGGACGCGACGAGTTGGCGTTCTACCGTTCGCTCGATCTCTATGTCGCGCCGATCGGGCTCTATCTGCTGCTGGCCGTCGAGCAGCGGGCGAGCGACCCGCTGCTGGTCCGCCGCTCGGCGGTGCTGATGATCCTCGGCTCGCTGCTCATCGCGGCCTTCGCGGCAACCTCGCCGTGGCACGATGTGGCCTTCTTCTGCTGCATCGCGGCGGCGGCCTGGTTCGGCGTCCAGCGCACCGATCCGGTCGTCCGCGCCGCCGGGCTGGCGGCCTTCGCGCTCTACCTGGTCGGCTTTGTCTGGCAATACAAGGCGGCCAGCCGCTGGCTGCTCATCCCCGTGCTGCTGCTCCTCGGCGGCGTGGCCATCGGCTACGCGCTGTGGCGCGAGCGCGAGGAGCGGGCAGGGGAGGGATAAGCGATTGAATTCGTTGCCCGCGTGGGAACCTCCGGCCGACCGGCGTCTCATTGCGGACAACTCTCCCCGGAGGTATGAACGATGAAGCGAACGCTGGTGTTGCTGTCCCTGTTTGCGGTACCGCTGGCGGCCGACGCCGCGACGGTCATGCTCCCGGCGCTGCCCGGCTACCACGAGGCCGGCGCCTGGAACAAGCGCCCGCCGCGGACGTTTCCCAAGGCGGCCGTGACGCTGACCATGACCCAGGCCGAGGCCCCGATTGAGGCCGGCGCCTGGAACAAGCGCCCGCCGCGGCGGCCGTTCGACGGCGCCGCCGGCGCCGTCGGGCTGTCGTTGGCCGCCGGTCTGGTCGAGGCCGGCGCCTGGAACAAGCGCCCGCCGCGCAACTTCTGCGACTGCACCGGCTGCGAACACTGCCGGCCGGGCTGCCGTTGCCAATAGCCCCGTCCCCCACCGACACCGCCCGGCGCCTCCCCCGCCGGGCGGTGTCACGTCTGCCCGCCGCTACGGCGCGGTGACCCGCCCGCAGAACAGGATCAGCCCACTCGCGCGCTCGCGGATGAGGTAGAGGAACGGGCGATTGAGCGTCACCTCAACCAGGCCGGGCGTCGGGAGCGAGAGGGAATCCGTGGCGGACATCGTCGCCGCGGCCGCCTCGGTGCCCTGCTCATTGACGGCGATCCAGGTCTGCTGGTAGATTCGGTCAGCAACCATGCCGGCGCGCTCGGCGATGCCGCTGTAGTCCGCGCCGTCGCCCAGCGGCAGACCCATGCCTTCGACGAGGTTGTGCACCGAGGTGCGCGTTTCCCACTTCGGCATAGCCAGCCGCGCTGGCATCGTCTCGAGCGAGCCGATGAGCTGGTCGAGCCTCGCCAGGTCGAGCCCCTCCTCCCACTGCGCGAACTTGCCCGGGCCGGGCGCGACGATGGTCATCGCCAGCTTGCCGCCCAGATACGGGAGCTCCAGCACCTCGGTGTCGACCGCGCGCGCGTACGCCAGGCTGCCTTCGTGGTGCATCATCGGCACCTGCCGGACGACGCCCGCGAGGGTGGTGAACGGCCCGGACTGGGTCATCTCCACCGCGAACTCGTCCTGCCACGGCGCCAGCAGGCAGGCGGCGTTGGCCAGCACAACCCACGGGATGCCATCACCAAAGCCCTCGGCCAGGTCGGTAATCCGACCATCGGTCGCCTCGCTGGCCCAGTCGTTGATCGCCGTGGTGAGAGCGTCGAGGTCGCTCATCTCGACGCGGTACAAGGGTGAGCCGAAGTGCGTGGCAATCAGACGCTCGAACTCCGGTTTGACCGGCACCCGCCGGTCGATCCAGCCGGCGCAGACCAAGCGCAGATCGAGGTCGGCAGCGGCGCGCTTGATGGTCTGGCTCAGCCCCGACACCGCCGCCGGCAGCGCCTCGGGCGCCTGCATGAGGTGCATGGCCTGTGCGAGCTGCGCGGCCGTCTCGCCGCGCGCGCCGGTGTAGATCATCGCCAGCGTCATCCACAAGCTGATCGGTGAGATGACGCAGTTGTCCTGACCCTCGTCCAGGCGCCGATAGGCGTCGAGCGCGAAGCGGTTGGCCGAGGTGACCAGCAGTTCGGGCTCGACGACTGCCGCGGCAGGCGGCGGTGGCGGCGGGCTCGGCGCAATAGCCGGCGGCGGCTCGGGCCGGTGCCCACAGGCCGACAGGGCCAGGCAGAGCAGAGCGCTGGTGGAGCGGATCAACATGCTCATCTCCCGAGGTCCGACGTGTCGGTCGGGCGAGTGACCCGCCCGCAGAACAGGATCAGCCCACTCGCGCGCTCGCGGATGAAGTAGAGGAATGGGCGATTGAGGGTGACGGTCACCTCGTTGGCGTTCATCTCCGCCTTCCTCGCCGCGAAAAGCGAGAACGACAAGGCCTTCGTGCCCTGCTCATCGACCTGGATCCAGGACTGCTGGTAGAGCAATGGCGGGGCCAGAGCCTGGTCGGTGATGCCGGTCAAGTCGTACCGATCGCGCAGGGGCAGCTTGAGCTCGCCGATCAGGTCTTGCCGCGTGGTCCGCGTCTCCCACCTCGGCATGGCCAGCCGCACATGCACCGACTCAAGTTTGCCGATGAGCCGGGTGAGCGTCGCTTCATCCAGCTTCTTTTCCCACGCGGCGAACTTGCCCTTGTCGGGCGCGACGATGGTCATCGCCAGTTTGCCGCCGCGATAGGGCAGCTCCACCACATCCGCGTCAACCGCCCGCACATAGGCCAGGTCGCCCGCCTGGTGCATCATCGGCACCTGTTCGACCGGCCCGGCGAGAGTGTAGAACGGCTCCTCGCGCGTCTGCTTCGCGTCGAAGTCGTCGGCCCACTTGGCAACCAGATAGGCGGCGTTGGCGAGGACAACAGTAGTCGCCCGATCCGGGCGGACGTCTGCTGCCACGTGGGTGATCCGGCCCTTGGTGGCGCGGCGCGCCCAGCGGTCGATCGAGGGGCTGAGCGCGGCCAGGTCTCCGCCCCGGTAGCGCTGCACGCGCGCGCCGAAGTGGGCGCGAATCTGCCGCTCGTAGTCGGGCTTGACCGGCAGCCCGCGCTCGAACCACACCGCGCAGGCGAGCCGCAGATCGACCTTGGTGGCCGCCTCGCGGAGCAGCGGGTCGAGCCCCGCCACCGCCGCCGGCAGCTCGTCGGGCGCCTGCGTGAGGTGCATGGCCTTTGCGAGCTGAGCGGCCGTCTCGCCCCGCGCACCGGTGTAGACCATCGCCAGCGTCATCCACAAGCTGATCGGTGAGATGACGCAGTTGTCCTGACCCTTCTCCAGGCGCCGATAGGCGTCGAGCGCGAACCGGTTGGCCGAGGTGACCAGCGGCTCGGGCTCCGCCGGCAGCGGAACGACCACCGGCGGTGGCTCGGGCTTGCCGCAGGCAACCAGCGCAAGGCAGAGCAGACCACATGCAGTGCGGGTTACCATGCTCGTCTCGGTAGTTCCTTCGGATCGATCGGGCGTGTGACCTGGCCGCAGAACAGCACGGCGCCGGTCGTGCGGTCACGGATGAGGAACAAAAACGGCCGGTCGATATGGACCTGGACGGGCATCGCCTGAGTCAGGCCCATGGTGAGCAGTGCCGCCGCGGCGACGGCGACGGTGGTGCGCTGTTCATCGACGCTGATCACCGCTATGCTCAGCACGTCGGCAACCCAATCACCCCGGCTGCCGCGGATGCCCGAAAAGTCGGCCGGCGCGAAGATCGGGCCGAGGCCGAGCGCGGTCAGTGGCTCCTTCAGCGCCGACTCGCTCGCGAAGCTGAACCGGGGCAGCTTGAGCTCGACCTTGACCTCCTCGAGCAGGCCCATCCACTCCGCCACTTCGTCCGGCGCCAGCCGCTCGCGGACCGCGACGAAGCAGCCCGGGTCGGGCACGATCAGCAGCATCGCCACCTCGCCGCCCACGTAGGGCAGCTCGACCAGATGCGCCTCGCGGACGCGGAGGTAGGCGCAGTCGATCGCTTCGCTCATCATCGGCACGTTGTAGTCCGCGCCGCTGAGCGGGTGAAACGGCTCGTCGTAGGTATTGCCGTGGAACGGGTGCTCCCACGGCGCGTCGAGGTAGGCCGCTTGGAGCAGGACAAGAAAGGTATCGTCATCCAGCGCCCCGCGCGGGACCAGGTCGCGGACCAGGCCCTCGGTCCGCGCCTCGGCCCAGGCGTTCATCGCCCGGCGGCCCGATTCGCGGCTGAGGTCGGCGGCATACCAGCCCGCGCCGTAGTGCCGCTTGAGCAGGTCGAGGAACCCCGGCAGGAACGGCTGGTCGTCGCGCGCCCAGCCCGAACAGGCCAGCCGGAGCACGAGGCTGCCGCGGCCGCGCTCGGCCAACGCCGCGTCGAGCGCCCCGCAGGCAGCGTGGTGGCGGTCGTCGGGCAGTGCAATGCCCAGCGCGGAGCGCATCACCTCGGCGGTCTCGCCCCGCGCGCCGGCGTAGACCATCGACAGCACCTGCGCCGTGCTGTAGGGCGAGAGCAGCAGGTTGTCGTCGTCCGCGGCCGCCTGGAGCAGCTTTAGCCCGAAGGCATTGTGGCTCTGCGCGACCGATTCGACGTCGGCCGCCGGCGCTGTGCGCCGGGTTCGCACGGGCGAGGTGACCGGCTGCGGTCCGGTGCGCTCGCCCGGCCGACCGCAGGCAACCAGCATCAGGCAGCACAGCAACCCCACTGAGCGCATGGCGCACCTCCCTCAGCCGCTCGGGTCGACCACTCGGCCGAGCAGCAGCACCGCGCCCGTCGGCCGGTGCCAGACGACATAGACGAACGGCCGGTCGACGACCAGGTCGAAGGGCTCGCCGGGATCCGATACACCGCACTCGGCCGCCACCCCATAGCCGGCGGTGACCACCCGCGCCACGGTGCCGTGCTCGTCGACCTTCAGCCGCCCGCGCTGCAGCACGCTCTGGAGCCAGACCTGCGTCGGCTCGTCGGGATCGTGGCGCCGGCGGAGAATATTCGGCAGAGCTGCCTGCCGCCAGAGGAAGAGCGTGTGCAGGCCGGCCGCCTCCAGTGGCTCATCCAGCCGCAGGTCGAGCTGCTGCTCCCAGCGCGGCATGGTCAGGTTGCCGTGGCGCGGCTGCAGGTTGGTCAGCACCGTCCGCAGGCCGCCGCCGGCGAGCGCCTCCTCGGCGGCGGGCAGGCCGCCGGCGTCGGGCACAATCAACACCATGGCCAGCTCGCCGTCGCGATAGGGCAGCTCGACCACGTGCGACGCGAAGGCCCGCAGGTAACGGAACGACCGCCCACCGCCCGACAGGTCGGTGGCGCGCATCATCGGTACCGTGACCGGCCGACCGGCGAGGCGGTGGAAGGCCCGCAAGTCATCCTTCTCGCCGAACTGGTTCGACCAGCGCGCCGTCAGGTCGAGCAGGCTGACGATGACGAAGCCGACGTCGTGCTGGGGCAGCGTCGGTTGTTCGATCACCGGCAGCAGCTTCTGCTCGCTCGCGAAGTCGGTGATTTCGCCGCCGGTCAGCTCGGCCACGTGCTGGCTCAGCTCGACCGCCAGACCGGCCTCGCCGGTCGACTGCAGCGGCACGAACCGGTCGCCGAAGGCACGCTTGAACGCCCGCGCGTACGACGGCGCGACCTCGACATAAGGGCCGATGCAGAACTCGCTCGACCAGGAGAGCCTGGTCGCCAGCTCGTCGTCGCGACTCTTGTCGATCCCGCCCAGCGCACGCTCGATGTCGCCGACGGCGTGGTACCAGTCGGCCGGCTCCAGCGTGCGGCCGAGCACGCGGTCGAGCTCGGCGGCGGTCTCGCCGACCGCGCCGAGGCGCACCCGGGCCAGCGCGGTGGCCACGCTGAACGGCGCGACGAGCGCGTTGCCGTCGCACGCGGGAAAGGTCTGCCGAAACAGCGCCGCGGAGAAGTCGCACAGCCCGGCGCCGACGGCGGGCATGGCGGTCAGCGGCGGAGCCGGCTCGGCACGCCGCCGCAGCGCAGCCGGCCGGCCGCACCCGCAGACCAGGCAAACCAGCACGCTCGCGAGACATCGTCGCATAACCCAACTCCCTCGCTCGGTGACCTGCCCGCTTGTTACCCCTTACGCCGATGCGACAATCATCGCGCAGCCATTCGCGCTGCCGGCGCGCCTCCTTCCTCGCGGCCGCCGCCGACCGATAATGGTCTCCGGCCGTGGAGCACCGCTCATGCTCGTCCGACGCTCGCTCCGACTGCTGCCTGTTCTGATTGCCGCCGTCGCGGCGCTGGCCGCGCCGACGCAGTGGCGGGTCGACCCGAACCACTCCGGACTCGTCTTCCGCGTCGGCCACCTCGGCTTCAGCCACGTCCACGGGCGGTTCAACACGTTCGAGGCCGAAGTGATGATCGATGACGAGCGGCCCGAGGAGAGCAGCGTCAAGCTGACGGTCGACGCGGCGAGCATCGACACGGGCATCGAGCGGCGCGACGAGCGGCTGCGCGGCGAGATGTTCTTCCAGGTCGACCAGCACCCCGAAGTGACCTTCGTGAGCACGAAAATCGAGGCGACCGCCGAGCGCGAGTACGAAGTGACCGGCGACCTGACCATCCTCGGCGTGACCCGTCCGGTGACCGCCAAGGTGACCCGCGGCAAGACCGGCCCGGCCGGCCGCGACGAGATTCACACCGGTTTCGAAGCGACGCTGAGCATCGACCGCACGGAGTTCGGGATGAACGCCATGCCCGAGGTGGTCGCCAACCAGGTCGACCTGACCTGGTCGGTGGAACTCATCCAGCAGCCGTAGCCCTTGACGGCCCCTGATCGCCTCCCGTTACTGCTCGTAGGCGCCGATGTCGCAACCGCCACCGGCCGGGCGGGCGGCGTTGGCCAGGTCATGGTTGGGCGCGCCGGCCGCCATGCCGTGGCCCACCGCGGGGCTGGCCGCCGCGACGTGGTAGTCGCCGTCGGAGCCCCAGGCCGCCTCGACGAAGCCGGGATCGCCGACGCCGTTGCCAGTCCCCAGCCCGCCGATGTTGGCCGCGGTCCACTCGGTGGCGCCGTGCTCGATCAGCCGGTCGAGCACGGGCATCCAGAACAGGTTGTGCTCGGCGGTTAGCACCGTCGCGCCGTTGAGCCAGATCGGCGCGCTCGCGCCGCGGCTGCTGAAGATGGTGTTGCGCAGCGTCAGCGCGATGCCGACTGTCGGCGCGTCGTAGTTGACGTGCATCAGGTAGTTGCCGCCCATCGCGTCGTCGATGGTGCAGTTGACCAGCGCGAACGGAGCGCCGGCGGTCTCGGAGTGGATCACCACCGCCGACCAGGCGGTCGGCTCGGCGTCGCCGTCGCCGCGGCCGTAGATCAGCGTGTTCTCGACGGTCGACCCGGCGCCCCAGAGCTTGACCCCGTCACACGAGTTGTTGGCCACCACACAGCGGCGGATGGTGGTGTTGTGGCACTTCGAATCGAGCCCGTCGCCGAAGTTGTGCTCGCAGACCACGTCTTCGATCAGCAGCGGTCCGGCCGACTCCTCGGTGCCCAGTCCGTCGGGCCGGTCATAGGGCAGATTGGTGCCGTCGCCGCCCTGCCAGTAATGGCCGCTGTAGCTGAGGCCGGTGTTGCGAATGACCACATTCTGCCAGCCGCCGTGTTCGCCGTCGGGCCCGCCCACGGCGCCGTAGCCGCAGTGCTCGATGTGGCAGCCGGTGACTTCGAGGCCGTCGACATCCATGGCGTTGAGCCCGAACTCATCGAGGTGGTGGATGTAGAGGTTGTCGAGCACGATCCCGCGGCTCAGGCCGTCCATGATCTGCACGCCGTCGCGGCACCAGGCGGCCTGGCCGGTGGCCGCCGGGTCGTGGGTCAGCTCGAGGTTCTCCACCTGCACGTACGACACGCCGGCGAGGATGATCAGGGCGAGCAGGTTGTCGCGGCCGGCGATGACCGGACGCTGGCCCTGCCTGCCCGCCGCGCCGCGGATGATCACCGGTTCGGCCTCGGTGCCCGACGGCGGCCGGAGGATGTCCTCGAAGTCGTTGATCACATAGGTGCCGAGCGGCACTTCGAGCGTGTCGCCGGGCGCCATCCGCGAGACGGCCAGAGCCAGCGCGTGGGCGTCCTGGATCGGCCCGCCGCCGTTCCCGCCGTTCCCGCCGTTCCCGCCGGTCGGCGTGCCGCTGGAGCTGCAGGCGGAGGCTCCGAGCAGGGCGAAGGTCAAAGCGATCAGCACGATACGTGGCAAACCCCGCGCGCATGACATGGCAGATCCCCGTGCGCCACCGCAGGCATACGCCATACCGGCGAGTAGCGCAAGGGGCGTTTGTTGCGGCGATGAGTCGTTAGGCGATGCGATCGTCCGCCGGTCGCTCCGCGTCGGGCCAGGGATCGGCCACCGGTGCGGTCGAATCCCAGGCGTAGCTGCGGCAGACCGGGCTGGACGAATCGAACTCGGGCAACATGCCGTCGCGGGTGTGGGCCTCGAACAGATCGTCGACCAGGGCCCAGATCTCGTCGAGAGTCAGCTCGGCCGCGGTGTGCGGGTCGAGCATGGCGGCCTGATAGGCATACTGCTTGTCGCCGGTCACCGCCGCCTCGACGGTCAGCGCCTGGGTGTTGATGTTGGTCTGGCAGACCGCCGCGCACTGCGGCGGCAGTTTGCCGATGCGCGTCGGCTGGATGCCGTTCTGGTCGACCAGGCAGGGCACCTCGACGCAACAGCCCTGCGGCAGGTTGTCGATCAGGCCGTGGTTGAGCACGTTGCCATAGACCACGCGCGGCTGGCCGGTGTGGATGCTGTGGATGATGCCCGAGCCGAACTCGTGGCTGCGCCGGACCTCGACCGCCTCGTCGGCGAGCATCTTGTCGCGCGTGGCGGCCCAGTGGCGCTCAATATTCTCGCAGCGGCGGATGTACTCGTCGAGCGGCACGCGGAAGCGGTCGATCAGGTCGGGCCGGTCGCGGCGGATGAAGTGCGGCGTGTACTCGCTGAAGTGCTCGCTCGACTCGGTGACGAAGTAACCGAGCCGGCGGAAAGCCTCGAACCGCACCGCGTCCTTCTTCCGCACCGCCGGGTCCGCGTAGGCCGCCCACAGCTTCGGGTAGGCGTCCTCGCCGTCGTGGCGCAGGCTCAGGAACCAGGCGTTGTGGTTGATCCCGGCGACCCTGAACTCCAGCTCGCTGTGCGGGATGCCCAGGTAGCCGGCGAGCTGCTGGCTGGTGCCCTGCACACTGTGGCACAGGCCGACGGTGCGGATGCTCGTCTCCTGCAGCACCGCCCAGGTGTTGGCGCACATCGGATTGACGTAGTTGAGGAACCAGACGTCGGGGCAGACCGCCTCCATGTCGCGGGCCATGGCCAGCATGACCGGAATGGTGCGCAACGCGCGGAAGACACCGCCGATGCCGAGGGTGTCGGCGATGGTCTGCCGCAGGCCGTAGCGCTTGGGGAGGTCGAAGTCGACCCGCGTCGAGGGAAAGCCGCCGACCTGGATCATGTTGATGGCGTAGTCGGCGCCCTCGAGCGCGGCGCGGCGATCCTGCGTGGCGACGATGGTCGGCTTGGCGTGCGGGATGGCGTCGGCCACCTTGCGGGCCAGAATCTCGCTGATCCGGAGCCGTTCGGGGTCGATGTCCATCAGCGCAATCTCGGCGTCGCCGAGCTCCTCGAACGAGAGAATGTCGCCGAGCAAGTTCTTGCAGAAAACGACGCTGCCGGCGCCGATGAACGCGATCTTGGGCACGGCCGGGCTCCTGGCGACAGTCTGACTACAAGGTCGTTGCCCGGCAGGCGACCGCGCCGCGCCGGCCAACCGGCCGCCCAGGATCTGCCATGCGCGCGCTGCTTCTCACCCCCGACGGACCCCGCTTCGTCGCCGACTATCCAGCGCCCGTCGCCGGTGACGGCGAAGCGCTGATCCGCGTCAGCCTGGCCGGCATCTGCGGCACCGACCTCGCCCTCATCGCCGGCTACGCCGACTTCACCGGCGTGCTCGGGCACGAGTTCGTCGGCCTCGTCGAGCAGGCCGACGACGCAGCCTGGCTCGGCCGGCGGGTGGTCGGCGAGATCAACCTCAGCCGGCTGGAGCCGGCGAACCACGCGCCCGAACGCCGCGTGCTCGGGATTCGAGGCAAGGACGGCTGCTTCGCCGACTACCTGACCTTGCCGCTGCGCAACCTGCACCCGGTCGGCGAGACGATCAGCGACGAGGAGGCGGTCTTCGCCGAGCCGCTGGCCGCCGCGCTGCATGTCGCCGACGCGGTCGACCTGAGCGCCGTGCGCGAGGCGGCCGTGCTCGGCGCGGGGCGGCTGGGGATGCTGGTCGCCATGGCGCTGGCCACGCGGGTCTACCGGCCGACAGTCCTGGCGCGTCGCGCGGCGTCCCTCGAGCTGCCCGCGCGGCTCGGCCTGCGCACCATGCCGGCCGATGCGGCGGCCGCCGACTCGTTCGACCTGGTGGTCGACTGCACCGGCCGGCCCGACGGCCTCGACCGCGCCATTACGCTCTGCCGGCCGCTGGGCACGGTGGTCTTGAAGAGCACGCACGCCGGTCCGGCGGCGGTCGACTCGTCGGCGGTGGTGGTCAAGGAGCTGCGCCTGGTCGGCTCGCGCTGCGGCGACATGGCGGCGGCGCTGGAGGCGCTCGAGTACGGCCGCGTCGACCCAACGCCGCTGATCGATGCGGTCTATCCCCTCGACCAGGCCGAGCGCGCCCTGCACCACGCGGCGCGCCCCGGCGTGCGCAAGGTCCTGCTGCAACCGTAGGGGTCAGGTCTCGTTTTCAAGCCGGATGTTGCGATGGACGGGCGAACGTGTAACATGTCGCGGGATAATGAGACCTGACCCCGTGGCGGGTTGCCGGGCTCATCCGCTGCTGCTAGAGTCACGCCGGAGAGCGACATGGCAGAGGGACACGGGCATCGCGTCTGGATTGTGCCGGACGGCTATCTGGCGAGCACGCCGGAGGGCTGCACCGGACCGACCGGTTACTTCTCGCACGAAAGCCTTTGCATCCTCAACGACGGTGACGAGCCGGCCGACTGCACGCTGGACGTCTACTACGAAGATCGTGAGCCGATCCTCGGCATCCGCTTCGTGGTCGGCGGGCTGCGCACCTGGCATTACCGGCTCGACCAGTGTCGCGATCACGCCGGTGAGCTGCTCGCCCGCGACGTGCCCTATGCCCTGCGGCTGACCGCCAGCCGCAACGTCGTCTGCCAGCACAGCCGGCTCGACGTCACGCAGCCGAACCTGGCGCTGTTCAGCATCGTCCCCTGGGCGGCCGACCGGTGAGCCGCGATCCACGGCTCCAGGGCTTCGTCGAGCTGTTCAATGCCGGGCAGTACTGGGATGCCCACGAGGCGCTGGAACCGCTCTGGCTGGAGACTCCCGAGCCGCGGCGCGAGCTCTATCGCGGACTGATCCAAGCCGCCGCGGCGATGGTCCACCACGAGCGGGGCAATCGACACGGGGTGTTCACCCTCCACGCCAAGGCACGGGCCAAGCTGCTCGACTTCGGGCCGGTCGAGGACGGCCTCGATATCCGGGCGTTCCTGTACGAGGTTGAGCGGTGCCTGTTCTGGCACGGGCCTGCGCCGCGCCTCGGTCTGGCGCGCTGGTGGGCCGCGCCGGACGACGCGGCGGTAAGGCAAGCCCGGGCCGACGTGTGATCGGCCGCCGGCATCGCGGTGGGCCCGCGCCGCGCCTCTTTGGGCCGGCCGCCGGCGGAGGTATAATCCCCGCGCCATGCACACCGTCCAGATCCGCGACATCGCTATCGGCGAGGGTCATCCGCTGGTGCTCATCGCCGGGCCGTGCGTGATCGAGAGCGCCGAGCGCACGCGGCGCATTGCCGGCGAGCTGGTGCCGCTCTGCGCGCGGCTCGGCCTGCCGCTGATCTTCAAGGCCAGCTACGACAAGGCCAACCGCACCTCGCTCGACTCGTTCCGCGGACCCGGCCTCGAGGCAGGCCTCGAGGTGCTTGCCGGCATCGCCGCCGAGTTCGGCTGTCCGGTCACCACCGACGTCCACGAGCCGGGCCACTGCGCGCCGGTGGCCGAGGTGGTCGACCTGCTCCAGATCCCGGCCTTTCTCTGCCGTCAGACCGACCTGCTGGTCACCGCGGCGGCCACCGGCCGGCCGGTGTCGGTGAAGAAGGGTCAGTTTACCGCGCCCGAGGACATGCGTTCGGTGGTCGCCAAGCTGGCCCGCGCCGCCGGCGTGCTGCTGGTCGAGCGCGGCACCACCTTCGGTTACCATAATCTGGTGGTCGATTTCCGCTCGCTGCCCATCCTGCGGGGGCTCGGCTGGCCGGTGGTCTTCGACGGCACGCACAGCGTTCAGCGGCCGTCGGCCGGCGGAACGCACAGCGGCGGCGACCGGCAGCATGTCGCCCCGCTCTGCCGGGCGGCGGTGGCGGTCGGTGTCGACGCGCTCTTTCTCGAGGTCCATGACCAGCCCGACCAGGCCCTCTGCGACGGGCCGAACATGATTGCCCTGGCCGACCTGCCGGCACTGTTGGCCAGCCTGTTGCGCATCCGGGAGGCACTGCATGCCCGAGCGTGAGGCCTGGCTGGCGACCGCGCGTGAGACCCTGCGGATCGAGGCCGAGGCGCTGCGCGGCTTGCTCGAGCGACTCCCCGAGGCGGCCGTCGCCGCGGCGGTCGAGCTGATTCTCTCACGGCCCGAGGGGCGGGTGATCTGCACGGGTGTGGGCAAGTCGGGCCATATCGCGCACAAGGTGGCGGCGACTTTGTCGAGCACCGGCACGCCGGCGGTCTATCTCTCGGCGGCCGAGGGGGTGCACGGCGACCTCGGCGCCGCGCGGCCGGGCGAGGTGGTGCTGGCCTTCAGCTACCGCGGCGAGAGCGACGAGCTGCGCGCCCTGCTCCCCGCCCTGGTGCGCATGGACTGCCCGCTGATCGCCGTTACCGGCCGGCCCGACTCGACTCTGGCGCGGCACAGCCGCGTCGTGCTCGACATCGCCGTCGAGCGCGAGGCCTGCCCGCACAACCTGGCGCCGACGGCGAGCACGACGGTGATGCTGGCCCTCGGCGACGCACTGGCGATGGCCGTGATGCAGGCCCGTGAATTCACCGCCGAGGAGTTCGCCCGTTTCCACCCCGGCGGCAGCCTCGGCCGGCGACTGCTGCTGACCGTCGGCGACGTGATGCGCGGCGGCAGCGACAACGCCGTGGTGGCGGCCGACGCGACGGTGCAGCGGGCGCTGCTGGTCATGACCGCCGCGCCGATCCGCGGCGTGGTCAACGTGGTCGACGGCGACGGCCGGCTGGTCGGCATCTTCACCGACGGCGACCTGCGCCGCCGGCTCGAAGCCGACGGCGCAGGCGTGCTGGCCCGCCCGATCGGCGAGGTGATGAGCCGCGACCCGACGACCATCACGCCCGATCGCCTGGCCACCGAGGGGCTGGCGCTGATGCAGGCCCGCGAGTTCGACAACATCGCCGTGGTCGACTCGGCCGGCCGCGCGGTGGGCATCCTTGACGTGCAGGACCTGCTGCGGGCGGGGGTGGTGTAGGGTGTGAGTCGGCGCGCAACCTAACCTAACCGCCGAGCTTGACGCCCGAGCACCGCACTCCTAGACTCCGGCCGTCCCGGAGCAGCCATGCAACTGACCTTCTGCGGCGCCGCGCGCAATGTCACCGGCTCCTGCTACTTGCTCGAGGCCGCCGGGCGGCGGGTGCTGATCGATTGCGGGCTGTTTCAGGAACGGGGCCTCAAAGACCGCAACTGGGAGGCGTTTCCGTTCGACCCGGCCGGCATCGACGCGGTGATCTTGACCCACGCCCACATCGATCACTCCGGCCGTCTGCCGCTGCTCGCCAAGCAGGGCTTTGTCGGTCCGATCTACACCACGCCCGCCGGAGTCGACCTGACCGAACTGCTGCTGCTCGACTCAGCGCACATCCAGGAAGAGGACGCCCGCTACAAAACCAAACGTCACCGCCGCGAAGGGCGCGAGCTGCCGCCGACCGAGCCGCTCTATGAGACCGCGCACGCCAAGCAGGCCGTGGCGCTGCTGCGGCGGGTGAAGTACCACCGGTCGATCGAGGTGGTGCCGGGCATCACCGCGGTGTGGAACGACGCCGGGCACATCCTCGGCTCCGGGCACGTGCTGGTCACGGTCAAGCAGGGCACCGCGGCGACGCGGGTTCTCTTCTCGGGCGACATCGGCATGGCGCCGCGGCCGATCCTGAAGGACCCCGAGCCGTTCGCCGAGGCCGACGTGCTGATCTGCGAGTCGACCTACGGAAACCGCCTGCACGAGACGCGCGAGTTCGCGGTGCAGAAGCTGCGTGACGTGGTCAACCAGACGATGGCGAAGGAGGGCAACGTGGTCATTCCGGCCTTCGCCGTCGGCCGCACGCAGACGATTCTCTACTATCTCGCGGCGCTGATGAAAGCCGGTGAGATCGACGAGGTGACCACCTTCGTCGACAGCCCGATGGCCATCCGTGCGACCGAGATCCTGCGCCGCCACCCCGACTGCTACGACGAAGAGGCCCGCGCGGTGCTCGCCGCCGGCGGCGACCCGATTGGCTTCGAGCCGCTCCACTTCACCTCGACCACCTCGGCCTCGAAGGCGATCAACCGGATCAAGGGCGGGTGCATCATCGTCTCGGCCAGCGGCATGTGTACCGCCGGGCGGATCAAGCACCACCTGCAGCACAACATCACCCGGCCGAACTCGACCATCCTGTTCTGCGGTTTCCAGGCCGTCGGCACGCTCGGGCGGCAGATTCTCGAGCGGCCCGACGAGGTCCGCATCCATGGTGAGATGCACCGGGTGCGGGCGCGCATCGAGGCCATCGGCGGACTGTCCGGCCACGCCGACCGGAACGGCCTGCTCAACTGGTGCGCCGCCGTCTCCGGCGTGCAGCAGTGCTACGTCACGCACGGCGACGAAGAGCCGGCGCTCGAGTTCGCCGCCGCGCTGAGCGAGCGGTTCGGCTGGCCGGTCGAGGCGCCGGAGTATGGCCAAACCGTCGATCTGTAGGAGCCGGCCATGGCGGCCTTGCTGCTCTACCTGACCATCACCGCGCCGCCGACACCACGTGACGGCCTGGCTCGGCTCGACCTGACCCGGCCCGGCCTCGAGGCGGTCCGCGCCGCGTTCGAGGCCGATGATCTGACCACCGCCGCGGCGGCGCTGCGCGACTACTACCGCGCCCGGCCGATGCCGGCGGTGGTTGGCGACGGCGTGCGGCCGGCGCCCAATCCGGCCTACGACACTAGCGCCGCCGACGCGCTGCTGCGGCGCGAGGTCAGCTTCGTCGGCAAGCCGGCGACCTTGACCCACGACATCGACTGGACGTCTGACCCGCATCGCGACATCGAGTGGCCGATCGAGCTCAACCGCCACTTCTTCTGGCGGCCGATCATCGAGGCTTGGTGGCACACCGGCGACGACCGCTACCTCGACGACGTGCTGTTCATGCTCGAAGACTGGATCGACGACAACCCGATGCCCGACCGCGACGGCCGCGGCGCCTGGCGAACGCTCGAGTGCGGGCTTCGCCTGCAGAGCGCCTGGCCCATCGTCTTCTGGCACGCCGTGCGGAGCGACCGGTTCGCGCCGGCCCTGATCGGCCGCATGTTGGCCAGCATGGCCGAGCAGTGCGACTGGCTGATGCGCTATCCGAAGGGCGGCAACTGGCTGCTGATGGAGCGCACCGGCATCTTGACCGTCGCCGCCTGCTTCCCCGAGTTCGCCGATGCGGCCGAGTGGCGCTCGGCCGCCTGGGCCACCATGGCCCGCGAGATGACCGCCCAGGTCTATCCGGACGGCGCGCAGATGGAGCTGACCCCGCACTACAACCGCGTCTGTGTCGACAACTTCACCCGCGCCGCCGACATCGCCCGCGGCGCAGGGCTCGAAGTCCCGGGCGACTACCTGGGCGCGCTCGAGCGGATGTACGAGTACGTGCTCCTGCTGGTCAAGCCTGACGGCTACATCCCGATGCTCAACGACTCGGACCACGACAACGAGCGCAGCCTGCTCGCCCGCGGGGCGGCGATGTTCGAGCGCGAGGACATGCGCTATGTCGCCACCGGCGGGGCCGTGGGCACGCCGCCCGCGCAGACCAGCTACGCCTTCCCTTGGGCCGGGCAGTACCTCCTGCGCAGCGGCTGGAGCCTGGACGACGTCTACCTCTGCCTCGATGCCGGGCCATACGGCACCGGGCATCAGCACGAGGACAAGCTCAGCCTCGATGTGTGGGGCTATGGCGACGAGCTGATTGTCGACCCCGGCCGCTACACCTACGTCGGCGGCGCGTGGCGCAGCTACTTCGTCTCGACCGCCAGCCACAGCACCGTGCTGGTCGACGGCGCGGGGCAGCGGCGGCGGCAGGTCCGCTCGAGCTACGTCAATCGCGAGCCGCAGCCGAACCGGCTGGTGGTCACGCCCGCGGCCGAGCTGGTCTGCGGTAGCTACGAAGAGGGATACGGCAACGGCGCCGATGTGATCCACGTGCGCAAGGCCGTGTTCATGCGCGACGGCGGCTACTTCGTCGTCATCGACGACTTGCTGCCGCGCGGCACGGCGGCGGACGAGGTGACCATGACGGTCCAGTTCCAACTCGCCCACGCCGGTGCGACGCTCGATCCCGACACGCTGGCCGTCCGCGGCGGCGGCGAGCGCGGCTCGGTGCTGATCCAGCCCGTCACGCGGGCCGGCGTCGAGGCGACGCTGCACGAGGGCGAAGAGGACCCGCCGGCCGGCTGGGTTGGTTGGAGCCTGCACCAGGCCCTGAAGCTGCCGGCCACCATGGTCCGTTACTCGCTGCGCGGCACGCCGCCGCTGCGGTTCGTCACCGTCCTCCGTCCCCACCGCACCGGTGAGGAGCCGGACCTGCCCGACGGCCTGCCGGCCAACAACCTGTGGGATCTGCCCGATCCGGCGCCGGGCGCGCCGCTGGTCGACGTTAAGGGCGGGCCGATCGTCTGCCGTTCGGCCGGGCCGGAGAGCCGGCTCCGCTGGGGCTACGCCGCGGGCGGCGGGCTGATCTTCGAGCGCGGGCCCGAGCCCGACGGCAGCTTTCGCCTGGCCGGCACGCTGTTCGATGTGCCCTACCAGTACGCGGTCGTCCACGGCGAGCGGACGCTGCAATCGGGCACCTACATGCTGCCGGCGCCGAAGACCTACGACTTTGAGGACGGCGAGACGGCCGGCTGGTCGGGCGAGATCGCCCGTCCCGGCGCGGGCGGCTCGGCCGCCTGCCTGCACGCCGCGTCGCCGGCGACGACCGAGCCGGCCTACGTGACGCTAAGCCAACCGCGGCGCCTGGTCAGCGATGCCGACCTGTACGTCGCCCTCGACTGGCGCTCGCCGGTGGCCGACGGCGGCGACTGGTACTACGTCAAGGTGACGTTGGTCGACGAGGAGGGGCGGTACTGGTCGAGCTACGTCGCCCGCGCGCCGTCGGATGAGTGGCGGCAGGTCGAGCTGCGGCTCGGCGACTTCCGCGGCGACACGGCCGGCTCGGCGATCCAGGGCCAGTCGTTGCCTGCCGGGGTGCGCTTCCGCGAGGTTCAGGTTGTCGGCCGCAAGGGCGTCACGGGCGACGCCGTGGCGATGGTCTTGCAGGTCGACCAGGTCGCCATCAGCGGCACGCCCGGGTAGCCACCCGGGCGCGCCGCATCATCCCCCACCGTTCCCTAGGTCAGCGAACTCGACGGCGCCTCAGCAGTAGGATGCCGAGGGCGACGAGCGCCAGGGTCGAGGGCTCGGGAATGGCCAACGGCCCGGGCGGGTTGATGATGGTCTCCTCGATCTTCGCCGCGAAGAAGTTGTTGACGAAGTTCGGGGTGTTGACCAGTCCGATGTCGAACGTCCGGCCGATCAGACCGGCGCTCAGCAGTTGCGCCTGCAGGCTGTTGCCATAGCCCGCGGCAATCAGGTTGGCCAGCGTCTGGGCCGGGTCGAAGTTGAGCAGGTCGGGGTCCGACGCATCCTGCGCGGGATCGCCGTACTGGCTGCGCACCGGGCTGTCGCCCGGATTGACCAGCATGTTGACGAACGCCTTGTCGCCGATGGCGGCGGTGGCCGTCTTGTTGACTTCGACCTGCCAGTCGGTGCCGGCGATGGCCGCCGGCGGCTCGAGGCTCGTCTGGCCCGGCTCGCGGTTGGCCGTGTAGAACGGCCGGTCCGAGTCCTCGTCGGTGACCAGGATCAGGTTCTTGCGCGCATCGGCGCGGAAGACGAGCGAGCCGCTGCCGCCGACATGGTCGCGCACCAGCGTGTTGTCGACCGCCTCGCCGAGCACGATGCGCACGGCCTCGAGCCCGGCCTCCGGGTTGAGGTTGTGGTTGTGCTGGAAGCCCGCGCGCGCGCCGATGGTGATCAGCCCCATGGCGGTTTCGCAGGCCGCGCCGTCGCTGGTCCAGTCGAGCACCAGCTCGGGCGACCCGCCGAACAGCACGATGCTGAACCGCGGGTCGATATCGGCCGCGCCGAGGCCGGCCACGAAGGCACTCAGTCCGGTGCGCACCGCAGCGATGTTGTCACCCATCGAGCCGGTGGCGTCGACGATGAACACGAAGTCTGATTTGATGGGAGCCGACGTGGCCGGAGCAGATGCCGCCACCATCACGGTTGCCACCCAGATCACGATCCCCCGCGTCGTGGAACCCACCTTCCCCTCCGTCCAAGCGTCCTGCCGGCCCCCCAAGTCCCCGGTTTCAACGACGCCTGAGCCTGAGTCTACCTTCGCCTCAACCGGCTTAGCAAGTCCACATCAATCACAATAGCTATCATTTTGCGACGCGATCACGCCGCGCCGACTCCTCGGGGTCAGGTCTCAAGATCAAGCGGTCTGTTACGATCAACCGGCTACTTCGTCACCGACCGCGTGATTCTGAGACCTGACCCCGTGAGGTTGTCTGCCGGCGTGCTACTCTTTCGCCGCGGAGCGTGGTCATGATGGTCGGCGAACGGGTGCGGCTGCGGCCTATCGAGCGCAGCGATCTGCCCAACTTCGTACGCTGGTTCAGTGACGAGGAGGTGCGGCACGGACTGGCGATGATCGTCCCGCCGTCGACGGCCGAGGAGGAGCGCTGGTTCGAGCGGCTGCCCGAGCACCCCGGCCACCTGTTCGCCATCGACGCCCAGGTCGGCGCCGACTGGCGGCACATCGGCAGCCTTGGGTTGCATGAGATCGACTGGCGCAACCGGGTCGGCGAGGTCGGCATCGCCATCGGCGAGAAGGCCGCCTGGGACCACGGTTTCGGCACCGAGGCGATGCGGCTACTGCTCCGCTTCGCCTTCGAGCAGCTCAACCTGCACCGCGTCGAGTTGGTCGTCTATGCCTTCAACCAGCGCGCGGTCCGCTGCTATGAGCGGATCGGCATGACGCACGAGGGGACCAAGCGGCAGGCGGTGTTCATGCACGGGCAGTACCACGACGTGCTGGTCATGGGCATTCTGCGCGACGAGTTCGGCGCCGGTGCGTAGCCCCCGCCTTGCCCGCGCCTGCCGCGAGCTGACGCCGCTGCTGCACGGCGCGATGGACGGCGCGGCCATGCTCGGCTGGGTCGAACGCCTGGTCGCCAGCGACCGATGGACCTCGTTCGACCGCTATCACGAAACGACCGACACGCTGCTCGACCTGTACCAACGCGCCGGTGCGGCGACGGAGGTCTATCCCATCCAGACCGGCACGCACGCCGGCACCGGGCGGTGGGTGGTGACCGAGGCGGCCGACGTGATCGGCGCCACCGTCGACCTGCTCTCTCCAAACCGCGAGCGGGTGATCGACTACGCCGCCGATCCGTTCCAGGTGGCCCGCTGGAGCGGTGCCACGCCGCGCGGCGGGGTCGAGCTGGAACTGGTCGTCTGCGACGCACCGGGCGATCGCGCGGTGGCCGGCAAGTGCGTTCTGACCCGCGCGGGACTCGGCGGTCAGGGTCGCCGCTGGGCCGATGCCGGCGCGGTGGCGGTGATCTTCCACAGCGACGTGCCGAACCTCCCCGAGGCGAGCACCTGGACCAGCTTCGGCTGGGGCGGCGTGCCGCACGCCGACGGCGCGGCGCGGCCGGTCGGCCTGTGCGTCTCGAAGCGGCTCGGCGACCGACTGCGGACGCTCTGTGACGCCGGCGAAGTGCGGGTCCACGTCGTCGCCGACGTGCGGCGCTATGTCGGCTCGCACGACCTGGTCAGCGGGCTGGTGCGCGGATCGGCCGATCCGCAGGACGAGGTCTGGGTGTTGGCCCACAGCCAGGAGCCGGGCGCGCTGGACAACGCGGCCGGCGTGGCCGTCGCCGTGGCCATTGCCGATGCGCTGGAGCGGCTCATCGCCGCCGGCGCGCTGCCACGGCCGAAGCGGACCATTCGCCTGCTCAGCGGCTACGAGTGCTACAGCTTCTTCCACTACGCCGAGCACGTCCAGCGTCTGCAGCCGCCACTGGCCGGCGTGGTGCTCGACAGCCTCGGCCTGCGGCCGGCGCTGTGCGGCGGAGCGGTCGGTTGGCGGTCGACCATCCCCATGTCGGCGCAGTTCGTCAATCGAGTCGGCGAGCGCTTTCTGCGCGCGGCGCTCCGGCACGACAACCCCGGCTACCGGCTCCGCTGCCTGCCCTTCGTGCCGACCAGCGACAACCTGCTGGGCGACCCGCGGCAGGGCATCCCCTGCCCCTGGCTGGAGACCTGGGACAACGGTGGCAAGCCGTATGACGCCTATCACAGCTCGGCCGACACGGTCGACCTGCTCGACCCGCGCGGCCTGGCCTGCTTGGCCACCGCCATGGCCGGCTACTTGTACTACCTGGCCGACGCCGAGACCGCCGACGCGGTCGAGCTGGCGCGGCTCGAGACGGCGCGCCTGCGGCGTCTGGTCGAGCGCTCGGCGACGATCGACGATCTGGCCGCCGACTATCGGCTCGATGAACAGCGGGCCAGCCTGGAGCGCTTGACGCGCTGGATCTGGGGCGGCCGGCGGGCCGAGGTGCTGGCACTGTTCGACGGCTTGAGCGCCGAGCTGCGTGACGCGGTTGGGGCGAAGCGCGAACCGCGACGGCGGCGGATCGCCCGCGCCATGCGCCTCGTGCCGCGCCGCACCGCCTTCCTCTCGCCGACGCTCGAGAACACACCCGAGCCGATCCGTTCGCGGATCGCCGCGGCGGGGTTCAGCCCCTGGGCGCTGTTCTGGGCCGACGGCCGGCGCGACCTGGCGGCCATCGCCGACCGGATTGCCGTCGAGCGCGGCCAGCCGGTCGACGCCGCCAAGCTGGCCGACTACTTCGCGGCCCACGCCGAACTGGGCTACGTCGAGCTAATGCAGCCCGAGACGATGCTGACCCGCCCGCGGCTGGTCCGCGAGCTGCGCGCGCTGGGCATGCGGGCCGGCATGGACGTCATGGTCCACAGCAGCCTGTCCAGCCTGGGCCCGGTCGAGGGTGGGGCCGAGACGGTGATCGACGCGCTGCTGCAGGTGATCGGCCGGCGCGGCACGCTGCTGGCGCCGAGCTTCCATCACTTCTCCGCCGAGGTCTACCACCCGGCCACCACGCCGACGACCAATGGCGCGCTGGCCGAGGCCCTGTGGCGCCGGCGTGAAGCGCTGCGCAGCGACCATCCCAGCCACGCGGTGGCGGCGATCGGCCCGCGCGCGGCCGACTACCTGGCCGATCATGCGGCCAACGGCGTCTGGTCGGCCGAGAGCCCGATCGGCCGGCTGGCCGCGTGGGGCGGCTGGATCCTGAGCCTGGGCGTCGACCACGGCTCGACCACCGCCTACCACGTGGCCGAGTCGCTGCTGGAGGTGCCGTGTCTCGATCCGTTCGGCAGCGTCGATCATGTCGTCGGCGCCGACGGCCTGGTGCGCGAGGTCGCCGGCCTGGCCTGGCGCGACGGCACCTGCCCGGTCGACCCCCGTGGCCTGGACGAGTGGCTTGAGGTTACCGGCCGGCAACAGCGAGGTTGCGTAGGTAAGGCGGAATGTCGGCTGGTCCGGGCGCGTGATCTGATCGAGGCACGCCGCCGGCAACTGGCCGGGGTGTGCGCGAGTTGCGGCATCCGGCCTGTGGCGCGGGGCCGCTGACTCAAGCCGACGTCCGATTGGTCGAAGCGTGATGCGAGAGAGCAGCGCGGCGACGGTCGACCGGCGCGCCTCCAATCTGAGCCAAAGGAGTGACACCATGCGTATGGGGTGGATCGCCGCGCTGGCGCTGGGCGCGCTGTTGTGGCGCCCGGCGAGCGCGGGTAACGTGGACGTCGAGCTGAGGTTCTGGTTCCCTGACCTCAGCGGCGACGCGCAGGCCAGTGATGGCGCGGCCGGCACCGTGATCGACCTCGAGAGCGATCTCGGCATGTCGAGCGACATGACCATCGAGCCGCGGGTCAACTGGCAGGTCTCGCCGCGCAACCGGTTGTCGTTCATGTACGCCAACATCGGCGCCGGCGGCGACCAGATGGTCGCCCGCGACCTGACCTTCCTGGGCACCACCTACACCGCGGCCACGCGGGTGGTCAGCGACATCGATGTCGACCTGTTCCGCCTCGAGTGGGGCTACAACTGGGTCAACCAGGAGAACTGGTCGCTCGAGAGCGTGCTCAACGTCGGCGCCGGCACGGGTGACGCGGTGCTCATGGCGCCCGGCACGGCGCTGCCGACGCAGAGCGAGTCGGTTGCCTTCCCGTATGTCACCATCGGCCTCGGGGTCGAGGTCCGGCCGATCGAGCAGGTCAGCCTGTTCGGCCAGTTCGACGGACTGCCGTTCGGCGACTGGGGCCACATCTGGAACGGCGAGATCGGCGCTCGTTGGATGCCGAGCGAGCACTTCGGCATCGTCACCGGTTACCGCCTGCTGGACATCCTGGCCAAGGACGACAGCGCCGGCGACCGGGTCGATATCGACGCCGACGGCTGGTTCTTCGGCGCCAACGGCACGTTCTGACGGCGCGCACGAACCTCGACCGGCCGGCGGTCCTGACCGGACCGCCGGCCGGTCGCATGATTCAGGTGACGGAGCCGGTTGATGGTCTTCACCAGCGAGGAGCGCGAGCAGTTCGCCGGCGACGGGTACGTCATCGCCCGCGGGCTGTTCGATGCCGACGAGACGGCCGCCTACCTCGAGCACTACATGGCATTGCGCCGGCAGGGCGAGCACTGGGGCGACTTCGCCGGCGTCGGCGCGACCGATGGCGACCCGCTGACGCAGTGGCCACGCATGATCCACATGCACCGCTGGGACGAGCGCAGCCTCGACTGGCTGCTCGAGCCGCGGCTCGACGCGGCGATGACCGAGTTGCTCGGCGCCTCGCCGCTGGCCTGCCAGACGATGCTCTACTTCAAGCCCCCCGGCTCGCGCGGGCAGGCGCTGCATCAGGATCAGTTTTACCTCAAAGCCCGGCCCGGAACTTGCATCGCAGCCTGGATGGCGCTCGATCCGTGCGACACCGAGAACGGTTGCTTGCAGGTCGTGCCGGGCAGCAGCGAACTGCCGGTGCTCTGTGCGGTGCCGGCCGATACCGAGGTCAGCTTCACCGATGTGACGGTGCCGCTGCCACCCGGCTATGAGCCGCTGCCGATGGTCCTGGCCGCCGGCGACGTGCTGTTCTTCAACGGCTCGGTGATTCACGGCAGTTTGCCGAACCGGACGAGCGATCGGTTCCGCCGCGCGCTGATCGGCCACTATGTCTCGGCCGACGCGACGGCGGTGGCGCGGTTCTACCAGCCGACCCTACGGATGGACGGCTCGCCGGTCGAAATGGAGACCAGCGAGGGCGGTGGACCGTGTGGTGTCTGGGTAGATCGGGATGGTGTGCCCGCGGTCGAGTTGCGCGGCTGACGCGCAGTCCCGGCGCTCGGGCTGGAGGGAACACAAGTGACCGCGAAGCGCATCCGCTTGCTCCGGTTCGAGATTGCCGACGAGGCCGGCGCCGTTCAGTCGGTCATGGAACAGACCGCCGCCGCCGGCATCAACCTGCTCTGCGTGATCGCCTTCCCGCACGGCGACGGCAGCGGCGAGGTCTATGCCGTGCCGAGCGACGAGGCCGACCTGTTCGGCTTTGAGCAGGTCGACGGCATCCACCTCATCGCGCCCGACTACTGCGGCGCCGGCGCCGACGCGCTGCAGCCGCTGCGCGTGGCGGGGATCAACGTCCGCTGCTGCTTCGCCGTCGCCGAATGGCGCACCGCGCACGTGGTCCTGCTGGTCGACCAGGTCGACCGCGCCCTGGCCGTGCTGCAGGATGCGCGCGAGGCGATCGCCGCGTAGCGCGGGCAGTCGCCTCAGCGCGTCCTGATCACCGTCGTGCGGACGGTGCCGGTGGCCTCCAGACGCACCGTCTGGGCTGGGTCGGGCAGCTTCGGCATCGCCGGCGCGGCACCCTCTTCGCCGAGTGAGCCGTAGAGGCCCTGGATGCCCGACAGCGCCTGGCTCAGGTCGCCCATGCCGGGCACCAGTCCCTCGGGCGACATGGTGAAGCGCATCGATAGCTCGCTGTCGCTGCGCACCAGGGCGCCCTCGTCGGGGTCGAACAGGCTGGTCAACGTGCCGCTCAACTCGCCCACGTTCTCTACCGGCTGATTGTCGCTGCCCGACAGCTTCATCGTCACCGGCGTGGTCAGGCGGGTCACGATCCGGGCGACATCGCGCCCGGCGATGCGGGTGAAGCCGGCCAGCCGGCTCGACGCCTGAAACGTCGCCTGCCCGCCGTTCGGCAGTGGCACCGTGGCGGTGCGCTCCCACTCGTCACCAATGGCCAGCTCGCGGTCGGGGAAGCTCATCCCAGACATCTGTTGCACGATCGCCTGGTAATCGAACATCAACCCGTTCGGCAGCCCCGGCACGGGCACGCTCTCGCCGGCGCCGGACTGCTGCACGCCGAGCACCTCGCCGGTCGGGCTCATGGTCACCGTCAGCGGCGGCGGCGCGCCGGGCAGGGCGCCGCCGAACGGCTTGCCGTCCTGATCGACACCCCACGGCTGAAGCCCGAGGCGCATGGTCAGCCGGCCGCCGTCGTTGGCGATGATGTCCTGCGTGTAGCCCGAGCTGGCGGTGACATCGAGCGGGGTCGTCTCACCGAGGACCGACATGCTGCCGTCCATCCGCGTGCTCGCCTCGTACTGCAACCGCTGACCCGGCACGCCGCCGTAGCGCAGCCGCACCCGGCCGGTGTTGCGCCAATCCGACCGCGGCGACGACTGCCCGGCGGCCGGCGCCAGCTCGGGCGATGCCGGCGCCTGGGGCGCGGCGTCGGCCACGGGCGCCGGCGCCGGATCGGCCGGCGCGGGCAGGTCGGCGTTGGTGGTGCCGGGCCCCGGCCGCTGCCGGCTGAGCCGCCCGAAGGCATACCCGCCGCCGGCGAGCAGCAGCAGCAGCAGGATCATCAGCGCCGCCAGCAGGGCGACCATCCAGCTCGGCGCGTGCGAGCGCTGGGCGGGCGGCGGGGCGAGCTGCTCCGCATCGTGGCCGCAGGTGGGGCAGAAGCGCGCGGCGGCGGGGAGCTGTTTGCCGCAGGCGACGCAGTAGTTGCGCCCGGGCTCGGCGGCGACCTCGCCGCGGACCAACGGGCCCAGGTCGCGGCCGCAGCGCGGGCAGACCGCCGGCGGCGTCGCCGGCAGGCCCAGCGCGCAGCCGGGGCAGCGCAGCGCCGCGGCCGACGACTCGCCGACGACGCGCAGCCGGGTGGTGCCGAACTGGATGATGTCGCCGTCGTGCAGCGGCGCCTCGGTCACCCGGTGGCCGTTGACGAAACTGCCGTGCATGCTGCCCAGGTCGCGGACGTGCAGCCCCGTCTCGTCGAGGTCGACCACCGCGTGCTGGTCGTCGAGGTAGCGGTCGTGCAGGATGGCAATCGCCGCGCCGTGCCGGCCGACCGGGTGCGAGCCCGGTTCGACCGCGAAGCTGTGGCCGGCCATCGGACCGTCGTCAATGCTCAGCCGGTAGCTCATGCGCGACCTCCCGCAGGTGGATGACGCCCTGCTCGACCAGCCGCCGCCGCCCGCGCCCGGCGTCGTAGCAGGCGCGGCAGGCCATCGCGCGGCCGAACCGCCGGCGTCGCACGAACTCTTGCCCACATCCTGGACAACGATAAACCACGCGCCGTTCGCTCCCGCGGAAACGATGGTGCGGGCCCTTTGGATCGTCGTCTCGGCCGTAGCCGATGCTGACGTGCCCACGTTCGGTCATCTTCGCCCGAAACGCCGCCGTGTGCCCGCACGGCAGGCCCTGCGCGTAGAGCCAGAGATGCACCATCTCGTGGTAGATCGTCTCGATCCGGGTCTCGGGCAACTGCGCCAGGCGGAGGCCGTTGAGCTCGAGCACCCGCCGCGCCGTGTCAATCCGCCCGGCGGTGGTGCGCAGGCGTTGGTTGATCACCAGCTTGACCGGCGGGCAGAGGTCGCCGAAGTGCGCCGCATTCAGCTCGTCATACTCGCGGTAGCCGGCGGACAGGTGCGGCAGATCAAATGCCGCCGGCAGCGGCTTGAGTGCGAACGGCAACTGCGGGAAGCCCGGCCAGCCGCCGGGGTAGTAGCGCAGTCCGACCGCCGCGGCGTCGTCGAAACGACTGCCCGGCCGCCAGTCGAGCGCCGCGCGCCAGCGGGCGACGATCGCGTCGAGTTCGGTCACAGGCCGGCCGCCGCCAGCGTGGCGCGGAGCGACTCCATGCCCCGGCGCGCGTTCTCGGCCGGCGGCATGGCCCAGTGGCTCGGGTTGAACAGCTCCAGCGACAGCGCGCCGGCGTAACCGATGTAGTGCAGGTCGCGCAGGAACGGCACCAGCGGCAGGTCGCCGTCGCCGGGGTAGACCCGGTCTTTGTCCTGCTGCTCGAAGCGCGGCGGCTCGCTTCCCGGCGCGTCGTTGAAGTGGCAGATGCCGATCTGTTCGGCGGTCAGCCGGCGGATGCGCCCGAAGCCCGAGCCGCCGCGCCAGAGGTGGAACGGGTCGAGCACCAGCGTCGCCGCCGGATGGTCGGCCAGCTCGACCACGGCCGCGGCCGTCTCGAGCTGGCAGACGCTGTTGAAGAAGCCGAGGAACTCCATCATCGGCGCCACGCCGGCCGCCTCGCCGAGCTCGAGCAGCGCGCGGTACCGCGCCGCGACGGCGTCGAGGTCGAGCGGGTAGAACCGCTCCTGCCGCCCGCCCGACGGCGTGGCGACCATCCGCGGCGCGCCGACGGCCGCCGCCTGGTCGAGCCGCCGGCGACAGGCCTCCAGCACGCCGGGCAGTTCGTCGGCGGGGCAGTCCATCCAGCCGGTCAACGTGATCACGCTCGGCACAACCAGGCCCAGGTCGTCCACCCGCGCCTTCAGTTCGCTCAGGCTGCCGCCCTGCTGCTCGAACTCGCTCAGTTCGTTCGACCACAGCTCGACCCGCGTGAACCCCGCCCCGGCGGCGATGCGCAGCTTCTCGGGCAGCGGCACGGCGCTGGCGACAAACGGGTTGCACAGGCAACTGGTGTTGAGGCAGGGAATCATCCACCGGGCTCCGCGGAGGGCTTGGCCGGCGCGGGCGGTGGTCCTTCCGGCGCGCTACTCGTCGCCGTCGAACGGCGCGGTGTTGGGCACCTTGGCCATGGCCTGCTTGAACCGCCCGCGGTCGGCGCGGCGAGCGCGCTGCTCGAGGTACTCGACGGTCGCCAGAGCGGCCAGCTTCTCGGCCACGGCGGTGGTGATGAGCTGATTCATGGACACGCCCTCGTCGCGGGCCAGTTCACGGAGCCGGCGGTGGAGGGAGTTGGGGAGGCGGAAGGTGATGGTGGTCATGGCGAGTCCACCAGGTGGCGGGCAAGCACGGCTCGAACGTAACCCGGTAGCGGTTCACCCATCCTCTCTGCCAACGACCGAAGCATGTCGAAGTCCGCCGTCTCATCCCCTCGCCAGACGAGGTCCAGCCGTCGCGCCGGCTCGGTCGCGATATGCTCGTAGCCCTCCGGTGCCGCCCAGTAGCACGTCGCGCAGACAGCGGCATCCTGGACCGGCCAGTTCGGGCAGTGCTCGCAGGTCCACGACTTGGCGCGGTTGCAGGAGCGGCCTACGGCCATGAACCGCGCTGGGTCCAGAGGCGCGTCGAGCGCATCACCGGCAATGGCATAAGGCACGCGATGATCGGCCTGCAGGAACCTGTCCTCGAAGCGTCCACTGCAGAGGGCGCACTGGTGGTCGGCGTCCTCGGCAACCCGCCGCACGAAGTCCCTGGGTAGCGCCGTGCGACCGGCCTGCTCGGCGGTCAGCACCTCCTCGGGCGGGGCGAAGGAGTAGATCGCCATGACACGGCCGGTCTCCTCGTCGCGACCTCGCGACGACAGCACGCGGATGCCGTGGTCGGTGAGGTCCTTCCGCGCGCGAGGCGGGTGGTCGTAGCCGTTGCCCTGCAACACCCGCGTGCTGACAGAACCGTCCTCGAAGATGCGCCAGGCAACGAACCGGGCCCGACGGCTGAGTCCGGCGAGGCGCTCGTAGAACGCCACCGGGTACTCCTGCCAGCTCTCTCGCCGCAGCACCTCGTCCAGGTAGCCGTGCCACCGGTCGTTTTGGCTGAGCCACTCCGGAACCGCCACGTTCACCCTCCGAACAGCGAGAGCTGGATGACGTCGTGTCCATCTCTGGCTGCGCAGGCAGAGATGCAACGCTCGGTCAGTGCCGCGGACAGATAGAGCGACTCGAACGTCTTGGCGTCTTGCCCCAGCAGAGTGGCCTGCGAAGACCGGCCGGCGTCGACCTCGGCGTGGCGGAGGTGCAGCCGATCGGGTAGCGGCTCGCCAAAGGTCTTGTCGCCAGTCCGGCCGTCGTAGCTAACGATGAAGGAGATGCCCCTCCGGTTCAACTCGTCCAGTGCCGCGACGAACTCGTCGAACGCCACGCCGTCGATGTAACGCGGATCCCGATTGTGGCAGACGCCCTGGTATGGCGGGTCCATGTAAACGACGTCGTCCGGTGTGGCGATGGCAAGCGCCTCCCGGAAGTCGGTCGCCGTCAGTTCCGTGCGCTCACGGAGCAGGTTGGACGTGGCCTCGAGGTGCATCCGCATTGTGCTCGGCCGGGCACCCTTGCGGCGGTTGTCGGGGCTCTGGTTGAACTCGCGGTTGGCGTTGTAGCGCACCGAGGCCTTGACGCAGCGGGCAAGCAGGTAGAGGAACAGCTCCGGCCGGCCAGTTCGGTTGAACTCGTCACGGACTTCGTCGTAGAACTCCCTCTGCCGTCCGTCCTGCCGCCGCCAGAGCTCGGCGTAGCCGCGGGCCAGTTCCTGGGGCGCCGTCAGGATCTGCCGCCACAAGGCGATGAGGGCGGCATTGATGTCGTTGAGCACGAAGCGGGCTACGCGCCGCTGCGCCGCCGCCGATAGCGCGACGGCCGCCGAGCCCGCGAACGGCTCGATCAGGCGCGTCACGCCATCCGGAATCTGGCGCACGATGAGTGGCGCCAGACGCCGCTTGCTCCCCTGGTATGGGAAGGGCTGCGGGACGAACATCGTGCCGAGGCTCCCGGCACGATTGTACCATCCGCCCCTCACAACCTCCCCCGCAGAAACCTCCCCGTATGCGACGCCTCGCACGCCGCCACCTGCTCCGGCGTGCCGCAGACGACCACCTCGCCGCCTTGATGCCCGCCCTCCGGGCCGAGGTCGATAATCCAGTCGGCGGTCTTGATCACGTCGAGGTGATGCTCGATCACAATCACCGTGTGGCCCGCGGTGACCAGGCGGTTGAGGCAGTCGAGCAGACGGGCGATGTCGGCGAAGTGGAGGCCGGTGGTCGGCTCGTCGAGGACGTACAGCCCATGCCCGCCGCGGCGCAGCTTGCACAGCTCCTGCGCCAGTTTGACCCGCTGCGCCTCGCCGCCCGAGAGCGTGGTCGACGACTG
>CAYONP010000018.1:0-22096 GCA_964405335.1 uncultured Fimbriimonadaceae bacterium
CCATCGGCATCGCCGATAACGACTGGGTCGAGCTGCACAACGACCACGGCGTGGTGGTCACCCGCGCGGCGGTCTCGGCGCGCATCCCGCCGGGGATCTGCATCCAGTACCACTCGCCCGAGCGGACCTATGGCGTGCCGCGCTCGCCGCTGCGCGGGGGCAAGCGCGCCGGCGGCCACAACAGCCTGACCCGCACGCGGCTGAAGCCGAACCTGATGTGCGGCGGCTACGGCCAGTTCACCTATCACTTCAACTACTGGGGCCCCACCGGCAGCAATCGCGACACCCACATCCTGGTCCGCAAGCTGCCGCGGCTGGACTGGTAAGGAGCCCACGATGAACGTCCGCAGTCACCTGGCGATGGTCTTCCACCTCGACAAGTGCATCGGCTGCCACACCTGCAGCATCGCCTGCAAGAACATCTGGACCGACCGACGCGGCGCCGAGTACATGTGGTGGAACAACGTCGAGACCAAGCCCGGCACCGGCTATCCCACCGCCTGGGAAGACCAGGACAAGTACTCGGGCGGGTGGGAGCTCGAGGGCGACCGGCTGCAGCTCAAGTCGACCAGCAAGCGGAAGATCATCACCAACATCTTCCACAACCCGCACCAGCCGTCGATGGACGACTACTACGAGCCGTGGACCTATGACTACGGCGAGCTGTTCACCGGGCCCGAACAGGATGTGCAACCAACGGCGGCGCCCATCTCGCAGGTCACCGGACAGCCGATCGACATCGAAGCCGGACCGAACTGGGACGACGACCTCGGCGGCTCGCCGGTCTATGCGCGGAACGACCCGAACCTCGACGCCCTGACCGAAGAGCAGCGGCTGCAGTTGTTCAGCGTCGAGCAACTGGTCATGTTCTACCTGCCGCGCATCTGCAACCACTGCGTCAATCCCGCCTGCGTCGCGGCCTGTCCCAGCGGCGCACTGTACAAGCGCGGCGAGGATGGCATCGTGCTGGTCGACCAGAAGCGCTGCCGCGCCTGGCGCTCGTGCATCGCCGCCTGTCCTTACAAGAAGGTCTTCTACAACTGGTTCACCGGCAAGTCCGAGAAGTGCATCCTCTGCTTCCCCCGGATCGAGACCGGCCAGGCGCCGGCCTGCTTCCACTCCTGCGTCGGACGCATCCGCTACCTCGGCGTGCTGCTCTATGACGCCGATCGCATCGAAGCCTGCGCGCACCGGCCGACCGACGAGCTGATCGAGGCGCAGCGCGAGCTGATCCTCGACCCGCGCGACCCGGAGGTGGTCGCCGCGGCGCAGTCGGCCGGCATCCCCGATGCGGTGATCGAGGCGGCGCAGGTCTCGCCGGTCTACCGCTTCGTTAAGGAGTGGGGTCTGGCGCTGCCGCCGCACATCGAGTATCGCACGCTGCCGATGCTGTTCTACGTGCCGCCGCTCTCGCCGGTGCTCTCGCAGCAGGGCCGCGCGCCGCTCGAGACCGACACCGAGGGGTTGTTCCACGACATCGACCGCGCCCGCGTGCCGCTGGCCTATCTGGCCAAGCTGCTCGGCGCCGGCCAGGAGGGCAAGGTCCGGTACGCGCTGCGCAAGCAGATGGCGGTGCGCGTCTGGCGCCGGCATGTGACCGTCGGCGACGTGAGCCGCGAGGCCGCCGAGGCGATGCTGCGCGAGGCCGACTGCACGCCCGAGCAGGCCGAGGGGATCTACGAGCTGACCTCGCTGGCGAGCTTCACCGAGCGGTTCGTCATCCCCCCTTCGCAGCGCGAGGAGGCGATCGCCAGCCTGACCGACCCGCGGCTCCGCCAGCGTGAGGTCGGCTTCGGCTTCTTGGCCGGGCCGGAAAGGGGCGGCTAATGTCACCCACTGCGCAGACTGCCCTCGCGGCGCTGGCCGAGCTGCTGCGCTACCCGCGCGGCGACCATGCCGCGTCGGTGCCCCGCTGCGTCGCCGCGGTGGCCGAGTTCGACCCGGCGCTCGCCGAGGCGTTGGCGCCGTTCGCCGAAGCGCTCGCGCCGCTCTCGCTCGAGGGGCGGGAGGAGCTCTACACCAGCACCTTCGACCTCAAGCCGGTGTGCACGCTCGAGGTCGGCTGGCAGCTCTTCGGCGAGGAGTACAACCGCGGCGCGTTCCTGGTCCGCTGCCGCGAGATGATGCGCCGGCACGAGCTGAGCGCCGACGGCGAGCTGGCTGACCACCTGACCTGCCTGCTGCCGCTGCTGGCCCGGCTGGACGAGGCCACGGCCGCGCGCTTCGTGCCGGCCTGCGTGATGCCGGCGGTGGACTACATGCGCGAGGCGTTCAGCCAGGCCGAAAAAGGGACGGACCCAATTTCGGCGCCTGCGGCGCCGAAATCGGGTCCGTCCCCATTAGGCGAGCCGAAGGCGGTGCCCTTGTCGGGAAACCCCTACCGGCACGTCCTCGACGCCGTCGCCGGCTGTCTCGGCCGGCTCTGGATGCCGCTCGAGGAGGAGGTGCTCCGTGGCTGAACCACGCTACCTCGACCAACTGCTCTTCGCGGTGCTGCCTTATCTCGCGCTGCTGGTGTTCTTTCTCTACACCATCAAGCGCTATCGCGAGCAGGCCTTCAGCTACTCGAGCCTGTCGTCGCAGTTCCTCGAGAACCAGCAGCACTTCTGGGCCCAGGTGCCGTTCCACTTCGGCATCCTGTTCGTGCTTGCCGGGCACGTCGTCGCGTTTCTGGTGCCGCGGCAGATCCTGGCCTGGAACCAGCACCCGCTGCGGCTCTATATCCTGGAAGCGAGCGCTTTGATCGGCGGCCTGCTGGCGCTCGTCGGGTTGGTGGTGATCCTGGTCCGGCGGCGCACGCATCCCAAGCTGCGCCGGGTGACCACCCGGCTCGACTGGCTGACCTACGCGCTGCTGCTGGTCCAGGTCGGCACGGGCGTCGAGCTGGCGTTGTCGCACCCGTGGGGCTCCAACTGGTTCGCCACCGTGCTGTCGCCCTGGCTCTGGTCGATTGTGCGGCTCAACCCCGACATCACCGCGGTGGCCGGTCTGCCGCTGCTGGTCAAGATCCATCTGGTGAATGCCTGGCTGCTGATCGGCCTGTTCCCGTTCACGCGGCTGGTCCACATCCTGGTCATCCCGAACATGTACCTGTGGCGGAAGTTCCAGCTCGTTCGCTGGTGGCGGACGAACGGTCGTCGGTGAGGAGCACGACATGGAGCGCAGGGTTCCCGAGCTGATCGACTTCGGCCAGGAGCGCATCCGCGTGCTGCACTACACTTGGATCGCGTTCTTCATCAGCTTCTACATCTGGTTCAACATGGCGCCGCTGGCGACCACCATGTTGCGCGACCTGGGCGGGCCGGGCGGCTGGTTGACCCCCGAGCACCTCAAGCTGCTGGCCATCTGCAACGTGGCGCTGACCATTCCCGCGCGGATCTTCGTCGGCGCGCTGATCGATCGTTACGGGCCGAGGATCTGCTTCTCCGGCCTGCTCATCGCCATGGCGATTCCGACCTTCGTGTTCGCCTTCGGCAACAGCTTTGCGCAGTTGCTCGTCGCGCGGTTGGTGCTCAGCTCGATCGGTGCCAGCTTCGTGATCGGCATCCGTATGGTCGCCCAGTGGTTCCCGCCGAAGATGATGGGGCGCGCGGAGGGGTTCTACGCCGGCTGGGGCAACTTCGGCTCGGCCTGGGCGGCGATGACCCTGCCCTGGCTGGCGCTCAGCCTGTTCGACCGCTTCGGCCACGGCTGGCGCTGGGCGCTGGCGCTGAACGGCGCGGTGGCCCTGATCTACGGCATCGTCTATCCGCTCCTGGTCCGCGACACGCCCGAGGGCAGCGGCTTTGTTGGGGTGAAGAAGACCCAGCCGCTGCTGGTCAGCTCGAACCGTGACCTGGTCCACTACCTGCTCTGGTCATTCCCGCTCTTCGGCGCACTCGGCCTGCTCGCCTGGCGGGCCGCGGGCATTCAGCTCAGCCCCGGTGAGCCGACCGTCTCACCCGGCCTGCTCTACGGGCTCTACGCCGTGCTCGGGCTCGGCTTTGTCGCCCATGTGGTCAAGTCGCTGCAGGTCAACCTGCCGCACCTGCGGGCGGGTGTGCCCGAGGGCGAGCGGTATCCGTTCGCCAGCGTGATGGCGCTCAACGCCACCTACTTCGCCAACTTCGGGGCCGAGCTGGCGGTCGTCTCGATGCTCCCGGCGTTCTTCGAGTCGACCTTCACCATCTCGCCGACCACCGCCGGCCTGGTGGCCTCGTCGTTCGCCTTCGTCAATCTGTTTGCCCGGCCGCTCGGCGGGCTCATCTCCGACGCGTTAACCAACCGCAAGCTGGTCATGATCGCCTACATGGTCGGCATTGCCGGGGGGTTCGCCTCGATGGCCTTCATCACCGGCGCCTGGCCGTTGGCCTTGGCGGTGGCGGTGACCGTGCTCTGCTCGATGTTCGTCCAGGGCGCCGAGGGGGCGACGTTCGCTATCCTGCCCATGATCCACCGCCGCTCGACCGGCCAGATCGCCGGCATGGCCGGGGCCTATGGCAACATCGGCGCGGTGGTCTACCTGGTGATCTTGTCGCTGGTCGACAGCCGCACCTTCTTCCTCGTGCTGGCCGCCGGCGCGGCGCTCAGCGCGGTGGTTTGCGCCCTGCTGCTGCGCGAGCCCGAGGGCTCGCACGCCGAGGAGCTGGTCCACGTCGACGAGGGCGCCGACTCGCGCGTCGCCCTGACCGCCGCTTAGGAGCACGCCATGCGCGGACTCGAGTCGTGGCGACCGGAGGAAGCGGAGTTCTGGCAGTCGATCGGCCGGCCGGTCGCCTCGCGCAACCTCTGGATCTCGGTGCCCTGCCTGCTCTGCGCCTTCGCCGTCTGGATGATGTGGTCGGTGATCATCGTCGAGATGAAGAACCTCGGCTTCCCGTTCGACCAAGCGCAGCTCTACACCCTGACCGCGATTGCCGGCCTCTCGGGCGCCACGTTGCGAATCCCCAACTCGTTCCTGATCGCCGTCGGCGGCGGGCGCAACACCATCGCACTGACCACCGGGCTGCTGCTGCTGCCGGCCATCGGCGCCGGTCTGGCATTGGCCGACCCGACCACGCCTTACTGGGTCTTCGCCGCGCTGGCCGCGGCCAGCGGCATCGGCGGCGGCAACTTCGCCTCGTCGATGTCGAATATCAACCCGTTCTTCCCCAAGGCGCAGCAGGGCGCCGCGCTGGGCATCAACGCCGGCATCGGCAATCTCGGCGTCAGCGTCACCCAGAAGCTGCTGCCGCTGGTCATGTCGGCCGGCATCTTCGGCGGCGCGGCGATGAGCTACCTGCGCGACGGCCGTTCCGTCGATATATGGATCCAGAACGCCGGTTGGGTCTGGGTGCCGGTGCTGGCGGTGCTCACCCTGCTCGCCTGGCTGCGCATGGACAACCTCCCGCTGTTCGACCTCGGCGCGACGGCGCAGGCGCTGGGCAAGATTCTGTGGCTGCTGGCCATCGGCGCGGTGGCCGCCGCGCTGGGCACGGGCCTGTTGGTCAGCGGGGTGTCGGTCTGGCTGGCCATTCCGGTCACCATCGCCCTGAGCCTGGCGCCGCTGCGTTATCTCACCCCGGCGCCGGTGCGCGAGCGGATGCGGCTGCAGTTCGCCATCTTCCCCAACAAGCACACCTGGCTGATGACGCTGCTCTACATCATGACCTTCGGCAGCTTCATCGGCTTCTCTTCGGCGTTCGCCAAGCTGATCCAGGACCTGTTTGCCGACCTTCCCGGCGGCGCGCTGCGCTATGCCTGGCTCGGCCCGCTGGTCGGCTCGCTGGTCCGCCCGCTCGGCGGCTGGGTGTCCGACCGCTGCGGCGGCGCGAAGGTGACCCAGTGGGACACCGTGCTGCTGATTGCCGCCACGCTCGGCGCCGGCTTCGCCATCCGCGCCGCGCGCGGAGCAGCGGTGCCCGAGACCTACTTCGTCCCGTTCCTGGTCTGCTTCTTGGTGCTCTTTGTCACCACCGGCATCGGCAACGGGTCGACCTTCCGCATGGTGCCGTTCATCTTCGAGCCGAAGCTGGCCGGGCCGGTGCTCGGCTGGACCTCCGCCGTCGCCGCCTATGGCGCCTGCGTCATACCGGACCTGTTCCGTTCTCAGATCGCCGCCGGCGTACCCGAGCGGGCGATGTTCGCCTGCGCGGTGTTCTACCTCGTCTGCCTCGGCATCAACTGGTGGTTCTACGCCCGCCGTGGCGCCGAGGTGCCTTGCTGAGGAAGCCATGCGGACCGTCTTCACCTGTCTTCTGGCCATCGCCCTGATGCTCAGTCTCGCGCTGCTCCCCGGCGCGTTGGGCAATGTCAGGGTGCCCGGCAACCGCCGCGGGTACGAGCCGGCGCAGCCGATCGACTTCAGCCATCGGCTCCACGCCGGCGATCTCGAAATCCCCTGCGGCTACTGCCACCAGGGCGCCGAGAAGGGCCGTTACGCCGGCATTCCCGCGGGCAGCACGTGCATGAACTGCCATGCCAGCGTCACCGCCCCGGCCGCCCAAGTCCGCGCCGAGGCCGAAGCGGCCGCCGCCGAGAACCGGCCGCCGCGGACGATCGTCTCGCCGGAGCTGCGGAAGCTCCACGACGCCCTGGCGCTGAACGAGGAGCTGCAGCGCGACCCCGGCCGCGAGCCGCGGGCGATCGAGTGGGCGCGCGTGCACCAGTTGCCCGACTTCGCCACTTTCGACCACAGCGCCCATGTCGCCGCCGGCGTCGACTGCCAGACCTGCCACGGGCCGGTGCAGGCGATGGAGCGCGTGCGGCAGGTCGAGTCGCTGTCGATGGGCTGGTGCGTCGACTGCCACCGCCGTTCGAGCGCCGAGGGCATCGCCGGCCAGCCGGTCCGCGCCTCGACCGACTGCGTCACCTGCCACCTGTGATGAGGACCGATCATGTCGACTGAGCACGAGCCGCGCCGCGATTGGGACGAGTTCGCCGAGGGGGCCACCCTCGGCGCCAGCCGGCGCGACTTCCTCCGCGCCGCCGGCTACGTCGTCGCCGGCACGGCCCTGGCCGGCTGCGCGCCACGGGCGGTCGACCGCGCGCTGCCCTATGTCGCCCAGCCCGAGACCGCCACCGCCGGCCTGCCGACCTGGTATGCCTCGACCTGCGGCGGCTGTCCCGCCGCCTGCGGCGTGCTGGTCAAGTGCCGCGACGGACGACCGATCAAGCTCGAGGGCAATCCCGACCACCCGCTCTCGCGCGGCGGGCTCTGCGCCGTCGGCCAGGCCAGCCTGCTCGGCGTCTACGACAGCCTCCGCCTGCGCGGCCCGCGGCTCGACGGCGCCGAGGCGACCTGGGAGCAGGTCGATCAGGCCGTCGCCGAGCGGCTGCGCGGCCCGGTCCGGGTGCTCGGCGGCAGCGGCGCCGGGCCGACGCTGCGCGAGGCCGTCGGCCGGTTCGTCCGCGCGCATGACGGCCGCTGGATCACCTACGACGCCGTTTCGCTCTCGGCCCTGCGCGAGGCCCATGCGCAGACCCACGGCGCGCGGCTGGTGCCCGGCTATCGGTTCGACCGCGCGGCGGTCATCGCCGGCTTCGGCTGCGACTTCCTCGGCACCTGGTTGTCGCCGGTGGAGTTCACCCGCGGCTATGCCCAGCGCCGTGTGCCGCGCGGCAACTGGCCCGAGGTTTCGTACCACTGGCAGGCCGAGGCGGGCCTGAGCCTGACCGGCAGCAACGCCGACCGGCGCGTGGCGCTGGCGCCCGACCAGTTCGGCCCGGTGCTCGAGCAGCTCGCCTGGCGGATCTGCGCCTGGGCCGGCCAGCCGCTCGGCTGGACGCCGGCGCCGGCGGCGCTGCCCGAGTCCGAGCTGGACGACCTGGCCGGCCGGCTCTGGCTCGCCCGGGGGCGGAGCCTGGTCGTCTGCGGGCACAACGAGCTGCGCTGCCAACTGCTGGTCAATCTGCTCAACCAGCGGCTGGGCAACTACGGCCGGACGCTCGAGCTCGAACGCCGCTCGTACCAGGCGAGCGGCAGCGACCCGCTGCTGGCCGAGTTGCAGGCCGAACTCGAAGCCGGCACCGTGGGCACGCTGATCCTGCTCGACGGCAATCCGGTGGCCGACCTGCCGGGCGACCTGGCCGCGCTGATCGCCCGCGTGCCGCTGGTGATCAGCCTGGCGGCGCATCTCGACGAGACCAGCTCGCTGGCCCACCTGGTCTGCCCCGACCACCATTGGCTGGAGAGCTGGCGCGACGTCGAGCCGCGCAACGGGACGCTGAGCTTGGGTCAGCCGGCGATCGAGCCACTGTTCGACACGCGCTCGGCGATCGAGACATTCGAGCGCTGGAGCGGCGGCGCGCGCACGGCGCACGAGCTGGTCCGCGCGAGGTGGGAGGCGGGGGTCCTGCCGCGCCAGACGGCCGAGCGTGAGTTCGAGGCGTTCTGGACCGCCGCGCTGGCGAAGGGCTGCGCCGAGGTGACCCCGCGCCCGGCGCGGACGCGGGCGTTCGCCCTGCCCAATCTGCCGCCGGCGGCGCCGGCGAGCGAGGCGATGCAGGTCGAGCTCTATGCCGGCGTGGCGATGCGCGACGGCCGCCACGCGGGCAACCCCTGGCTGCACGAGCTGCCCGACCCGATCACCAAATCGACCTGGGACAACCTGGCCTGCCTCAGCCGCGCCGATGCCGATCGGCTCGGGCTCGCCGAGGGCGACGTCGTCCGCGTCGAGGCCGACGGAGTGGCCATCGAGCTGCCGGTCTACCTGCTGCCCGGCCAGGCGCCCGGCGTGGTCAGCGTCGCGCTGGGCTATGGCCGGCAGGCTGGCGAGCGGTTTGCCGAGCTGGGGCCCGACTGGCTCGAGGCGGGGCCGACGGTCGGGCCGAACGGCCGTGTCGGGGTCAACGCCGCGCCACTGATCACCTGGGTCGGCGATGAGCGGCGGTATCTCCGCGCAGCCTCCGTCACGCCCACCGGCGCGCGTCGCGAGCTGGCGCTGACGCAGACCTACCACTCGAGCAGCGTGCCCGAGCACCTGGCTCCCGAGGCCGGCGCCGAGCGGCCGGTGATCCAGCAGACCACGCTTGACGAATACCGCCGCGACCGGCAGGCCGGCGCGCCGCACGCACACGACTTCGGCGACGCCGACCTGTGGCCGGCCGACCACCAGTACACCGGTCACCACTGGGCGCTGGTGGTCGACCTGAACGCCTGCACCGGCTGCGCCGCCTGCGTGCTGGCCTGCAATGTCGAGAACAACGTGCCGACCGTCGGCCGCGACGAGGTGCGCCGGCGGCGCGAGCTGCACTGGCTGCGGATCGACCGCTACTTCGCCGAGCACGAGGACGGCACGGTCGACACCGCGCACCAGCCGATGCTCTGCCAGCACTGCGACAACGCGCCGTGCGAGGTGGTCTGCCCCGTGCTGGCCACCGTGCACAGCGACGAGGGGCTCAACCAGCAGGTCTACAACCGCTGTGTCGGCACGCGCTACTGCGCCAACAACTGCCCGTACAAGGTGCGCCGGTTCAACTGGTTCGACTATCCGCGCGCCGAGGGGCTCGAGAACCTGGTGCTCAACCCCGAGGTGACGGTCCGCTCGCGGGGCGTGATGGAGAAGTGCAGCTTCTGCGCCCAGCGGATTGAGGCGGCGCGCATCGCCGCGCGGCGCGAGGGGCGCGAGCTGGCCGACGGCGACATCCAACCGGCCTGCCAGCAGAGCTGCCCCGCCGGGGCGATAATCTTCGGCGACCGCAACGATCCACGCAGCGCCGTGTCGCGCGCCGTGCGCGACCCGCGCGGCTACCAGCTTCTGGTCGAGTACAACCTCAAGCCGTCGGTCGGCTACCTGCGCCTGGTGCGCAACCGGCCGGCGACAGGGGAGCGCGAGCATGCTTGACACACCGCACCCGCCGCCGCTGATTGCCGGCCACAAGTCGCTCGGGCAGGTCACCGCCGACATCAGCCGGCCGCTCGAGACCCGGCCGTCGCTGCTCTGGTGGCTCGGCCTTGGGCTCAGCCTCACGGCGCTGATCGTCGGCTTCACCGCCATCGGCTATCAGGTCAAGACGGGCATCGGCACCTGGGGCCTGAACCGCACCATCGGCTGGGCGTTCGACATCACCAACTTCGTCTTCTGGGTCGGCATCGGCCACGCCGGGACGCTCATCTCGGCGGTGCTCTTCCTGTTCCGCCAGCGTTGGCGCACCTCGCTCAACCGCGCGGCCGAGGCGATGACCCTGTTCGCGGTCATGTGCGCGGGCATCTTCCCGCTGATCCACATGGGCCGGCCGTGGCTGTTCTACTGGATGCTGCCCTACCCGAACGTCCGCGGCTCGCTCTGGATCAACTTCCGCTCGCCGCTGGTCTGGGACTTCTTCGCCATCTCGACCTACTTCACCATCTCGCTGGTCTTCTGGTATGTCGGCCTGCTGCCCGACCTGGCCACCCTGCGCGACCGGGCGCGCAACGGCCTGCGCCGGCGCATCCTGAGCTTCCTCAGCCTCGGCTGGAACGGCTCTTACCGCACCTGGCACCGCTACGAGGCGGTCTACTTGCTGCTCGCCGCGCTGGCCACGCCGCTGGTCGTCTCGGTCCATACCATCGTCAGCACCGATTTCGCCACCGCCGTGGTGCCCGGCTGGCACGCCACGCTGTTTCCGCCCTACTTCGTCTGCGGGGCGATCTTCAGCGGCATGGCCATGGTGCTCGGGCTGATGATCATCGCCCGCCGCGCGCTCGGGCTCGAAGACTACCTCGGCCCGCGGCACACCAACCCGATGTGCTACTTCATCCTCGGCACCAGCGGCATTGTCGGCCTGAGCTACGCGACCGAGTTCCTCACCGCCTGGTACTCGGGCAACGCTTACGAGCAGTTCGTGTTTGCCAACCGTGCGGCGGGACCGTTCGGCTGGGCCTTCTGGATCATGGTCAGCTGCAACGTGGTGCTGCCGCAGCTCCTCTGGCTGCCGGCGGTGCGGCGGCGGCTCTGGGCGGTCTTCGCCCTCTGCGTGGCGGTCAACATCGGGATGTGGTTCGAGCGCTTCGTGATCATCGTCACCTCGCTCCACCGCGACTTCCTGCCCTCGAGCTGGGCGACCTATCGGCCAACCAGCATCGAGCTGCTGACCCTGCTCGGTAGCTTCGGGCTGTTCTTCACCTGCTTCCTGATCTTCTGCCGCCTGGTCCCGGTGATTGCCATCGCCGAGGTCAAGCCGGCGGTGCGCGAGACGGGGGGACACGCATGACCCACCGCGCCTGGCTGGCCGTCTTCGACAATGCCGACACGCTGGTCGCCGCCGCCCGTACCGCACGCGAGGCGGGCTGGCAGACACCCGACGCCTACACGCCGCACGCGGTGCATGGGCTCGAGCAGGCGCTCGGCCTGCGACCCTCGCGGCTGCCCTGGGTCTGCTTCGCCGCCGGGCTCGGCGGAGCGCTGTTCATGATGTGGTTCCAGCTCTGGACCAGCGCCGTCGACTGGCGGCTCAACGTCGGTGGGCGGCCGTGGAACTCGAGCCTCTCGTTCGCCTGCGTCGCCTTCGAGGTGATGGTCCTCGCCGCCGGGCTGGGCACCGTGCTGGCCTTCCTGATTGTCAGCCGGCTGCGTCCAGGCCGGGCCGAGCCGCCCGTCGCGCCCGGCGTGACCGACGACCGCTACGCCCTGGTGCTCGCCCCGCTCGGGGCGTTGGTCGAGCCGGACGAGCTCGAGCGGCTGCTCGCGCCCTTCGCGCCGCTCAGCCTGTCGGAGATGCCGCGATGAAAGACCAGCGTGCCAACCTGATTCTACTGATCGCCCTGCTGGCCTCGATCGCCGTGCACTGGTCGCTGCGCCCGGCGGGCCGGCGGCCGGTCGGCTTCTTCCCGCTCTCGAACATGGACCGCAGCCCGGCCGCCGGCAGCTTCGAGCCGCGCGACGAGCTGCCCGGCGGACAGGTACAGCAGCCACCGCCGGCCGGCACCGTGCCCCGCGGCTGGAGCAACGCGGCGCCGGCTATCGATGACGCGGCCCTGGCCCGCGGCGAGACCGTCTACCGCACCTTCTGCGCCGTCTGCCACGGGCCGGCCGGCGCCGGCGACGGGCGGGTCACGCAGCGCGGTGTGCCGGCCCCACCGTCGCTGCTCGGCGACAACGCGATGACCATGAGCGACCAGCAGATGTACGACATCCTGACCGCCGGCCAGAAGACCATGCCGGCCTATGCCGCGCAGATCGAGCCGGCCGACCGCTGGCGCGTGATCGCCTTCGTCCGCCGGCTGCAGCAACCCGCCGCGCCCGCGAGTCAGCCATGAAACCCGCCGCCGCCACGCTCCTGCTCGCCGCCGGGCTGATTGCCTACGCCGTCGGCACGCTGCTCGAACCGGCCGCCGCGGCGCCGAACCTGCTGCTGGTCAGCTTCGCCCTGGTCACCTTCGGCCTGGCCGGGCTGTTCGGCCTGGCCCTGCTCTATCCCGACGCGTCGCCCGAGCGCGCCGGCTTGCGGCGCACGCTCGAGGCCCTCTGCCGGCTGCTGCCCCTCGGCGCGGCCGGGCTGGTGGTGGTGCTCCTCGCCGCGCCGTGGCTCTACCCCTGGACCGAAGAGCCGCTGCCGGCCGGGTTCAAGGCGTGGTGGCTGTCGCGCCCGTTCTTCCTCGCCCGCACGGCGGCCTATCTCGGTCTGTGGTTGCTCTACGCCGCGCGGCTGACGCGGCTCTCGCGCCGGCGCGACACTGCCTGGAGCCCCGTGCTGCAACGGGCCTACGTGCGCTGGGCGGTGAGCTTCTTCTACGTCCTCGGGGTCACCCTGCTGCTCGCCGGGTTCGACTGGATTATGTCGCTCGAGCCGCACTGGTACAGCACCATCTTCGGGCTCTACCAGTTCGGCGGCCTGGCGGCCTCGGGCTGTGCCGCGACGGTGCTGCTGCTGATTGCCCGCGGCGCCGCCCGGCCGGCGCTGCTGCACGACCTGGGCCAGCTCCTGCTCGCCTTCTGCTGCGCCTGGGCCTACCTCTGGTTCAGCCAGTACCTGCTGATCTGGTATGTCAACATCCCGGAGGAGGCGGTTTACTACACCAAGCGCCTGGCCGGCGGGTGGGGGACCTTGTTCTACCTCAGCCCGGTGCTCGGCTGGCTGCTGCCGTTCCTGGTGCTCCTGCCGCGCGAGGCGAAGGAGCGGGCGGCGGTGATCGGCAAGGTCGCCGTGGTGGTGCTGGTCGCGCGCTGGCTCGATCTCTACCTGATGATCGTGCCGACGGCCGGGGCGAGCCCGGCGCCGGGCCCGGCCGAGATCGGCGCGGTGCTGGTCGCCGCCGGCCTGGCCAGCCTGGTGCTACACCGACCGGGCGATTGAACTTGCCCCGCCTGGTGTATCATGCGGCAAGAGACCGGTGCAGGCCGGTGGTCGGAGAGCGCCGGTGTTCTCGCAGACGAGTGAGTATGCACTGCGGGCGATGATCTGCCTGGCCGAGAGCGATGAGCGCATGACCGGCCCGCAGATTGCCGCCCGCTCGCAGGTCCCGGCCGGCTATCTGGCCAAGATCTTGAGCGCCCTCGCGCGCGCGGGACTGGTCGACAGCCGCCGCGGCATCGGGGGTGGATTCACGCTCGCCGGCCCGCCCGAGGCGCTCTCCATCCTCGACGTGATCAACGCCGTCGACCCGATCCGACGGATCACCGCCTGCCCGCTCAACCTGCCGGAGCACGCGACCCGGCTCTGCCCGCTGCACCGCCGGCTCGACGACGCAATGCGCCATGTCGAGGAAGCGCTTGGCGGCAGCAGCCTGGCCGACTTGCTGGCCGAAGCGGCCGACGAGCACTTCCCCGCGGCGCCGGCCACGGCCGGACCGTCGTCGTAGGGTGGGCCGTGCCCGCCGCAGTAGGGCGGGCTGTGCCCGCCGCAGTAGGGCGGGCTGTGCCCGCCACAGTAGGGCCGTGCCCGCCAAGGTAGGGCCCGTTCGCCGAACGGGCTCAGCCCGGTGCCCGTCCGGCAGGGGATCGGCCAGGCTTCGCCAATCCTCCGCCGCGCGCGACGGAGCCGGGCATGGACAGCGCGAATCCTCTCCTCGGCGTGCTGCTGCACGCGATCGGCGGGCTGGCCGCGGCGAGCTTCTACATCCCCTATAAGCGGGTGCGCGGCTGGTCGTGGGAGGCCTACTGGCTGGCCGGCGGGGTGTTCAGTTGGCTCATCGCGCCACCGATCTTCGCCGCGCTGCTGGCCCCCGGGGCGCTTGGCGCGATCGCCGCGGCGCCGCGGTCGGCGGTGCTGCTGACCTACCTCTTCGGCGTGCTCTGGGGCGTCGGCGGGCTGACCTTCGGCTTGTCCATGCGCTACCTCGGTATCGCCCTCGGCTATGCCGTCGCGCTCGGTCTCTGCGCCGCTTTCGGCACGCTGGTGCCGCCGCTCTTCGCCGGCGAGCTGGGCGCCCTGAGTGCCGCGACGTCGGGGCGGGTGATCCTCCTCGGCGTGGCCGCTTGTCTGGCCGGCATCGCGCTCAGCGGCAAGGCCGGGATGAGCAAAGAGACGGAGCTCTCGGCGGCCGAGAAGCAAGCCACCGTGGCCGAGTTCGACTTCCGCAAGGGCCTGCTGGTGGCGATCTTCGCCGGCGTCATGAGCGCCTGCATGTCGTTCGCCTTCCAGGCCGGCAAGCCGATCAGCGACCGCGCCGTCGAACTCGGCGCGGCGGGCCTGTGGCAGAACCTGCCGGTGCTGATCGTCGCCTTCGCCGGCGGGCTGACCACCAACGCCGTCTGGTGTATCTATCTCATGCGCCGCAACGGCAGCCTGGGCGACTACACGCGCCGAGAGGCCGACGGCGTGCCGATCGCCCGCGGCGCCAACCTGGCCTTCTGCGCGCTGGCCGGCGTGACCTGGTACCTGCAGTTCTTTTTCTATAGCATGGGCACCACCAAAATGGGCGACTACGACTTCGTCTCGTGGGCGCTGCACATGGCCTGCATCATCATTTTCAGCACGCTGTGGGGCATCTGGCTGCACGAGTGGAAAGGCACCGGCCGCACCACGCGGGCCTGGATTGCCGCCGGGCTGCTGGTCCTGATCGGCTCGCTGGCGCTCAACGGGCTGGGGGCCAAGCTCCAGGTCGATGAGCAGCGCGCTTCGGCTGCCGGAGCGGCGCGATGAGCGACGTCCGGGTCGGGCTGTTCAGCATCGGGCTCGACACTTACTGGCCCCAGTTCGACGGGCTGCGCGACCGGCTGCTCGGTTACCACGCGCGGGTGCGCACCGGGCTCGAGGGCTTCGGCGCCGAGGTCGCCGACGTCGGCCTGGTCGACTCGCCCGAGCTGGCCCGCGCCGCGGGCGACCGGCTGCGTAGCGAGAACCTCGACCTGCTGGTGCTCTACATCAGCACCTATGCGCTCAGCTCGACGGTGCTGCCGGTGGTCCAGCGCGCCGGTGTGCCGGTGGTGGTGCTCAACCTGCAGCCGGTGCCGCAGCTCGACTATGCGGCGTTCAACGCGTTGGGCGACCGCGGCCGGATGACCGGCGTCTGGCTCGAGCACTGCCAGGCCTGCTGCGCGCCCGAGATTGCCAGCGTCTTCGCCCGCGCCGGGATCGACTATCACCTGGTCACCGGTTATCTGGGGCAGCCGGAGGCCTGGGCCGAGATCGGCGACTGGGTGGCCGCCGCGCGGGTCCGCCGCGTGATGCGCGACAACCGGCTCGGCGTGCTCGGTCACTACTACTGCGGCATGCTCGACGTCTACAGCGACCTGACCCAGCACGCGGCGACCTTCGGCACGCACCTGGAACTGCTCGAGATGTGCGAGCTGCGCGCGCTGCGCGAAGCCGTTGGCCCGGCCGACGTCGAGGCCAAGCTCGAGCAGTTCCGCACCGAGTTCGACGTCTCGCCCGACTGCTCGCCGCACGAGCTGGCCCGCGCGGCGCGGACGTCCGTGGCGCTCGACCGGCTGGTCGAGGCGCACCGCCTCGGTGCCTTGGCTTACTACTACGAGGGCTGGCCGGGCAACGAGTACGAGGAGATCGTCACCTCGGTGATTGCCGGCAACACGCTGCTGACCGGCCACGGCGTGCCGGTGGCGGGCGAGTGCGAGGTGAAGAACGCGCAGGCGATGAAGGTCCTCGATGCCTTCGGCGTTGGCGGCTCGTTCAGCGAGTTCTACCTGGCCGACTTCATCGACGACGTGGTCTACCTCGGCCACGACGGCCCGGCGCATTTCGCCATTGCCGAGGGCAGGGTCCGGCTGGTGCCGCTGCCGGTCTATCACGGCAAGCCGGGTCAGGGGCTGTCGATCCAGATGAGCGTGAAGCACGGACCGGTGACGCTGCTCTCGGTGGTGCAGCAGCGCGACGGCCGGCTGAGCCTGCTCTGCGCCGAGGGCGAGTCGGTGCCCGGGCCGGTGCTGCAGATTGGCAACACCAACAGCCGTTACCGTTTCAGCCTCGGCGTAACGGGCTTCATGAACGCCTGGTCGGCCGCCGGTCCGGCGCATCATTGCGCCATCGGCGTGGGTCACCTCACGGGCCGGCTGGAGAAGCTGGCGCGGTTGGTGGGGATGGGGTTTGAGCGGGTCTGCTGAGCCCCGCTGATACGATACACTGTCGCCGAGTGGAGTTCGGGGATGCTGACGCGGATCGAGATCGATGGGTTCAAGAGCTTCGAGGAGTTTGGCCTGGATCTGGGTCCGTTCACGGTTCTCATGGGTGCGAACGCGTCGGGGAAGTCCAATCTGTTCGATGCTCTGAGGTTCCTGTCGTCGACCGCGACCATGGACCTGCGCGGTGCGGCGCGCGCTGTCCGTGGTGAGGCGCTGGGCATGTTCCGGCGTGATGCGGCCGGGATCATGGCGGATAGGTTCACGATTGCGGTCGAGCTGCTCCTCCCCCGACAGGTCACCGACCCGTTCGGCCAGACCTACGCGCTGAGCCAGACCCGGATCAGGTACGAGCTGACGGTAGGCATACGCGAGGCCGAGAGTGGGCTGGCTCGGATGGTCGTGCTCAACGAACAGGCGGCGCCGATACGCAAGCGCGAGGGCGACTGGGTGCGGTCGTCCGCAGGCGGCTTGCCGCGTGAATCGCTCGCCTATGGGCGTAGTGGCTACAAGCCGTTCCTGACCACCGACCACGCGGGCGAACGCGCTCAGTTTCTGCTCCACCAGGACGGTCGTGCCGGCCGGAGCCGGCCGGCCGCCGCGGCCGAAAGCACGATCCTGCGCGAGATCACCACCGCCGAGGACTTCAGGCATCTTTTCGCGCTGCGTCTGGAACTGGCTTCGTGGCGCTTCCTGCAACTCGATCCGGCGGCGCTCCGTCTGCCGAGCAGTGATCTGGCGGCGGATGCGCTGGAACCCGACGGCGCGAACCTGGCCACCGTGCTGCATCGGATTCGCTCGGAAAGCGCCGAGCCGGCGCATCCGCAAGGGGCACTGGCGGACATTGCCGTCGACCTGACGGCCCTGATTCCCGGCTTCGAGAGCTTCGAGGTCGAGCATGACCAGCAAGGCCGCCAGCATCGCGTGCGCATTGCCATGGACCACGAGCCCGTCTTGCCCTCGCAGGTGGCCTCGGATGGCACGCTGCGGCTACTGGCTCTACTGGCCCTGCTGCACGACCCGAGGCAGAGTGGCCTGGTCTGCTTCGAGGAGCCCGAGAACGGGCTGCACCCGAGTCGAGTGCAGAGCCTGATCGCGCGCCTCCGCGAGATGACCTCGACCGCCGACGCGGGCGAAGCATCGACAGGGCACCGGCTGCAGTTCCTGCTCAACAGCCACTCACCGGTCGTGCTGGCGGCCATCAGCCTCGATGACGGCGAGGGTGCCTTCGTCGATCCGGTCAGCATCGCTCGACCCGGCGCCGAGCAGAGCGGCCGCCGCACGCGCGTGCGGCCGATCCGCCAGTTGCTCCCGGTCGGAGGGCAGGAGTATGTCAGTCCGGTGGAGGTAGAGCGCTTTCTCAGTCACGCGCGACCGCCGAATCGGGAGGAGGCCGAGGAGTGAGGGTGCTCCACCTGGCCCTGTTCGCCGAGGGCCCGACCGATCACCGGTTCCTTGGACAGGTCCTCAGCCGGCTGGCCGACGACCTGTGCCGCGGACGCGGCATCGAGGAGATCGCCATACCACCCATGTTGGAGCTCCACACCCCGCCTCGCCTTCGCGGCCAAGCCCGAGGCGCGAGGATCCACGCGGCCGTGGCGGAGAACTCGAGTGCCGTCGACCTGCTCTTCGTTCACGCGGACGGCAACAGCGACGCCTCACGCGCTCGTGCCGAGCGCGTTGACCCGGCTCTTGAACGAGTCACCAGCGACGACTCCGTGCCGCACATCCGCGGTGTCCCGGTCATCCCGGTGCGCGCGACGGAGGCTTGGTGCCTCGTCGACGGCGACGCGCTGCGAGCCGTTTTCTGCACGACGCTCGACGACCGGGCCCTCGGCCTGCCTCCCACGGCGCGTGCCGCCGAGCAACGGGCCGATCCGAAGCAGGACTGGGACGCGGTGGCAAGACGCGCCCAACGCCGCCGGTCGCGCACCCCGATTGGCGAGTACTGCGAGCCGATCGGTGCGCGAGTCCGCCTGTCCTGCCGGCGTCGCCTCGTGGCCTTCGAATCGTGTGAGAGAGACCTCGCCGTAGCGCTGCTCGACCTCGGCTTCGTCCGGACCTGAGGGGAAACCCATGATCACCCGCTGCATCGTGTTCGCCGCCCTACTCCTCACGCTCAGCCCCGCCCCCGCCCAGGACCTCCGCGCCGGGTTCGTCACCCCGCCGGTCGAGGCCCGGCCGTGGGTCTACTGGTTCTGGCTCAACGGCAATCTCAGCCGCGAGGGCATCACCGCCGACCTCGAAGCGATGGCCCGCGTCGGCGTCGGCGGCGTGCTGATCATGGAGGTCGACCAGGGCGCGCCCGACGGCCGGTTCCCCTTCGCCAGCCCCGCCTGGCGCGAGCTGTTCACCTTCATGACCGGCGAGGCGGCGCGGCTCGGGCTCCAGGTCAACATGAACAACGACGCCGGCTGGTGCGGCAGCGGCGGGCCCTGGATGACCCCCGAACTGGCCATGCAGAAGCTCACCTGGAGCGAGACGACGGTCGCCGGCGGACAGGTCGACGTCACGCTGCCCCTGCCGCCGACCGTCGGCGACTACTACCGCGACGTCGCCGTGCTGGCCTTCCCCAAGCCCGCCGACGAGGCCTGGCGCATCGCCGGTTTCGAGGGCAAAGCCGCTTTCGGCACGGCCCACGTGCCGCCACGGAGCGACTACGGCACGGCGCCGGAGGGCGCGGTGATCGACGCCGACTCCACTGTCGACCTGACCGAGCGCATGGCCCCCGACGGCCGCCTGACCTGGGATGCACCGGCGGGCGAGTGGCTGGTCATGCGCTTTGGCCACACGCTGACCGGCGCGGTCAACGCGCCGTCGCCGGCGGCCGGGCGCGGGCTCGAGTCCGACAAGCTCAGCCGCGCGGCGACCGAGGCCCACTTCAGCGGCCTGATCGACAAGCTGTGCGACGACGTCGGCGAGCTGGCCGGGCCGACGCTGGTCTCGACCCACATCGATAGCTGGGAGACGGGGAGCCAGAACTGGACCCCGCGGATGCGCGAGCAGTTCACCCGCCTGCGCGGCTACGACCCGTTGCCCTGGCTGCCGGTGACCGCCGGCCGGCCGGTCGGCAGCTTGGCGCTCTCCGAGCGGTTCCTGTGGGACCTGCGGCTGACCGTCCACGACCTTATCATGTCCGAATACGTCGACGCGATGCGCGAGCTGGCGAACGCGCGTGGGCTGCGCCTGTCGATTGAAGCGTATGGCGAGCCGGCGATCGACCTCGAGTATGCCGGCCGGGCCGACGAGCCGATGTCGGAGTTCTGGACCCACGGCGCCTACGGTGGTTCGAGCACGTTGTCGGTCATGTCGAGCGCGGCGCACGTCTACGGCAAGCCGATCCACGGTGCCGAAGCGTTCACCGCCAGCGACGCCGAACGCTGGCAGGAACACCCCGGCTCGCTCAAGCTGATGGGCGACTGGGCGTTCTGCGAGGGCGTCAACCGTTTCGTCTTCCACCGCTACGCGATGCAGCCCTGGCTGAACCGTCCGCCGGGCATGTCGATGGGCCCGTGGGGCCAGCATTATGAGCGGACCAACACCTGGTGGGAGCAGACCGGGCCGTGGCACGAGTACCTCACGCGCTGCCAGTGGCTGCTGCGCCAGGGCAAGTTCGTCGCCGACCTGCTCTACCTCGCGCCCGAGGGTTCGCCGGCGCATTTCGTGCCGAACATTGACCGGCCCAGCCCGCTCGACCGCCCCGGCTACAACTTCGACGCCTGCCCCGCCGAGGTGGTCCACCGGCGGCTCAGCGTCGCCGACGGCCGACTGGTGCTGCCCGATGGCATGAGCTACCGCCTGCTGGTGCTCCCCGACGGCGGCGTGATGACGCCCGAGCTGCTCCGCCGCGTGCGCGAGCTGATCGAAGCCGGCGCCACCGTCGTCGGCCGGCCGCCGGTCGCCTCGCCGAGCCTGTCTGGCTATCCGGAGTGCGACGCCGAAATCGACCGCCTGGCCGCCGAGATGTGGGCCGGCGAGGGTGAGCGTCGCCTCGGCCGCGGGCGGCTGATCTGGAACCGCTCGCCCGAGCGGGTGCTGGCCGACGAGGGCGTGCCGCCCGACTTCACGCCTGGTCGCGAAGAGGCGCTGCGCTACATCCACCGCCGCGACCAGGCGACCGACCTCTATTTCGTGGCTAACAAGCTCGATCAGCCGGTCGACACGGTGGCCGCCTTCCGCGCCGTCGGCCGGCCCGAGCTGTGGTGGCCCGAGACGGGCGTGATGACCCTGCCCGCCTTCTACCGAGTCGAGGGCGGCGTGACCCACCTGCCGCTCCGCCTCGAGGCGGCCGGTTCGGTGTTCGTCGTGTTCGACGGCGAGGCGCGGTTCGATCCGGTGGTCGAGCTCCGCCACGCCGGCCGCACCTGGAGCACCGCGGCGACGGCGCCTGAGCCGATCGTCATCACCCGTGCGACGTACGGACCCGAGGGCGACCCGGACCGGACCATCGACGTCACCGCGGTGGTGCAGCGGCTGGTCGACGCGGGCGCGCGCAGCCTCGCCGTGGCGCGGCTGGCGCAGCCGGTCGACCCGGCCTTCGGGGTGGTCAAGACGGTGCGCATCGAGTACCGCATCGGCGGCGCCGAGCGGGTGCTGCTCGGCACCGATCGCGAGACGGTCCAGTTCGGCAGCGCCCCGCTCGAGGTCGAGGTGCTGGGCGCCAGCTACGGCCCGCCAGGCGACGCGGCGCGCACCCTCGACGTGACCGATAAGGTCCGCGCCCTGGCCGAGGCGGGCCGGCGGACGTTCCCGGTGACCTTGATGGCGCAGCCGGTCGACCCGGCGGTCAACGTGGTCAAGACGCTGACGGTGACCTATCGCTCCGACGGTCGCGAGTACACCGAGCAGCGCAGCGACGGCATGGCCTTCTGGTTCCGCATCGCCGGCGAGATCTCGCCGCTCCTCGGCCTGCGCCGCACGCCGCAGGGCCTGGTCGTCGAGGTCGATCAGGCCGGCGAGTTCGAGCTGCGCACCGCGGCGGGCGAATCGGCCCGGATCAACGTGGCTGAGCTGCCCGAGCCGGCGACTCTGCCCGGCCCGTGGCGGGTCGCCTTCACCCCGGGCTGGGGCGCGCCCGAGGCGATCACGCTCGACCAGCCGCGCTCGCTGAGCCTGCACGACGAGCCGGGCGTGCGGTACTACTCGGGCACGGCGACCTACACGACCAGCTTCCGCGCGCCGGCCGCGATGCTGCTGCCCGGCCGGCGGGTGAGCCTCGACCTCGGCCGCGTGGCGGTCAATGCCCAGGTGCTGCTCAACGGTCGCGACCTCGGCCTGCTCTGGCATGAGCCCTACCGGCTCGACGTGACCGAGGCGCTGCGGGTCGGCGAGAACCAGCTCGAGCTGCGGGTGACCAACCTCTGGATTAACCGCATGATTGGCGATGAGCAGCTCCCCGAGGACAGCCGCCGGCACGGCAACGGCACGCTGATCGAGTGGCCGGACTGGCTCGAGACCGGCGCGCCGAGCCCGACCGGGCGGCTGACCTTCACCAGTTGGCGGCTGTGGGGCAAGGACTCGCCGCTGGTCGAGTCGGGCCTGCTCGGGCCGGTGACGCTGAACGCCACGGCGCAGGTGGTGTTGCCGTAGCCCGGGGACACACGACCTATTTTCCGCTCGGCCGCCAGGCGGTTCGCGTCCGC
>CAYONP010000018.1:22196-36222 GCA_964405335.1 uncultured Fimbriimonadaceae bacterium
TCCGCAGACGCCGGCCCACCGAAGGGCATCGCCAAGAAATTGGTCGTGTGTCCCCGGATTCCTAGACCGCCACCTCGCGGATCAGGCGCATCACGTCGATGCCGCGGTCGCAGGCCTCGTTGCACTTGCCGCAGCTGGTGCAGCCGGCTGGCGAGCAGCGTGGGGACAGGCGCTGGACCACCTCGTGCGCCAGCCGCAGGTCGCCGCGCTGGCGGTAGAGGTCGGCGCGGAGCAGCTCGGCCACGGCGACCGGTTCGGGGCAGGCGGCCTGGCAGGCGCCGCACATGCTGCACATGGTGCCCGAGCAGGCGGCCACCTCGCGGGCGAACTCCACATCAGCCGCGCCGCGCTGTTGCAGCACCGCCGCGATGGCCTGGTCGACATGCTGAATCGAGCCGATGCCGAGCAGCACCGTGGCGACGTTGCCGTTGCCCAGGATGGTGCGGATGTTGGCCTGGAACCGCGCGGTCGACTTGTCGCCGGGGAACTGCGAGGTCTTCATCGCCAGGAAGCCCATCCGCTGCCGGCGCACGCACTCGGCCACCACGGGGTTGAGCAGCTCTCGGTTGCCCACGTTGTAGGCCAGCAGGCAGGCGTCATAAAAGCCGGTGCGGATGGCGCACTGCAGGCTGGTCACATGCTCATGGTGGGTGGCAAACCCGGCAAACCGGATCTTGCCCTGCTGTTTCAGCCGCTCGAACGCCGGCTGCCACTGCCGCGCGTTCTGCTCGGGCAGGTTGCCGCAGGCCTCGGGGATGAGCAGATCGACGTGGTCGGTGTTGAGCACCCGCAGGTCGTTGTCGATGTTGCCCGGCGGGGTTTTGAGCAGCAGCACCACCTTGTCGCGGCGGGTCTTCATCACCTCGCCGACGATTCGCATCGACTGGCCGTTGTTGTAACCGGGGCAGGTGTGAATCAGGTTCATGCCCTGGTCGATTGCGTGCTCGAGCACCCGCCGACTGGCCGCGCTGCCGAGCTGCAGGCCGCCCAGGCTGACCGTCGAGACGCGCAGGCCGGTGCGGCCGAGGACGCGCGTCGGCAGCCGCGTGCCGGGTGAGGCGGTGGCTTCGGTCCAGTCGCCGAAGAGGAGTGCCCCGCCGGCGGCGACAGCGGCACCGGTCTGGATGAAGCCGCGGCGGTCGAGGCCGGGCTGCGTGGTCGGTTCGGTCATGGCGAAACCCTCCGTGCCCGCGGGCACTTCGCTGCTCGCCAACCCCCCGGCCGAGTGACACGTCCTGTTCAGACGCCGGTACTGAATCATAAGTGCCACGGCCCGGTGAGGAAGGTAGAATGTCTGGGGGAGCTATCGATGCCACTCTCGACCGTCTCGTTCGCGGGGATGTCCGTCAGCCGGCTGATCGTCGGCGGAAACCCGTTCAGCGGCCACGCCCACAAGGGCGCCGAGCTACGCGACGAGATGCTCGACTACTACACCACCGCCCGCATCATCGAGACTCTGCGCACCGCCGAAGCGCACGGCATCACCACCTTCATCGGCCGCGCCGACGCGCATATCCAGCGGGTGCTACGCGAGTACTGGAACGAGGGCGGCAAGCTCGACTGGATCGCCCAGACCGCACCCGAGATGGCCAGCCTGGAGCGCAACATCCACGCCGCGGTCGAGTCCGGCGCCAAGGCGGTCTACCTGCACGGCGGGTGGGTCGATCAGCACTGGTCGCAGGGCAACCATGCCGCCGTCGAGGCGGGTCTCGCGCGGATTCGCAGCCTCGGCGTGCCGGGCGGCATCGCCGCGCACTACCCGAAGATCCACCGCGAGGCCGCGGCCGCGCTGCCGACCGACTTCCACCTGGTCTGCTGCTTCCAGTGCGGCAGCATTCACCAGGGCCAGGGCGAGCGGTTCGACCTGGCCGACATGGCCGAGGCGCTGGCCTGCATCGCGCGGCTCGACAAGCCGTGCATCGCCTACAAGGTGCTTGGCGCCGGGCGCTACCGACCGGCGGAGCAACTCCCCCGGGTCATGGCCGCGCTCAAGCCCAGCGACGCGGTGCTGATGGGCTTCTGGACCAAGCACCATCCCACGCAGATCGAGGAGACGGTCGCCCTGTTCGAGCAGATCGAGCAGGCCGAGGTGGTGACCACGAGCTGAGAGGTGGCCATGCACGCCGGCGCCGCGCGTGTCTGCATCACTCCGCCGCTGCCGGTGCAACTGGCCGGCTATGGCGTCGTCCGTTACGGCGTCGAGGTGTTCGACGACCTCTACGCCCGCGCGCTGGTCTGCGAGGCCGACGGCCGGCGCGCGGCGCTGGTCTCGTGCGACCTGCTCTGGCTCGAACGGCGCAACGTCGCCCGCCTGCGCGAGCTGATCGAGCCATTCGGCATCGCGCCCGACGACTGCCAGGTCGTCTGCACCCACACCCACTCGGGCCCCGATACCATCGACTGGTACGACCATGCACCGGTCGACCCGGCCTGGCTCGAGACGCTGCTGCACCAGATCGCCGGCGCGGTCGGGCAGGCCGCGCGGCGGCTCAAGCCGGTCACCGCCGAGCGGCTGGTTGGCGAGGTCGGAATCGGCCTCAACCGCCGCGCCCGCGTCGACGACCAAGTCCGGCTCAGCCCGAACCCCGCCGGGCCGGTCGACCACACGCTGACCGTGCTCCGCCTCACCGGTGAGGCGGGGCTGGCGGCCAGTGTCGTCTGCCAGCAGACGCATCCGGTGGTGCTTGGGGGCGCGAGCCTCGGCGTCTCGGCCGATTGGCCCGGCGAGACCTGCCGGCTGGTCGAATCGAACCTGGGCGGCGTCTGCCTGTACGTCAACGGCGCCGCCGGCGACATCAACCCGGCGGTCGGCTGCGGCCGGAGTTATGCCGATGCGCTCCGGACTGGTCGCCAGGCCGGCGGCGCGGCGATCGAGCTGCTCTGCCGCCAGGCCGGCGAGGCAGGCGACGGCGTGGCCGGTGCGCGGCAGGACCTGACCGTGCCGGACAAGCCGCATCCCTATCTGCACACGCCGCTCGGGCGCCGGTTGGCGGCCGACGGCGGATTGCGCATCGAGGTCCAGGCGCTGCGGCTGGGGCCGCTCAGCTTCCTCAGCGCGCCGGGCGAGTGCCTGACCGAGACCGGCGCGGCCATCCTGGCCGGCACGCGGCTCGAGGCGGCGGTCATCGCCGGCTTCGGCAACGACTACATCGGCTACCTGCCGCTCCAGCACGTCTGGGACCAGGGTGGCTATGAGCCGAGTGCCACGATGACCACCGTCGAGGGGGTCAACGCCTACGTCGCCGCCTCGATCGCCGTCGGCGACGCGCTGGCGTAGGAGATCGCCTCGGCGCGGCCAACCGCGGCCCATGCGCTACCGCCTGCCCGACGACGACTCCGAATGCGGCCGGGCGCGGCGCCGCCCGCTGCCGCTGAACGCGCAGGTGACAATGCAGATGGGGATGGTCCGAGGCATGGCGCAGATGATTTGCGAGCCGGCCTGGTGAGCGCCGCCGAGCTGCCCGAGCCGCCTCTGCGACGGCCCTGGCTGGGCTACTTCGGCCGGCGCGACCGGGTCGGCTATGAAGCGACCTGCGAGCGATGCGGGCGGCCCGCGCCGCTCGCCTCGTTCACCGCCCGCGAGTGGGTCTGCCTCGGCCGCCTACCGCTCTGGCCGCTGGCCCGCTGGCGGTTGCTCGACGTCTGCGCCGGCTGCGGCTACCAGCGTCGTCTGCCGCTCGGCGACTACCTGGCCTGGTGCGACGAGCAGGCCGCGCCCGAGCGCGAGGCGCTGCACGCCCGGCCGGAGGATCCCGAGGCGCGGCTGGCACTGCTGCTCAAGCTCCACAGCCTCGGCCGATTCGATGCCGCCGCGGCCCTGGTCGCACCACTGCTGGCCACGGGGCTCGAGTCGGCCGATCTAGCCCATACCGCCGGCCAGGTGCTCGCCGCCGCCGGCCGGCCGGAAGCCGCGCTGGCCGCCCGCCGCGCATCGGTCATCGCCGCGCCCGAGCGAGCCGACTGCCAGCTCGCGCTCGGCCGTGCCCTGGCCGGCACCCGGCAGTTGGCCCTGGCCGCCCACCACCTCGAGGCGGCCACGCGGTTGGCGCCCGACGACGCCGTCGCCTGGCGCCGCCTGGCGCGAGTGCAGTTCCGCCGGCACGAGTGGTCGGCGGCGCTGGCGGCCTGGGACCGCGCGGCGGGCCTCGATGCCAACCTACGCCGGACCTCGGCCTACCGCTGGCAAACCCGCTTGGCGCGCTGGCTGGCGAGGTAGGGCGCGCCGTGCGCGCCGTCGACGTGCTCGTCGACCACGGCGCGCGGGCGTCCTCGCCCGCCCGGGGCCGCTCCAACGGGGCGCGGGCGTCCTCGCCCGCCCGTCATGGTCGTCAACGTGCGGCCGGGGACGGCCGCGCTCCATAGCCGGCCTCCGCCTTAGTTGATGCCGTAGAACGCATCCCACAGCTCGTTCCACCGAGTCTCCTGGGCGAAGGCGAGCAGTTGGTAGCGGCTGCGCAGGTCGTTCCAGTCGCTCTGGTTGGGGCAGAAGATCGACAGCCCATGGCTGCGCGCCAGAGTGCTGCCGGTGTGCCGCTCGGCGATCACCGCGTCATCGAGCGCATCGCGCACCGCATCGCCGGCCGACGAGACGGCCGGGAGGTTGATCCGCGCCTCAATCTCGTCGATGAAGCTGATGATGTCGCGATAGCCCTCATAGAGCGAGCTGCCGCCGCCATAGCGCTGCGCCGCGGTGCGCGCCGCGGCAATCTCGTTCTGCACCGCCGGCAGCGCATCCTCGAGCGCCTGCCCGAAGCCGTCGACCGCCGACCGCAATGTGTCGAGGAAGTTGGTGTCGAGCGCCGACTGCGTGATCGACTCCCGCGCCCCGACCACGTCCGCCGTGCTGTTGACGATGTGCGTGGCAAAGGCGGTGGCGCTGGTCGCCGGGTTGTCGACCACGATGCGGAAGATCGAGTCGTAGGGATAGCCCTCACCGGGCGGCGACTCCTCGCTGCCGGTGATGTACTGGCAGGTATTGCGGACCTGGTAGGCGACCTCCATCATCTGCATCAGCGAGCAGTCGATAGCCAGCACGTTGATGCACGCCGGCGCGCGCAGGGCGCCCGACAGTTCCTCGGTCTCGACGTTGCTCCCGGCGCCGAAGTTGGCCGAATCGTCGAACAGGATACCGCGGCCGACGGGGCCGGCGTTGTCGCGCGCGCGGTGGCGCCAGCCGGCACCGTGGTTCCACAGGTCGACCAGGTAGCGCTCGGCGGGATACTCGCGCATGGCCCAGTCGATGAACTCATGGAGCGTTGCCGGGTCGCCGGTGTCCAGCTCGCCGAGCGACTCGGCCTGGCCGCCCTCGGCGGGGGTCTGGGCCGAGGTCATGATCCGGTCGTCGGCGTCGGGCTCAATCTTGAACCGCCGCGTGTCGGTCCAGTTGCCGTTCGAGGTGTCGAAGCCGCGGATCCGGTCCATCAGCACGATGATCGCCACGTTGTCGCTGGCCGGCAGCATCTCCATCTCGTTGACGTCGTCGACGGCGAACGGCTCGAGGTCGTTGTCGGCGTTCATGTAGACAATCAGAGTCCAGTCGTAGACCGGGGCGGGCAGGGTCGGGTCACGCTCGTCGCAGTTATCCTCGCCGGGGTCGCCGGTGCTGGCGCCGGCGAAGTTGCGCGTGCTGTCGGCGTCGGCGGCGACGGTCACGTCGGCGCTCTGGCGCTCGACCTGCAGGCGGTAGCTGCCCGGTGGCACATCGCCGAAGACGTAGCGACCCTCGCCGTTGGTCGTCGTCCGGGCGCGGCCGACCTCGGCCTGGCGGCTGGTCGGCAGCAGGCGGAGCAGCGTCACTACCACGTCGGCCACCGTGTCACCGTCGAGATCGGTGACCGTCCCGCGCAGCCGCCCGGTGCCCGCGGTGCGGCTGTCGACGCCCGGCTGGACGCCCGCCGCGGCGAAATCGAAGTTGGTGTCGACGCCGGTGCCGCCGCCCCCGCCTCCGCCGCCGTTGTCGGTGCTGGTGCTGCACCCGCCCAGGGCCGTGAACATCGCCAGCACCGCGCACACGGTCCAGCGCATGAGGCTGCGTCGTCGCTGCATCGTTGACTCCCTCACCGGTCTCGTCGCAAGGCGTCCAACGCCTATCTTAGCCCAGATCTTCAACCATGACGCCATTCGGCCGGCGGAGGTCAGCCCGCCGGCCGGCGCGCGCGGGTTACCCCGGTGCGCCGATGGCGACAAACCCGCCCCAGTAGAACGGATGCCCGGTCGCGTCGCGCACTTGCTGCTGCGCCGCGCGCAGCGCCGCCGCCGGGCCCAGGCCGCGGCGCAGGCCGGCCGACAGCTCGCGCATCAGCGCCGCGGTGGCCTGGTCGGGCACCGGCCAGAGGGTCGCCACCACGCAGCGCGAGCCGGCATAGAGCAGCGCCCGCGCCAGGCCGACCAGTTCGCCCGCGGCGACGCCGTGCTGCCGGCCTGTCTCGCAGCCGGCGAGGGTGACCAGGTCGGCCCGCAGCCGCGCACCGTAGAGGTCGAGCGCGGTCAGGCGCTGCCCTTCGGCCAGGCGGAGCGCGCTGAACAACGGGCTCTCGGTCCGGAACTCGGCATGGCCGGCGAAGTGGACCATCGCCGCGGCCGGCGCCGCCGCCAGCACCGCCTCGCGCGTGGCCGCCGGACCGCTCAGCCGTGCCGCGCCTTCGCCCAGCGCGGCCAGCTCGCCGGCCACCGCCGCGAGCCGGCTATCCTCACCGCCGACGGCGACGGTGCCCAGGCCCCGGCCGACCGGCCGCGCCGCGAGGCGGACCAGCGACGAGGCGCTCGGCGCCAACGCGGTGTCGAGCCGCGCCACGAGCGGCTCGAGGCCGTCGTCGAGCACGGCCGGCGGAATCTCCCACAACCGCCCGTGCGGCGCGATGACCAGCGACTCGGCGCCGTCAAGCCAATCCTCGAACGGGCCGAGCAGCAGGCCGCACAGCTCGCGGCCGTCAACCCCGGCGCCGAGGCGCAGGCCCGGCAGCAGCCGCGGCAGCAGCGCGGCCGGCGCGCCGCCGAGCATCTGCAGGCCGGCGTGAAAGCGATCGAGCAGCCGACCGGCGACGCGCATCGCGCCGGCCAGCCGCGCCGCCCGCAATTGGCCGCCGAAGGCGGCGACCAGACAGAGATCGTCACCGACGGCATAGCATTCGAGGAACAGCGCCCGCGGGCCGAGCAGCGCCGCCAGCCGCTCGGCGTCGACCGGCTCGGGCACCAGGCCGCGGAGCAGGGCGGCGTCGGGCGCCAGTTGCGCCAGTTGCAGGTGCAGGGCGGTCAGCTCGCCGCGGGCGGCAATCAGCCGCTCGCGCCAGGCCTCATAGCGCGCGCGATCGGTGCGGATGCCGTCGGCCTCGGCGAGCAGCTCGTTGACCCGCGCCGCGGCGGCCTGCTCGGCCGCCTGCCAGCCCGGCTCGGCGTCGACCGGCAGCAACTGCTCCTCGCCGACCGAGGCGATCAGCGCCCGCGCCTTGGCGCGCTGCATCAGCTCCAGCGCCTCGGCGGCGGAGCCGCGCTCGATCAGGATGGCCAGCACCGCGCCGTACAGCTCGGTCTGGTCGACGGCGACGTCGAACCGGTGGCGCAGCAAGTCGTGCCGCACGCCGGCGCCGAGCCGCTCGAGCGCCTCGACCGCGCGACGGCCGCAGCGCAGGGCCTCGTCCTGGTCGCCCTGCTGCTCGGCCAGGCGCATGAGCAGCCGCCAGGCGCGCTGGTGCAGGTCGGCCAGCGGCTCGGGCACCTGGTCAATCACGCCGTGGCAGCACATCTTGACCACCGCGGCGTTGCCAATGGCCAGTCCCAGCTCGGCCAGCAGTAGGTCGGCGGCGGCGGCCTCGTGCGGTGTGCCGTCGCGGGCCATCTGCTGCCGCGCGTCGAGCAGCACCGCCTGCGCCGCGGCATGTTCGCCGCGGTCGAGCAGCAGCCGGGCCTGCAGCAGCTCGCTCTCGGCCTGGTCGCGCTCGGAACCGAGGTCGTGGTAGATGTCCGACGCGTCGCGCGCCGCGGCGATGGCTTCGTCGGTCCGGCCGGCCGAGGCGAGGGCAGCGGCGCGATTGAGCCGCAGCGCGGCGTGGTGATGGGTCCGCCCCGGCCCGAGCTCGGCCTCGGCGGCGTCGAATGAGCGCAGGGCGAGGTCTCGGTCGCCCAGGCGGCGGTAGATCTCGCCGACGTTGACCGCGATCTGTGCCGCCTCGGCCGGCAGGTCCGCCTGGCGCATCAAGGCCGCGGCGTCGCGGTAGAGGTCCAGCGCCTCCTGGTAGAGTCGCAGGCCCTCGGCCGCGGCGGCATCGATCCAACGGGCGCGTCCCGCCTCGGCCACCTGGCCGTGGGCGGCGAGCAGACCGCCGGCGGCACGCGCCTGCTCGCGCGCCTGGGCAAACCGGCCCAGGTCGGCCAGCAGGCTGGCGCGGTTGAGGTCGAGCCGCGCCTGTTCGAGCGGCGAGGCGTCCTCCTCGAAGGTCGGCCGCACGCCGTCGAGTAGGAACAGGGCCGCGGCGAAGCGCCCGCGCTCCTTTTCGAGCAGGCCCAGGTTGGCCCGGCAGCGCGCCGCCTCGAGTGACCGGCCCGCGCCGGCATGGAGCTCGGCGGCCGCCACGAGCATCGGTTCGGCCTCGCGCAGCCGTCCGACGGACCAGCAGCAGAGGGCCAGCTCAACCAGCCCGGCGGCCTGCTCGGGTTCGCCGGCGAGGGCGGCGGCCAGGGCTTCGGCGCGGGCGAGGGCGGCGTCCAGCTCGCCTGGGCCGGCGTGTGAGAGTTCGGCGCAGGCGGCGCGCAGGGCGGCGAGTCGGTCGCTCATGCGCCGACGCGGACGGCCTGGGTGAGCTCGAGTTCGGCGACGCGGAGTTCGTATTCGCCCGGCTCGACGGCGGAGAACTCGAACCGGCCGGTGGCATCGCTCAGGTCGCTGTCGACGGTCTGGTCGCCGCGGAGCAGCTCGACCTCGAAGCCCTCGGGCGATTCGAGCGCGGTGACGAAGACCTGGCCGTGCAGCGTGCCGTCACTGACGGTGTGCGCCAAGGCGGCCTGGTCGGCGCTGGAGACGGTGGCGGCGTCCGGGTCGCCGCGGGTAGTGACGGCCATGAGGGCCAACGGTGGCTGGGCCAGCGCGGAGCGGAACTCGACGGCGACCTCGGCCAGTCGGTCGAGCCACGACTGCCGTGCAGCGGCCGGTGGGACGGGCGCTCGGAGCTGCCGCGCCGCCCGAGCAACCAGTTCCGCGGGCGGCTGGGCTAGTGGTTCGGCTGCGAGGTAGGCGTCCAAGGTGGCATCATCCAACGGGGCCATGAGCGAATTCCTGCACGTGCAACGGACTCTCGCCGGCTACGTCTCTGGACGTCCGCCGCGACGATTCGATTCCATCTCCCTCACGAATCCTCACCGAGCCAGCGGCTGACCTGCCGCCTCACCTGCTCACGCCCGCGGTGGATCCGCGTGGTGACGGTGTTCTTCGGGCAACCGAGCTGCTCGGCAATGGCCTCGTGCGAAAGGTCGCGATAATAGTACAACTCCAACGGGATGCGAAAGCGCTCGGGCAGCTCGGCCACCGCCCGCTGGACCAGATCGCGCGTCTCGGTGTCGACCACCACGCGCTCCAGGTCGGTCAGGTCGGGGAGCTGTTCGGCCAGCGGCGTCTCGTCGGCCTCGCCGGCGGCGTCGAGCGAGAGCACCTCCTCGGCCGCCGCGCCGCGACGGAAGTGGTCGACCACCACGCTGCGCACCAGCACCCGCAGGTAGGCCCGGAAGCCGGCCCGCTGCTGGTAGTTGCCGATCTGGTCGTGGAGCTTGATCCAGACCTCGACGAAGATCTCCTCGGCGTCCTCGCCGCTGCGGCCGTAGCGGCCGGCCAGGGCGTAGACAAACCGCGCGTAGCGCTGCAGCAGAGCCTCGCCGGCGGACTGGTCGCCGGCCCGGAAGGCGAGGGCGAGGTCCTCGTCCGACCATCGCTGGTAACGACTCAATGCCTGCCTGCCTCCCCGGTGACGCGGCGCCGTGTCCGAGCGTCTACAATAGACCGTGACGCCGCGGTCTCCTCCCGACGCGGGCGGGAATGTCCGCCGGCGCGGCGGCGTCTATGCCCACGGAGAGCGAGCCGATGCTCGGGGTCCGGTCGATCTGCCTGCTGCTCGCCCTGCCGCTCGCCGCGGCTGAGCCGCAGACCGCCGCGCTGCACCAGACCATTCGCGACGACGAGGGCCGGTTGCTGGCGGTGATCGACTGGCCCGGCCGGCAGCTCCGCGCCGTCGGCCGTGCCCGCGGCGCCCCCGGCGTGCCCACCTCACGACTCGAACGCGCCGCCGTGGCCGACGCCTATGCCAATCTCGCCGCCGCCGCGCGGGCCGCTCGGATCGATGCCGAGCGCACCGTCGACTCGCTGCTGGCCGAGCCGGGCGTGCCGCCCTATCTCAGCGCCTACATCCGCGGTGCCGCCGTCGGCGCGCTGCGCCGCGAGGCCGACGGATGGGTCGCCATCGACGCCTCGCTGCCGCTCTACGGCGTGCTCGAGGGTGACCTGCCGGCGCTCGGGCCCTACCTCTACCGCCGCGACGACGTGTGGGCCGCCGAGGTCACGCCGGGGCCGGCGAGCGACGAGTTCACCGGCGTGCGCTTCGACGCCCGCGGGCTCGACCTGGCCGGCGGCTTCGCACCGACCGTGCGCGACGAGGATGGCCGGCTGGTCTGGCACATCGAGTGCGCCGAGCGCGAGCAGGTCGAGGCGGCGGGCGCGGTCGAGTATCGGCTGGCCGACCAGACGCCGGCCCAGCCGCGCGAGGGCGACCGGCCGCTGGTGGTGCGTCTCTTGCGGGTCAGCGGCGGCTGCGATATGGTTGTCTCGCTGGCCGACGGCGAGCGTCTGGCGCCGCGCCGGCTGGGCCGCGGCGGGTTGGTCTTCGCCAGCCTGGGCTGGGTGCGGACCATCACCCCCGTGTCGCCGTTCCGCGCCGCGGCGGTGATCGGCGGTGATGCGGACGCCGCGGACGACGGAGAAGGGCCATGATGCGCTGGCTGTGGGTCGGGGTTCTCGTCGCGCTCGGCGCGGTCGGTGCCGATCGGCCGTCGCCGCTGGCGCCGTGCCAGCTCACGCGCGGCGAGAAGATCGAGTATGACTGGACGGCGGGGATCATCCGCGTGCGCGGCCGTGCGCCGTGGGACGGCGGCGACGACCGCGGCCGCGCGATGGCCCGCCGCGCCGCGGTGGTCGACGGTTACCGCAGCATCGGCGAGGCGATCCAGGGCGTCTGCGTGACGACCGACTTCCTCATCCGCGACGTGGCCGCCGGCGACAAGACCGTCAAGACCAAACTCGAGGCCTTTGTCCAGGGCGCGCGGGTGGTCGACGAGTGGGTCGAAGAGGGCACGCCGAAAGAGATCGTCGTGCTCCTCGAAGCGCCGCTGCTCGGCGCGGCGGGGCTCAGCGGGGCGGTGCTCCAGCAGGGCGAGCCGGCGCCGGTGCAGCCGCCGGCCGATCCGCCCGACCCGATCACACCGGTGACCATCGCGGTGACCGGGATCGTGATCGACGCGCGGCCGCCGGTCGACCGGACCGACGACTTCCCGCTGCTCACCCCGGCGCTGTTCCCGACGGTGACCGATGAGATGGGCGCGGTGCTGTATGGCCCCGAGCTGGTTGCCCCCGAGGTGCTCGAACGGCTCGGCGGCGCGCATTACTACGATGTGTCGCTCCCGGCCGGCGCCGATCCCGGCGGTACGGTCGACCTGGGCGAGGCGGTCGCGCGGATTGGCGACCAGCCGCTGTGGCTCCGCGCGATGACCGTCGGCGGGGCGACCAGCATGCTCTACCTGCCCGACGACGCGGCGGCCCGCCTGCGTGAGCTGCGCGACACGCCGATTGTCCGCGAGGGCCGCGTGATCATCCTCCGCCGCAACGTCCGCCCGCAAGACACCCCGCCCGAGCAGCCGCAGGCCGAGGCGGCGGAGTAGGAACGACGCGGGTTGGTGGTCCGTTTGGCGGACGCGGAGCGTGCGCTGTGGCCATCCCACTACGGGTCCAGGTGCAACACCTGCTGGACGGCCTGCCCGAGAGCCGGCTGCAGGCGGTATCCGTCGACAACGCCGACCAGTCCGGTGTGCTGACATACCTCGTAGGGGCAGGTCTCAGACTTGCCCGTCGTTGAGTTGCACCGCTCTGGAAGCGGGCTAGTCGGCGTCCGGGCGGGTCTGAGACCCGCCCCTACCGGTCCCTTCTGGGGCGATCGACGTTTCGCTTCGCCAGCACGGCCTGACTCGCGATCCATGGCAGTAGCCCAATGCGCGCGCATCGCCCTTGCCCCTGTTGCCGACTCGGCTTATAATCTCAGGTTGCGCATTCTCACCAGTCGCTTGGAGGTCTGATCGATGCCGCTCTACGAGTTCAAGTGCCGGGACTGCGACCACAATTGGGAGGTCAAACTCGCCTACCGCGACCCCTACCCCGACTGCCCCGCGTGCGGCAGCGGCGAGGTGCGCAAGGTCTTCCACCCCGCCGCGCTGATCTTCAAGGGCAGTGGCTGGCATCAGAACGATTACGGCAAGCACGGCGCCAAGCCGGCCGCCGCCAGCAACGGCGCGAATGGCGAGAGCAAGCCGGCCGAAACCAAACCCGCGGCGACCGAGAAGCCGGCCGAAACCGCCGCCAAGTCGTCCGACACCTGAGGCCGTGACCGTCGAGCAGTTCGTCGCTCGGCGGCGCGAGCCGTGGCGACGGCTGGAACGCATCACGCAGACCATCCGCCGCGACGGGCCGGCGGCGCTCGACCAGCCTGACTTGGCCGACTTCGGCAGGCTCTACCTCGCCGCCGCCGGCGACCTGGCCTACGCCCGCGCCCACCTGCCCAACCCCGAACTGATCGCCTGGCTCGGACGGCTGGTCGGCGGTGCCTATGGCTGCCTCTATGCCGGCCGGCGACGGAGCCTCGCCCTGCTGCTCGCCGCGGTGGCCGGCTATCCGGCGCGCTGGCGGGCTTCCGCCCCATTCCTCGCCGTGGCCGCGGCCATCCTGTTCGGCGCCGCCGGGCTCGGATTGCTGGTGGTGCTGCTCGACCCGGCCCAGGCGGTCTACCTCATGCCTCCCCTGGTGCGCGAGGCGGTCGCCCTGCCGCCCGGCGGCGCGGTGCCGACTGGTGAATTGGTAGCGCTTTCGGGATATGTGCTGGCCGATCAGCTCTCCGCGGCGCTGATCGCCTTCGCCTTGGGCCTGCTCGGCGGTCTCGGCACGCTGGCGACGCTGGTCCAGCACGGCCTGCAGCTCGGCGGGCTGGCCGGCCTGGCGCTCGAAGCCTCGCCGGCGGCGTTCGGGGCTCTCGGCGCGCTGGTGCTGCCGAGCGGCGTGCTCGGGCTCGCCGCGCTGGTCACCTGCGCCGCGGCCGGCCTGAAGCTCGGCTGGGCCGTGCTGCACGGCGGTCGGACGAGCCGGGCCGAGGCCCTGGCGGCCGCCGGTCGCGAGGCGCTGGCGCTGCTGCTCGGCACGCTGCCGTGGCTGGCCGGCGCGGTGCTGACCGAAGCTCTGGTCACGCCGCTCGGTCTGCCGCCCGCGGCCGGCTTGGCCGTCGCGCTCTTGACGGCGTCGCTGCTGATCGGGTATCTCGGCTCGGGGCGGAGGCAGCCGTGATCCGTGTCGAGCATGTCGCGTTTCAGTTGGAGTCGCCGCGCGAGGCGGCGGCCTGGTATGTCGAGCACCTCGGCTGCCGCATCCTGCGCGGCATGGACGAGCCGCCGTTCGCCCACTTCCTGACCGATGCGGCGGGTGCGGCGGTGCTCGAAATCTACCGCAATCCGGATGCGCCGCTGCCTGACTACCGCGCGATGAACATGCTCGAGCTGCACCTGGCCTTTGTGGTGCTCGACTTCGCGGCCGAATACGAGCGACTGCTGGCCGCCGGGGCGAGCGAGGCGGACGTGCCGTTCGTGACCGATTCGGGCGACCGCATCGGCATGTTGCGCGACCCGTGGGGGTTCCCGTTGCAGTTGGTGCAGCGCCAGGTGGCGTTGCGCTGAGCTGACGATCAGAGCCGCTCGTCGTAGCGGCTGCGCCAGCGGAGCAGGCGCATGCCGTTGG
>CAYONP010000018.1:36322-70902 GCA_964405335.1 uncultured Fimbriimonadaceae bacterium
GATCAGAGCCGCTCGTCGTAGCGGCTGCGCCAGCGGAGCAGGCGCATGCCGTTGGCGACGACGAACAGGCTCGAGCCTTCGTGCCAGTAGACCGCGGTGGTCAGGCTCAGCGAGCCGGTGGTGGCGGCGCTGCGGAAGACCAGGAAGGTCATCACGGCAATCACGCCGATGGCGAAGGCGAGGTTGAACAGGATCATCCGGGTCGCCTTCTTTGCCAGATCGAGGAAGGCCGGCAGGCGCCACAGGTCGTCCTTGGTCAGAATCACGTCGGCGCTCTCGAGCGCCAGGTCACTGCCGATGCCGCCCATGGCCACGCCGACATCGCTGGCGGCCAGCGCGGGGGCGTCGTTGACGCCGTCGCCGACCATGATCACGCGGCCGTAGGTCTCGCGCAGCTCGTCGAGCGCGCGGAGCTTGTCGGCCGGCAGCAGGTCGGCGCGGATCTCGTCGACCCCGCAGGCGGCGCCGATCGCCTCGGCCGCGGCGGCGGTGTCGCCGGTCAGCATCACCACGCGCTTGATCCCGGTTCGCTTGAGATCGCGGACCAGCGCCGCCGCCTCGGGCCGAATGGTGTCGGCCAGCGAGACCAGACCGATGCAGGTCTCGTCAGCGCCGATGAACAGCGTGCGCTCGCCGTGCGACTCGAGCGGCCCGGCCACGGCCCGCACGCTGTCGGGCACATGCACGCCCTGCTCGTCCATGAACCGCGAGCTGCCGATCCGGATCAGCCGGCCGTCGACCCGCGCCTGCACGCCACGGCCGGTGACGGCGAGGAACTCGCCCGCTTCGGGCAAGGTCAACGTCTGCTCGCGCGCCGCGGCGACCACCGGCCGGGCCAGCGGATGCTCGCTCAGCCGCTCGACGCCGGCGGCCAGGGCGAGCAGCCCGTCGGCATCGCCGTCGACGGCATGGACGGTGGTCACGTGCGGCTCGCCTTGGGTCAGCGTGCCGGTCTTGTCGAGCGCCACCACCCGCACCGCCGCGGCGGCTTCGAGATGGACCCCGCCCTTGAGCAGGATGCCGCGGTGCACGGCGGCCTGAATGGCCGCCAGGATCGCCGCCGGCGTGGCGATCACCAGCGCGCACGGACTGGCCACCACGAGCAGGGCAAAGGCGCGGTAGATGCAGGTCTCGAGCGGCTGGCGGAAGTAGATGTGGGGCACCGCCAGGATGACGATCGCCGCCAGCAGCACGAAGGTGCTGTACCGCTCGGTGGTCCACTCGACCACCCGCTGGGTCAGCGCCTCCTGCTCTTCGGCCTGCTCGATCAGCCGGATCATCCGCGACAGCGTCGACTCGCCGGGCATCGCGCGCACTTCATAAGTCAGGCTGCCCTGCAGGTTGAGCGAGCCGCCGAAGACCTCGTCGCCGGGCGACTTGTCGACCGGCAACGGCTCGCCGGTGATCATCGCTTCATTGACCGCCGAGGCGCCTTCGATGACCACCCCGTCGACGGCGATGCGGCCGCCCGGGCGGACCAGCACGCGGTCGCCGAGCAGCAGTTCGGTGAAGCGGACTTCCTCTTCGTGGCCGTCGACCAGCCGGACGGCGACCTCGCTCCAATGCTCCTTGAGCGCATTGAGGCTCTTGCGCGTGCGGCTGACCGCATAGCCCTCCAGCGCGCGGGCGAGGCTGAACAGGAACATCAGCACGGCGCCCTCGGCCGGCTCGCCGATGACCCACGCGCCGAGCGCGGCGAAGACCATCAGCGACTCGACATCGGGCCTCATGCGCAGCAGGCCGGGCAGTGCCTCGAGCATCGGCACCGCGCCGCCGACGATGATGGCCAGGCCGAAGCAGAGGCTGGCCATCAGCGGATCGGCGCCGGCCTGCCGGCCGGCGATGATGCCGAACAGGAGGAACGTGCCGCAGAGCAGCGAGATGCCGAGCATGATGCTGAAGTCGAGCTCGATCTCGACCCCGTGCGAGTGGAACGCCTTGGCCGAATGGTGGTGCTCGTGGTCGTGGTCGTGGTCGTGCCCATGACCGTGAGCGTGGTCGTGGTCATGGTGCTCGTGCCCGTGCTGGTGGCTGCTGTCGCCAGCCCGACCTGCCACGTTCTCGGCCATCCGCTGCTCCGACCCGGCGGCCGACCGGCCGCGACGCGCCATCGTGCAGGTGTCGCGGCGGCGCCGGGGCGTTACGCTGAGGAGTGAGATGATCGGCCCGCTGACTCGATTCGCGCGCGACCTCCGCGCCGCCGGCGTGCCCTGCTCGCCCGCCGAGCTGCGCGACGCCGCCGCCGCGCTCGAGGCTGCCGGCATCACCGAGCGCGAGACGGTCCGACTCGCCCTCCGCGCCTGCTGCGCCAAACAGGCCGAGCACCTGCCCATCTTCGACCGGCTGTTCGAGGCGACCTTCCGCGCAACCTGGCCGCGCGCCGACAAGCCGGTGCGGGGCAAGCCGCGCCCGGACCAGCCCGGCCAGCGCCGTCGGCCGCCCGACGAGCCGGCGCCCGGGCCGGCCGCGCTGCGCCGCCAGGCCGAACAGGAGCGCCGGAACGCGCTGGCCCGGCTGCGCTGGGAACAGCAGCGTGATGAGCGCTCGCGCCTCGGCGCGCGGCCGCTCGGCCGGCGAATCGAGCCGCTCGAACTGAGCCGGCTCGAACGCGAGGTCGAGCGCCTGGGCCGGCTGCTGCGCACCCGCTGGGGCCGCCGCCGCCGGCAGTCGGCCCGGGGCGACGTCGACCTGCGCGCGACCATCGCCCGAGCCGCGCGCACCGGTGGCGTGCCGCTGAGCATCGTCCGTCGCCGGCGGCTGCCGGCGCGGCCGCGGCTGCTGCTCTTCTGCGACGTTTCGGGCTCGGTCATCCGCACCGCGCGGCTGCTGCTCCGCTTCGTCCACGAGGCGGGCCGGCTCTTCTCGCGCACCGACGGGTTCGTCTTCGTCGATCGCCCCGTCCCAGCCGCGCCGCTCTTCCGCCACGCCGAGTTCGACGCTGCGCTGGCGGAGCTCGACCGGCTGCCCGGCCTCGACCTGCACGCCTTAAGCGACTTCGGCAACGCCTTCGAGCGGCTGTGGACCGACCAGACCGCGCTGCTCACCCGCCAGACGACGCTGCTGGTGCTGGGCGACGCGCGGTGCAATCGGTTCGACCCGCGGGCCTGGGCGCTCGAGGCGATCGCCGCGCGGGTGCATCGCGTGGTCTGGCTCAATCCCGAGCGGCGGCCCGAGTGGTACACCGCCGACTCGCGCCTGCGCGACTACGAGTCGCAGATCGACCACCTGCTGCCCTGTGAGTCGCTCGAAGAGTTGGCCGCGGCGATGGATCGGCTGATCGCGGTGACGCGATGTTGAGCGATGTATGGCGCGCGTGACCGCGGCGGGCTAAGCCCGGTGCATGGGCGGCCGATAGGGAAGACGAGTGAGTGCGCCACCGTTTCGGCGCCGTGTTGCTTGCGGTCGTATCTGGGCTTGAGGGTTGGAACTTGGATAGCCGCTTGGTTGGGCTGAGTAGGAGGCCCAAGGTTGAGCCAGCAGACGTCGAGTTTCGGCGGCGGTGTCGCCGCGGAGCTGCAGGCTAGGAACCAGGCGCCCGACACCCCGTTCTGGCGCAAGCGCGTCGAGTTCGACTACACCGGCTGGACGCGCAGCGTGCTCCGCGGCGGTCACAGCCTGTGGCATCCCAAGGGCTTCACATTCGACCTCGACAACGACGGCTTTCTCATTCTGCCGCCGGCGGAGACCGAGTTCGGCCGGCTGCTGCTGGCCATCGAATACCGCCAGGAGCCGGGCACGCCGCACCTGCAAGAGGCCCACCGGCTGGCCATGCGCTCGGCCCATGCGCTGCGGCTCGCGGTCGACGACGCCTCGATGCGCAGCTTTCGCCGCCCGGCCCTGAGCATCGCCACGGTCGAGGGCAGCAACGACGACGGCAAGCTCTACTGGCAGATCTGGGGCTACCACGGCACGCACTACACCGCCCTGCTCCGGTACTCGCACGAGCCCCACCTGCAGGCGCCCGAGTACAACAGCCGGATGCAGCTCGCCCTGAGCCTCGAGCTGGCCGGCGGGTAGGGCGCGCCGCGCGCGCCGTTCGGCTGCGGCGTCGCGCGGGGCGCGACCTACCATGCCGTTGCCCAACCCGGCCGTCGGCCGTCGCGCAGCGGAAACACGCGCGTCGCATCACTCGCGCACACCAGGCCTGCCAGCAGAGAGCAAGTCAGCCACAAGTGACGACATCTGGTTTGCCGCGGTGGCGACCTCGTGGGGATTCGGCGCGGGCTCCAAACCGTGCACCAGCCGATTGCGGAGGTCGTAGCAGTAGCTGAATAGCTGTTCGGCCGTGCCTTCCTGCTGGCGAGACTGGACAAACCACTCGTAGCTACGGTGCGGTAGTCGCTCGCGCGCAATCCGCCGCATCGCCTGCCGCACGGACTCGTTGCCAAGACGGCGAATGCCGCCAATCAGCGAGTCTCGAGTACTGGTCGCAAGGTCGCCACGGGCCCCGACTGCCTCTTCCAGCTCGTGAAGCAAAGCGTGGCACGCGTCGCAGCGTGGCCGCGGGTCAGCAAGAAGCTCTGCCGCAGTGACCAGGAAGAGAAACTTGGCGGGCAAGTCGGCGAAGTGCGAGTGCGAGTACGCCTCGAACGCCAGTTGCTCTCGCGGCGAGAACCCAACGCCTGAACTGCAAGCGGTCTGAAACGCGGCGAGAAAGCGGTCGGCGGGCCGCAACACCGTTCCCTTTGCCGAGATCCTGAGGAAGAGCGGCGCATTGGTCGCGTGCCGCTCGTACACGAGGAGGCCAAGCCGGTCATTGTGCACCGGCACTCCCGTGTGCTGCTCCAGGGCTTCACGGCCTGCCGCGGTCAAGCCGCCTGTCGGAGTGCCGTCTCCAAAGTACGCTCCGGTTCGCGACGAAAGCAAGGCGAGACACAGGGCGTCGCGGTGGACCGCTGCGGCTCGCCTTGCCTCCTCCTCACTCTCAAACGGCCAGCTCTCGAGAGCGAGTTGCGCCGCGTCCGCAATAGCGCCAGCGCCGGCGCACGCAACGAGGTCGATGGCTTGGGGACCCGTCGTCCACAGCGTGTACCTCTTCTCGTCAAACCGGAATCGACAATCCTCGGGTAGCGCGAAGCGCAGTCTGTACGCCCACATCAGGCGCCCTCCAGCATCCCAACATCCATAACGGCGGGTAGGGCCTGCCGTGGTTGCCGATTGTCCGGCGGGTAGGGCGCGCCGTGCGCGCCGTCCGGCTTCGGCGTCGCGCGGGGCGCGACCTACCACGCGGCTGCTCAACCTGGCCGTCGGCGTCGCGCGGGGCGCGACCTACCATGCGGTTGGCCAACCTGGCCGTCGGCCGTCGCGCGGGGCGCGACCTACCATGCCGTTGGCCAACCTGGCAGTCGGCGTCGCGCGGGGCGCGACCTACCATGCGGTTGCGCAACCTGGCCGTCAACCGGTAGGGCGCGCCGTGCGCGTCGGTCGGCGTCGCGCGGGGCGCGACCTACAACGCCCCCATCGCCCGCTCGCCCTCCCACGTCCAGGCCGCGCGGCCGGGGACGCTGGCGGGCGCCGCGCGGTACTCCTCGAACAGCGCCGTATAGGTGGTGCAGGTCACGCCGCGCTCGGTCAACGCGTCGATCAGCAGCGAGACGATGCGGCAGTCCTCGCTCATCCGCCGAATGCTGTGCGGGTGGTAGACCAGGCTCAGATAGTCCAGGCCGAGTTCGAGCGCGCGGTCGATCCAGCGGCACTGCACCGCCGCCTCTTCCTCGGGCGTGGCGGGCGGGCGGCCGGGAATGCCCCACGGCACGTAGGGTGGCCAGGGCAGGCAGAGCCAGTGCGAGCTGCCCGGCGCCTTGAGCACGTTGTCGTGCCAGCCGTGGCCGGGCAGTTCGAGCAGTTGCGGCTGGCCCTCGTCAGCATACCAATAGGCCTGCTGCAGGCCCGAGGGGATGCTGTCGCACGGCCCGCGCAGGTCGCTCGACAGGTACTGCGCGCCGCACTCGGCAATGATCGCCAGCCGGTCGGCCTCGCCCGACAGACCGCGGTAGAAGCCGCAGCCCGAGCGGATGCCGACACACGGCCGGTCGAACACCCGCTCGACCCACTCGCGGCCGAGGCTGATCTCGCGCCGCAGCTCATCGTGGCTGATGCCCGGCCCGTGCATCTGGTTATCGCGCAGCATCTGGTGCGCGTAGGTATGGCTCTGCAAATCGAACAGCGGGTCATCGCCGAAGATCGCGCGCAGGTCGTCGCCGCGCTGCTCGAGCACGCGGCCGAGCAGGAAGAAGGTCGCCGGCACGCCATGCTCGCGGTGCTGGCGGACCAGCTCGGGCGCGGCCAGCAGGCATTGCTCGGCATGCTCGAGATCGTAGTGAAAGACATACCGCATGGCTACAGGCCCCCGTGCAGGAACATGACCAGGACGTCGTACAGGGCATGGGTCCAGACGGCGATGCCGAACCCGCGGGCGGCGTAGATGGTCGCCAGCAATCCGCCGGCGACGAACCGGAAGAAGAAGCTGTCGAGGTGGAACACGTCGCCGCCGGGGCCGACGTAATGGAACAGGCTGAACACCGCCGATGAGATGAGGCAGGCCAGCACCCAGGAACCGAGCGCCGGCACCTGGGCCACGTGGCGGAGCAGGACGAACAGCCCGCCGAGGATGATCACGCGGAACAGCAGCTCCTCGTAGATCCCCGCGCCGAGCGACATGGTCAGCGCATAGAGCGCCCCCTGGCCCGGCCCGCCGGTCTGCAGGCCGGGGACGTAGTTCTGGATGGCGTTGACCGCGCCGCCGAACAGCACGGCGTAGACCACGCTCTCGACCAACATGCCGGGGAAGTAGCTGTAGTGCAGCGGCCCGCGGCCGGTAGCAGCGCGCAGCCGCCGGTCGGCCAGGTAGCAGAGCAGGCCGCTGGCCAGCGTGGCATAGAGCAGCACCTGAAACCGAGTGCCGGCGCCGAACCCGGCGAACAGGCGGGTCAGGATAGCATCGGCGCCGTTGACCCAGTCGGGCTGAAAGGTGAACTCGAGCGCCTCATAGGCAGCCAGCACCGGCAGGGCGAAGAGGAAGCCGTACCACGGCCCGCGAGTGGCGGTGAGATAAGCAACGAGCGGATGGACCGCCACCGGCTCGGCCTCGTCGTGAGTCTCGACGTCAGTCATGGCGCAACGGTACCACCACGCCGTCCGACCCGCAAGCGGGCACGAACAATGGGGACGGACCCGATTTCGGCTGCCGAAATCGGGTCCGTCCCGGTTTCGCGCGGCTTGCCGGCGGCCGATCGGCGTGCTATTCTGCCCGCTCTCATGCGCGTCGTCTTCCTCGGCACCAGCTCGGCGATGCCGTCGCCGTTTCGCTTTCTCCCCTGCGTCGCGCTCCAGCGCGAGGGGGAGCTGTTTCTGTTCGACTGCGGCGAAGGGGCGCAGATCCGCTTCCGCAAGGCGCGGCTGCGCTTCTCGCGCTTGCGCTGGATCCTGATCAGCCATCTCCACGGCGACCATGTCACCGGCCTGATGGGCCTGCTGATGAGCCTGCAGATGTCCGAGCGGACGGAGCCGCTGACCATCGCCGGGCCGGCCGGCATCGCTGACTATGTGCGGTTCAACCGCCGCGCGCTGCTGACCGACTTCAGCTACGAGATCGAGTTCTGCGAGCTGGAGGGAGAGGGCTGCCTGGTACACGACGGGCCGGAGTATGTGATTGAGGCGGGGCGACTACAGCACCGCGTGCCGACCTACGGCTTCGCCGTCGCGGAGAAGGACCGGCCCGGCGTGTTCGACCTCGAGGCGGCCCGCGCGCTGGGCATCCCCGAAGGGCCGCTCTATGGCCGGCTGCAGCAGGGCGAGCCGGTGACCCTCGACGACGGGCAGGTCATTCGCCCCGAGCAGGTGCTCGGCCCGCCACGGCCGGGGCAGCGCATCGCCTATGTCGCCGACACGCGCCCGTGCCACAACGCGGTGCTGCTCTCGCGTCGTGCCGCGCTGGTCATCCACGAGGGCACCTTCGGCGCCGAGCTGGCCGACGAGGCGCGGAAGAAGAAGCACTGCACCGTCGTCGAGGCGGCCCAAACCGCGCGCGACGCCGAGGCCGACCGGCTGGTCCTGACCCACTTCTCGCCGCGCTATCTCGACCTTGAGGAGCTGCGCCAGCAGGCCGCCGAGGTCTTTCCCGCGGTCGAGTGCGCCGTCGATCTGATGGAGATCGAGCTGTGACCGCCCTGCTGCTCGCCCTGATCAGCGCGCCCAGCGTCGGCGTTGACGGGCGATGGCTGACCGTCGACGGCCGGCCGACGCTGCTCCTCGGCGACTCGGTCACCCAGGGCTGGATGGAACTCGGCTCGGACTTCGACCAGCTCGCCTATCTCGACGCGCTAGCGGCGCGGGGCTTCAACGCCGTCATGCTCTGGAGCTACATCGGCATCACCGATCCGGTCGCCGATGCGCGAATCGGTTATCCGGCGCCAGCGCTCTGGCCGTGGGAGCGGAACGGCGAACGGTTCGACCTGCACCGCTTCAACGACGTCTACTTCGCCCGCCTGCGGGGCCTGATCGATGCCGCCGGCGCACGCGGGTTGGTGGTCATCCTGACGATCCACGACGGCTGGACCAAGACCCGCTTTGCCGGCCACCCGTTCAACGCCGCGCTGGGCGGGCCGCTGACCGACCGGCGGCAGTATGTCGAGCTGGCCGTGCCGGCCGGCGAGCTGGGCGAGACGGTCGACCCGACCTGGGACCGGCGCCACCGGCACCAGTTCGCGACCGAGCGCTTCACCGCCCGGCTGGTCGAGGCCACCGGCGATGCGCCGAACCTGGTCTACGAGCTGTTCAACGAGGGTGAGTGGTACGACCAGGCCGAGTTGGCGAGCTTCCAGCGCCACGCCGCGCGGTTCATCCGCGCCCGCTGCACGCGGCCGGTGATGATCAACATCGACCACGCCCGCGAGCCGCTGGCCGAGGCGGCCGACGTGATCAGCCTGCACAAGCCTAACTGGACTCGCGAAACGACGGCGCGCGAGGCGTTCGAACACTTTGCCGCCGCGGCGCGGGCCGGCAAGCCGGTGGTCTTCAGCGAGCCGGTGCCCGAGTACCGCGGCGACCCGGCCGACCACGACGCGCTCTGCCGCCTGGCCTGGGGCACGCTGCTCGCCGGCGGCGGGTTTCTGCTCCAGAACGACGTCAGCCTCGGCTTCGCCCCGCGGGCGGCGATCGCCACGAAGCTGCCGGCGGCCGAGGCGCTGTGGGATCGCCTGGCCATCGCCGCGGCGGCGCTGCGCGACATCGACTTGGCCGACCTGCAGCCGGCCGGCGAGCTGGCCGACAGCGGGGTCTGCCTGGCCGCGCCGGGCCGCGAGTATCTGGTCTACGCCACGGGCGCGGTGTCGGTCGACTTGACCGCGGTCGCCGGTCGCCTGCGCGTCGAGCGGCTCGACCTTCTGACCGGCGAATGGCAGGCGGCTGACGAGCTGACCGGCGGCGGCCGGCGGGCGATCGAGCTACCCGTCGGCGACCACCTGCTCCGCCTGCGCGCGGCGGAGTGAGCGCCGGCGCAGGTGGGCGGCGAGACTGACGCCGATGGTCACCGCGGTCAGCGGCGCGACGAACTCGACCATCACGGCGCTGAACCAAGGCAGTGCGTCGTGCTCGGCGGCGTGCAGCAGCAGATAGGCGAGGTAGGCCAGGTAGTAGCCGAGGAAGAGGACCCCCTCCCAGCGGTCGATTCGCCCGGCGGTGAGGAAGATCGGCAGGCAGGCCACCGCGGCGGCGATCATCAGGGGGAAGTCGAAGTCGAGCACGCCGGCGGCCAGCGACGCCCCGCCCGGCGCGCAGAGGCCGACCAGTCCGAGCACCGCCAGCAGGTTGAACAGGTTGCTGCCCACGACGTTCCCGACGGCGATGTCGCGCTGCCCGCGCAGGCTGGCGGTGACCGACGTGGCGACCTCGGGCAGCGAGGTGCCGGCGGCGACAATGGTCAGGCCGATGACCAGCTCGCTTACCCCGAACGTCCTCGCCAGTGCCACGGCGCCGGTGACCAGCCAGCGCGAGCCGAGGACCAGCAGCCCGAGCCCGACCAGGACCATCACCACCTGGGCCGGCCAGGGCGCCGAACCGGCCGCCTCGGTGGTCGCCGGCGCGGGCTCGGCGCGGGCGGTGCGGATCTGCCAGGCGGTGTAGAGCAGCAGCGAGCCGAACAGCAGGCCGCCGTCGAGGCGACTGAGCGTGCCGTCGAGGGCGAGCAGCCAGACGGCGACCGAGGCGCCGATCATCACCGGCACATCGAGCCGGACGAGCTGCCGCTGCACAATCAGCGGGGCAATCACTGCCGATAACCCGAGCACGACCAGCACGTTGAAGATGTTGCTGCCGACGGCGTTACCGATCGCCACGGCCTCCTGGCCGGTCAGCGCCGACTGAACGCTGACCGCCATCTCGGGCGCGCTGGTGCCGAAGGCGACGACCGTCAGGCCGATCACCAGCGGCGACACGCCCATCGCCGCGGCCAGGCCCGAGGCGCCACGGACGAGCAGCTCGGCGCCGCCGATGAGCAGCACCGCGCCGCCGATGAGCAGACCAGTGGCAAGCGGGTCCAAGCCGTCGACTCCTCCCGACCCGAACCCCGCCTCAGCCTGCCTCGGTTCCGGCCAACCAGGCGCCGGTGACCGCGTCGAGGCGCTCGATCACCCGGTCGGCGGCCGAGAAGTCGAGCCCGCGGGTCAGCGTGTTGAGCACCGCCACGGCCCTCATCCCGGCCGCCTTGGCCCCGGCCACGCCGTAGACCGAGTCCTCGAACACGACGCACGACCGCGGCTCGGCGCCAAGCCGGCGCGCCGCCTCGAGAAAGATGTCGGGCGCCGGCTTGCCTCGGGCCACATCGTGGGCCGAGACGCGGGTGGCGAAGCGGCCGATGATGCCGACCTGGGCCAGGTGCGAGTCGATCAGGTCGTGGCGGCTCGACGAGGCGACGGCCTTCGGGTACCGGCGCGCCGGGCCGTCGAGGAACTCGAGCACGCCGGGCATGAGCGTCAACCGCTGGTGGCACAGGGCCTGGAACCGCCGGCGGATCTCTGCCCACGCCTCGCGCGGCTCGACCGGAATGTCGAACGCCCGCCGAATCTCCTCATGGTCCACGTTGCGGCCGATCCAGGAGATGTAGGTCGGCCGGTCGACGGTGCGGCCGAACTGCGCCAGGTAACTTCCGGTGGCCTCGATGTAGAGCGCTTCGGTGTCGACCAGCAGGCCGTCCATGTCGAAGATCAACGCCGTAGCGGGGGTCACGCCGCGTCAACCCGGCTGCAACGGCTGAAGCCGTCGCCACGCTCAGCGCACAGGCGCGTCGTAGCGGCGCATCGCCATGCGCAGATGTCGCGACGAGGCCGCTCAAGGGCGCATTGCGATGCCACCCTACGTCGGTCGCCGTGCGTTCTGGCCGCCCTGCCTTGGCGCCTCACATCGTGCAGCCGAGCAGCCACGGGTTGATCTCCTCGTCGCCGACGCCCAGCGTCTCGGACTTGCTCGCCCGCCCGCCGGCCAGCTCGAGCAGCGCCGCGTAGATTGCCGCGCCGACCTCGTCGACCGTGCTCGTGCCCTCGGCAATCGGCCCGGCGTCGAGGTCCATGTCGGGCTCCATCCGGCGGTACATCACGCTGTTCGAGGCGACCTTGAGCACCGGCGCCGGCTTGAACCCGAAGCAGCTCCCCCTGCCGGTGGTGAAGACCACCAGGTTGCAGCCGCCGGCGACCTGACCGGTGACGCTGACCGGGTCGTAACCCGGCGTGTCCATGTGCCCGAAACCCGGCACCACGCACGGCTCGGCATAGCCATAGACGGCGACCAACGGTGCCGTCCCGCCCTTGGCCACCGCGCCGAGGCTCTTCTCGTAGATGGTGGTCAGACCGCCCACCTTGTTGCCCGGCGCCGGGTTGTTGTCGATGGTGAACTCGTGCCGGGCGGTGTAGTCGCGCCACCAGGCGATGCGGTGGAGCAGCCGCTCGGCCACCTGCGGCGAGACGGCGCGGCGGGTGAGCAGGTGCTCGGCGCCGTAGATCTCGGGCGTCTCACCAAGCACCGTGATGCCGCCCTGGGCGACCACGCGGTCGCTCGCCGCGCCGACCGCCGGGTTGGCCGTGATGCCGCTCCAGGCGTCGCTGCCGCCGCACTGCAGCGCGACGACCAGCTTGTCGGCGGTCTGCCGCGTGCGGCGCATCGCGCGGAGCTCGGGCAGCAGCCGCTCGACCGCCCGCACACCCGCCTCGATGGTCGCCTGGGTACCGCCCTGGTCTTGGATCAGCATCGCCGGCGTGGGCGGTGCGTCGGGCAGGCCGAGCCGCACCAGGCCGCCGGTCTCGATGAACTCCGGCATGGTGTTGCCTTCGCAGCCGAGGCCGACCAGCACGTAGGCGCCGACGTTCGGGTGCCGCGCCAGCCCGGCCAGGGTGCGGCGCAGCAGGTCCAGCTCCCAGCCGGCCTTGCCGCCGCAGCCGGCCTTGTGGGTGACGGCAAAGACGCCGTCGAAGCCCGGCTCGCCCACCTCGGCCCCGGCAAACCGCTGCGCGATGCGCTGGCAGACCGTGGCCGAGCAGTTGACCGTCGAGACCACGGCGAGGTAGTTGCGCGTACCGACCCGCCCGTCGGGTCGCGCGTAGCCGAGGAAGGTGTCCCGCTGCTCGGCCGGCACCGGCTCAATCGGCCGCGCCTCGCTGCCCGGCGCATGGTCGAGCGCCAGCTCGCCGGCGCCGAAGCCGAGGTTGTGGGTGTGGACATGATCGCCCGGCGCCATGGCCGCCGTGGCGAAACCGATCTGCTGGCCATACTTGCGCACCGGCTGACCCACGGCGATGCCGCGCAGCGCCACCTTGTGGCCGGCGGGCAGGTCGCCGGTCAGGGTGACGCCGTCGACCAGCGTACCGGCCGGCAGGTCGCGCAGGGCGACGGCCACGTCGTCGAGCTCGTGCAGGCGCAGTAGGGACTGCTTCATGTCCGCTCCAGCCAGTCGCGGCGCTCCAGGGCGTGGACCAGGCTGCCCGGCTCGCGCCCGGCTCCGCGGCGGGCAAACCCGAGTTTAGCCAGCACGCGCTGCGAGGCCAGCCCGTCGGCGAGGGTCTGGGCGATGACCCGCTCGACCCGCTGATCGGCCAACGCCCAGGCGAGCAGTGCGCCGACCGCCTCGGTGGCCAGGCCCTGGTTCCACACCCGCTCGATGAACGAGTAGCCGACCTCGACCTCGCCCTGCTCGGGCGGGCCGACGAAGCCGACCGTGCCGACCACCTCGCGGCTCTCGCGCAGGATGGCGAACCAGAGCCACCAGCCCGACTGCTCCGGCGCGTCGACCAGCCGCCGGCGGACCACCGTCATGGCCGCCTCGTCGAGAAAGGCCGGCGGCCAGTCGGCTGGCAGACCGGCCTCAATCAGCTCGCCGAACCGCCGTGGGTCGTAGCGTTCGGCGAGCATCGACTCGCCGGTCGCCGGAACCAGCCGCAGTCGTTCGGTGATCACCGGCTCGGGCATGGCGCTATCCGAGATACCCCTGCCGGCACAGCTCCTCGGCCATCAGCACCGCGCCGCGCGCGGCGGCCATCTTGGTGTTGTGGCTGACCAGCACGTACTTGATCCCGTTGGGCATCACCCGGCACTCGCGCAGCCGGCCGACGGTGGTGGTCATGCCCGCCTCGTTGTCGCGGTCCAGTCGCGGCTGCGGGCGGTAGGGATCGTCCAGCACGGTGATCAGCCGCCGCGGCGACGAGGGTAGGCCCAGGGCGCAGAACTCGGCGCCGAACTCGCGCATCGCCGCCGCCACCTGGTCGGCCGTCGCCGGCCGCGACAGGCTGACGTTGACCGTCTCGGTGTGTCCCTCCAGCACGGGCACCCGCGTGCAGGTGGCGCTGACCGCGAAGCCGGCCGGCGCGATCGACTCGCCGGCGAGCGTGCCGAGGATCTTGCGCGCCTCGGCCTCGACCTTGCCTTCCTCGCCGGCGATGTGCGGAATCACGTTGTCGATGATGTCGAGGCCGACCACCCCCGGCGACCGCCCGGCACCACTGACCGCCTGCAGCGAGGTCATGATCACGCTTTCGAGACCGAACGCGCGCTGCAGCGGAGCCAACGTGAAGGCCAGGCCCATCACCGTGCAGTTGCTGTTCGGGGCGATGAAGCCGCGCCAGCCGCGCCGCTGCTGCTGTGTGCGGAGTAGCGGCATGTGCTCGGGGTTCAGGCCGGGGGTGAGCAGCGGCACATCGTCTTCGTAACGGAACGCCGAGGCGGTCGAAAGCACCGGCGTGTGCGCCGCGTAGCGCGGCTCATGCTCGCGCGCCGCGTCGGATTCCATGGCGGTGAAGATCAGGTCGACGGCGGTCGGGTCGAGCCGCCCCGCGTCCTCGACAGTCATGGCCGCGAAGCCGTCGTCGAGCGGCTCGCCGCAGAACCACTGCCGCGCCCCAGCCGGCGTGGTGATCGCCTCAAGGTAGCGCTTGCCCGCGCTGCGCGGCGAGGCGGCCAGGGCGGTGACCTCAAACGTCGGATGCCCGGCCAACGTGGCCAGGAACTGCTGCCCGGCCAGACCAGTCGCGCCCACCACGGCGACGCGCAGACGACTCATCGCACGCTCCAGCCCCTTCGGCAGCGGTATCGTATCACACGCCGCCGAATCGCCGCCGTCCGCGCCCTTGCCGTGCTTCAGTTCGCGGCTATCATGTCGATGCCAAGCCTGAAGAGAGTCGCGCCGTGAGCCACGCCGTGCGCAAGGCCGTCATCCCCGCCGCCGGACTGGGTACCCGCCTGCTGCCGTGCACCAAGTCGCAGCCAAAGGAGATGCTCGCCGTTGGCCGCCGGCCGACCATCCAGCATGTCGTCGAGGAGCTGGTCGGCGCGGCGGTGCCCGACATCTGCATCGTCACCGGCTGGCAGAAGCGAGCCATCGAAGACCACTTCGACCTCAGCCACGGCGGCGGCAAGCTGCTCGGCGGCGAGGTGCCCGAGCTCGGCGTGCTGCGCAACGGCGAACTCAACCGACACCTGTTCTACATCCGCCAGGCCGAGCAGCGCGGGCTCGGCGACGCCGTGCTCCACGGCGAGACCTTCGTCGGCGACGAGCCGTTCGTGCTCGCCCTCGGTGACACCATCCTCTACAGCCCGACCGAGCCGCGGCTGCTCGAGCGCCTGATCGCCGCCCACCAGGCCGGCGGCGCCTTCGCCACCATCGCCGTCGAGCCGGTTCGGCGCGAGGAGGTGGTGCGCTACGGCATCGTCGCGCCCGAAGCGGCGCTCGAGCCGGAACGCGCAGTGGGGATCACCGACATCATCGAGAAGCCGTCGCCTGACGAGGCGCCGAGCTGTTACGCGGTGGCCAGCCGCTACGTCTTCGACCCGCTGATCTTCGAGGCGCTCAAGACCACGCCGCCCGGCCGCGGCGGCGAGATCCAGTTGACCGACGCCATCCGCGCGCTGATTCGCGCCGGACACCGCTGCCAGGTGGTCGCGCTGCGGGCCGACGAAATCCGCTACGACATCGGCAACTTCACCAGCTACTTCCGCGCCTTCATCGAGATGGCGCTGCGCGACCCGCTCGAAGGCCCGGCCCTGCGCGAGCACCTGCGCGGCCTGCTCGCCGGCCCGTGAGCCTGCTCCTCGGCGCCGGCGCGGCGCTCGCCGGCGCGGCCGCCTATGGTGCGCTGATCGAGCCGCGGCGGTTCGAGCTGAGCCGGCACACCATCCACCCCGCCGGCTGGCCGGCCGGGCTCGACGGGCTGACCATCCTCCACCTCACCGACCTGCACACCCACCGCCGCGGGCCCGGCGAACGCTGGCTGGCCGGCCTGACCGCCGAAACCCCGCCGCCCGACCTGCTGCTGCTCACCGGCGACTTCGCCGAGAACGCCGCCGCGCTGCCCGCCTGCCTCGCCGCGCTGGCCGGCTGGCCGGCGCGGCTGGGCAGCTACGCCGTGCTGGGCAACAACGACACGCAGTGTCATTGGCAGCGGCGCGGGGTCGAGCAGGCGCTTGCGGCGGCCGGCATCGAGCTGCTCGACGACCGCTGGGTCGAGCCGGCCGACGGCTTCCGCCTGGCCGGCCTGCGTTACGAGGCGATGCGCTTCGCGCCGCGCGGTTACCGCTTCCCCGTCGAGGTGGTCGGCCCGGCCGACCGGCCGCGCATCCTGCTCGCCCACTCGCCCGACGTGCTGCCCGAGGCGGTCGAGGCGGGGATTGAGCTGGTCCTCTGCGGCCACACCCACGGCGGGCAGATCTGCCTGCCCGGCGGCCGGCCGCTGCGCAACAACCTGCACCGCTACCGGCCGCCGCACTACACCCGCGGGCTCTACCGGGTCGGCGCCACCACGCTGGTGGTCAACCGCGGCCTGGGCATGACGCGACCGCTGATGCGCACCTTCTGCCGCCCCGAATCGATCTGGCTGACCCTGCGGGCAAGCTGATGCCGGCCGCACCGGTGCGACGTTCCTCGTAGCGGCGCATCGCAATGCGCCGACGGAACGACCTCGTGGCATGTCGGCGCAGGACAGAAGATCCGTGCGCCACGCCGCAGCCGCCTACCGCCCTGGCGGTCGGCTCTGCAGCAGCGCCTCGGTCGAGACCGTCTCGGCCCGCTTCGCCGCGCACTTCGGGCAGGTGCTGCAGGCCGATGATCGACCGCGCAGCGTGGCCGCCACGCGCGCGGCCAGGTAACCGGCGGCGGCGAGGACGATCAGCGCGACGACCAGGATCTGCGGATCCACCTCAGCCTCCCATCGCCCGGGCCACCTGGAAGGCGATCAGCGCGCCGAGGTAGGCCAGCGTGGTCATGTAGCCGACCATGAACATGGCCCACTTCCAGCCGCCGGTCTCGCGCACGACGATGCCGACGGTGGCCATGCACTGGCAGGCGAGGACGAAGAAGACCAACAGCGAGGCGACCACGGCGGGGGTGAACAGCGGGCTGCCGTCGGCCCGCCGCGCGCCGCGCAGGCGTTCGATCAGGGTCTGGTTGGCTTCGTCGGCATCGTCGCCGACGGCGAAGATGATGCCCAGCGTGGAGACCATCACCTCGCGCGCGGCGAAGGCCGAGACGACGCCGACACCGAGCCGCCACTCGAAGCCGATGGGGGCGAAGAGCGGTTCGAGCAGCCGGCCGAGCCGGCCCATCAGGCTACCCTCGAGCTGCAGCCGGCCCTCGACGCGGCTGACCTCGGCGTCGAGCAGCTCGGCGTCGGAGTGGTCGCCGCCGGCGGCCGTGATCTGCCGCACGGCAATCAACGGCGCGTCCGACACGTCGGCCCGCGGAAAGTAGGCCAGGAACCAGAGCACCACGCTGAGCGCGAGGATGATGGTGCCGGCGAAGCGAAGGAACAGGCTCGCCCGCTCCCACACCGCGCGGCCCAGGTTGCGCCAGTCGGGCAGCCGATAGGGTGGTAGCTCGAGCAGCAGCGCCGGCGTCGGCCCGCGGAGGATGGTGCGTTTGAGCACCGTCGCCACGCCCAGCGCCATGAGCACGCCGAGCAGGTAGAGCGAGAGCAGCGTCGCGCCCTGGGTGCGGAACGGGCCGAACAGCGGCCGGTCGGGCACGAAGGCGGCGATCATCAGCGTATAGACCGGCAGCCGGGCCGAGCAGGTGATCAGCGGCGCGACCACGATGGTGGTCAGCCGATCGCGCCGGCTGCCAATCGTGCGCGCCGCCATGATGCCGGGGATTGCGCAAGCGAAGCTGGAGAGCAGTGGCACGAAGCTGCGGCCGTGCAGCCCGACGCGGCTCATCAACCGATCGGCGATGAACGCCGCGCGGGCCATGTAGCCGGTCTCTTCGAGCAGGCCGAGAAAGAAGAACAGCAGCACAATTTGGGGCAGGAAGATGACCACGCCGCCGACGCCGGCGATCACACCATCGGCTAACAGATCCGTCAACACACCGGGCGACAAGGCGGTCCGGATGCTCTCGGCCAGACCGGCGAAGGCCCCGTCGATGCCGTCCATGAACGGCGCGGCCCAGGCGTAGATGCTCTGGAAGACGACCGCCATGCTGACCAGGAACAGCACCGGCCCGGCCACGCGGTGAGTCAGCAGCCGGTCGATCTTATCGGTCGGCGTCAGCACCCGGGCGGCCGAGCGGCCGGTCAGGGCTTCGTCCACCAGCTCGCGCAGCGAGGCATATCGCGCCGTGGCCTCGTCGGCGTCCCACCGACCACCCTCGGCGGCCAGCGCCTCGCGGACCGCCTCGAGCCGCCCGGCCAGCGCGGCGCCGAACCGCTGGCGGGCCAGCTCGAGTCCGGTCGGCGAGCCGATCAGGCGCAACGCCACCGGGCGCGACACGCGCTCGGCCACGCCCTGTTCGACCAGCGCCGGCGCGAGCGCGTCGATCGCCGCGGCCAGCGCGGGCGTGGCGAGCGGCTCGCGCTGCGTCGGCAGGTCGGGCCGGTGGCCCTCGGACAGGATGGTCGCCTTGAGCTTCTCGATCCCGATGCCCTGCCGCGCGACGGTCTCGACCACCGGCGCCCCGAGGCCGCGGGCGAGGCGGTCGAGGTCGATCCGCTCGCCCCGCCCGGCCACCATATCGACCATGTTGAGCACCACGATGGTGCGGTAACCCAGCTCGACCACCTGGCTGGCGAGATAGAGGTTGCGCTCGAGGTTGGTCGCATCGACCACCACCAGCACCAGGTCGACCGGCGGCTCGGCCGGCTGCCAGCCGAACAGCACGTCGCGGGCGATCTCTTCGTCGGGCGACTGGGCGGCGAGCGAGTAGGCGCCGGGCAGGTCGAGCAGCTCAATCGGCTCGCCGTCAATCAGGCAGCGGCCGGTCTTGCGCTCGACGGTCACGCCGGGGTAGTTGGCGACTTTCTGGCGCAGACCGGTGAGGCGGTTGAAAATCGTGGTCTTGCCCGAGTTCGGATTGCCGGCGACGGCAACCCGCAGCAGCGGCTGCGACTCGAGCAACGAGGTGGCCATGTCAGCCTCGGCGCGGTCAGGCGGTCAGCCTCCGCACGGTGACCTGCCGCGCACAGCGGCGGCAGATGGCAAAGCGGTTGCCGAAGACGGACAGGACGACCGGGTCGCCGACGCTGACCACCTCGACGACGGTGCCCTCGAAGACGCCGAACTCGCGCAGCCGGCAGTCGTCGTCGACGTGGTTGTCGAGCTCCAGCACCTCGACCCGCTCCCCCGCCGCGACGCGATCCAGCGCGAGCACCGCAACCCGCTCAAGCACCTGCGATACCGCCATGACCGGCACTCCTGCTAGTTGAGAAGCATTCTCATTTTCAACTAGCTCATGACATCCCCATGGTACGGCCGACCTCAGCCGGCGTCAAGAGCCAATCCTCGGTACGACGGGGAGTGGGGAGTGAGGAGTGGGACGTAGGGTCCGCACCGCGGACCATCTCGCGCGACGACGGGGAGTGGGGAATGGGGAGTGGGGAACGGGGAGTGGGACGTAGGGTCCGCACCGCGGACCATCGCGCGGGCGACGATGGGGAGTGGCGAGTTGGATCCTACTCGCTCAGCGTCGCCTGCCAGGTGGCCGAGTCGATCTGCTCGCGCCGGAGCGGCTCCGGTGGCGGGACGGGCTGGTCACCCAGCCGGAGTGAGAACCAGGCGACGTCGTGCCAGGTGCCGAACTTGTAGCCCACCGCGCGGTAGACGCCGACGGGCTCGAACCCCAGCGCGCGGTGCAGCGCCACGCTGGCGTCGTTCGGGAGCGTCGTGCCGGCAACCGCCAGTTGGTAGCCCATCCGGCGCAGGCCGGCCAGCAGGCCGGTCATCAGCCGGTGCCCCACGCCGTGGCCGCGCGCGCCGGCCGCGACATAGACGCTGGTCTCGACGCTCCAGCGATAGGCCGCCCGCGCGCGGAACGGGCCGCCGTAGGCGTAGCCAAGCAGGCGATCGTCCTGTTCGGCCACCAGCCACAGGTGTGCCGCCGCGACCCGACGGGCGAACTCGTCGCGGTTCGGCGGCTCGAGCTCGAAGCTGATGGCGGTCTCGCGCACGATCGGCTCGTAGATCACCAGCATCGCGGTGAGATCGTCGCCGGTGGCGGCGCGCAGGTTGGTCATCTCGGCAGCCTCGCCGCGGCTTCCCACTCGCGCAGGGCCTGCAGCGGCGCCTCGCCGTGGTGCAGGTAGGCGTAGCGCGCGGTTGCCTGGCCCAGTTCGCGCAGCCGCGCGGCAACGGCTTCGTCGTGCAGCACGCCGTGATCGAACGCGTGCTTGGCCCGCGGGATGCTGACCTGCGGCGGGATCACCCAGGCATGGATGTGCCGCAGGATGACCCGCAGGTCGGCCAGCGTGTAGGCGGCGCCCATCGACCCGCCGGCGGTGCCGATCAGCCCGCACACCTTGCCCTCGAACTCGTCGCTGCCCATCAGGTCGAGCGCGTTCTTCAGCGCGCCGGTGAGGCTGCCGTGGTACTCGGGCGAGCCGAGAATGAGGCCGTGCGCGGCGGTCACCCTCGATTTCATGTCGACCACCGCCGGGTGACGGCCGCAGTCGCGCGTCTGGCAGTAGGGGAGGTCGAGGTCGACGATGTCGATCAACTCGCAGACGGCACCGAGCGAGGCGGCGCCGGCCAGCGCCAGCTCGAGCGCGGCGCGGGTGGTGCTCTCGTCGCGCAGGCTGCCGCACAGGCCGACGACGCGGATGATCTCGTGCTCGCGTGGCATGGCAAGGAGTATGACCCAGCGGCGCGGCAGAGGATCGGCGGTGGGCGGTGGCGGTTGTGCTTGCCACGTAGTTGAAGCGCGTGTAAACTCGGCCGTTAGGCGGTTGTGGTGCGCCGGCGCCGCGGCTGCCCGACCTGGAGGGTCACCGTGGCCCGGATTCTGATCATCGATGATGACCCGCAGATCCAGGAGCTGTTCAGCCGTGTGCTGAGCGATCGCGGCCACGAGGTCGAGACGGCGATGAACGGCCGCGAGGGGTTGCGCATCCAGCGCAGCGAGCCGGCCGACCTGATCATCTGTGATCTGGTCATGCCCGAGATGGACGGCCTCGAGGTGATCCGCGAGCTGCGGCACGACGAATCGCGCGCGCCGCTGATCGCCGTCACCGGCGGCAGCTATGTCGCCTCGGAAGAGAACCTGCGCGTCGCCGGCCACCTCGGCGCCACGCGCATCGTCAGCAAGCCGGTCTCGCTGGGCGCGCTGGCCGGCATGGTCGACCAACTGCTCGCCGAGGCCGTCGGCGAGTGACGTTGACCGGCCCGACCGGCGAGGCGTCCTTCACCGCGGAGACGCCATCATGTCGACCCGACCTCTGCTCTGGCTGGCCGCCGGCATCCTGCTCGGCTCGCTGCTCGGCCCGACGGCGGCCTGGGCCGCCGAACGGATCGAGCTCGAGTGGCCGAGCGTGTTCCGCATCCAGGCCGAGCGAACGCTGCCGGTGGAGCTCGAGCGGCCGGTCGAGGTCCGGCTCGACCGCAACTACCTGCCCGAACTCCCGATCCGCGCCGAGCGGCTGCCCGACCTGGTGATCGACGAGCTGCCCACGCTCCGCATCGGTAATCTGCCGCCGAGCGTCGGCGCGTTGTACGAGACCGACCAGGCCTGCCTCTTCGTCCTCGCCCACGCCTCGGGCACGGTGCAGGTGCTCAGCCTCGACAAGGAGACCGGCGAGGTGAGCGAGGTGAAGCGCTTCTAGTTGGCCAGGAAGTCGAGGATCCGCCGTGCGTGGTGGTCGAAGGTCAGGCCGGCGGCGACGCGGGTCCGCGCCGCGCGGGCCAGCCCGGCGCGCAGGTCGGGCTCGGCCAGCAGCGCGGTGGCCAGCTCGAGCATCTCGTCACCGCCGCGGGTGAAGACGATGCTGTCGCCGAACAGCCCGGCCGCCGTGGGCAGGTGGTCGCTGAGTACCGTCGCGCCGCAGCAGGTCGCCTCCCACAGCCGTGAGGTGGGCACGTCGTGCTCGCGATGCCACGGCGAATGGCACGAGAGCACCAGGTCGCAGCTCGAATAGAGCGCCGGCACGTCGCTGGGGTGGATCCGCCCTTTGAGCGCGCCCGAGGCGGCCAGCTCGGGCTCGCGCTCCCAGCCGCTGCCGTAGATGGCCAGACCGAGCGGCAGGAGCGGCAGCAGGTAGCGTTCGATGTCGGCCCGGCCGCGGTTGTGGTTGGCGACGAGGACGATGGGGTGGCGGAACTCGTCGCGCGGCGGGCAGGGGCGATAGACCGCCGGATTGGCCGACATGGGGACAAACAGGCAGCGCTCGGCACCGGCGGCGCGCACCTCGGCGCCGAGCCGCGGGCCGGCGTAGAGCACCGCCTCATAGCCTCCCACGGCGCCGGTCACCGGCCCGGCGGCGGCCTCCAGCCGGGGCGCCTGGTACCACCAGACCTGCCGCGGCCCGCTGACCAGCCGCGTCTCGGGCGCTGCATAGAAGCTGATCACCAGGTCGAGCTGGTCGTGGATGGTCACCGTGTCGTAGACCTCGGCTTCGGCCACCTCGGGCTGGGCCCGCAGCGCGTCGGCCAGGCCGACGGCCATGACCTCATCGCCCCAGACCGCGCCGTGATAGGTGTTAACCACGGTCAACTGCAGGCCGATGCGGAGGCCGCTCATGCGGGCACCTCGCCGGCCGGCCGGCACGGGCTGCCGACCAGTGCCAGCAACCGCGCGAGGACCTGTTCGGCGGTGTGATGCGCCAGCACCTCTGCCCGGCCGGCGGCGGCGATGGCCTCGCGCTCGGCGGGATGGTGCAGGTAATGATCGATCAGGTCGGCGGCCGTCTCGCGGGTGACCTCGATCAGATGCTCGCCGGCGATGAACGGGCCCGGCCGGGTCAGCGGTTCGCTGACCACGAAGCAGCCGCAGGCGAGCGCTTCGCTGACCCGCAGCTCGGTGTTCGGCTGCGGGGTGAAGTGGAGGTTGAGCACCACCCGAGCCCGGTTGAGCATGGCCACGAAGGCCTCGCCCCAGACGTTGGGCCAGGTCACCTCGAGGCCCGCGGCGGCCAGGTGGCGGGTCCAGGCGAGCCGATGCTCGCTGGCCGAGCCGACGAACAGCAGGTCGATGTCGCGCTCGACCCCGAGCGGCCGGAACCGCCGCGGATCGACCGGCAGCGGCACCACGCCGCGGATGTTGCGGTGGCCCATCCACTCGAGGTAGGCGCGCGGATGCTCATCGTGCAGCACCACGTCGTCGACTCGCCGGGCGAGCGGGGCGAACTCGGCGTAACGGGTCTCGGCGTGCGCGCTGCTGCCCTCGAGGGTGGGCAGCACCTCGGGGCTGTAGAGCAGCGTGCGGCAGCGCACGCGGTCGAGCAGCTCGGGCGGCAGGCCGGCACCGCGGTCGATGATGGCGATGCTCTCGGCCGGCGCCTCGAGGAGGGTCAGGATCTGCGCCGGGTCGGCCGCGACGTCGACGCCGCGGGCGCGGTGGCCGGCGGCACGCGCCGCCCGCAGCAGCCCCTGGCCCATGAACACCGGGTTCATCTGCCCGACAATCAGCAGCTCGTGCCGCACGCGCGGCACCGGCCGGCGCGGCGCTACCCGCGGCTCGTCGGCCGCGTTGCACGCCGCACCGCGCGCGGCCCAGGGCAGGCCGCTGGCGACGAGCACCTCGCGCAGCTCGGCCGGCGGCTCGCCGCCGAGCGTCGCCAGCGCGCCGAGCCGGGGCCAGTTGCGGCGGCAGAAATCGATTTCGTCGGCCACGCTGCCCGGCGAACGCCAGCGGCCGCCGCGGCCGAGCTCGAGCACGAGCTGCGGGGCCGGGGGCAGTCCGGGCAGCGGCAGGTGATACCGATGAACCGTGTGATCGCGCCAGGCGCGGGGCAGGTCGTCGAGGCGCTCGATGGGATCGGGCGCGTAGATACCGGCCCGGCCGGTGACGCACCAGGCCAGCAGCCCACGTTCGGGTTCGCCGGCGATGACCGCCTCGACCAGTCCGTCATCGACCAGCCAGGCCACCTCGTCGGCAGCGCCGGGCCAGAGCAGCGCCACGCGGCTGCGCACGGCGACCTCGGCCAGCAGGTCCAGGTCGGCGGCAAAGCTGGCGGCCGACGAGGCAAAGGCGACGGCGTCGGGCGAGAGCTGGTCGAGCCGCTCGAGGAAGCCGCGCGTCGACTCGCCGGTGGCGAGCGAATCGACCAACGTGGCGGCGAGGCCGTGGTCGCAGAGCAGCGCCGTGGCGCTGGCCAGCTCCGCCGGCCAGGGCACCTCCGGGTCGTCCTCATCGACCACCCGCGGCGGGGCGGCGCCGGCGCGCAGGCCGCGCAGGCCGGCGTCGGTCTCCCACGGCGGATTGCAGACGAAGACCCTCACTCCGGCCCCCTTCGCTCGCTCAGACAGCCACCAGCTCGGGTCGTGGCGCGGCGACGGCGGGCATCTGCAGCGCGACGGCGATTTCGTCGTTGAACCCGCTGCACTGGCGCAGCAGGCGCAGCGGCTGCTCGGACTGCCAGGCCTCGAACCGCAGCGCCGCGCCGCGCCCGCCGGTGCCGTGCCAGAGCACGGTCATCACCCCGCCGGGCCGCAGTTTCGCCGCCGCGGTGTCAAGCAGCGTGTCGAGGTCGGCCCGGCCGTTGAGCGGCGTGAGCAACTGCAGCGACTCGACCGCGCCGTCGGCCAGGTCGGCGAGCTCGTCGGCGCGCACGCGCGCGGCGGCGGGCAGCTCGCGCTCGAGGGCGGCGAAGCAGTCGCGGGCAACGAGGTGCAGCAGCCACTGCCGGTGCGCCGAGCGGAGCGTCTCCTCGAGCTCCTCGCGGCTCATGTGCAGACCCTGGACGACGGTGTAGCGTGCGCCGTCGTACTGTTTCCAGTCGGTGGTCAGCAGCGTGCCGTCGGCCGACGCGTCGGCGAACATGCTGGTGCCGGGGAAGGGCGTCATGAGCGAGAACTGCACCGTGTCCGGGTCGAGCTCGACGGCCAGGTCGATGGTCTTCTGCGCGGTCTCGTGCGTCTCGCCCGGCCCGCCGAAGCTGAAGGTCAGGTGCACGCCGATGCCGAGCTCCTGGCAGTAACCGACGGTCTCGCGCACGCGCTCGAGGTCGAGTCCCTTACGGATGCGCTCCATCATCGCCGGGTCGCCCGTCTCGACGCCGAACTTGAGCCCGACCACGCCGGCGCGGGCCATCGCCGCGAAGGCCTCGCGCGAGGAGGTATCGGCGCGGGCCATGGCGCAGATCGGCACGCCCAGCTCGGCGGCGGCGATCTGGTCGCACAGGTCGATGATCCGCTCGTTCTTGATGTTGAACGTGTCGTCGTCGAAGTAGACCGCGCGGAAGCCGTAGCGCTCGACCAGCCACTTCATCTCGGCGACAATCTCGGCGTTGTCGCGGGTGCGGTAGTTCTGCCCGTCATAGACCACCTGCGGCCAGACGCAGAAGATGCACTGGTAAGGACAACCGCGGCTGGCGTGCATCTGCACGTTCGGCCAGGGCATGGCGTTGGCGAAGCTGTCGAAGTAGTTGTACATCGGCAGCGTCACCCGCTCGGGCCAGGGGAACTCGCTCAGCTTGGGCAGCTTGCGGCGGTTCGGCTGGATGTGGACCGCGCCCTCGTCGTCGCGCCAGAGCAGGCCGGGGATGTCGTCCAGCGGCGCGCCGTCGCGCTGCGCGCGGAGCAGGTCGAGGAAGCTCGGCTCGAACTCGCCGAGCACCACCGCGTCGACCATCGGCGCCTCGGCCATGATCTCGTTCGCCAGCGCTGTCGCGTGCGGGCCGCAGAAGACCACGTTGACCTGGCTGCCGAGCCGCTCCTTGAGCCGCAGGGCCCAGTCGAGGTCGAGCTCGTGCGAGGCGGTCGCGGTCTCCATCAGCACGATGTCGGGCGCCCAGCCCTCGAGCCGGTTGATGAACTCCTCGGCCAGCAGCCCCTCGGCAATCGCGTCGACGAGCAGCGTCTCGAACCCCTCATCGCGGCTCATCGCCGCCGCCGTGGCCAGGAAGAAGGGAAACGGCAGATAGGCCGGGATCCGCTCGCCGCGCGCATCCTGGGTGAACGGCCAGCGGCTGCCGGCGCGCACGCCGATCCGCCCGTCCTCGCTCCACGGCGCGTTGACGATGGCCACGCGCAGGCCCGGCACATGCTCGCGCTCGGACTCGGCCCGCTCGTCGGCCAGTCGCAGGGCCGAGGCGCGGACCATGTTCCAGTACATCGCGTCGTACTGCTCCCACACCTCCCCGAGCAGCCGCAGCGCTGCGCTGACCGTCTCGGCGCAGCGGGCGGGCAGCTCGCACAGCGGGCTGGGCACGCCGTCGCCGTGCGCCGCGGCGATGGTCTGCTCGACCCGCTCCCAGGAGCAGAAGGCCGCCAGCGCCTCGTCCTCGGGCCGGCACGGAGCCGTCTCGTCATAGACCATCCGCCAAAGGTCGCGGCGAGGCTCGTACTCGGCCAGCACCGCGAACATGCCGAGGTAGACCGCGGTGTGGGTCTCGCGCACCGCCTGCCGCGCCTCGTCGGAGCAGCGGCGGGCCTTGAGCTGAAAGTCCTTCAGCACCCGCCAGGGCAGCCCGAGGAAGGTCAGGTAGGCCAGGTGGTGCGACCGGCGCTGGTTGTCGGTCTCCAGGTTCTGGTGGTGGCGGACCAGGTTCTCCTGCCGCTTGTGCAGCACGTCGCCGACGGTCGCCGTGTCGAAGATGCCGTGGAGGTGCTCGAAGTAGGGCACGTGGTAGCGCCAAGCGGTGTCGAGGATGCTCGCCACCGAGTCGCGCCGCAGGTGGCTGCAGCGGGCGGCCGGCTCGTAGGCCAGGCGGTAGCCGATGCCGCGCACACGGCGCGAGGCCTCGCTGTCCTCGCCGTTGGTGCGGAACCGCTCGTCGAACCCGCCGGCGCGGAAGATCGCCTCGTGGCGCCAGACGCCGTTGCAGCCGTAGCACTCGGGCGCCTCGGCCAGCGGCGCGTCGCCGTGGTGCTGGGCGCAGTGGAGGCTGCGCCACTGGTTGGCCAGGCCGACGTCGTGGCGCTCGGTCATCCGGCCCATCACGCCGCCGAGCGCCGCACCGGTCGCCTCACCGGCCTCGGCGGCCAGGCGCTCGGACTCGAAGTGCAGCATCAGCCGCTCGAGCCAGTGCGGATCGGGCACCACGTCGGAGTCGAGGGAGGCGAGGTACTCGCTGCGGCAGGTGGCGACCGCCACGTTCCGCACCCGCGCCAGCCCACCATTGCGCTCGAGCTGGACGATCCGGACGGGGAAGCGGGCGGCAACCGCGACCGAGTCGTCGGTCGAGCCGTCGTCGATGACCAGCAGCTCGGCCAGCGGGTAGCTCTGCGCCATCGCCGCGGGGAGCACGCGGTCGAGGTACCGCGCGGCGTTGTAGCACGGAATGTAGAGCGTCACCGAGCGGTCGGGAAAGACCGTCTCGAGCTCGGCCAGCGCGTCGGCCACGACGGGCTGGTCCGGCTCGATCAGCAGCGACTGCCGCGCCGCCTGCTTGGCGGCGTAAGGCAGGCCGGCCTGTTGATAGAACAGCAGCAGTTCGTTGACCGCGGTGGGGCTGTCCGGCGCTGCGGCCCAGGCGGCGTGGTAGTAGAGCTCGGCGCGGTCGAACTCGCCGGCGGCGGCGAACAGGTCGGCCAGGTGAATGAAGGCCTCGGGCTGGTCGCCGTCGGCGGCGACCGCCTGGCACAGCCGCATCTTCGCGGCGTGCGGCTCGCCCGCCTGATAGGCCAGCACGCCGGCCAGGCAGAGCGCCGGGTAGTCGGCGGGATGGTCGGCCAGATGCTCGCCACAGAGCGCCGCGGCGCGGCGTAGTTCGCCGGCGTGCAGCGCGGTCAGCGCCCCCTCGAGGCGGCAGTCGCTCATCCGGATACACTCCTGGCGACGGCCGGTGGCCGTCCGGTACAACCAGGATGTCGGCCGGCGTTCAGGCTGGATCATGGCCAAGATGGACCACGCCCGCGGCCGGAGCAGACGCAGCCATGCGGGTTCGCGAATCGGGGCTTAAGCGCCGGTGAGCCACCGCGCCGGACTACCGCGTCGCCGCCCATCGGCCCGCGGCGAGGAACTCGGCCGACCAGTCGCCGAAACGGCCCTGCTCGATCGCCCCGCGCATGGCCTGCATCATGGACTGGTAGAACCAGACGTTGTGGTAGGTCAGCAGCCGCGCGCCGAGGATCTCGTTGGCCTTGATCAGGTGCCGAAGATAGGCCCGCGAGTGGTGGCGGCAAGTGTGACAGGCGCAGGTCTCGTCGAGCGGCCTCGCATCGCGCTCGTACTGAGCGTTGCGCAGATTCAGGCGTCCGCTCGAGACCACCGCCGTGGCGGTGCGACCGAGGCGGGTGGGCAGCACGCAATCGAACATGTCGCAGCCGGCGGCGACCGCGCCGAGGATGTCCTCGGGCCAGCCGACGCCCATCAGGTAGCGCGGCCGGTCGGCCGGCAACATGTCGGGCACCGTCTCGACCACCGCCTGTGACTGCTCGCCCGGCTCGCCGACGCTGACCCCACCGATGGCGTAACCGGGCAGGTCGAGCGCGCACAGCGAGGCGGCGCACTCGCGCCGGCGGTCGAGGCAATAGCCGCCCTGGACGATGGCGAACAGCGCTTGATCGGTCGTCTGCGCGGCCCGGCAGCGGGCGGCCCAGGCGATCGAGCGGTCCATCGCCTGGCGGTAGCGGTCGTCCGGCTCGCCCCAGCCGGCCAGGTCGTCGAGGCACATGATGATGTCGGCGCCGAGCTGCTCCTGCACCGCCACGGCGCGCTCGGGCGTGAGGCGGTGCGTCGCGCCGTCGAGGTGCGATTGGAACTCGACCCCGTCGTCGTCGAGCCGCCGTAGGCCCTTGAGCGAGTAGACCTGAAACCCACCGCTGTCGGTCAGGATGCCGCCCGACCAGCCCGAAAAGCGGTGCAGCCCGCCCAGCTCGGCGACCACCTCGCTGCCGGGGCGGAGAAACAGGTGGTAGGTGTTGGCCAGCACCATCTGCGCGCCGGTTGCCGCCACCTCGTCCCAGGTCAGCGACTTGACCGTCGCCTGCGTGCCAACCGGCATGAAGGCCGGCGTGTCGACCGACCCGTGCGGCGTGGTCAGCACCCCGCGGCGGGCGCGGCCGTCGGTCTGCTGAACGGCGAACGTGATGCCCATCAGCCGAGCAGCTCGACCGACACAATGCGCCGCGCGCCGGCGCGAGCCATCTCGTCCAGCGCGCGTTCGCCGTCACCGGGGTTCACGTCGACGGCGCGCACGGCGTCGGTGATGACATGGGTCACGAACCCGGCGCGCAGTGAGTCGAGCACCGTGTTGAGCACGCAGTAGTCGGTCGCCAGGCCGCCGACGAAGACGCGCTCGACGCCCCGTTCACGCAGCGCGGCGGCGAGGTCGGGCTCGCCGGCGAAGCCGCTGTAGGCGTCGCGCTCGGTCGCCGTGCCCTTGGCGATGTGCAGGCTCACGCGGCTCAGGTCGAGGTCGGGGTGGAATTCGGCGCCCGGCGTGCCGGCGACGCAGTGCGGCGGCCACGGCCCGCCGGCGGCGGCGAAGCTGCAGTGGTCGGGCGGGTGCAGGTCGCGGGTGGCGACGACGGTGGCGAACCGCGCGGCGAGCGCGTTGAGCGGCGCCACCACGGCGTCGCCGTCGGGCACGGCGAGGGCGCCGCCGGGGCAGAAGTCGTTCTGCACATCGACGATGATCAGCGCGTCGTGGTCGGTCAGCTCCATCGCCTGCTCCGCGGTGGACGCGGCTTCGCGGCGTTCGGCCGGCGCGGCGGCGATCCTCGTCCACCCGACAGGAGAACGCCGGGGCGATGGGAATCTGTGCCCAGGTGACGGTCGTTGCGCTCGCCCGCCGAATCTTCGCCTGCCCGCGGCGTGACCCTGCGCGCGCTCGCGCTGGGCGCGCTGCTGCTGGTGCCCAACGCCTTCTGGCTGGTGCAGATGGAGATGGGCCGCAGCGGCGGACCTTACCCGACCACCTTCTCGCTGTTCGGCAACGTGGTGCTCGCCCTGGCGTTACTGGTCGGCGCCAACCGGCTGCTCCTGCGCTGGCTGCCGCGCTGGGCGCTGAGCCAGGTCGAGCTGCTCTGCGTCTACCTCATGCTCTGCCTCGGCTCGTGCCTCGCCTCGGTCGACTTCCTCGACGTGCTGCTGCCGATGATCAGCCATCCGGAACGGTTCGCCAGCGATGTCAACCGGTACGAGGAGATCTTGCTGCCGCACCTGCCGCCGGGCTTCGCCGTCCGCAACGCCGATGCGCTGGTCGGTTACTACGAGGGCAACAGCAGCTTCTACCAGCGCGATCATTGGCTCGCCTGGCGCGGGCCGATTGTGCTCTGGAGCGTGTTCATCTTCGTCCTGCTCGGCGTCATGCTCTGCCTGGCTTATCTGGTGCGCCGGCGCTGGATCGAGCACGAGCGGCTGCCCTTCCCCATCCTTCAGGTGCCGCTCGGCATGACCGCGCCCGAGCCGGCCTTCTGGCGTGACCGCTCGATGTGGCTCGGCGTCGGCCTGGCCGGCTCGATCTGCCTGCTCAACGGCATCAGTCGGCTGGTGCCGGCGGTGCCGGCAATCGGTGTCAACGCGGTCAACGTCGGTCCGAGCGTGACCACGCCGCCGTGGAGCGCCATCGGCTGGACTCCCGTCTCGCTCTACCCCTTCGCCATCGGCCTGGCCTATCTGCTGCCGGTCGACCTGATGTTCAGTTGCTGGTTCTTCTACCTGTTGTTCAAGGTCGAGCGCGTCCTCGGCGCGCAGCTTGGGCTGTATGGAGCGATCCCGCGCTTCCCCTACGTCGAGGAGCAGTGTGCCGGAGGCTACCTGGCCGTGGCCGTGGCGGCGGTCTGGACCGGCCGGCGGTACTTCGCCGACCTGGCTCGGCGTGGCGAGCCGGGCGAGCGGCTGGCCCTGGCCGGCGCGGCCGGCGGGCTGCTCTTCCTGTGTTGGTTCTTCCACGCCGCCGGGCTGCGCTGGAGCACGGCGCTCGGCGCCTTTGGGGTCTACTTCGCCATCGCCTTTGCCTGCATGAGGATGCGCGCCGAGCTCGGCCCGCCGGCGCACGATCTCCACGGCGCCGGGCCCGAGCGGCTGTTCACCACCTTCTTCGGCACCGGCGCCTATCGGCCGCGCGAGCTAGTAGCGCTGACCTACTTCTACTGGTTCAACCGGGCCTACCGCAGCATCCCGATTGCCCACATGCTCGAAGGCCTCAAGCTGGCCGAGCGGGAGCGGTTCAGCACCCGCGCCGTGCTCGCACCGCTCGCGCTGGCCACGGTGCTGGGCACGGCAGCGGGGTTCTGGGCGCACCTCCACCTCGGCTACGAGTGGGGGCTCAGCGCCAAGATGGCGCCGCACATGCGCCACTTCGGGGTCGAAGCGTTCGGCCGGCTCGAGAACTGGCTGAACCAGACCACGCGACCCGACCACGAGGCCACCGCGGCGATTCTGCTCGGCCTGCTCCAGGGCCTGGCGCTGCAGGCGATCCGGTTGCGCTGGAGCCGCTGGATGCTGCATCCGCTCGGCTTCGCGGTCAGCGGCAGCTACTCGATGGGCATGATCTGGGTGCCGGTGCTGGTTAGCTGGTGCGTCAAGGCGTTCCTGCTCAAGTGGGGCGGGATCAGGGCCTACCGCCGCTCGCGGCCGTTCTTCATCGGGCTGATCCTCGGCGACTACTTCATCGGCTGCGCCTGGCCGATCTACGGCTGGATTGCCGGCGTGCCGACGTACAGCTTTCAGCAGTGAGCGACACGGGAGGTGTGATGGCCGAGCGCGTGAGGCCGACGGTCTATCTGGAGACCAGTGTGGTGAGCTACGCCGCAGGCAGGCCGGTCCGCGATCGGCTTGTGGCGCTACGTCAGGAGATCACACGCGAGTGGGTGGCTCGCTGCATGCCACACTTCGATTGCCGTGTCTCCCAGGCAGTCATCGATGAGGCGGCACTTGGAGACGCCACGGCAGCCGCGGAACGGCTGCGTCTGATCGCCGACGTTCCGCTGCTCGCCGTGACCGGCGATGCGGGATGGCTATCGGCGCGGCTCCTCGCCGAAGGCGCCCTTCCGAGCCACGCTCGCTATGATGCCCTGCACATCGCCATCGCCGCCGCTCACGGCATCGACTACCTGCTGACCTGGAACTGCAAGCACATCGCCAACGCTTGGTTCAGCAGAGGCATCGAGCAGGCTTGTCGCGATGCAGGCTTTGAGCCGCCTGTCATCTGTACCCCGGAGGAGCTGCAACGTGCGATCTGATCCCATCGTCGACGAGATCCACCGCCGGCGCGCGGAACTCTCCGCCACGCACGGCGACGACCTCGAGCGGATTGTCCAGACACTGCAGCACGAGGAGCGGACGTCCGGCCGAACCGTCATGCAACCGCCGCAGAGGCGCAAGCCGCTCGAAGCCGCATCGGGCACCCGCGAGTGACATGAACAGCAGCCCCCTACCTCCCGGCGAACCCATCGGCGATGCGCGCCGGCGGCGCATCATCTGGATCGAGGACACCCTCATCCTCGTCTGCATCGGCCTGCTCTGGCTGCCGCTGACCGGCGCCCGCGGCGCCTGGGTGAGTGGCGTCATGCTGGCCGACCTGGCGCTCATGGTCTGGCTGCTGATCCGCCGCAAGCGCCGCGTCGACGACCTCTTTGCCGAGCTGCGCCGCAAGCAGGAGGCCGGCGAGGCGTTGCACCTCTACCCGGGCATCCCCGGCATCGCGCCGCCGGTTGAGCGGCCGACGGTGTCGGTCGGCGATCAGACGCGCGACTGAGCCCGCGCGAGCGCGTCGCGCAGCATCGGTTCGTCGATCCGGGCGACGAGCACCCATTGCCGATCGATCACCACCACCGGCACCGTCAGGCCGTAGCGCTCGCGCAGCCTTGGGTCGCGGTCGATGTCGCGCCGCTCGAGTGCCGCCGCCGGCGCCAGGCAGGCCAGCAGGGCCTCGACCTGCTCGCACAGGTGGCAGCCGGCGCGGGTGTAGAGGCGGATGGTCAATACTCGACCGACTTGAGCAGCTCGCCGTCGACGTAGACTCCGAGCACCGCACCGGGCGTGCCGCGGACCTCCTGCATGAAGGTCGCGCCCGGCCCGACCTGCCCGCCCGCGGCGACGCCGGTGCCGCCCGAGATCCACTTCAGCTCGACGTTCGCCCCCGGCCCATCGGCCGGCAGTGAAACGGTCACCCGCGCGACCTTCAGCCCGCCGTCGACGGCCTCGGGCGAACTGACCGCCACCGACGGCCGCGCGCCGCTGTCGGGCGGGGTGTACTCCTGCGTCGGCGGCTGGTCGGGTTCGACCGGCTCCTCGGGCGCCTGCTCCTCGGGCCCGAGGCTGATCACCACATCGATGCCGCTGCCGGCCGGCGCCGTCTCGCCCGGCTTGACCGACTGCCGGATGACCACATCGGGCCGGTACTCCTCGGAATGCTCGTACTTCACCGCGCCCTGGAACAACCGCGCGCGGGTCAAGGCGCGGTCGGCGTCGTTGAGGGTCAGGCCGGTCAGGTCGGGCACCGGCACCTGTTCGATGCCGGTGCTTAGCCAGACCCGAATCACGTCACCCTCGAGGATGGTCGACCCGGCGGGCGGCTCCTGCCGCAGGATGCGGTCCTGCGGCTCGGCCGAATCCTCGTACCCCGCCTCGACAATCTGCGGCGGGTCCATCTCCTGCTGGCGGTAGTACTGGTCGAGCCGCGCCCGCTCGCCGGCGACATCCTTGCCGACCAGGTCGGGCACCACGATCTGCCGCCGCGGCGCCTCCTCGCCGCCCGGGGTGATCACCACCTCGGGCTGGCTCGCGTCGCGGCGACCCATGACCACCCCGATGCCGCCGGCCAACAACACGCCGAGCACCAGCAGCGCGACCAGCCCGGGCGACAGCCCGCCGCGCGGCTCGGTCCGCTGCGGCACCAGCACCTCGGCCGGTTCGCGCCGCTGCCGCGGCATGACGGTGGTCTCGGCCAGCTCATCGATCGGCGCCGGCGACTGGCCGCGCAGGGCCGCCTCGAGCGCCTCGGCCAACTCGACGGCCGAGCCGAACCGCGCCGCCGGCTCGCGGGCCATCGCGCGTTCGACGACCGCCGCCACCGGCGCCGGCACGTCGGGCCGTAGCTCACTGACCGACCGCGGCGTGCCGCGCAGGTGTTGCACCGCGACGGCCACCGGCGTCTCGCCGCCGTATGGCGTGGTGCCGGTGAGCATCTCGTAGAGCACCACGCCGAGGGAGTAGAGGTCGGAGGCCGGCCCGGCCGATTCGCCCCGCGCCTGCTCGGGCGAGATGTAATGCGGGCTGCCCAGGATGGTGCCGGTCGCGGTGGACGAGCCGACCGCCAGCGCGCGGGCGATGCCGAAGTCGCTGACCTTGACGTGGCCGTCGTCGGTGAACAGGATGTTCTGCGGTTTGATGTCACGGTGGACGACCCCGTGCTTGTGCGCGTGGGCCAGCGCGCGGGCCATCTCGACGGCGAAGCGCACGGCCTGCTCGACCTCGAGCCGGCCACCGGAGCTGCGGGCAATCAGGTCCTTGAGCGTGAACGGCTTGAGCAGCTCCATCACGATGTAGTGATGGCCCTGGTCGTGGCCGGTGTCGAACACCGCCGCGATGCTCGGGTGGCTCAGCCGAGCCGCCGACTGCGCCTCCTGCTGGAACCGGGCGACGAAGTCGGCGTCGCCGGCATACTGCGGGCGCAGCATCTTGACCGCCACCTCGCGGCCGAGCCGGCGGTCGGTGGCGCGATAGACCAGCGCCATGCCGCCCTCGCCGATCCGCTCGTGCGGTTCGTAACGGTCGTTCAGCAGCACGCTCGTCTCCT
>CAYONP010000018.1:71002-72543 GCA_964405335.1 uncultured Fimbriimonadaceae bacterium
CCGGCCGCCGCGCCACCGGCGCCGGCGTTCTCGACCACCGCCGCCACCGCCACCTCGGGCGACTCGACCGGCGCGACGGCCAGGAACCAACTGTGCGCCTGCCCATGCGGGTTCTGCGCCGAGCCCGTCTTGCCCGCGACGTTCAGACCGCGCACGCGCAGGTGGCTGGCGGTGCCGCCCGGCTCCATCACCTGCTGCATCATCTTCAGTACGCTGCCGGCCGCCGTTGACGCAACCACCTGCTCGCCCGTCGCCGTTCGGTGGCGGTAGACCGAGGTGCCGTCGGCGCGGTCGATGCCCTCAACCAGGTATGGCTCCAACCGCCGGCCGCGGTTGCCCAGCATCTGGCCGATCCCGGCCACCTGCACCGGGGTGACCAGCAACGCGCCCTGCCCGTAGCCGCAGGCGGCGAGCTCCTGCGGGGTCAGTTGCTCGCCACGGGGGAAGGTGCCGCCGGCAATCAGGCTGCCGTAGTTCTCGCCCGGCTCGAACAGCGCCGGCGGGGTGCCGAGGCCCTGGCGCCGCAGCGCGCGCTCGAAGCCGGTTGGCCCGAGCCGCAGCGCAACCTCGGCCATGGCGATGTTCGACGAGCGCGAGATGGCCGTGGTGGTGGTCAGCCGGCCGAGCGGCGCGCGGTCGACCACCGTCGAGTGCGGGTAGCGATGCCGCCCCTCGCTGACGAACGGCGTGTCGGGCGTGACCGCGCCGGCATCGAGCGCCGCCGCGGCGGTGAGTACCTTGAACACCGAACCGGGCGGGTACTGGCCCTGATAAGCCCGCGCCAGCAGCGGGTTGCGCTCGTCGCCGAGGAGCTTCTCCCAGTCCTCGTCGATCCGGGCCGGGTCGAACCGCGGCCAGTCGGCCAGGGCGAGGATCGCGCCGCTGCGCACATCGATGGCGACGATCGCACCACGCCGCTCGCCGAGCTGCCGGCAGGCCAGCTCCTGCAGCTCATGGCGGATGGTCAAATGAACGTCGGCGCCACGCACCGGCGGCGGGTCGAGCAGGTCCCACAGGTCGCGCGGCAGGCGTGGCTCGAACCGCCCGCTCAACCAGCGGTCGAGACCCCGCTCGAGGGCGCTCGAGCCGTACTTCTCCGAGCTGTAGCCGACCACATGCGCGTACCGGTCGCCGCCGCGGTAGCGCCGGGCATAGAGTGTCGGCCGCAGGCCGCGCGGGTCATGGTCAGTGGCCTCGCTGCTCGCCACCTCGACGTCGTCGGCGGTGATCATCGAGCCTCGCTCAACGGCCCGCAGCGCCGCCTGATGCCGCCGATTGCGAGCATGGCCGGCGAACTCGTCGGCACGCACGAGCTTCCAGTAGCCGAGTTGGCACAGGACCAGCGCGAAGCCGAGGCTGAACAGCGTGAACAGCCGTGGCACGGCGGTGCGGAGCATCATGGTCGGCTCCGCGGGGCGAAGGTAGGGCCCGTTCGCCGAACGGGCCGGCCGTCGGACCTAACCCCCCGACCCCCTTCCCGCGGCGGGAAGGTAGGGCCCGTTCGCCGAACGGGCCGGCCGTCGGACCTAACCCCCCGACCC
>CAYONP010000019.1:0-72258 GCA_964405335.1 uncultured Fimbriimonadaceae bacterium
CAGCTCGAACGCGCTGGCGGTGTGCACCGCGTTGCCGAACGGGTCCTGCAGCGCGGCGATCTCGTGCGGCACTTCGGGCGGATTGACCCAGACGTTGGTCGCCGGCACGGTGAGGTACTCGGCGAAGCAACCGGCGCGGTTGATCCCGATGCAGCTCGCCGCCGGGTCGAGATGCTGCTGCTCCGGGTGCCGGTCGCGGAACGGCCGGCTGACGATGTGGCCCTCGGCCGAGACACTGAGGCCGGGCCGCAGGTCGCGCACCTGCTCGCCGCAGGTGACAATCTCGCCGGCGAACTCGTGGCCGATGACCAGCGGCGGGTGCAGGTGCTTGGCGCTCCACGGGTCCCATTTGTAAATGTGGACGTCGGTGCCGCAGATGGCGGTGGCCTTGACCTTGACCAGCACCTCGTCGGGCCGCGGGGTGGGGACCTCGGTCTCGATCAGGTCGAGCCCCGGCTCGGGCCGCAGCTTCGCGACAGCCTTCATCCTCATCGGCACCGCCCCTCGGTCGCGTGACTCACCCGTCGCCGGCCAAGCGCGACAGGATCTGAGCCAGCCGGTCGCGCTCGCGCTGATAGCCGGCCCAGTCGCCCGCCCGCTGGGCCGCGTCGCCCGCCTCGAAAGCCTGACGCGCCGCGGCCAACAGCGCCGGATCGACTCCGGTCTCCGCCGCCGGGCCAGCCTCCGGCAAAGCCTCGGGCGCGCTCTCGGGCGCCGCCGCCGGCGCCGCGAGGCCGTCGAACAGCTCGCCCAGCGCCGCGTCGAGGGTCGGCTGCATGGTGATCTGTTCGCCATAGGCGACAATCACCCGCTTCAGCTCGGGAAAGCCCTGCTTGTCCGATTCGAGGTAGAGCGGCTGGACATACAACAGGCTCGACTCTATCGGGACGACCAGCAGATTGCCGCGGATGACCTGACTGCCGCCCTTGTCCCACAGGGTGATGGCCTGGCTGATGGCGTCGTCCTGGTCGATCCGGTTCTCGACCTGCCGCGGACCGTAGATGTTAGTGTCCTTGGGGAACTTGAACACCACCAGCTCGCCATACCGCGCCGGGTCGCAGCGGGCCACCATCCAGGCAATCAGGTTGTCGCGCTGCCCGCCGCCCTGCGCGTCGGACCGGGCGCTGTACGGCGTGAACGGTGTGAGCAGCATGAACTCGGTCGACGACTCGCCCGGCAGGCTCATCGTGATGTAGTGCGGCTCCATGTTGCGGTAGACGCTGGTGCCTCTGGGCAGCCGGCCCTGGCGCTGCAACTGCCGCTCGGTCTCGCGGTCGACCTCCTGCGCCACCGCCCACAGGTCCTCTTGCGTGTAGAAGACCGACGGGTCGGTCATGTGGTATTCGCGGTAGATCGCCGCCTGCGTGCGGAACAGGAGCTGCGGATAGCGGAAGTGGGCGCGGACCGACTCGGGCGCCTCGGCAGCCGGCTTGAGCAGGCCGGGGAAGACCTTCGCCAGCGTCGCGGCGATCGGGTCGCCCTCGTCGACCAGGTAGTAATCGACAGTGCCCTCATAGGCGTCGACCACCGCCTTGACCGGATTGCGCAGGTAGTTCCAGGTCGGCACCAGGCGCTGTCCGCGGGGCGTCGCCACGGTCTCGTAGTGGACCTTGCTGTAGGGGTAGCTGCCGCTGTAGGTGTAGCCCTCGCAAATCCAGACGATGCGGCCGTCGGCGACAACCGGGTAGGGGTTGTCGTCCCAGCGCAGGAACGGCGCGCCGCGCTGGCAGCGGCGGGTCACCTGGCGGTGGAGCAGCAGCCGGCTCTCGGGCGTGGCCGCGCGGGTGACCAGCAGCTCGATGCTGTGCAGCCGGAGGGCGAACAGCAGCCGGCGGAAGAAGCCGCCGAGCGGCACGCCGGAGCGGCCCGCATAGCGGGTGGTGTGCTTGATCTCCGCCTCGCCCGAGGCTTCGACATAGTCGAGCTCATCGCGCGTTGTCCCGACCAGCAGGTAGTCCGTCTCGTCGGGCTCGGTGACGCTGTTGAGCCGGCGGCGGATGCGCAGCGCATCCTCGTCGGGCCGGGCCGCCTGCTGCTGCTCTTGCTGCTGCGGCAACAGGCTGGCCGGCTGGCGCTGCGCCTCTTCGGCGGGCAGCGCGACCACCTCGCCGAAGTAGATCCGCGGCTGCTCGATGCTCAGCTCCGCCGCGCCGCGGGGCGGGATGTCGCGGAGCAGCAGCTCGGGCTGGCCCTGGGCGCTGACCTGCGTGGCCGGGCTGGCCACCAGACCGATGCCGTGGGTATATTCGACGTGCTGGTTGATCCAGCTCCGCGCCTTGGCGTCGAGGTTGGCGTGGTTCAGCTCGCGCGCGGCGAGCAGCACCTGGCGCGGACCGTCCGGGCCCGGGTAGCGATCGGTGTCGACATCGATGATGTCGTAATAGGGCCGGATCTCCTGCAGCTTGGCATAGGTCCGCAGCAGCGGCCGGTGGTCCCAGATGCGGACGTTGGCCACGGTGCCGCGGTTGCGGGCCAGGTCCGCGGCGGTCAGGTCGCTGACCACCTCGAACCGCCGCTCATCGACCGCGTCGAGACCGAACGCCGAGCGGGTGGCGGCGATCGCGTGGGCGATGTAGGGGCTCTCGGCGTCGATCTCGTTCGGCGTGACGATCAGCCGCTGGGCAATCGCGGGCGCCAGTCCGACCCCGAGCAGATGCACCACGACATGCACCCCGACCGCATAGTAGGCCGACCGGGCCGCCACTCCCGGGCGCATCACGCGCAGGCAGAAGATCACCGCCGCCACGGCCAGGATGGCACTGACCGCCAGCATCGGCAGGACCACATGCGCGTCGGCCCAGTTGGCACCAGCGAAAAGGCGCCGCTGGCCGAGCAGCAGCTCGTAGCGACGCAGCCAGAGCAGACCGCCGCGGACCAGCAGCAGCGCCGCCGCGAGGGCGAGGATGTGTCGCCGGCCGCCGCGGCCGAAACGCAGCTCGTTGCCGACGACCCGGATCTCGCCGTAGACGAACTGCATCGCGACGACCAGCACGAGGCTCAGCACCAGCGTGCTGGAGGCGCTCGAGAGCACCTGTCGCCAGACCGGCAGGGCGAAGATCCAGAACCCGACATCGCGGCCGAACAGCGGGTCGTTGACGCCGAACGGCACCGCGCGCAGGGCGAGCTGCCACATCAGCCAGGTGGCGCTGATGCCGAACCCGCTGGCCACCGCGATCGCGATGGGCAGCCAGGTGCGCAGTCGCTTGAGCGGCCGGCGCAGCGCCGCGCGCAGTTCCGGCTCGACCTCGACGGTGGCCAGCGGCGTGACGTCGCCGACCCGACGGGCGACCAGCCGCAGGTTGAGCGCCAGCACGGCCCAGCTCAGTCCGCCGGCGAGCGCGAAGAGGATCAGGCGGGTGGTCACGCGGCGGGTGAAGACAATCGGATCGGCATCGTGTCGGAACCAGAGCCAATCGGTGTAGAACTCGGCCCACCAGAAGAGCACGACGACGGCGGCGATGAGCGCGACGAGCCAGAGGAGGAAGCGTCGGCCGGGGCTCATCGGCCCTGCTCCTGCCGGCGGACTCGGCTGGCGTAACGGGTCTGCAGCATGGCCATGTAAACGCCGACGGCGAGCATCCGGTATGGGAGGTCGACACGGCATCGTAGCACACCGCCGGGGGCGTGTCAAAACGGGCGGTGCCGCGGGAGGTGCGTTCGATGAACGTCCGAACGGCTTGTCTGGCCTGGCTGCTGTGCGCCGGCGCGGCCCTGGGGCAGGGCATGATTGTACCCGACCAATGGTGGGACGACCGCTGGATCCCCGTGCCGCCGGGCGCGATCCCGCTGCAGACCAAGAGCCAGAAGGTCAGCGCCGAGATCCACGGCTTCGCGGCCACCACCATCGTCGAGCAGAGCTTCTACAACCAGTACCCACACCGCATCGAAGGCACGTTTCTGTTCGCTCTGCCCGAGATGGCGGGGGTGACCAACTTCAGCATGAGCATCGGCGGCGAGCAGGTCGCCGCCGAGCTGCTTGACGCCCGGCGGGCGCGCGAGGTGTATGAGCAGATTGTCCGCTCGATGCGCGATCCGGGCCTGCTCGAGTACATCGGCCGCGACACCTTCCGTGCGCGCATCTTCCCCATCGAGCCGCACGAAACGAAGGTCATCCGGCTTGAGTACACCCAGGCGGTCCCAGCCGACGACGGCCTGGCGCGGTTCGTCTTCCCGCTCCGCTCGCGCGCCGGCACGCAGCCTGTGCGGCCGCCGATCCGGCCGCTCGAGACGCGCTTCATCGTCCCGCCCGGGCCCGACGGCACGCCGGCGCCGAGCCGGGTCGATTCGCTGGCCGTCGACGTGCGGATCGAGAGCGAGATCGGGATCAAATCGGTCTACTCGCCGAGCCACGAGATCGACCTGCACCGTCAGAGCGAGCACGTGGTCCGCGTCGGGCATGAGGCGAGCGATGTCGTCCCGGACCGCGATTTCGTGCTCTATTACCAGCTCTCCGACGCCATGTTCGGGGTCAGCCTGATCTGCCAGCGCGGCGCCGGCGAAGAGCAGGGCACGTTCATGATGCTGGTCGCGCCGAAGTCCGACCTGCGCGAGGAGGAGATCGTCGCCAAGGACATCGTCTTCGTCTTCGACGTCTCGGGGTCGATGGCCGGCGCGAAGGTCGAGCAGGCGAAGGGCGCGCTGCGCTACTGCCTGAACAACCTCAACGAGGGTGACCGGTTCAACATCATCGCCTTCAGCACCGAGGTGCAGCAGTTCGAGGATGGACTGGTCGCCATCGGGCCCGATACGTTGCGCGCCGCGCTCGAGTTCGTCGACGGCCTGCGCGCTCGCGGCGGCACGAACATCGACGAGGCGCTCGCGCGTGGCCTGGCCCTGCTGCCCGGCGACGCGGCGCGGCCCGGCATGATGCTGTTCATGACCGACGGCCTGCCGACCGTCGGCGAGACCAAGCCGCAGCGCATCCTGGAGAATGCCGGCGCGGCGAACCGCGCCGAGGCGCGGATGTTCGTCTTCGGCGTCGGCAACGACGTCAACACCATGCTGCTCGACCGACTGACCGAAGACAACCGCGGCACGCGGACCTACGTCCAGCCCGAAGAGGACATCGAGACGGCCGTCTCGAGCCTCTACGCCAAGGTCTCCAGCCCGGTGCTGAGCGACCTGAAGCTGTCGGTCACCGGCGTGACTGTTTCCAGCCTGCAGCCGATCACGCTGCCCGACCTGTTCCGCGGCTCGCAGCTCACGCTGCTTGGGCGGTACGAGGGCGAGGGCGCGGCGCAGGTGGTGCTGCGCGGCAACGCCGGCGGACAGGAGCAGGTCTTCGAGTACAGCCTCGACTTCCCGCAGCGCGAGCGGCTGCACCCGTTCGTGCCGCGGCTCTGGGCCACCCGGCGCGTCGGCTATCTGCTCGACCAGATCCGACTCAACGGCGAGGCGAAGGAACTGGTCGACGAGGTGGTCGAGCTGGCCACGCGCTACGGCATCCTCACGCCCTACACCAGCTACCTGGTGCTCGAACCGGGCATGAAGCCCGAGACCGAGGCCATGGCCGGGCTGGCGGGTGGCCGTTTCCGCGGCCCGCAAGGCCCGCCCGGTGCGGGCGGCGCACCGGCCACCGATCTCGGCGGCGGCATGCCGGCCAGGCCGAGTGACGCGGTGACCGGCGAGGCCGCGGTGCGCCGCAGCCAGGCCGAGGGTGAGCTGCGCATGGCCGAACGCGACGACGCCGCCAGCACGGTGGCCACCCGCGACGCCGCCGGGCGGACCTTCTACGGCCTGGCCGAGGATTGGTGGGTCGACTCGACGGTGCCCGCCGAGACCGAGGGCCTGACCGTGGTCAAGGTCAAGTACGCCAGCGAGGCCTACTTCGAGCTGCTCGACCTGCGCGAGGAGATGCGCGAGATCCTGGCCGTCGGCACGCGCCTCAAAGCCCGCTTCGGCGACGTGATTCTGATCGTCGACGAGGACGAGGGCGAAGAGGCCCTGACCGACGTGCATCGCCAAGCGCTGCGTGAGTGAGCACGGGGTCAGGTCTCGACCTCACGCGGTCGGTTACGATTCCGCGGCGAATCAGTAACCGACCGCGTGATCATGAGACCTGACCCCGGAGAGGGATGGGGTTCGGGTCGGCCAAGCTGCCGGCGCGATGAAGCGTTCGTTCGACACCTGGCTGTTCGTCGCGCTGCTGGCTGCCTTCCTGTTGCTCAACGCCGTCCTGCTGGGCCAGGCGGCAGCGGTGGCGCGGCGGACCGAAATCGTCGCCGTGCCGTCGACCTGGCGGAGCACGCCGAGCGGCTGGCGCGCGGCGTATGAGTTGCTCGGCCGCCTCGGCTTCCGCGTCGGGCGGCTCGAGCAGTGGCCCGAGCGGCTGCAGGACGAGATCAGCGTCCTGCTCATCGCCGAGCCGGCGCTGTTGATCGACCGCTTCCAGGCCCTCGCGCTGCGCGAGTGGGTCGACCGCGGCGGCACCCTGATCCTCGCCTGCGAGGGCGTCACCGGCGCTGACTCGCCCGTCCGCGAGCTGCCTTTCCGGCTCTTTCTACGACAGCATGGTCCGGAGCCGTGGCTGCCTGGCGACGCCGGCGCGATGTCGTGGACGGTGGGTGAGACGGGCCGCTACCTGGCCGGGGTAGGGCGGCTCGAGCTCAATCCGACCGCCTCGCAGGTGCCCAGCCGTGCCGTGCTGGCGCGCTCGGTGGCCGAGCTGACCGACCGCCGCACGCGCTGGCCACTGGCCTCACCGGAGTGGCTCGGCGCGGTGGTCAGCATCGGCCGCGGCCGGGTCTTTGTGCTGGCCACGCCGGCACTGTTCGCCAACGGCCAGCTCGCCCGGGCGGGCAATGCGCGACTGCTGGTCAACCTGGTTGCCGCCCACGCCGGAGAGGGGAGGGTGATGTTCGACGAGGATCACCTCGGCAACCCCGGCGCGGCCGGCGTGTGGCAAGTGATGTGGCAGCCGCCGCGGCGCTGGCTGACGTTGCAGCTCCTGCTCGCCGTGGCGCTGATCGGCTACCGGGCCGCGGTCCGGTTCGGCCCGGTGCTGGCCGGCTCCGTCGAGCCGCCGCGCCGGCCGGCGGCCGACGGACTGCGGGCGCTGGCCAGCCTGTACCAGCGGGCCGGTGCCGGCGGCTCCATCGCCCGCCTGCTGGCCGGCGAGCTGCGCCGGCGGGCGGGGCCGTCGCCCGAGCGCGAGACGCTGCTGGCCGAGCTGGAGGCCGATGGACGGCGATGGACGGCGCGCGAGCTGGTCGCGCTGGCGGCGCGGGTCGATGCGATGCTCGACAAGGAGCGGCGATGGAAGCGGTAGCGGCCCTCGCCCGCGAGGTCAAGGCCGAGTTCGCGAAGGTCATCGTCGGTCACGACGAGGCGATCGACCACCTGCTCATCGCCCTGCTGCTGCGCGGCCATGTGCTGCTCGAGGGCGTGCCCGGCGTGGCCAAGACGCTGCTGGTCCGCACGCTGGCCTGCGTGCTCGGCGTCGAGTTCAAGCGGATCCAGTTCACCCCCGACCTAATGCCGAGCGACGTCATCGGCACCACCGTCTACGATCTCCAATCCGGCCACCACCACCTGCGCCGCGGGCCGATCTTCTGCAATCTGCTGCTGGCCGACGAGATCAACCGCACGCCGCCGAAGACGCAGGCGGCGCTGCTGGAGGTGATGGAGGAGCGCCAAGCGACCATCGACGGCGAATCCCACCGCATGGCCGAGCCGTTCATGGTCTGCGCGACGCTGAACCCGGTCGAGTTCGAGGGCACCTACCCGTTGCCCGAGGCGCAGCTCGACCGGTTCCTGTTCAAACTGCCGATCGGCTATCCGAACCCGGAACAGGAACGCGATTTGCTGCGTCGAGCCGATGAGGGCTTCGCGGAAATGGTGCCCGAGTCGGCCGGCGTGCGTCCGGTGGCGACACCGGAGCGGCTGGCCGAGGCGACCTCGGCGCTGGCGGCGGTGACCGTCTCGCCGGCGCTGGTCGAGTACCTGCAGCGCATTCTGGCCGCCAGTCGTGGTTGGTCCGACCTGCTGCTGGGGGGCAGTCCGCGGGCCGGTATCTGGCTGCTCCGCGCGGCCAAGGCGAGGGCTGCATTGTGGGCACGGTCGTACCCGACCCCCGACGACGTGAAGGCGCTCTGCGCGCCGGTGCTGCGGCACCGGGTGCTGCTCAGGGCCGAGGCCGAGATGGAGGGCCGCACGCCCGACGACGTGCTGGCCGACCTGCTCGACAGCATCGAGGTGCCGCGCTGATTGTCGAGCTGGCCTACGAGCGCCGCAAGCGCCTGCTCGACCTGCTGCTCGCCGCGGCACTGCTGGCGCTCTGCGCGCCACTGATGCTGCTCATCGCCCTGTTGATCGCCCTCGACTCGCCGGGACCGGTGATCTTCTGGCAGATGCGCCAGGGCCGGCACGGCAAGCCGTTCCGCATGGCCAAGTTCCGCACCATGGTGGCCGACGCCGAACAGCGCCTGGCCGACCTGCGCCACGGCGCCGGGCTGGCCGGGCCGGTGTTCAAACTGCGCCGCGACCCGCGCGTGACTCGCGCCGGCCGCCTGCTCCGCCGCACCAGCCTGGACGAACTGCCACAGCTCTGGAACGTGCTCCGCGGCGAGATGAGCCTGGTCGGCCCGCGGCCGCTGCCGCTCGACCAGGTCGACGGCCACGACCAGCGGTTCGCCCGCCGCACCGAGGTGCAGCCCGGCCTGACCGGACTCTGGCAGGTCAGCGGCCGGGTGATGCACGTCGACTACGACAAGTGGCTGGCGATGGACCTGGAGTACGTCGAGCGGCGCTCGCTCCGGCTCGACCTGGTGATCCTGGCCAAAACCCTGCCGGCGATGTGTCACGGCAACGGGGCCTACTGAACCGCCGCCACGGCCGCGGCCAGGTCGACTGTGCCCTCGTACAGCGCCCGACCGATGATCAGGCCCTCGACGCCGACCTCGGCGACCGCCCGTACGTCGTCCAGCGTGGTCACGCCGCCCGATGCGATCAGCGGGATGCTCAACGCCGCGGCCAGGCGGCGCAGGGCGGGCAGGTTGGGGCCGGCCAGCGCGCCGTCGGAGTGGACGTCGGTGAAGATGATCCGGCGCGCGCCGGCCGCCTCGATCTCGCGCCCGAACGCGACCGCGTCGAGGTCGGTCGCCTCGGACCAACCCTGCACCGCGACCCGGCCGTCGCGCGCGCCGACGTCGATCACGACCTGCTCGCCGAGCCGCCGCATCGCCGCCTCGGCGAACGGCCGGTCGCGCACCGCGCTGGTGCCCAGAATGACCCGCGCCACGCCGGCCGCGAGGTACCGGTTGATCGCCGCCATCGAGCGGATCCCGCCGCCGACCTGGACGCGCACGCCGGCGCCCGCGATGGCCTCCACCGCGGACCAGTTGCGCGGTTCGCCGGCGAAGCTGCCGTCGAGGTCGACGACGTGGATCCAGTCGGCGCCGGCTTCGGCCCAGCGTCGGGCGAAGGCCGCGGGATCGTCGCCGTAGACGGTCTTGTGGGCCAGCTCGCCGCGGCGCAGGCGCACCACCTGTCCGCAGGACAGGTCGATCGCGGGGTAGATGGTCACGTCGGCTGCAGCGCCTGCCAGAGCGCGCGGTAGTAGCGCATCAGGCGCAGCGGATCGGCCGACTCGGGAATCTCGGCCAGCGTCGCGCCGGCGTAGCCCGAGTCGCGCAGCAGGCGGAACAGCTCGCGCCAGGGATAGTCCGACCAGAGCTCGGTGATGTGGCACGAGTTGATCCGCTCGGCCACCAGGCCGAACGTCGAGGCGATTCTGCCGTCGATCACCTCCTGCGCGTTGTGGTTCGAGTTCCAGCAGACGCCGACGTGGGGATGCGGGGCGACGTCCATCATTTGCCGGATTAGCTTCGGATCGTGCGTGCCGCGGCCGTGGACTTCGAGGTAGAGGCTCACGCCGGCCGCCTGGGCGTGCGGCCCGAGCTCGCCGAGCGCGGCGCCGATCTGGTGGCAGGTCTGCGCCGGTTCGACGCCGTCGTGGAGGTTGTTCGGCCGCACCTTGACGCCGCGGGCGCCGACCTCATGGGCCAGCTCGAGCCACCGCCGCGCCTCGTCGATCTGCGCCTGCAGCCGGCCCTGCTCGGGGCTGTCGAACTCACACGTGGTGCCCAGGCCCCAGAGCACCACGGGGCTGTCGGCGAAGCGGGCCTTGACCTCGGCCCGCTCGGCCGGGCCGAGCGACAGCTCGACGCCGTGCGCATGCGTGGTGCGCAGTTCGACCGCGCCGAAGCCGGTTTTGGCGCAGTTCTCGAGCAGCTCGGGCAGGGTCATGTCCTTGCCCAGGTTGTAGGTCACCAGTCCGAGAATCATGGCTCGCCCCGATCTAGAACGTGTTGCCGATGGCGATGATGGTCGTCGCCAGGGCGCCGACCACCTGCGCCACCGCCTGAATCGTCCGCAGCGGATCGGTCTCGCGCGGCAGGTTGATCATCCGCGGCGGGACCAGAATCAGGTCGCCGCGCCGGATGCGGTCGTTCGGCCGGTAGACGTCGACCGTGCCGTCGGCGTGTAGCACGCGGGTCTCGCGCACGTCGGCGTCGTTGGTGAAGTCACCGGCCAGTCGCACATAGTCGCGCAGCGTCCGACCCTCGGCATAGGGATAGCCCTGGCTGACCGCCACCTCGCCCATGACGGTGATCATCTCGGGTACGCGGTGGACCAGCAGCACGTCGTTCGGCCGCAGTTCCAGGTCGGTCTCGCCGGCGAGGATGGCGGCCAGGTCGATCTGGATGCGGATGTACTCGGGCAGGAAGCGCTCGACGCGGCGGATGTTGCCCGGCTCGGTCGTCTCGCCAACCGTCTCGGTCGGCGTCTCCATGCGCTGGAGCAGTTCCTCGATGTCCTCTTCGATCTGGGTCAGGTCGCGCCGCTGCGAGAGCAGCTCGGCCAGCGGGCTGCGTACCGCGCCGATGGGCAGGTCGCGGCGCACCTGGGGCAACTGCTCGACCCGCGCATTGCCCTGCCGGGCCAGCACATAGCCGATGTTGTCGCGCTCGTTGCGCTGCACGAAGTACTCCCACACCTCCGAGGCGAACAGCGCCTGCTCGGGCGGGATCACCTCCTCGACCCGGCGGAGCAGCATGGCGCCTTCGGCAAAGGCGTTCTCGGTCACCCCGCCGACGCGCTCGAGCAGCATCTCGCGCAGGCTCTCGCCGTCGCCGCGCAGCGCGAACTGCCCCTGCGTGTGCACCGCGCCGCGAATGAGCACATGCTCCGGCGCGTGCAGGTAAGCACCGAGTGTGTTCAGATAGGCGCTGTCGCCGTCCTGCAAGACCAGGTTGGCCGTCTCGTCGCCAGCCATCACCGCCCGCAGGTCGACCGGGATGACATCGGCCGACAGGCCCCGCGCGCGGGCCAGCTCGCAGGTCATCATGCCGATGCCGAGGGTCGGTCCGCCGGCCATCCAGATCAGGTCGCGCAGCGTCATGCCCTCGGTCCGCGGGTACTGGCCCGGGTTCTGAACGGTGCCGCGGATCTCGACCGTCGCCTCGAGGTGCACCGCCTCGTCGAGCCGCAGGACGGTGAGCTGGTCGCCGTCCTCGAGCGGCAGGTTGAGCGGGCCGTCGAGGTCGATCCAGAGCACCACGCCCTGGCCGTTGGGCGTCCGGCGCCAGAGCGAAGCCCGCTCACGATAGGCTTCGGGAGTCGCTCCGCCGGCGCGGACCATCAGCTCCTCGATCGTCATGCCGATGGTCAGGTCCATCGCGCCGGGCCGATAGACCGCGCCGTCGACCCGCACCTGCGGAGTGTTGACCACCGCCTGGGCCGGCAGGATCTCGAGCACGTCGCCGGGCTGCAGCACCAGGTTGTGCTCGGGGTCCAGGTCGCTGGCCCGCAGCAGATTGACCGCGATGCTGCGCACCCGCCCGTCATCGTCGATCCGCCGCAGATAGGCATGATGCAGATCGGCGCCGGTCTGCACGCCCCGCGCATCGTCGAGCAGGTCGGCGACGGTCATGCCCTCATACAGCGGCTTCCAGCCCGGTTGGTTGACCATGCCGGTGATCGAGACGATCGGCTCGCCCGGCGTGCCGATCAGATCGGCGCTCGCGACCTCGAGCAGGTCGTCGGCGGCGAGCAGCAGGTTGTGCGCCGGGTCGCCCTGCATCGCCGCGCCGAGGTCGACGGTCAGTCGCTCGGTCTGGCCGGTGCCCGGCACCAGGCGTTGCAGCCGCGCCCGCGACCGCGCTCGCGGCAGCGTGCCGCCGGCCAGCTCGAGCAGGTCGGCCACCCTCATGCCGGTCGACAGCGGGAAGCTGGCGGGCTGGCGGACCAGCCCCTCGATGCGCACCAGCGGCGCGCCGCCGAGCTCGTGCACAAACGCAACGCGGAGCTGGTCGCCGTTCTGCAGCAGCGGATTGGGCTCGGGCTGCCCGCCGCCCGGCACGGCGGAGAGGTCGATCCGGATATCCTCCGGCCGCCCGCTGGCCATGCTGGTCAACACGGCGCCGGTCATCGCCGCGCCGGGCGCCAGGCCGCCGGCGCGGAGAATCAGCTCGTTGACCGTGAACCGCCCGGCGGTCTGATAGGTGTCCGGGTAGTTCACCGCCCCAAACACGGCGACGGTGATGGGTGGGCGGTCGAGTAACCGGGTGATGGTGACCACGTCGCCCGGCTGCAGGGGCACGTTGGCCGCGTCGCCGCCGGCAATCAGGTCGGCAATCACAAAGCTGATTGCCTCGCGTCCGCCGTCGGGCTGCAGGCGGTTGATCTGCCCGGTCGGTGCGTAGCCGACACCACTCACGCCCTGCGCCAGGGCCACCAGCTCGCCGAGTGTGATGCCCTCACGCCAGCCGTAGGTGCCCCGCCGGTTGACCGCGCCCTCGATCACCAGTTGGCGGTTCGGCGAGCCGAGCAACTGCACCTCAATCTGGTCGCCGTGGCGCAGCGGCTCCACCGTCGCGAGCCGCTCGTCGCCGGCCATCACCGCGCCGACCGGGATGTCGATCAGCACCTCCTGCACATAGTCCTCAACGCGGACCACCTGCAGACCGGTCGCGCGGGGTAGCACGCCGCCGGCGAGCGCGAGCGCCTCGGCAACGCTCTGTTCGTCGACCAGCTCATAGCGCGCCTGTCGAACCACGCCGCCGCCGACCGCGACCAGCCTCCGGGCGACGAAGACGTGGATCGAGTCACCGTCGCGCAGCACCTCGTCGACGCCCGGTTCACCTTCGAGCAGGGACGGGTAGAGGTCGATGGCCCGATCGACTCCGCCGCGGACCAGGCGAACCGTGCGGAGCGAGGCGCTCGCGCGCGGCCCGCCGGCGGCCGCCAGGGCGTCCATCAAGGTCGCGAAGCCACTCAAGGTGAGCGTCGAGTTGCCCCGCCGCACCTCGCCGGTCACCTTTACCCGGATCGAGTGCAGTCCGGCCAGCGAGACCAGCACGCGCGCGGCCCGGGGCCCGCGACGCTGCACCTCGCGGGTGAGCAGCTCCTTCAGCTCGCCGTAGCTGAGCCCGCTGACCGCCACCGGGTCGACCGGTCCGAAGCCAATCCGGCCGTCGCTCTGCACCTGCGCCTCGACGGTCACCGGATCGACCAGGTCGTTCCAGTAGGTGACGCTGAACCGGTCGCCCGGCTGCACGCGATACGACGGCGGCGGCTCGGCGATGCTATGCGGCGGCAGCAGCGACTGGGTGTACCGGTCGATCGCCTGTTGGCGGAAGATCGCCTGGCCGAACAGCGGTAGCTCCCGAGCCGCCTCGGCCTCGATTTCGTCGAGCAGCGCGGTCAGTTCGGCACTGACCGTGGTCACCTGCGGCCGAGGTGGGTAGAACTCGCGCGCGGCGGGGAACCGCACGGCCGGCTCCTCCGGCTCGTCGGCCTCGCTCAGGGGCGGCCGCTGCACCGGCTGTTCGTCCGTCTCCAGCTCCGGCCGGGTCGGCGGGTCGGATGGCGCGAAGCCTGGCCGCTCGCGCGGTTCGCCGCCGATCTGCGCGGCCGAGGGCAGGAGGAGGAAGAGGGCCACGGCGACCAGGCGGAGCGGCCGTGCCAGCATGGGCAACTCCCTTCGCGGCCGCCACGGCGTGGGCGCTGCCGGCGGCGTCACGCGCGAAGCCAACGGTCGGATTCGAACCGACGACCTGCGCATTACGAGTGCGCTGCTCTACCAACTGAGCTACGTTGGCAACGCCGCCCAATCTACCTCCTCGACCCGCGGATGTCAACGGAGGAACCGCCCCCGCCGGCCGCCAAACCGCGGTCTGAACAGGAGTCTCGCCATGCGCGCAGTGGTCGTGGGTCTCGGTGGGCGGTCGGGCATCTGGGTCGAGACCTGCCGCAAGGTGCCCGGCGTCGAGCTGGTCGGCTGCGTCGAGCCGGTCGAGGCCGTCCGAAACGCCAAGACCGAACACTACGGTCTCGACGCGGCTCGGGTGTTCGGCACCCTCGCCGACGCCGTCGACGCCGTCGCGCCCGACTTCATCGTCGATGTCACGCCGCCCCGGGCGCATGAGTCGGTCGCGCGGCAGGCCTTCGAGGCCGGGCTCCACGTCCTCGGCGAGAAGCCGCTGAGCGACGACTTCGCCGCCGCCCAGCGGATCGTCGCCGCGGCGCAGGCGGCCGGCGTGACCCACATGATCACCCAGAACTACCGCTTCGCTGCGCCGCCGCGCACGCTGCAGCGGCTGGTGGCCGAGGGCGCGGTCGGTACCGTCGGCGAGGCGCTGGTGACCTTCTTCATGCCCTGGGCCGACCTGCCCGGCAGCCACTACGTCACGCAGCCCTACATGCACCTGACCGACATGGGCATCCACCATTTCGACCTCATCCGCTGCGTCCTCGGCGTGGTGCCCAAGCGGGTGCTCTGCACCACCTGGAACGAACCCTGGGGCTGGCACGCCGGCGACGCTTCGCACGTCTTCTGCGCCGAGTGCGAGTGCGGTGTGCGGATCACCCACGTCGCCTGCGGCTGTTCGGTCGGCAAACGCACCAGTTGGAACGGAGAGTGGCAGATCGAAGGCTCGGCCGGCAGTCTGACGCTGGAAGACAACCATGTCTTCATCACCCACCAGCACCGCACCGACCAGCCGCGACGCGACGAGATCCCGCTCGACGACGTAGCCAGCGGGACCGAGGCGGTGATGGCCGAGTTCGTCACCGCCATCGCCGAGGGCCGCCCGCCCGAGTGCCACAGCGCCGACAACCTGCACTCGCTGGCGATGGTCTTCGCCGGCATCGAGAGCGCCAAGACCGGCCGGTGGGTCGAGCTCGGTGAGCTTGGTTGACGGTGCCGGCAGACCCAGGCGGCTACCTGAGCATCGCGTGATACCCGGGCAGGTTGTCGCGGCGCCGGATGGTGCACTCCGGCAGCCGGTCCTGTAGCGAGGCGACGCCTTCGGCCGTCACGCTGGTGCCGGCCAACCATAGTCGTCGGAGTTGGGCCAGGCCGGCCAGGTGGTCCAGGCCGGCATCCGTGACCTCGGTCCCACCCAGCCACAACACGCGTAGCCGGCTCAGCCCGGCGAGGTGAACCAGGCCGGCATCGGTGACCGAGCCGGTGCGAAGGCCGTCGCGGCGATGTGGGCCGAGGGGTAGGCTGGTCCAGCCGGCGCCGCTGAGGCCGAGCTCGGTCAGGTCGCTCAGGCCGGCGAGGTCGACCAGGCCGGTGTCGGTGACCCCGGTGCCGACCAGCCAGAGCAGTCGCAGGTTGGCCAGGCTGCCCAGGTCGAGCATGCCCTCGTCGGTCACGGCGGTGCCACCCAGGTCGAGTCCAGTCAGGTTGGTTGCGCCGGCGAGATGCGCCAGGCCGGCGTCGGTCACGCCGGTACACAGCGTCAAGCGCAGCTCGCGCAAGCGAGGCAGGCCGGCAAGGAGTGCCAAAGAGGAATCTGTCGTCTCGGTCCGGCTGAGCAGGATGGACTGCAGCCACGGCAGGCGCGCCAGGTGCACCAGACCGTCGTCCGTAACGTTGGTGGAGCTGAGGTCCAGCCGAGTGAGGTTGACCGCGGCGAAGTCGTCCACAAGCCGGGCCAGCTCGGCGTTGCCGATGGTCGTTGCCGGATTGAACACGACCGTAGTTCCGTCGGCAAGCAGGCCCGGATCGGCACGTTCGAGCGACAGCTCCTCACCCGGCTCGAGCTCGATCTCGCCCGGTGTGCGGCAGCGGTACTCCCAATCGGCGTCTGGGTCCCCGGCAGTCCGGGTCTGGGCGATCAGGGTCAACCCGGTCCGGGCCAAGACCGCCGGCGGCGTGCCGGGCGCCTGTCGACCCTCCGGCGCGCCAGCGGCGTGACCGCCACCCCGCCCGGCGATGACGATGGCCGCGCACAAGGCGGCCCAGATCCAGCACTGGTTCATCCGCTTCACCTCCGCATCCGCCACTGCGCCGCCAGTTGAGTACCCAACCGGAGCGCTGGAGTTCACCGGTCGCCGACGGAACCATCAAACGAGGTCAGCCCAGGGTCAGGTCCCTTTCTCTCGGTCTGTTACGTTCACGGCACGATCGCGTCATCAGTTGAGGGGTCAGGTCTCCGAATCATTCGCCGTGTTTCATATCTGGCGTGGAATCGTCAACGACAGGTTGATTCCGGGACCTGACCCCGGGCAGGCCGAGTTGCCCTTGCGGACCGGTAGCCGCAGACTGATCGGGCGCCCGGCCGGCTATGTCGGACCGGTGCGCCGAGCCGTACGCCGCCCAGGAGGTGCCGATGAGGCGCTCGCTGCTCCTGCTGCTGACCGCTCAAGCCGTTGGCGGCTCCGCGCCGACCGGCGAACCGCTGCCCACCCTGATCCTCGGTGGCGTGACGATGGTCCCAAGCCATGCGGTCGGCGAGCTGCTGGCCATCGAAATGGCCGCCGACGCGACCGATCGGACGTGGAGCGGGCGAGTCCGGGCCGGCCCGGCCGGGAGCTCGTTTCGGCTGGTGGCGGGCAGCGCTCGGGCTAAAGTGGGTGGCCGCTCCACGCCGCTGCCACGCCCCTGCCTCGCCGCCGACGGCGAGCTCTATGTCCCGCTGAGGTTCCTCGCCGACCTGGCCGGCGCCACGGTGCGCTGGCTGCCGGCGCGGCGAGTGGTCGAGGTGGCGCGGGCCGGCGAGACTCGCGAGCTGACCGTTGCTCCCGCGTTGTTCGCCCTGGTCGATCCGCGCAGCGGGCTGCTCGTCGGTGGCTCGAATGGTGTGGCCTGGCTGAGCGCCGACACCTGCCAGGCGCAGCTTGCCGGCGGCGAGCGGTACCGGTTGGCCGGCCTGACCGAGCCCCTCGGCCAGGCGACCGGCGCCGTCCCGCGGCTCGAGGCGCCCGGCGAGTACCCCTACGTCGAGCTGTCGCCCGAACCGCCCGGCGCGGCGACTGTCGCCTCGTCCGCGCCCTGGTCGCTGCTCGCGCGCGGGGTCGCCACCAGTGCTCTGACCCAGCAGGTCTATCTCGACGCCACGCGCGCGGTGTTGGGCCAGCACCGTCTGCCCGAAGCGGTGCCCAACCTGTCGCAGGTTGTCCGCTGCGATTTGGAGGGCGACGGAATCGACGAGGTGATCCTCGCCGCGGTGGTCGCCCGCGAGGGCTACCCACAGCCCAACATCGAAGCCAACGATTACAGCTTTGTGGCGCTGCGCCAGGTGATCGGCGGCCAGGTCCGAACCACGCTGCTGGACGGCGAGTTCCATCGTCGGTCCGCCGAGTTCGCCGCGCCCAATCGCTTCGACATCGCGGCGGTGGTTGACCTCAACGGCGACGCGCGGCTGGAGATCGTGGTCTCCACGCGCTACTACGAAGGCATGGGCATGGCCGTCCATGAGCTGCGCAACGGGCGTTTGGTCAGGGCCCTCGAGAACGGCATGGGCGCATGACCTGCGGGGTCAGGTCCCGTTGCACCGCGGTGTGTTACCATCTTGGCGCAGAGTCGTAACCTGCCGCGTGAATCGGAGACCTGACCCCGGGATCACATGAGCCAGGGGTCGATCACCAGGCGGAGGGCTTGGCCGAGGTAGTCGCCGAGGATGAGGCCGAGCGCCGCGGGCACGGCGCGGCGGTGCCAGGCCATGCCGCCGGCTCGGTTCAGGTAGCCCTTCAGCAGCCAGGTGAGCAGGAAGGTCGACCAGTAGTACTCCATCGCGTAGCTGATGGCCAGCGCGTAGCCTGCCGGGTGCAGTGGCCAGGCGATGAAGCGGGTGCGGAGCAGCCGCAGGCCGGCGACCAGGCCGCCGCCGGCGAGCAGGGCGGTGACGCGCGGTGTCTCGACCGGCTGCGGGTTGTTCAGCCAGTTGGCCAGCCAGAGCCAGGTCTCGAGCCCGCCCCAGCGGCTGAAGCTGATCATCCGAGCGGCGGCGCCGTCGCGGTAGCTGAGGTGAAGCTGCGCCCAGAAGGTGCCGGCGATGCCGAGCAGGCTGGCCCAGAGCAGTAGGGGCACCAGGCCGGTCGGCCGCAGGCCGGTCTGGTCGGCGAGTTTGAAGCCCTCCAGCAGGTTGGGCATCGGGTGCGGGCGATAGCAGCGGTTGAACCAGTAGTAGAGCGACAGCAGGTTCAGGTTGCGCGGGCCGATCGCTTCGCTGCCGACGACGGTGATCATGGCGCGGAGCGGGTTGACGAAGTAGATCTCGTGCGGCGTGCCGAGTTCGACGCGGACGCGGCTGATGGCCAGGGCGAGCAGGAAGTAGACGCCGAAGAAGGCCGCCGCCGGCGCGAGGGAGAGGCCCCAGCGCCGCGAGAACCAGGCGAAATAGGCAGCGGCGGCGAGCAGGCCGAGCAGCGCCAGGCCGAGCGGCATCGGATCGCCCGCGGCGCGCCGGAAACGCAGCCGCGCCAGGTCGCCGCCGGCCCGGCGCAGGTCGACTCGCGCGCTGCCCAGGGCCAGGGCGCCGAGCATGATCCAGGCGCCGCAGGCCTGTTCGTTGACGTAGGGGAAGCTCTGTCGCGACGAGCCGAGCAGCGCCGTCGCGCCAACCTCGCTCAGCTTGCGCAGCACGTAGAATACCCAGCACGAGAGAATCAGGTCTTGCGGCACGAAGTAGGCCAGACCGACGGCGAACCACTGCACGCCGACCCAGCTCGGGCCAAACCCGGTCCACGGCGCGGTGGTCAGTTGGGTGTCGAACCGCCAGATGCCGCCGAGCCACTCAGGCGGCAGCGGCACCGCCGGTACGTGGCTGTGCAGCAGGCGCAGCACTTTCAGGCTGAAGGCGACCGTGAAGCCGAGCCACATCAAGCGGTCGCGGAGCAGCGGCGCCGGCTCGGCCAGCGCGTGGGGCAGTTGGATGATGGGGAAGCTGAGCCGCTCGTCCTCGCTCCAGCGCCGGCGGACCAGGACGGCGAGGCAGGCGAAGGCGAGCATGAGCATCCAGCAGAAGATGCCCCAGTGCCACAGCACCGGCAGCCACGGCCGGTAGTGCCGCGGCTCGTAGATGCTCTGCGCGCCCTGGTAGAAGCCGTCGAGCGCGGCGGGGTCGCTGACCACCAGGCCGTCCGGCAGGCGATTGCCGAACAGGTGGGTCCAGTCGTTGGCCTCGGTGGCGCCCCAGGTGGCATGGGTGACCACGCCGAAGAAGTTCTGCAGCATGTCGTGGCCAGCCAGCGCGGTCGCGATCACCGGCAGCAGATAGACCGTGATCAACTCGCTCGGCCGCAGGCGGAACCGCGCCGGGAGCGTCTGCTGGAGGAGGGTCAGGCCGAACAGCATGGCCACCGGGGTGGTGAAGAGGGGTAGGGCGGTGCCCGAGTCGCGGCCGTAGTTGTCGCTGAGGATGATCAGCCAGCAGTTGGCCAGCGCCAGCACGGTGCCGAGGAGCACGGCGCGAGCGGTGAGCGGCACGGCGCCGGTCGACGCGATGGGCATGGACCTATTGTGTGACGTCAGCTTCCGGTCGAGGTGTAATGCCGCACGGCGACGCGCCAGAACAGCAGGCAGGCGGCGAGGAACGCGACCCCGGCGGCCGGCGCGGCGGCGAGCAGCCAGGCCGGCGCTTCGTGCGGCCGCCCGACCACGGCCAGGCCGGGGAAGTAGCTGATGCAGGCCAGCGGCACCACCACCGTGAAGAAGCCGCGGAACCAGGGCCGGTAGATCGAGAGCGGGAACTGCGCCGTCTCGACCCCGCCATAGGTCAGGATGTTGACCAACTCGAGCGTCTCGGTGGTCCAGAAGGCCAGCGCCGCCTGGAAGATGAGCAGGCCCTCGAACAGGCAGACGCCGCCAATGATCGCCCAGACGACCGCTGCCACGCGGCCGGCCGTCCAGTTCACCTCGAGCGACGCCGCGCAGAGGACGAGCACCAGCAGGCCCTGCAGCAGCCGGCCGACGCGGGTCAGGTTGAGCTGATGCCCGAGCACCTGCAGCACCGTCGGCCGCGGGCGGAGCAGGATGCGGTCGAACTCGCCCCGCTTGATCAGACTCGGCATCTCGTCGAACCCGCGGGCCGTCGCCTCGGCCAGCGCGAAGGCGACGCTGACGATGCCGTAGAAGACGCCCACCTCGGCCAGCGCCCAGCCGCGCAGGCTGCCGAACCGGTGCATCAGCACCACCACGCCGAGGAACTCACCGCCGGTGATCACGAACTGGCCGGCGATGAGCATTACGAATGAGGCCCGGTACTGCATCTGCGCCCGGACCGACTGCCCGATCAGCCGCAGGTAGACGACTGTGGCCGGTACTCGGCGGTCGTCCACTGTCAGCCTCCCTGAACCACGAGCCGGCGCAGCCCGCGGGCCAGCAGCGCCCGGCCGGCGAGAATGAACAGCCCGCTCCAGGCCAATTGATGGAGCAGCACCGCACCGACCGCCGACGGCGCGAGCTGGCCGATATAGAGCCGGAACGGGAAGTCGGCCAGGCCGGCGAAGGGCTGCCGCGCGGCCGCCGCCTGCAGCCACTCGGGCAGGAACAGCAGTGGCACGGTCACGCCCGAGAGCAGCCACGGCAGCGCTAGCCCGAGCCGCGCGATGCCGTCGCCGGCGATGGTCCAGAGCAGCGTGATGGTGATCAACGTCGACCAGGCGGCGGCGAGCAGGATCGAGCCCAGCGTGGCCGCCAGCCAGGCCGCGCCGGCGGCCGCCGAGGGCGGCGCCTGCAGCCCAAAGAACGCGCCGGCGATGATGAACTGCGGCACCGAGCGGAGCAGCAGCGGCCCGGTGCGATAGGCCACACCGCGGGCCAGCCAGGCGGTGTGCAGGTCGATCGGCCGGCACAGCTCATAGGCCACGGTGCCCGAGCGGATCGCGTCGCGAACATCGGCGTCGATGCCGCCCAGGACCAGGATGAGCATCGCCTGGCAGAGCCACAGGTAGCTGATGGTCTGTTCGAGGCTCAGCGGCTGCGGCTCGCTGGTCGACTGGTAGAAGGCGGTGAAGATCATCACCCGGATCAGGCCCCAGAAGAGCTGCGTGCCGACGCCCGCCCAGGCCGCGGCGCGGTACTGCAATAGCAGGCGGTAGCGCGCACCGAACAGCGCCAGGTAGGGTCTCATGCCCCGTCCTCGTAGAGCCGGGCGATGATCTCCTCGATCGGCGGGTGCTCGACGAACAGGTCGCGGATTGCGTACCGAGCGGTGATCCGGGCGATCAGCTCCGCCGCCGGTGTGCGCGCTGGGTCGAAGCGGAGCTCGAGTCGCGTGCCGTCGCGGTGGATCAGCTCGGTTCCGGGCAGGTCGACGACCGCGCTCGGCTCGGCCAGGTCGATCAGCAGTCGGCGCTCGGTGGTCACCTTGGCCCTCAGCGCGGCCAGCGGGCCGTCGGACAAGATGCGCCCGCGCCCGATGACCAGGATGCGCGAGCAGAGCGCCTCGATGTCGTCCATGTCGTGGGTGGTCAGGATGACCGTCACGCCCCGCTCGCGGTTGAGCCGCCGGACGAACTCGCGCACGGCCAGCTTGCTCGCCGCGTCGAGGCCGATAGTCGGCTCGTCGAGGAACAGGATCGCCGGCGCGTGAAGCAGGCTGGCGGCCAGCTCGCAGCGCATTCGCTGGCCCAGGCTGAGCTGCCGCACCGGCACATCGAGCAGCGGTGCCAGGTCGAGCAGCGCAGTCAGCTCATCGAGCGCGGCTCGGTAGTCGGCCGGCGGCACCGAGTAGATCTCGCGCAGCAGCTCGAACGACTCGACCGTCGGCAGGTCCCACCAGAGCTGGCTGCGCTGGCCGAACACGACGCCGATGCGGGCGACGTGGGCCACGCGCTCGCGCCACGGCGTGCGGCCGAGCACCTCGCAGCGGCCCGAGTCGGGGACCAGGATGCCGGACAGAATCTTGACCGTGGTCGACTTGCCGGCGCCATTCGGGCCGATGTAGCCGACCAGCTCGCCCGGTTCGAGGCTGAAGGTGATGCCGTCCAGGGCGCGCACGGTGCGATGCCGACGCGTGACGAGGCCCCGCACCGCGCCGAGCAGCCCCGGCTGGCGTTCGGCGATGCGGAAGGTCTTGACCAGATCCTCGACGACAATCTGGCCCACCAGGTGACCTTAGGGCAGTGGGATCAGGACGGAGCGCCGCGGCACGCTCCGGTGAGAGGCGCGAGAGTAGCGCCCGGCGGGCGAGCTGTCAACCGTGGCGGCTACTCGAACCCCTCGGCCGTCACGCCGGCGAGGACCAGGCGGTTCGGATCGCCGCTGGGCGGCAGGGCGTTGAGCGCACTCGGCGGCGGCATGTCGGGGTTGCTGTCGCTGACGGTGATCCGGAAAGTCCGCATGCCCGCCTCGTCGAGCGGCGCCGTCGGGTCGGCCGAGGCGCCGTTCGACCCGCCCGCCGGCGAGGTCGCCGACGGTTGCGCCGAGCGCGACGGCGGCCTCGTCTCGGCCGCGCGCCGGTTGGCCACGTTCATCGTCCGCGGCCGGTCCGCCGGGCGCGAGACGCGCGGCGCCGAGCGGCGCGGGCCGATGCGCAGCGTGGACCCGGGCGGCGGCTTGACCGACACGCTGCCATCCTGGCCGGTCTTGACCTCGACTTCGGGCGTGCTGCCGTCGGCGTTGGCCGGCACGTCGACCTCGATCTCGATCTCGCCCGGCTGGTCGGCCTCGATCGCGTCGGCGACGTTCATCAGGCCGCCGTCGTCCAGCACCGGCCGCGGCGCGCTGGGCACCTCGGCCATGCGGGTGGCGGCGTCGCGGTCGCCGAGCAGCCGGTCACCAGCCATGAGTCCAAACAGGAACAGCGCTGCCGCGGCGGCCCAGGCCAGCCGCGGGCGGGCCAACAGCGGCGTCGCCGGGGCGCGCCGGTAGTGCGGCGCCTCACGCCGCCGCTCTTCGTCGATCCGCCGTCGCAGCTCGGTCCGGAACCCCGCCGGCAGCGCCACCGCAGGGAAACGGTGGGCCTCGGCCAGGGCCGCCTCGAGCAGCGCATACTCGGCCGCCAACTCGGGGTCGGCGTCAATCTCAGCCCGCAGCGCGGCAAGCTGCGCCGACGTGCCGTGGCCGTCGAGCAGCTCGCTGTATCGGTTGCGCAGGGGCTTGGCCTCCAGCGCCAGGGCCAGGGCCACTTCGTCGGCGAAGTCGGCGGGCAGCGCCGGGCGCCGAAGGCTGTGCAAGTCGTGGATGGTCTGCTCAAAGACCTGAAGTTCGCGGGCAAGCTGAGCGTCGTCGGCCAGCGCCAACTCGAGCCAGGCCGCCTCGCGCTGAGCGAGCCGCCCCTCGAGATAGGCAGAAAACAAGTCGCGTGCCTTGCGCCGCCGCGTTCGGGCGAACATGACACTCCTCCGCTGGTCGCTCGGATCCTATCGCTCCGACGACGGCACTAACCGAACAGTTCCGCGTTCTGCTCGAGCTCCCGCGCGAGGGCCAGCCGGGCGCGGTTCAGCCGCGACTTGATCGTCCCCACATGGGTGTCGACCATCTCCGCAATCTCGTTGTAGCTGAAGCCCTCGAGATCATAGAGCACCAGCACGTCGCGGTGGTGGGGCTTGAGCCGGTAGATTGCCGCGCGCACCGCCCGCTGGCGCTCGTTACCGAGGATCCGCTCCTCCGGGTCGGTGTCGGCCTCGGCCGGCATGCGCTCGAGCAACGCCTCGCCATCATCATCGTCCGCCGGGTCGGCGATGATCTGCGGCCGCCGGCGCTTCTTCTTCATCTCATCAAGGCACAAGTTGTGGACGATGCGGTGTACCCAGGTGGTCAGCGCCGAGCCGCCATGGAACGTGCGCAAGCCGCGGTGGATGCGCAGAAACGCCTCCTGCGCCACGTCGAACGCCTCGTCGGCATCGCCCAGCAGCCGGTAGGCCAGGCTGTAGACCCGCGACTGGTAGCGCTCGACCAACTCGTCGAAGGCGTCGGGGTCACCGCGACGACAACGCAGGATGAGACGCGCCTCCGCGGCCTCCTGCGGGGTATCGTCCCCGGGCTCCGACTGCCGTGCCATCAGAGGTCTTGTTCCTTGACCTTTCGATCGTTGATGTAGACCTCCACCGTCGAACGCCCGACGCCGCGAACGGTTTGCCGGACCAGGTCGCCGGCGTGGCAGATCTCGTCGAACACGGTCTGCTCACCGTTCTCGTCGCGGAGGACGATTCGGATGGTGCTCAAGTCAGGTTTCGACGGCACTGGGATGAGCACCGTTCCAACCCGTTGCTCGCGACCCGGCGCCGGCGCGTCGACCACCGGGTCCGATCGTTCCACCCGCCGCGCCGGCTCCGACTCGCCCTCGGGCGGGCCGGCTGAGACGTACAGGTCGACCTTGGTGCCGACATCGACCCGCCGACCGGCCCCGGGGTTCTGCGACAGAATGGTGCCCGCTGGCAGCCGCGGATCGGGCTTGCGGCCCGTGGCGCCGATCTTCAGACCGAGTTTGCCCAACTGGTCCTGCGCCGCGGCGAAGGTCTCGCCGACGAGGCGGGGGACCATTACCAGCTCGGGCCCGGTCGAGACCTGGAGAGTGACCATTCGCCCGGCCGACACGCGCCGGCCCGGCTTCGGGTTCATCCCGGCCACCTGACCGGCCGGCACCTCGCGGTTCGGCACGCTCTCGACCGCTGCGGTCAGGCCGACCGACTCGAGGTAGGTCCGCGCCTCGGCGTCGGCCTTGCCGACCAGGTGCGGCACAATCACCTCGGGCGGCATCGAGCGCTCGAGGTAACGCCAGGCACCGACGAAGAACAGCGCGATGGTCACCGCCGAGGTGATCGCGGTGCCGAGCAAGATGAAGCAGAAGCGGTAGAAGACCAGCGTGACGACGACCGGCCAGGGCAGCGGCTTGCGCGTCTGGCGGGCGCGCTCGCGGGCCTGGCGCCGGCGCCGCTCGGAGGGCGAGGCCTCTTGCTGCGCCTCGGCCCGGCCGCGCAGCCCGGCCAGGGTGACAGCCGGGTCGGCCGTCGGGCGGCGGTCTCTCGGGTCGCGGCTCACGCACTCCTCCACGCGATCGTCGATTCTAACCGGAAGCCGCGGATCTTGCACGCCGGGCTTGCCGCGCGCAGGACCCCGGCCGGGCATACCCAACTCCCTGCCCGGAGATCCCCTTGTCAGACAACCCGCCCGGCGTGGCGTTGGTCACCGGTGCCAGCCGTGGCATCGGGCGCGGCATCGCCACGGCGCTGGGCCGGCGCGGCTGGCGCGTGGTCATCAACTACAACCGCAGTGCCGACGCCGCCGAGGAGGCCGCCGCGGCAGTTCGCGCCGGCGGCGGCGAAGCGCTGGTGGTCCAGGCCGATGTGGCCGAGCTGGCCGACCACGAGCGGCTGATCGACGCGACGGCCGGCGCCTTCGGGCGGATCGACCTGCTGGTCAACAACGCCGGTGTCGCGCCGGAGCAACGCGTCGACCTGCTCGAGGCGACGCCGGCGAGCTACGACCGGGTGATGTCGATCAACCTGCGCGGGCCCTATTTCCTGACCCAGCGCGTGGCGCGGCGGATGATTGAGCAGGGCGGGGGGCGGATTGTCAACATCGGCAGCATCAGCGCCTATACCTCGAGCCCGATGCGGGGCGAGTACTGCCTCTCGAAGGCTGGCCTGGGCATGATGACCGCGCTCTTCGCCGATCGCCTGGCCCCGCACGGCATCGGCGTCTACGAGCTCCGGCCCGGCGTGATTGAGACCGACATGACCGGCGCGGTGAAGGAGAAGTACGACCGCCTGATTGCCGACGGCCTGACGCCGATTGCCCGCTGGGGCACGCCGGACGACGTGGCGGCGGCGGTGATCGCGATTGCCGAGGGCCTGCTACCGTTCTCGACCGGGCAGGTGATCGACGTCGACGGCGGATTCCACTTGCGCAGGCTGTAGCGGTTCTATAATGCTCGGTGGCCCGTGCTCGCGGGTCGCCGGAGTCCGCTGTTGGCCGAGCTGCGACGTCTGCTGCGCTACCTGCTGCCCTATCGCTGGGCCCTCGGCGGGGCGCTGCTCTGCCTTGCCCTGGCCAAGCCGGCGCAGCTCTTCCCGCCGCTGGTGGCGCGCTACATCATCGACCACGTGATCGGCGAACGCCGCGTCGAGCTGCTCACGCCGGCCATCGTGATCATGCTGGTGGTCTACCTCCTCTGGATGGTCCTCGATTCGGTCCGCCAGCACGTCGTCGGCGCGGTGACCCAGCGCTTCGTCTGCGACTTGCGTGGCCAGCTCTACGCCAAGATGCAGTCGCACTCGCTGCGCTTCTTCCACGAGCGGCGCAGCGGCGACCTGGTCTCGCGCGTGATCGGCGACGTCGACCAGATGCAGGAGGTGGTCAGCACCATCGTCGAGACGATCATCGCCAACTCGGTGCAGTTGGTCATGGTCGCCGCCATCCTGCTCGGGCTCAACCTCAAGCTCGGCGCGCTCGCGCTGCTGCCGATGGTCGGAGTGGCGCTGGTCGTGTGGCGGTTCAACACCCTCATCCGCGGGCTCTACCGGACGATTCGCGACCGGCTCGGCGACCTCTCGGCCAAGCTGCAGGAGAACCTGCTCGGCATCCTGGTGATCAAGGCCTTCGCCCGCGAGGGCGATGAGCAGGCGCGGTTCGACGCGGCCAATGCCCAGTACCGCGCCGAGGCGGTGCGCGGGGTCAAGGCGCGCAGCCGCTTCTTCCCCACGGTGTTCGGCATCGGCATGTTGACCAGCCCGATTTCGATTGGCTACGGCACGGTGCTGGTGCTCCGCGGCGAGATGACTACCGGCGACCTGTTCGCCTTCCAGGGCTACTGGTGGACGCTGTTCTTCCCGGTGTTCAGCCTGGCGCAGTCGAACGACGTGTTCCAGCGCGCGATTGCCGCCGCGTCGCGGATCTTCGAGCTGCTCGACGAGCCGATCGAAATCGAGGACGCGCCCGACGCGGTAGCCCTGCGCGGCGTGCGCGGCGAGATTGTGTTCGACCGCGTGCGGTTCGGCTACGACCCGGGCAGCATCGTGCTCGACGGCGTCGACATCGAGGTCCGGCCGGGCCAGATGCTCGGCGTGGTCGGGCCGAGTGGGGCGGGGAAGAGCACCCTCGCCTCGCTGCTGATGCGGCTCTACGACCCGCTCGATGGTGCCATCCGGCTCGACGGTCATGATCTGCGGCAGCTCGAGCAGCATTCGCTCCGCCGGCACTGGGGCGTGGTCACGCAGGAGCCCTTTCTGTTCAACGAGACGGTGCGGCACAACGTGCTCTATGGCCGGCCGGAGGCGAGCGAGGAGGAGGTCATCGAGGCGGCCCGGCGGGCCAACGCGCACGAGTTCATCCTCAGCCTGCCCAAGGGCTACGACACGGTCGTCGGCGAGCGCGGAGTCAAGCTCTCGGGCGGCCAGAAACAGCGCTTGTGCATCGCCCGGGCGTTCCTGGCCAATCCCGAGCTGCTGCTGCTTGACGAGGCGACCGCCGCCGTCGAACCCGAGAGCGAGGCGATCATCCAGGCCGCGTTGGAGCGCCTGATGCAGGGCCGCACCAGCGTGGTCATCTCGCACCGCATGAGCATGGTCCGCGACAGCGACCAGATTCTGGTCGTCCACGGCGGCGGGATTGCCGAGCGCGGCACGCACGACGAGCTGGTGGCCCGCGGCGGCTGGTACGCCCGGATGTACCGCCTGCAGATGGGCGTCACCAGCGACGCGCCCGCCCAGGCGCCGGCTTAGGCACCAAGTCATACCGGCCGCGGACGATGTCGTCGCGGATGCGGTCATAGTCCGACTGCTCGCCGGTCCGGACGTTGAACCGGTGGTCGCGGTAGAAGGTCAGCCGCAGGCGGCGGTCGCCGTCGAACATCCGGACGCGGAAGTAGAGGTTCGGCTCGCGCGCCTCGTAGATGGTCAGCCGGTCGCCCTCGAGCACGTAGTCGCCCTCGTGGCCGTCGGTGTCGATCCAGCTCCGGCCGTCGCTCAGCAGGCTGAAGGCAAAGCCGTTGTCGACTCGCTGCCAGGTGTTGCCATGATCCTCGCTCTGGCGGAACAGCTCCCACGAGCCGATCACCCGGTGGCGCAGCGAGGCGTCACCGAAGTCGCTGTCACTACAGCCGGCCAGCAGCGCCAGGGCAGCCGCCAGCAGCACCTTCGTCAGGTGGCGTTTCATCGTGGTTCTCCGACGCGACCGAGCCGCTAGTTGATCTTCTGGTAGCGGCTCACCCGATCGGTCGTGGTGCGGAACGTCTCGTCGGTGAAGTACTCGAGCTGCATCCGAGAGTCGGCGGCGAAGAAGCTCACCGTGGCGAAGGCATCGGGGTCGTTGCCCTGCGAGAAGGCCGACAACCGGCCGCCGCGCAGCTCATACACCCCGCCGTTGCCGTCGCTGTCGCTCCAGGTGTCGTCGCTGTTGAACGTCACCCGGTAAGCGGTGTCGGGATCGACGGGATCGAACGTCAGGCCGCCGTCGGTCGACAGCTGGAACAGCCGCCAGGTGGCGACGATCAGCCGCCCGATGTCGCCCGCGTCGCTGCTGCTGCAGCTCGACGAGAGACCCGCTGTCAGCAGCAACAGCAACCCGATCGCGATTCGCCGCATCACCGTCTCCTTCACTCCAGCTCGAAGCTCAAGGCCGCCACGCTCGCCGGCGGCAGGACGACCACGCCGTCGCCCCCATCGAGAGTGATACCCGCGGGGCGCGGCGTCACCGCCTGCGGCTGGTCGAACGTGTTGTGGCTGCGGATATCCGCGCCACCCAGCACCCGACCCTCGGCCGCCCGCACCGTGGCGCCGCCCAGTCGCACCCGCACTTCGGCCGAAGCCGTCGGGTGACGGTGGGTCAGCGTCACCAACAACCGGTCATCTCTTAACGACGCGGCTCCGTCGAGCCTGTCAACGCGCTGCTCGCGTCCGTCGGCGCGGAAGGTCACCGCCTCGCCCTCGGCGTCGCTGGCGTCGATCACCAGCCGCACCGACTGCGCCTCCTGGTGCCCGGCATACATCTCGTAGACGTGATAGGTCGGCGTGGCCAGCATCCGCGGGCCGTCGGTCAGAATCATCGACTGGAGCACGTTGACCATCTGCGCGATGTTGCTCATGTAGACCTTATCGGCATGGCGGCAGAAGATGTCCAGCGTGCCCGCGGCGACCAGCGCGTCGCGCATGGTGTTCTGCTGCCACAGCCCCGCGGCCGGGTGGTTCGGGTCGGGCCGGTGCCAGGTGCCCCACTCGTCGATGATCAGCTTGATCCGCCGCTCCGGGTCATAGCCGTCGAGCGCCGCGCGCTGCTGCAGCACCAGGCGCTCCATCGGGCCGACGGCGCGCTCGATCAACTGCAGGAACTGGTCCTGGTCGTACTCGGTCGAGCCGCCGGCGGTGCCGCAGTAATAGTGCGCGGCGAAGCCGTGGAGCCGTGCCCGGCGGTTCCACTTGTCCATGAACCCGCGGGTCCAGTCGACGTTGTTCCCGTTCGGCCCGCAGGCGATCAGGAACAGCGGCACGCCGCCGAACTCGTGGCAGTAGTTGGCGAAGCGGCGATACTCGCGGGCGTAGTCCTCGGGGTCCATCGCACCGCCGCAGCCCCAGTTCTCATTGCCGACGCCCCAGAAGTTAACCCGGAACGGCTCGGCCGCGCCATTGGCCGCGCGCTCGGCCGCCAGCGTGCTGTCGCCGTCGTAATTGCAGTATTCGATCCACTGCGCCAGCTCGCGCGGCGTGCCGGCGCCGACGTTGCCGCAGACATACGGCGCGCAGTCGAGCAGCCGGCAGAGGCGCAGGAACTCATGCGTGCCGAAGCTGTTCGGCTCGACCACGCCGCCCCACCAGACGTTCACCCGCCGCGGCCGCTCGTCGCTCGGGCCGACGCCGTCGCGCCAGTCGTAGGTGTCGGCGAAGCAGCCGCCGGGCCAGCGCAGGACGGGCGGGCGGATGCGGCGCAGGGCCTCGAGCACGTCGGTGCGGATGCCTTCGGTGTTCGGAATAGGCGACTCCTCGCCGACCCACAGGCCCTCGTAGATGCAGGTGCCCAGGTGCTCGGCGAAGTGGCCGAAGATGTGGCGCGAGATGGTCGCGATCGGCTCGTCGACCAAGGCCCGGACGGTCGGCATGGCGGGGCTCCCGGTGCGGAGTTCGGCGGTCCGGGTCGAGTCCTGCCTCAGACCACCTGCCCGTCGCCCTCGATCACGTACTTGCCGCAGGTCAGCTCGCGTAGGCCGAGCGGCCCGCGCGCGTGCAGCTTCTGCGTGCTGATGCCGATCTCGGCCCCGAAGCCGAAGCGGTTGCCGTCGGTGAAGCGCGTGCTGGCGTTGACGTAGACCGCCGCCGCGTCGACCTCGGCGCAGAACCGCCGCGCCGCCTCGCGGTCGCCGGTGATGATCGCCTCCGAGTGCAGCGTGCCGTGCCGGGCGATGTGCTCGATCGCTGCGTCGAGGTCGTCGACCACGCGTATCGAGAGAATCAGGTCGAGGTACTCGGTGTCCCAGTCGGCCTCGCCGGCCGCGCCGATGTCGCGCAGTACCGCCTGCGTCCGCCGACAGCCGCGCAGCTCGACCCCGGCGGCGCGCAGCGGCTCGGCCACGAGCGGCAGGAAGTCGCCGGCCACCTCGCGATGGACCAGCAACGTCTCCATCGCGTTGCACACCGCCGGGTACGAGGTCTTGGCATTGACCGTGATGCGCACGGCCATGTCGAGGTCGGCCGCGGCGTCGACGTAGGTGTGGCAGACGCCGGCGCCGTCGATGATGTAGGGCACCGTGGCGTGCTCGGCGATGGCCTGCAGCAGCCCGGTGCCGCCGCGCGGGATGAGGCAGTCGAGCGCGGCGCAGCGCATCAGCGCCAGGGCCGACTCGCGCGAGGTGTCGCCGACGAGCTGGATCGCCTCGACCGGCAGGCCCGCGGCGCTCAGACCGCCGGCCAGCACGTCCGCGATGGCCTGGTTGCTGCGGATGGCCTCTTTGCCGCCGCGCAGGATGCAGGCATTGCCCGACTTGAGGCACAGCCCAGCCGCGTCGGCGGTGACGTTCGGGCGCGATTCGTAGATGATGCCGATCACCCCCAGCGGCACGCGCAGGCGGCGGATCTCGAGGCCGTTCGGCCGCCGCCAGCCGTCGCTCACCTCGCCGACGGGGTCGGGCAGCTCGGCCACCTCGCGCAGCCCGGCGGCCATGGCGGCCACCTTGGCCTCGTTCAGCTCAAGCCGCCGGCGCAGCGCCGCCGTCAGGTCGAGCTCCTCGGCCGCCGCCAGGTCGGCTCGGTTGGCCGCCAGGATCGCCTCGCGCTGGGCCTCGAGCCCGTCGGCCGCGGCGCACAGGGCCTGGTTCTTCTGGTCGGTCCGGGCCACGGCGAGCGTCCGCGCCGCGCGGCGGGCCGCCTGGCCGAGGGCGTCAATCATGGCTCGTCTCCCTCGCGGCCGCCGGTCAGGGCAAGGTTGTCGCAGTGGATCACTTCGGCGCCGCCGTCGTAGCCGAGCCGGGCGGCGATGTCCCAACTGCGCAGGCCCTGGATGCGGGCCGTCTCGGCGCCGCTGTAGTTGCTCAGCCCGCGGGCGATTTCGTGGCCGGCGCGGTCGAGCACGCGCACCAGCGCGCCCGGCTCGTAGCCGCCGCGCTGCTCGACGATGCCGACGGCGAGTAGGCTCTTGCCGCCCTCGGTGACCGCCTCGACGGCGCCCTCGTCAATCACCAGCTCGCCCTCGGGCGCGGCGCTCTGGGCCAGCCAGCGCTTGCGCCCGCGCAGCGCCCGCGCCGAGGGCACAAACCGCGTGCCGCGCGCCTCGCCGGCCAGCAGCGCGCGCAGCGGCGGGCCGTCGGGCGGCTTGCCGCGGCAGATGACCACCCGCGCGCCGACGCGCATCGCCATCCGCGCGGCTTCGAGCTTGGTGATCATTCCGCCCGAGCCGACGCCGCTCTCGCTGCCGCCGGCGGCCTGCAGCATTTCGTCGGTGATCTCGTCGACCTCGCCGAGCAGCTCGGCCGTATCGGGCCCAGTCGGCAGGTAGAAGCCATCGGTATCGGTGAAGAAGAGCAGCGTGTCGGCGCCGATGAGCTGCACCACCTGCGCCGCCAGTCGGTCGTTCTCGCCGAACTGGATCTCTTCGACGGCGACCGTGTCGTTCTCGTTGACGATGGGCAGCACGCCCTGGGCGAGCAGCTCGGCCAGCGTGTTGCGGGCATTGAGGTAACGCTGCCGCGCGGCCACGTCCGAGCGGGTCAGCAACACCTGCGCGACGGTCACCCCGTGGTCGCGAAAGAAGTCGGCGTACATGCGCATCAACTCGGGCTGGCCGACGGCGGCGGCGGCCTGCTGCAGGCGCAGGTCGCGGCAGCGGCTCAAGCCGAGCTTGCCCATGCCGGTGCGCACCGCGCCGCTGGTCACCAGCACCGCCTGCCGGCCCTCGTGCATCGCCTCGGCAAGCTGGCCGGTCAGGGCGCGAATGTAGTTCAGGTCGAGCTCGCCACCCGCCTCGCAGAGCACCTTCGTGCCGCACTTAAGCACCAGCCGGCGGGCGTCGCGCATGGCTACTCCTCGAAGTCCAACACCACGTCGCCGATGCGCACCTCGTCGCCCTGGCCGCAGCCGGCCCGGCGCAGGGCGTCAATCAGGCCGAACCGCATCAGTTGGTGGTGCAGGCGCATCACCGCCTCATCGTTGTCCAGGTCGCACATCGCCACGGCACGCTCGACCTCGCGGCCGGTGACGCAGTACGTTCCCTCGTCATCCTGCTCGATCGCGAACGGCGCCGCGTGGGTTGGCTCGGCAACCAGCAGCTCTCGCTCGGCCCGCGCGGCGACGGCGCTCGGCACGTCGGCGCTGAAGACCAGCTCGCCCAGCGCCAGGCGCAGTGCATCGAGGCCGGCGCCGGTGGCCGCCGAGACGGGCAGGATCCGCTCGACGCCGCGCTCGGCCAGCGGTTCGGTGATCAGCTCGAGCATCGCCTCGCCATCGGGCAGGTCGAGCTTGTTGGCCACCACCAGCTCGGGCAGCCGGGCGAGGTGCGGGTCGTAGCGCGTCAGCTCGGCGCGGATGGCGTCGTAGTCGGCCACCGGATCGTCACGCTCGAGCCCGCCGACGTCGAGCAGGTGAACGACCACTCGCGCGCGTTCGAGGTGGCGCAGAAACTGGTGCCCGAGCCCGCGCCCCTCGGCCGCGCCCTCGACCAGGCCGGGCAGGTCGGCGACAACGTAACTGGTCTCGTGGTCGAGCCGCACGACGCCCAAGTTCGGCGTCAGGGTGGTGAAGGGATAGTTGGCGATCTTCGGCCGCGCGGCGGAGAGCCGGCCGATCAGCGTTGACTTGCCGACATTCGGATAGCCGACCAACGCCGCGTCGGCTAGGAGCTTGAGTTCGAGCCGGAGCGTCACGGCTTCGCCCGGCTCGCCGCGCTCGCGTAGCGTCGGAGCCTGGTGCGTGGCCGAAACGAACCGCGCATTGCCCATGCCGCCCCGCCCGCCGCGGCAGGCGAGCCATTCCTGGCCCGGCTCGGACAGGTCGGCCAGGAGCCGGCCGGTGGCGTTGTCGTAGGCCAGCGTGCCGAGCGGCACGGCGAGCACGATATCGTCGCCGCCGGCACCGGTGCGATCGTTGGTCCCGCCGGGCTGCCCGTCGGCGGCGACGAAGCGGTGGCGGAACTGGTATTCGAGCAGCGTGCGGAGGTGGGGGTCGACGCGCAGGAGGAGGTTGCCGCCGCGCCCGCCGTCGCCGCCGTCGGGGCCGCCGCGGGGGGCGTATTTCTCACGCCGGAAGTGCGACGCGCCGTCGCCGCCGGACCCGGCCCGCAGCTCGATCAGGGCCTGGTCGACAAACTGGGCCATGTCAGTCGGCGGCGGCCGACTCCGCCGCTTCGACCACGCAGCGCCGCCGCCGGCCGCCGCCGCGACGGATCGTCTCGTACTGCACCACGCCGTCAACCAGGGCGAAGAGGGTGTCGTCCTTGCCGATGCCGACGTTCAGGCCGGGCATGATTCTGCTGCCGCGCTGGCGGACGAGGATGTTGCCGGCGCGGACGACCTGGCCACCGTAGCGCTTGACGCCCAGCCGCTGGCCGTTCGAGTCACGGCCGTTGCGGGTCGAGCCCATGCCCTTCTTGTGTGCCATGCTACTCCTCCTCGTCCTCGTCCAGCTCGTCCTCGAACTCGTCAATGGCCTCGAGCGGTTCGGCGGCCAGCTCGTCTTCGAGCTCCTCGAGCGGCTCCTCGGCGGCGAGCACCTCGTCGAGCAGCTCCTCGGCCGCCGGCATCGGCGTCGGCTCGGCGCCCTCTTCGGCGGTGTAGACTCGGCCGGCGACGGTGATCTGGTCGATGGTCACCTGCGTCAGGTCGGCCCGCGCGCCCCACCGGCGCGAGTAGCCCTTCTTCGCCTTGTACTTGAAGCCGTGGATCTTCTTCCCGCGGAACTGGCGGCGGACCGAGCCGGTAACCACCGCGTCGGCCACCGTCGGCGTGCCGACGACAATCTCGCCGTCGTCGGGCCGGACCAGCAGCACGCGGTCGAAGACCACTTCGCCGTCAACCTCGACCGGCAGCTTGTTGAGCGTGATGTAACGCCCCGGCTCCACCAAGTGCTGCTGCCCACCCGCCTCGATCACGGCGTACATCAGACTGCTCCCGGCACGGCGATAGAGAATGCGAACCGGCATGGTATCGGCCACCGGCCGATCTGTCAACGACCGCGATGAACTAGCGCCAGACGCCCTTTCTGGCCGTTGCATCGTCGCGGTGGCGCTAGTACAATGCCGGCGGTCGGAGCTGCCGGATGCGGCTGGGCAAGGTCGTGGGGACCGTCGTCGCCACCCAGAAGACCGAGACGCTGGTGGGCAGCAAGCTGTTGATCGTGCAGGAGGTCGACCCGACCGACATGCAGCCGAAAGCGACCTTCACCGTCGCGGTCGATACCGTCGGCGTCGGCGCGCGTACCGGCGAGCTGGTGCTCACCGTCGCGGGTTCGAGCGCCCGCCTGACCGACATGACCGGCAACATGCCGGTCGACACGGCCATCATCGCCGTGGTCGACTCGGTCGAGATCTACGGTGCGCAGGTCTATCCGACCTGAAGCGAGGTCCTGATGCGTCGAGCCGCTGCGCTCCTGGCCACCATCATCGCCGCCGCCGCCTATGCCGCCGGCAATGACGAGCTGACCGGCGAGGTCCGCGCGGCCCAGGCGAACAGCTACTCGGTCGAGGGCGGGCGGTTCGTCGTCGAGCTCGAGGGCCAGGCGCACATCGTCGTTCGCCGGCTCGGCGCCAATGCAGCCGACGTGACCCTCGACGCCGACAAGATCACCGTTGTGGCGGGCGACACCGAAGAGGGCGAGCGGACCGTGCTGAAGTTCTTCGCCGCCGGCTCGGTGCACATCGACGGCAGCATGACCGACGCCGAGGCGGCCCGGACGCAGACGGTGGTGGCCGACTGCCTGCGGATTGAGTACAGCGCCACCGACGAGATCCTGCACCTGATCGGCTCGCCGGAGCAGCGGGTCACCGGCCGGTTCGTCGATCGCCTCGAGCCGAGCGAGGAGAACGGTCTCGAGGCGCCGACGCAGATGAGCCTCGACATCGACACTGTCACGTTCGATCTCCACCTCCGCGAGCGGCCCGCCGACGAAGAGCCCGGCCCGCCGCAATGACCGAGCCGACCACCCCGACAGCCGAGCCGGCGCCCGCCCCGAACGGTCTGCTGCGGACCGACGAGCTGGTCAAGCAATACCGCGGCAAGCGCGTGGTCGATGAGGTCAGCATCTCGGTCCGCGAGGGCGAGATCGTCGGCCTGCTCGGCCAGAACGGCGCCGGCAAGACGACCACCTTCTACATGGTCGTCGGCCTGGTGCGCCCCGACGCCGGCCGCGTGCTGCTCGACGAGCACGACCTGACCGGCGTGCCGATGCACCTCCGCGCGCGGCGCGGCATGGGCTACCTGGCCCAGCAAGAGAGCGTCTTCCGGCGCATGACCGTCGAGGAGAACCTCGACGCCATCCTCGAGCTGCAGCCAATCGGCGCCGAGCAGCGGCGCGAGCGGCGCGAGGAGTTGCTGCGCCAGTTCCACATCGAACCGGTGCGCGACCAGATCTCGACCACGCTCTCGGGCGGCGAGCGGCGGCGCACCGAGATCGCCCGTGCACTGGCCACCGCGCCGCGGTTCTTGCTCCTCGACGAGCCCTTCACCGGCGTCGATCCGCTGCACGTCAGCGAGATTCGCGACATCGTCCACGAGCTGCGCCAGCGGCTCGGGCTCGGGGTGCTGTTGACCGACCACAACCCGCAGGCGACACTGAGCTTGTGTGACCGCGCCTACATCATGGCCGAGGGCCGGATCCTGCTCGAGGGCAGCGCGGCGGCCATCGCCGACAACCCTCTGGCGCGCGAGAAGTACCTCGGCCAGGACTTCCGGCTATGACCACCCGGCGCTGGCCGAAACGGCTCGATCTCTACCTCTTCGCCGAGGTGGCCGTGCCGTTCATCTACGCGCAGATCATCATGGCCGTGATGTTCATCGGCACCGAGGCGCTGACCGAGGCGGTCAAGCTGATCACCCGCCAGGGCCTGCCCGCCTGGGGCGTGTTCAAGCTGATGCTGCTCCGCTTCCCCTGGGCCGTCGGCTGGACCCTGCCGATGTCGACCGGCATGGCGGTCATTCTGGCCATCGGGCGGCTGTGCAAGGACACCGAGTACACCGCCATGATCGTCGGCGGCATGAGCTACCGGCGGATCATGTTCCCGATCACGACCTTCGCCCTGCTCGTCTCGGGGCTCGGGGTCTGGATCCAGGAGTGGGCCGGCCCGTCGGCGATGATGGCCTATGAGATGGGCAAGCTGAACCTCATCCGGGCGACCAGCGGGACCATCTTCGAGCCGCACCTGCGGCTCAACCCCTACGAGTCGGCGCAGCGGGTGACGCTCTCGGCCGCCGAACTCGACTTGACCCAGAGCGTCCTGAAGGATCCGGCGCTCGACATCTGGGAAGACGGCCACAAGAAGGCCTCGATCTGGGCCAAGACCGGCACCTGGGACGAGACCACCGGCCGCTGGATGCTGCACAACGGAGTGATCCTGTCGGCCGCCGACAAGGACTACTACCCGTACTGGAGCTTCGATTCGGTCACCGTCGCCGACATCACGCGCTACCTGCGCGCGCAGGGGATCAACGCCGGCATTGTGTTCGACAAGTCGCCCGAAGAGCTGAGCATCGAGACCACGAACAAGCCGGACTATCTGACCTACAGCCAGATCCGCCAGCGGATCGAGGCCGACATCGCCGCCGGCAAGCCGGCCAACGAAATCGGCCGGGTGCAGATGTATCTGCATCGGCGCTGGACGCTGGGCACCAGCGCGCTGATCTTCGCGCTGGTCGGCGCGCCACTGGCGGTCCGCCCGCAGCGGGGCGCGTCGCTCGGTGGCGCCTTCGCCCTCGGGATTGCGCTGGTGGCGGTATACTATGTCACCTGGAACGCGACCACGGCGATCGCCGAGCGCGGCCAGGCGCCGGTTCTCTGGTCCTGGAGCACGAGCGTATTTGGGGTGATCGCCGGCCTGCTCCTCTCGCGGCGGGTGATCGACTAGGGGTGGCTCATGGCGCGGCGCGGTCCGACGCGGTTTGACCGCTATGTCGTCCGCGAAGTGGCGACGCCGTTCCTGCTCGCCCAAGCCGTGCTGGTGGTCCTCTTCCTCGGCACGCAGGCGCTGACCGAGGCGGTGCAGATGGTCTCGCGCGAGCACCTGCCGGCATGGCCGGTGCTGCGACTCATGCTCTATCGCTTCCCCTGGGCGCTCGGCTACACGCTGCCGATGTCGGTTGGTCTGGCCACCGTCGTCGCGCTCGGCCGGCTTTGCCGCGACAGCGAGTATACCGCGATCATTGGCGCCGGCGTCGGGTTCCGCCGGCTGATGGTGCCCATCCTGGCCTTTGCCGGATGCGTGGCCGCCGTCGAGTTGTTCGTTCAGGAGTGGGCCGGTCCGGCCGGCATGGCGGCCTTCCGGCGCGGCGCCGACGAGCTGGTCCAAGCCGCGCGCGGGACGCGGCAGGAGGTCTTTGTTCGCCTGGACCGCCGCGACGGCCCGCAGCGGGTAACCCTTGCCGCGGCGGAGGTCGACGCCGGCCGCCGACGCATGGCGCTGCCGCAACTCACCGTCTGGGACGGCACGCGCAAGCAGATCGAGATCACCGCCGCCGACGCGTTGTGGGACGAGACTCTCGCGCACTGGCTGCTGCGCGATGGTCGCCTGGAGGTGCTGCGGCCTGACGGCCTGCCCGCGGTGTGGGAGTTCGACGCCTGGACGGTCGAGCAACTCGAGCGCCTGCTGGCCGGACTGGGCCTCGACCTCCATCTGCGGATGGACCGACCGCCGCGCGAGCTGGCCGACGCCGCCACCGACAAGCCAGACTACCTGACCTTCAGCCGCATTCGCTGGCGCATTCAGTATGATCGCGAACACGGCGTGCCGTCGTCCGAGGCAGCGCGCGTGCGGATGTACCTCCACCGGCGCTGGACGCTGGCCGCGAGCTGCCTGCTGTTTGCGCTGATGGGCGCGCCGCTGGCTGTGCGGCCCGAGCGGTCGGCGCGCTCCGAGGAGACTTTTCGCCTCGGCATCGGGCTGGTCATGGCCTACTACGTGGTCTGGAACGCCACCACCGGCTTGGCCGAGACCGGCAGCCTGACCATCGTCTGGGCCTGGAGTAGCACGGCCATCGGCCTGATCGCCGGCCTGCTCCTGTCGCGGCGGGTGATCGACTGAACGCCGACGCGCAGTACGTACCGCCTCGGTAGGGCGCGCTCGCCGAGCGCGCCGAGCGAGGGTCAGCTTCTAGCTAGAGCCGACTGGTAGCCCGCGCTTTCGGCGAAAGCGCCCTACCGGACAGCGCCGAATGGACCGCGGCGGGCGCCGCTGCGGCTGCTCAGTCCTCGTCGCCCATCGGCTCGCCGGTGAGCACTTCGCTCTCGATGCGCACAATCTCGGCCGAGCAGTTCGATTCGGCGAAGTCGATCATCTGCTCGACCATGCGCGCCGCGAGCTTGCGGTCGCCCGAGACCAGCGCCGCGCCGATCTGCGCGCGGGTGTGGCTGTTCTGGTGGGCCACCTCGGCGACCGACGCTCCAAAGGTGTGGCGCAGGCGGTCGACCAAGCCGCGCACTACGTGCCGCTTCTCCTTCAGCGAGCGGCAGCCGTCGAGGCGCAGCTCGAGGGTCAGGATGCCGATGTGCATGATTGGCCGGACCGCGGCGCGGTCCGTGGGCTCAGACGTCGAGCGTCCGGGCAATCTCGTCGACGGTGTAACACTCGAGCACGTCACCGACGGCATAGCCGCTGTAGTTCGAGAGGTACATCCCGCATTCCAGTCCTTCGCCCACCTCGGCGACCGATTCCTTGACCCGCCGCAGGCTCTCGAGCTTGCCGTCGAACACGTGCTGCCCGCCGCGCAGCACGCGGACGTTGGCGCCGCGGCGCATGCGACCGTTGGTCACCCGGCAGCCGGCGATGGTGCCGACGTTCGAGATCTTGAACAACTGCAGCACCTCGGCATGGCCGACGATCCGCTCGACATACTCCGGCGCAAGCATGCCCTCGAGGGCCTGGCGCACGTCGTCGAGCAGGTGGTAGATCACCGCGTAGAGGCGGATCTCGACCCGCTCGTCGTCGGCCAGCTTGCGCACCTGCGGCTCGACCGAGACGTTGAACCCGATGATCACGCCGCCGGTGGTCTTGGCCAGGTCGATATCGGTCTTGGTGATCGGCCCGACGCCCGAGTGCTTGACCGTCACCCTAACGTCGGGGCTGGTGAGCTGCTCGAGCTTGTGGCAGATCGCCTCGACCGAGCCCTGCACGTCACCCTTGACCACCACGTTGAAGCTGTCGACCGCGCCGGCCTGCACGGCGGCGAAGAGCTCCTCGAGCGAGGCCCCGGCGGCCGCCTCGGAGTCGACCTCCTCGGCGATTTCGACTAGCCGCTCGTCGGCCAGCTTGCGCGCCCGGCGCTCGTCCTTGGCCACGGCGAACGGGTCGCCCACCTCGGGCACCTCATTCAGGCCGACCACCTGCACCGGGGTCGAGGGCCCGGCCGACTTGATCGACTTGCCGGTGAAATCAAGCAGGCTGCGCACCCGGCCGTAGCTCCGGCCGATGACCAGCGCGTCGCCCTGCTTGAGCGTGCCGTCGCGGACCAGGATGGTCGCCACCGGCCCGCGGCCCTTGTCGACCTGCGCCTCGATCACCGTGCCGCTCGGCACCAGCCGCGGGTTGGCGGTCAGCTCGTGGAACTCGGCGGTGAGCAGGACCGCCTCGAGCACCTCGTCGACGCCCTCGCCGCGCAGAGCCGAGCACTCGACGGTCATCACGTCGCCGCCGAACTCCTCGCAGATCAGGCTGTACTCGAGCAACTGCTGCTTGACCCGGCTCGGGTCGGCGCCCTGCATGTCCATCTTGTTGATGGCCACGATGATCGGCACCTCGGCCGCCTTGGCGTGGTTGATGGCCTCGACCGTCTGCGGCATGACTCCGTCGTCGGCCGCGACGACCAGGATGACGATATCGGTCACCTGCGCGCCGCGGGCCCGCATGGCGGTGAACGCCTCGTGGCCGGGCGTGTCGATGAAGGTGATCAGCTTGCCCCGGTGCTCGACCTGGTAGGCACCAATGTGCTGGGTGATCCCGCCCGCCTCGCTGTCGACCACGTTGGCGTGCCGGATGCAGTCGAGCAGGGTGGTCTTGCCGTGGTCGACGTGGCCCATGATGGTCACCACCGGCGGCGCCGGCACCGTGCCGGCGGTGCGCTGCTTGCCGCTCTTTGTCTCGGCCACCCGCAGGCTCGCCCGCGGTCGCAGGCGGACGCTGTATTGTGCGGCGAGGTCGATCGCCTCGGCGGCGGGGAAGCGGGTGTTGATCGTCGCCGGCTTGCCCGCGGCCTGGAGGGTGAACATCAACTCGCCGGGATCGATCTTGCACAGCTCGGCCAGTTGGCGCAGTGGCACGAGCTCGTCGATTTCGATGGCCGAGGTGTCGGCGGCCAGCCGATCGGCGGCGATCTCCTCGGCGGTACGCTCGTCGGCGCGGACATCGCCGGTGAGCAGGTCGCCGGTGCGCTCGCGTTTGATCTTGCGCTGGAGCTGCAGGTTCTGCCGCCGCTCCTCGCTGATCAGCTCGCGGAAGATCTCCGCGTCGGCCTCCTCGACGGGACTGGTGCCTGAATCGACCTCGACCCCGAGGCCGTTGAGCACCTCGACCGCCTCGCCGACGGTCATCCTGAATTCTTTGGCCAGCTCTGCTACTGTCTCTTGCGCCATACGATCCTCGACTTCTCCGCGCTGGGCTCATGCGTCAGGAGTCATGGTGTCCTCCTCGCGCAACGGGCAGCTCGGTCGCTTCCGGTACAACTCCGCCGCGAGCTGCCGGCGGGTCTCGTCGTCGATGGTCACCTGCAGCGACCGCTCCAACGCTCCACGCTCGAGCGCCAGCCGCAGGCACTCCTGCGCCGGCCCGATATAGGCGCCGCGCCCCGGCGCCTTCCCGCTCCAGTCAACTCGCACCAACCCGTCCGGCCCGCGCACAATCCGCACCAGGTCGCGCTTCGCCGCCGTCTTGCGGCACGCCGTGCAGGTCCGCCGCGGCGGCTGCCGGCGGCTCATCCCGGACCGCCCGCGGTCTCCGGCTGCGCCGGCTGCGGCGCGTTCGGGTCGTCGCCGAGCGCGATCTGCGTCTCGCTCCGAATGTCCAGCTTGAGGCCGGTCAGGCGTGCCGCCAGCCGCACGTTCTGACCGTTGCGGCCGATCGCCAGGCTCTGCTGGTCGTCCGGCACCACCACCGTCGCCGCCGTCCCGTCGGGCGTCATCGCCACGCGGCTGATCCGCGCCGGCGAGAGCGCCTCGCCGATGTAGGCCTTGGGATCCTCATGATAACGGATGATGTCGATCTTCTCGCTGCCCAGCTCGTTGGTCACCGCTTGGACGCGGCTGCCGCGATGCCCGACGCAGGCGCCGACCGGGTCGACATTCCCGTCGCGGCTGGCCACCGCCACCTTCGAGCGCACGCCCGCCTCGCGGGCCAGGCTGACAATCTCGACCACGCCGTCGTGAATCTCGGGCACCTCGCGCTCGAACAGCCGGCGCAGCAGGTTGGGGTGGCTGCGCGAGACCACCACCGCCGGCGTGCGGCCCAGTTCGTCGACGCGTAGAATGTAGACCTCGAGCCGGTCGCCGAACCGGTAGTCGTCGCCGCGCATCTGCTCGCTGCGGGGCAGGATCGCCTCGGCCTTGCCCAGATTGGCAATCACGTTCCCGCGCTCGGTCCGCTGCACGGTGGCCGGCAGGATTTCGCCGACGCGGTCGATGTACTCGTCATAGACCAGCTTGCGCTCGACCTCGCGGATGCCCTGAACCATGACCTGCTTGACCGTCTGCGCCGCGATGCGGCCGAAGTCGTCGGGCGTGACGTCGATCTCCATCACGTCGTCGACCTCGGTCTCCGGGTCGATCTCCCGCGCCTCGCGCAGGCTGATCTGCGTGTCCGAATCGTCGACCGTCTCGACGGCGACCTTGGCGGCGAAAACCCGAAACTGACAGAACGACGACTCGTCGAGCTCGACGGTGACTTCGGCCAGCGTGCCGACGTGCTTCTTGTAGCCGGCGGCAATCGCTTTTTGAAGGGTGTCGACGAGCTCGTCGAACGGAATGTCTTTCTCGCGCGCGAGCTGGTGCAGCGCTTCCGTCAAGTTGCCGTTCATGCGCACCTCCACCACCGCGACCGGGCTCAGTCGCCCCAGTCATAGACCACGTTCGCTTTCACCACTTCCGGCCAGGCGATGACCATGCTGCTGTCTTCCACCTCCACCCGCAGCAGCTCATCAGCGGCCTCGGTCAGGCGGCCGGTGACGGTCGCCTTGGCCCCATCGCGCCGGTAGGTCACCTTGACCTGCCGGCCGACGGCCCGCTCGCACGCCGTCCAGCGCGCCAGGGGCCGATCGACCCCGGGCGACGAAACCAGCAACCGATACGCGCCGCGCATCGGATCGAGGCGGTCCAGGTAGCGGCTCAGCCGGCGACTCACCTCGGCGCACTCGTCGACCGTGATGGTCCCCGGCGCGTCGCGATGATCGACCGCCACCTGGACCATCGCGCCGCGGCCGGCGCGCACGTCGCAGAGCACCAGCTCATAGCCGTCGGCGGCCAACAACGCCGCGAAGTCGGCCTCGATCTGCGCCCAGTCGGGCGCCGACTTGTCGGCTGGTGGCGCCATACCGCCTCCGACAGAAAACAAAAGCGCGGGCTAACCCACGCTCAGGCACTGCCCAGGACCGTCCGCGAGGCAGTATAGCACACCACCGGCGGTCGGGCAAATCGAGCACCATCCCGCTCGGAGAGCGGATCGGCCGCGCCTGCTGGCGATGTTGCGGAGGTTTGACACCGCCGCGGGCAGCGGTCATAATCCGTCCGTTCGCCCCGACCTCGGGCGCGCGGGAGCAGCCGGTGAAACCAGTCCGCGCCGTGGCACTGACCATCCTCCTCGCTGCGGCCCCGATCGCCGCCGAGGCGCCCGCCGTCGAGACACCGCTGGCACCCGGCGTCGGCTACCTGCGACAGGTGCGGCCCGGACCGGTGGTGGTCCACATCATCAAGGCCGCGCTCGATCAGCCCGGGCTGCGAATCGACACCGCCCTGGCCGGCCGGCGGGTGCTCGAGCTCGAACCGCTGAGCGAGATCGTCGCCGCCGCGAGCGGCACCGTCGCCGCTGCGATCGACGGCGGCTTCGCCCTCGCCGGCGACGATCCCTACCGCGGCGCGCCGGTCGGCCTGCTGATCGCCGGCGGTGAGTTGATCTGCGACCCTTGGCCGACGCCCCGCTCGGCCGTCTGCTTCGTCGCCGACGGCCCGCCGCGGATCGAGCTGGTCGGCCTGCGCGGCACCGCCGGCGGCGCCGGCGGCGCGGCGCAGCGGCTCGACGGCCTCAACCGCCGGCGGCTGCCCGGCGAACTGGTGCTCTACACCAGCCGCTTCCACAGCGCCACGCGGCAGGTCGAGGCGGGCCAGCAGGTGGTCCTCTCGGGCGTCTTCGCCGAGGGTGAGTTCCTGCGGCCGAACGCCGACTACCAGGGCACGGTCGAAGCGATGGTCGACGGCCGGGTCAACGTCGAGATTCCGTCCCACGGCGTGGTGCTGGCCGGCAGCGGACCGGCCGAAGCCTGGCTTAAAGCCCGTACCCTGGGCGAGACGGTGCGGTTCCGGTTTGAGCTGACCCCCGCCCTCGGTGAGGTGACCGCGGCGGTCGGTGCCGGCCCGCGCCTGGTCCGCGGCGGGCAGGTCAGCATCGAAGCCGAGCAGGAGCAGCTCGGGGTCATCGCCGCCACCGGCCGGCAGCCGCGGTCGGCCATTGGGTTCAACGACCGGGACCTCTACCTGGTCGCCGTCGACGGCCGCGCCGCGGGGTACAGCGCCGGCGTCGACTGCCAAGAGCTGGCGCAGGTCCTGGTCGACCTCGGCTGCAGCGAGGCGATGTCGCTCGACAGCGGCGGCGCGACGACGCTGTTTGCCCGCGACCGGATCATCAGCCGGCCAAGCGACGGACGCGAGCGTGGGTTGTCGAACGCCATCCTGATCTTCACCACCGGCCCGTTGACCACCGCGCCGCTGCCCGAGTCGCCGGTCGTCGCCTCGGGTCCCGCGCCGCCGATCGCGCCGGCCGAGCCGACCGGCGGGCGGCTGCTGGTCACCCCGCCCGAGCTCAATCTGGTCGAGGGTGCGAGTGTCGAGCTGGTCATCACCAGCGCCGATGCCGAGGGTGTTGAGCAGCCGGTGGCCATCGGCGCGGTTGAGTTCGGGGTCGAGCCGGCCGAGCTGGGCACCGTCGACGCCACCGGCCGGTTCAGCGCCACGCGCGCCGGGACCGGCACGCTGACGGCGCGCCACGCCGGCCGCACGCAGAGCGTGCCGGTGCGCATTCAGCGCCGCGGCGGTGGGCTGCTGCCCGACATTCCCGATGTGCCGCCGGTCACCCCCCCGGGCGGCACGACCGTCGAACCGACCGGACCGACGGTGACCGAACCGCCGGACGAACCGACCGAGCCGTCCGAACCGGAGATTGAGAACCCGGCGGTCGATCCGCCGTCGGCGGGCATTCCGTGGGTCAAGCCCGAGCTGCCGGAGGGCGAGCGCCGGTTGATCGACGGCTTCGAGTCGGACCTGCACTGGCGCCGGCGCGTCTTCCCGCGCGACCTGTCGGGCAACGTCTCGACGGTGCTCGAGCCGAAGCTGCAGGGCAGCGCGAGCGTCAAGCTGCGCTACGACTTCACCGGCACGCAGGCCACGCGGGCGGTCTATGCGCTGTTCACCGACAACGCCGGCGGGCCGGTCAGCATCGGCTGGGCGCGGGCGGTCTCGGTCTGGGTCTTCGGCGACGGGAGCCGCAACTGGCTGCGCGGCTCGTTCCTCGACGGCGAGGGTAACGAACACGTGGTCACGCTGGCACCCGAGCTTGACTGGGACCACTACTGGGCGCGCTGCAGCGTGGTCATCGGCCCGGAAGTGCCGCGGCCGATCACCTGGAAGTCGATCTACCTGGTGCAGCATCGGCCCGAGGTGCAGAACAGCGGGGCGATCTATCTCGACCAGCTTGAAGGCATCTACTGAGCCTGCCCCCTGGCGCGGGATCCGCGTCCAGGTCGCCCTGCTCGCGGTGCTTCTGCTCGGCCTGGCACTGATCCGCTTCCGGCTCGATCTGGCCGTGCCGTTCGGCTGGACCCTGGCCCCGCCGCCGGGCGCGCCATACCCGGCCACCGCCGCGCTGCCCTCGCTGCTGCTCATCCTGGGCCTCGGCCTGCCGGTCTGGTGGCTGGCCCGCCGGCCGGGGCTCGGCGCCGGCCGAGCCTGGCTGGCGGTGGCCTTGCTCGGGCTGCTCTCGGCCGGGCTGATGCAGACCTCGGAGGCCGGGCTCGGCCGGCGCGGATGGGTGGTAAACAGCGTCGCCTCGACCTGCTCGAGCATCTCCAACGGCTACTTCGTCGCCGCGCTGGAGGTCGACGATGTCGGCTGGTTCCTCGCCGGCTATGACGAACTGCAGCGCCGCGACACCGGCAAACTGAGCACCCATCCGCCCGGCGCGGTGATGGTCTACTGGCTGGCGCTGCGGGCCTACCGACTGCCCGGCGCGCAGGCCGTCTCGACCTGGCTGATCCGCAAGTGCGCCGGCGGCACCGCCGACGTGCGGCTCGAGATTGCCGCCTATCCCAACGTGCCGCCGAGCCTGACCACGCAGGACATGCCCGCGGCGCTCTGGTCGGCGCTGTTCATCTCGCTGCTCGCCGCCACCGCCGTGGTGCCGACCTACCTGCTCGGCGCCGCCGACGGCGACCGGCGCGCCGGGGTGCTGGCCGCGGCGCTGCTGGCGCTGATGCCGAACGTCGTCCTCTACCGCCTCTCGCTCGACGGGCTGCTCATGGCGCTCGGCGCCTGGTCGTTGGTCGGCCTCGTCTGGGCCGCGCGCGACGCGCGTCGCGGCTGGCTCTGGGCGCTCGCCGCCGGCGTGGCGCTCGGCCTGGCCGGCTTCGTCTCGCTCGGCGCCGCGCCGATGGCCGGGCTCGGGTTGGCCTACCTGCTCCTCACGCTCCGCTCGGGCGAACTGAGCCCGGCCCGCGCCGCCGGCTTGCTGCTCTGTCTGGCCGCCGGCGCGCTGCTCGCCCTCGGCGCGGCGGCGCTGGGCGGGCTGGCCGTCTGGACGGTCTTCCAGCAGGCGCTCGAGCTGCACCGTCACGGCGGCGGTGGGATCGGCTACCGCGAGTATCTGCCCTGGCTGCTGTTCAATCTGGTCGACTATGCGGCGTTCGTCGGGCTGCCGGTCTGCCTGATCGCCGGTGAGGGGATCGTCCGCGGCGGGTTCGCGTCGACCGCCGGCCGGCTCGGCTGGGCGCTGGCCGCGGTGCTGCTGCTGCTCGACCTGAGCGGCACGGTGCGGGCCGAGACCGAGCGGCTGTGGCTGTTCATGAACCCGCTGCTGGCGGCATCAGCCGCGGCGGCCGCGGTGGAGCGGGCAGACCGGCTCTGGCCGCTAGCAGCGCAGCCGCTTCAGGTGCTGCTGCTGATCCTGGCCCTGCCGCCCCTGGTTCGCCCCTACTGACCTGACTCGACGGCGGCGCGCCGCGCGGCGGTTCGGCCGGCAGCAGGAAGGTCAGGCGGTCCTCGGCGGTCTCGATCCGCCCGCCGTGGAACTCGGCGACCATGCGGGCGAGGGTGAACTGCAGCGCCGTGGCCACCGGTTCGAGCGTCGCGTCGACGGTGCGCAGGCGCGCATTGGCGCCGACCTGAACCGCGGCGCCGCCCGCCGGCCGCGCCATGCCGACCATCGACAGGCTCGCCGCCACGCCGGCCCGCGCGGCGACGTGGACGACCAGCGAGGCCAGCCCGTGCGCCAGCAGCCGCGCATCGGCCACCAGTTCGAGCCCGGCGTCGCAGCTTGCGGTCAGCGCCGGCTCGGCGCCCGACTCGGCGGTGATCTGCGCCACCACCTGGTCGAGCACGGCGCCGAGGTCGCAGGCGGCTGGGCGCAGCTCCCACTCGCCCGCCTCGATGGCGCGGACGGCCTGCAGCGTGCGCACCGCCGACTCGGCCGCGCGCACCTCGCCGCGGGCGACCCGCACGTAGCGTCGCTGCTCGAAGCTGAGGCCGGCACTATCGACGTCGAGCACCGACAGCGCGCGGTCGGCCGTGTCGAGCATGGTGTCGCAGTCGTTGAGCGTCAGGCTGACCATCGAGTCGCGCCGGGCGGCGACATCGCGCAGGCTGTCCAGCCGCTGCTCGACCGCGGCGAAGCGCCGTCGCCAGGCCAGCGCCGAGGCGAGCCGGGCGACGAGCAGCGGCCGCGTGCCACCAGGGCCGAGCACCGCCAGCGCGCCGGCGGCCAGGGCCTCGGCGTGCAGTCGGTCGTCGGCCCGCGGCGCAATCAGCAGCACCGGCACGCCGGCGGTGGCCGGCTCGGCGGTCAGTCGGCGGCAGACCTCGAGCCCGCTCATGCCGGGCAGCTCGCCGCCGAGCAGGACCAGCTCGGGCCGCAGCGCGGCAACGCGGTCGAGCACCGCCTCGGCGTGGTCGGCCACCTCGACGGCGCAGCCGAGCTCGGCCAGCGCGCCACGCAGCCAGGGCAGCTCGCCGACTGCCCGGTCGGCGCAGAGCACTCGACCAATCCGCTCGCCGGCCATCAGAACGAGGTGGCGCTGCTGAAGGTCAGGCCGCTCGACGCCAGCGCCGGGGCGACGCAGCCGTGGCAGCGCTGAGCGGTGCCGAGAGCGATGATGCCGCGCAGCAGGTCGGGCAGCGACTGGGCGATGCGGGCGTTGGTCAGCGGCTCGGCCAGCTTGCCGTCGCGGATGCGGAAGGTGCCGTCGCGGGTCATGCCGGTAATGCTGCAATCGCTCTCGTTGAGCCAGTTGGTGTAGTGCAACCGCGAGACGTAGATGCCGTCGCCGCAGGCGGCGAGCAGCTCGTCGTCGCTCGCCTCGCCGCCGGCCATGACCAGCGAGCTGGGCCAGGCGCCGTTGAGCAGCCGGCCGCCGCCGGCCCAGCCGGTCGCCTCGGCGCCCATCTCAGCGGCGGTGCGGCGATCGTGCATCAGCCGCGCGGCGACGCCCTGCCGGACGAATTCGACACAGCGCAGCGCCCAGCCATCGCCGTCGAACGGCTGATCCTGCAGGTCGGGATGCGCGGGGTTCTGGGTGATTGAGACCAGCGGGCCGAACAGCTCGTCGCCCTCGGCGGCAAGGAAACTCCGCCCGTCGCGGACCGACCGCGCGTTGAAGCCCCGGGCGATGAAGCCCAGCAGGGTTGCCACGGCAGAGGCCGAGAGCACGACGCGGTAGCTGCCCGGCTCCAGCGGCCGCGGGTCGCGGGCGCGCAGCGCCGTCTGGCACGCCTCCTCGCCCAGCCGCGCTGGGTCGAGCGCCGCGCCCGAGCGCGACCAGCCGCTGCGCCAACCACTGCCGCCGTCCGACTCGACGGTCAGGCTCAGATCGACCTCGGTGGCGCGATAGGCGCCGCGCATGCCGCCGCTGGTGGCCATCGCCACGAGTCGCTCGCCGACGCCGACCACACCCGCCGCACGGGCGCCCTCGCGGCGCGCCGCGGCGCACATCGCCTCGGCGGCCTCGGCGCGTCGGTCGGCGTCGTAGGCGGCCGGCGTGCTGTCGGCGTGATGGGCGGAGACCGCCAGCAGCGTTTGCTCGCCGACCGAGGGCAGGATCTCGCCCGCCGGCGGCAGCATCATGGCTTGCTGGCGGGCCTGCTCGCAGAGCCGGTCGAGGTCGGCGGGCGCGTAGCCGTCGGTGCTGCCCTCGCCATAGCGGCCGTCGAGCCGGAGCCGCAGGCGCAGCGAGGCGCGCTCGTTGATGCCGTGCTGGATCGGCTGGCTCTCGCCGATGCGCAGCAGCGCGTGGGTACCGCACGAGAGCACCACGTCGGCGTCGCCGCCAGCGCGGTCCAGCACCTGCTCGCACAGCTCCACGGCGTGATCAGTCGTCATTATCGTGTCCCGGCCAGGTCCGCGTCGCGTTGTGGGCCAGCTTGTCGAGCGTCGCCCGGGTCAGGTCGATGCCCGACAGGTCGGCCAACTGCAGCAGGTAGAGCAGCACATCGGCCAGCTCGCCGGCCAGCGCGTCGCGGTCGGGTGTATCGTTCCACTGAAACTGCTCCAACACCTCCGCCGCCTCGATGGCCAGCGACACGGCCAGGTTGCGCGGCAACTGCGGCCGCGCCGAGTCCGCGGCATACCAGCCCTGGTCGGCGACGAAGGCGTGCATCCGCTCAGTCAGCTCGGCGATGGTCATTGCCCATCCAGCGCCGCGGCCACCGCCCAGCGCAGGTCCTCGAGCCGCGCCGGATCCAGGTTGGCGAACTCGAGCTGACCGGCATCGTCGGCGAACCGCTGCACCGCCGTGGCGTCGAGATCGAGCAGCTCCGCGGTGGCGAGCGCGATCTGCCCGCGGCTCCAACCGGTCTTCGCCGCCAGCAGGGCCAGCCGCTCGCACTCCTGCTGCCCGACCTGCAGGGCGAGCAGTCGCAGGCTCGGCAGCGGGCCGTCGAGGCCGAACCGCCTTCCGGGCATCATCAGCCCCGTCTGGTCGGGCTCGTCGAAACTCCGCTCGGTGCCGATGCTGTTCCACGGCACCACGCCGTCGGCACCGCTGAGCCAGGCCTTGAGGCACCAGGCGACGCTCTCCAGGTTGGGCCGGCCGACCTCGTTCGCGGCGCCATAGGTCCAGACCGTCGCGCCCTCGGCCGCCGCCCAGCGGCTCATCCGTGCCTGGTACTGGTAATACGCATTGCCGACCACGTACAAGTCGGTCACGCCGTCGAGCCAGTCGCGCTGCCACTGCGGCCGGCTGATGTCCATCCGGGTGACTAGGTTCGGCACCCCGGCCGGCTCGACCGCCCGGCTCACCAGTCCGGCGAAGTAGCGCAGCGCGAGCCAGTCGTCGCGGTGCATCGGTTCGTCGAGCAGCCACCACGAGGTACCGCGCCCGCCTTGGGCCGGGTCCTTGTAGTAGTACTTGTTGTTCCAGTAGGCCTGGAACCGCGTGCGGGTCCAGCCGCGCTCGGCGATGTGCTCGGCGATGCGGCGGGCGACGGCCTGGTAACGCGCCACATACGCGGGACCGAACGCCTGCTCAATCGGCGGCGCGAGCAGGGCGTGCTCGGTCAGCATCTCCTGGTAGCCGGTCGCGGTCGGCCGGAAAGCGTAGGCCTCCATCGACGACGGCCAACCCTCGCAGAAGGGCAGATAGACATGGTCGACCGGCACGCCGGCGCGGGGCAGGTCGGCAAACGCCGAGCCGTCGAGCAGGGCGCCCCAGCGGCGGTCGTAATCGGCAAAGTCGCAGGTCGTTTCGGCGCCCTCGCCGGCCAGGGCCGGCCCGGCGGCCCATTCGAGCGCGCTGCGGTGGCTGTACTGCAGCGGCGCCCAGGTCAGCCGATGGCGGTGAGCCAGGCGGTGGTAAGCCTGTTCGAGCGCGATGACCGCGTCGCTCGTGCCGTCCTCCAGCCCGTATTGCCCATGCACCCGGCCGTAGCTGTTGAGCGAGACGTCGAAGGTCAGCTCGTCGGGCAGCCGGTGGTTCCAGACGGTCAGCCGCACCGGCACCTCGCGCCCGCCGTACTGCCAGGCGGCGGAGTACTCGCCGGGCTCGGCGTCGACGGGAATCGACAGCTCGACGACCATTGGCCACCACGACTGACCCGGCAGGTCGCGCCATTCGTCCGGCCGCGGTCGATCCGACGGGACGAGGATCTCGGCCGTCGGTCCGGGGGCGTTGACGTACCAGACGGCGTAACCACGCGGCTCGATGCCGCCGATCGCTGGCAACTCGGCCGGCGGCGGCGGGAACTCGGACCGGACGACGAGCTGCACAAAGACGGCCTCGCCCCGCGCGCCGGCCAGGCGCACCGCGTCGGCCGGCTGGGCGCCGTCGCCGGTCAGCGGGTCGACGTTGGTGGTCACCGGCGCCACCCAGAGCGGACCCGCCGGCGTGGCTGGCCGCGGCGGCGCCACCAGGGCCGGCGGCATGGTGGCGGCGGCGATGCGGATCGTCTCGGTCACCGTTTGACCGCCAACCGTCACGGCGACCTGGTGCTCGCCCGCGGGCAAATCGTCGAACTCGAGGATGGCGTTGCGCACCGGCCCGGGCACCCGACGGCGCGGCAGCGGCATGCCGTCGACGGCGATCGAGCGGCTCAGCCGCGGCAGGTCGGCTTCGGCGGCGTCGACGATCAGCGCGAGACGGCTCGGCGGGTCGAGGCGCAGGAGCGTCAGCCCGGCGGTCGGCGGCTCGGCCGGCGCCGCCTCGACCAAGAGGTATGGCTCGGCGCCGTTCTGCTCGCGGGTGTAGACGTCGTTGTTGGACCGAGTCTGGCCCGTTTCGTCGGTGATCACCAGGCCGTCGGACATGCCGCAGGCCATCTGCTCAATCAGCGCCGGCGCCACGGGCGCGCTGAGCCAGCCGTCGCCCTCGTCACGGACCTCGCCATCGCTGACGATGGTCCCGCTCTCGGTCCAGGCGACGTCGGTGAAATCACCGCCTGGCCGGCCCCACGGCGCGGTGCCGTTGGCGGCAAAGCGGCTCATCGTCGGCTGCGCCTCGCCGGTGCCGGCGCCCTCGTCCCACTCGGCCGCGACGGTCGAAAAGCCGAGCGTGCGGAACTGGTGCTGGACGGGCTTGAGGTAGAACCGCGCGCTGATCACCCGCTGGCCGGCGAGTGGGGCGACGTCGAAGCGGGCGAGCATCATCATCTCGATGCCCTTGATCCGCACCACCGGCCGCGCGCCCCAGTTGAACTCGGTCTCGCTCGGATGCGACGACAGACCGGTGTCGGCAGTCACCGGCAGGCGCAACTCGACCGCCTGCGCGCAGCCGCCGAGAGCGAGGGTCGTCAGCCACAAGAGCCTGGTCACGCGGGCAGTGTAGCAGATCGCCGGAGGCATCGCCACGGCGGGGACGAATGAACCGGCCGGCCGGCCGGTCGGAGTGACGCGTGCCCATCTGCCAACGCTGCGGGGCCTCGATCGCTCGCGGCGCCGCGCGCTGCCCGCTGTGCGGCTACACCAGCTTCCTCGACGATCCGCTCGAGCCGCCACCCGCCACGCCGCCCCCGCGCGACGAACTGCCCCTGGCCATGGCGGCGCAGGTCGGCCGCATCCGGCGCTGGGCGCTGATCGCGGCCTTGACACCGCCGGCGTGCTGGCTGGTCGCGATCCTCCTGATCCAGGTCATCCCCGACGTGGCAAAGGGCGGGTTCTGGCTGTTCGTCTCCGCGCTGGCGGTGTTGCTGGCGGTCATCGGCCGGCACGCCTGGCACGCCGGCCTGCTGGTTGCGTTGGCGCTGTTCGCCTGGTCGCACGGCATGGCGAAGCAGTTTCGTGAGTTGAGCCGCGTGCCGCCGGCGTCGGCCGGCGGCGCCGGTGCGAAGGTTGACGAACCGCGCCGCGACCGGTAACATACCGGCTCGCGAGGCGTCCGGCGCATGACTACGCTCGCCGAGGTGGCGGCCGCGGCGGCCGAGTTCGCGCCGCCGCACCTGGCCGAAGAGTGGGACAACGTCGGCCTGCTCGTCGGCGACGCGAGGGCGGCGGTCGAGCGGGTGATCTGCTGTCTCGACCTGAACGACGCGGTCTTCGCGGCCGCCGGCGACGGCGCGGCGGTGGTCGCCTTCCACCCGCCCCTGTTCCGGCCGCTGGCGCGCGTGGTCGCCGGTGAGGCCGAGTCTGGCCGGGTCTGGCGGGCGGTGCGGGCCGGCATCGGGCTGATTGCCACCCACACCGCGCTCGACAGTGCCTCGCCGGGCACGAGCGACGTGCTGGCCGAGCGGCTCGGCGTGAGCGTCGACGGCGTGCTGAGGCCACGGCCGGCCGGCGAGCTGCTGAAGCTGGTTACCTTCGTGCCCGCGGCGGACGCCGACCAGGTCGCCGCGGCGATGAGCGAGGCCGGCGCCGGGCGGATCGGTGACTATGCCGAGTGCTCGTTCCGCTCGCCAGGCCGCGGCACCTTCCGCGGACTGGCCGGGACCAGTCCGGCGGTGGGCGAGCCAGGGCGGCTCGAGCAGGTGGACGAGGTGCGGCTCGAGATGCTCGTGCCGAGCCGGCTGAGCGGGCCGGTGACAGCCGCGCTGCGGGCGGCCCATCCGTACGAGGAGGTCGCCTACGATCTCTACCCGCTGGCCAACCTGCCGGCGCGGGCGGGACTGGGCCGGATCGGCCGGCTCGAGCGCGCGATGACCGCCGATGACCTGGCGGCGCGGGTGATCGAGCGGCTCGGCGCGGCGGGTGCGCGAGTCGTCGGCGCACGGCGTATGGTCGAGCGGGTGGCCCTGCTTGGTGGCAGCGGCGGCTCGTTCGTGGCCGAGGCGGCGCGGGCCGGCTGCGACTGCTTGGTGACCGGCGATGTGCGGCACCATGATGCGCTGCTGGCCGAGCGGCTGGGCCTGAGCGTGATCGACCCCGGTCACGCGGCGACCGAGCTGCCGGCGGTGCGGTGGACGGCGCGCGCGCTGCGCGACCGGCTGGCCGAGGTGACGGTCGAGGTGTGCGACGAGGCGGCGGAGCCGACGGCTTGGAGACAGAGCGGATGAGCACAGCGGTGGACGACAGCACGCTGATTGAGGAGCTGCCCAAGCTCAACGAGCTGCAGCAGGTGGACCTGCGCATCGGCGAGTTGCTCGCCCTGCGCGCCGAGCTCGACGACGGCAGCGCCAAGCAGGCCGAGTTGCTGCGGGCGCAGGCTCGACTCGATCAGGTCAACCGCCAGCTCGGTGAGTTGCGCGGGCGGCAGGTCGACCGGCGGCTCGAGCGCGACACGCTCGATGAGCGGCGCGAGCGCGACCAGCACAAGCTCTGGCAGGAGCTGCCGACCCAGGCCGAGGCCGAGGCGCTGCAGCGCGACCTGCAGGCGATCGCCAACCGACTGGATACGATCAAGATCGAGCTCGAGGACTTCGAGAACCGGATTGAGCCGCTCGAGCACCAGGCCGAGGACGAGCAGCGCACGGTCAGCGAGCTGACCGAGGAGCTCGAACAGGTCCGCACCCAGTTCGCCGACGAAGTCAAGGACATCGACGCCGAGCTGAAGTCGCTCCGCGCCGAGCGCACCGCCAAGTCGGGCGCGGTAACCGGACCGCTGCTGCACCGCTACGAGACCATCCGCCGGCGGCGCGGCGATCCCGGCGTGGTCATGGTCACCGAGGACGTCTGCACCGCCTGCAACACGCAGTTGACGCGCTACATGCTGCGCCAGCTTCAGCTCGCGCGCACCGTGCAGAACTGCGAGAACTGCAACACCATTCTCTACTGGGCCGGCGAGGCGCGGCCGATCGCCTGGCTCGAGGAGTGGCGCGAGCAGCTCGAATACGACGACGAGGACTGATCGATCAGCCGTGGCCGGGCCCGCGTCGATTCGCCGACGCCGCGCACGCGGCCCGGTCGGCCACCGGCTCACCGGGCGACGAAGGCGATCTCCTTCGCCTCGATCCAGCCCTCGCCGCCCTCGGCCGCCGTGCCGTGGCAGCCGACCGTGACCGCCACCAGCTGGTGCAGGTCGAGCTGCTGGTTGGCATCCTGGCTCCAGCCGCCGAGAACCAGGCTGTCGAGCGGAATCTCGCTGGTCGTCCACTCGGCGCTGGGCTGGGGTGGGGGATCGACGATGTACTGCGCCCCGCCCGTCTCGTGCACCGAGATCAGGATCCGCACCGACCCAGGTGGCAGCGCCGCCCGCCAGGTCACCCGCAGGTGAGTGTAGCCGCTCACGTCGCCCGCCGGCAGTGCTCGCTGCGGCAGCGCGTACATGTGCGAGCCGAGCGGCATGGTGAAGGCGTAGCGCATCACCTCGACACCCTCCTCGTCGCGGGTAGTCAGCTCGCTGGTCACCGCCGGATCCTGTCCGGTGCGCCAGGCGCCGGTCACCTGTAGCGGCACCGTCGGGCGGTACGGCTCGGTCGACAGGTCGAGCGACTCGACCTCGACCACACCGTCGCCGGCGCCCTCGACCACCAGGCCGAGCCAGAGCCGCTCGACGGCCGTCCAGTCCAGCGCCCCGTCGTCATCATGGCTGAACGCCGTCTCCTGCAGCCCGGCCAGAGACAGGCCGCGCGCGACGGCACCGGGCTCCACCGGGATCGGGTCGAGCCGATACCAGGCCCCGCCGCCGGCCTCGTAGGCGATCAGTGCCAGCCGCGCCACCATGCCGTCGGCCAACACAAGCCGGCCGCGCAGCGACAAGCTGCGCTGCGCCGCCAGGTCGCCGGCCGGGACCAACTCGACGGCGACCAGGCGGCGTGAGACGTCGGGCTTGCTGAACCGCAGCGTCTGGCCGACCAGCGTCGCCCTGACGCCGGCCACCGGCGCCACGCGCGGCTCGCGCAGCTCGGCGCCGCCGGCGACGAGCAGCAGCAGGCAGAGGCTAGGGCTCATGGATCACCTCCAGGTCGTCGAGGTAGAAGACGGTCGGCTCGGTCGCCGTGCTGCAGAAGCCGAGCCAGTCGAGGCGACCGAACTCGGGCGCCAGCGGCACGGTCAGCTCGACGGCGGCGCGGCCGGGCACGCTCAGCGAAAGGGTCCAAGCCTCGCCGCCGCCGACGGGTGACCGAAGCTCGAACCCAATCCACGCCCCGTCGCGCAGCGCGATGGGCGGCTGGCCAGGCACGGTCAGCGTGTTGTCGCGGATTGAGAGCGTCGGACCGACGCCATAGTCCTGCCCAGCCGGCCAGGTGCGCCACTCGTGAAACAGCACCGCGCCGGGGGTCAAGTAGAGCCTGAACCGGCAGGTGGTGCTGCCCGTGTCGTGGTGGGGCCGCCAGTAGAAATGCGGGTCGAACGGATAGGTCAGCCCGTCGGTGTCGGCGACGCGGAGAGACTGCGCACCCGAGGCGGCCTGTTCGTCGGTGACCATGACCAGTCGACGGTTCTCCTGGTGCAGCTCCGCGCCCGGCGGCTCGGCGCCGAGCGGTGCGAGGTCGAAGTCTTCGCGCACCGACATCGGCGGCAGCGGCGACGGCTCGGGGGCAAACCGGACCGCGGGATACTCGACCGAACCGGCCAGCGCGACCCAGTCGGGATCGCCATAGACGCCGGCCTGCCGCCAGTCGAACGGCTCAAAGCCGAGCGCCCGCGCCGGCGAGTCGTCGCGCAGATTCCACTCGTCGTCGAGCCCGGGATCGGCGACGATGCTGCCCTCCTCGATGCCGACCTGCTCCTGCAGCTCCGCCAGGCTCAGCTCACCGAAGCGGACCTCGCCGGCGCGGTTCCAGTAGAGGTTGTTCGCCGCGCGGATCCAGGGCGTGTTCCAGCTACCGGCGGTGAACACCGGACCGCCGTCCCAGAGCACGAGGTTGCGCTCGAAGGTGAACGAGACGTGCTCCTCGGGCCGCGAGCGCTGGAGCTGACCGTCGCGGCTGAAGGCGAGGATGTTGTTGCGGATCACGTTCTCCTCGCCGTAGTGCTGGTGGTAGGTGCCGGTCTTCACGTCGTGGACCAGGTTGCGCTCCATCACGATCTGCGAGCTGCCCTCGTCGTTGTACAGCCCCCAGCCGCCCCGGCCGTAGCGGTCGTAGCTCCAGACATCGTGGATATGGTTGCCGCTGACCGAGGTGCCGGGCGAGATGCCCAGGGTGTAGACCCCGCCCATGTCGCTCAAGACGCCCCAGCCCAGGTGGTGGAGGTGATTGTCGTCGATGGTGTTGCGCACCGCATGGCTCTCGCCGTAGCCCCAGACCCAGCCGACCGAGATGCCGGTGTAGAAGAAGTCGGCGATGTCGTTGTGGGTCACTCGGTTGTCGGGGCTGTGGCCGATCCAGACGCCGACCGCGCCGTGGTGGATGCGCCCGCCCGCGTGGATGATGCAGTTGTCGACCACGTTGCCCGCCGTGCGTTCGCCCTCGGGCAGCGGCCGGAAGTTCCAGCCCTGGCCGATCCGTACCCCGCCGGCGCCGAGGTCGTGCAAGTAGCAGCGCTCGACCCGCGAGTCGCGCACGCCGCGGTGGAACCAGACCGCCCAGGTGCCGGTGTGCCGGACTTCGCAATCGAGCAGGCTCAGCCGGCGCGCCGCATCGGCCTGGATCACTGCTGGGATGCCGTGGCTCGCCTGGGCGTCGGAGTTGCCCTGCGGCGGCAGCGACCAGCCGGCGTGCTCGAAGGTCAGGCCCTCGAACGACACCTCCTCGACCAGCAGGCCGAGGTCCGGATCACCAGCGATGATCACGAACTGCTCGAGCCGCGGGGCGACCAGCGTGCTCTCGGCCGGCACCTCGCCCGGTCGGGGCAGGTACCAGAGCACGCCGTCGGGGTCGAGGCACCACTCGCCGGGCTGGTCGAGCGCGGCGAGAAAGCCCTCGAGCCGGAACCGCTGCGCGGCGCCCCACTGCATGAACGGCCAGACCGCCGGGCCGGTGGTGACCACCGTGCCGGTGTCGGGATCGACCGCGGCGAGGCGATGGCGGGAATGCTCCCACGAATGAAAGGCCACCAGCGTCACGCCGGCCAGCTCATCGTCGGCCATGCCGAACAGCGGTTCGAGGTCGTCGGCGCGGGCGCGTAAGGCGCGGCGCGATAAGTCGACCGGCTCGCCGGTCAGCGGGTCGGCGCCGTAGGTCACCTTCTCGGTGGTGTAGTAGTAGAACTCGTTCGGCGACCGCGCCGGCGTGGCCCGTTCGCCGTTGACCCAGAGCTGCTCGAACCGCACGCCGTCGGGCACCGTCGCCCGCCACAGGCCGTCGGCGGTGACCTGCACGCCGGTGATCTCCACTCCGCCGCTGAACACCGGCCGCGCGCCCGGAGCGGCGACCCAGCGGGTCAGGCTGTCCTGTGGCCCCAGCCGCAGCGGCTCCGCCAACCGGTATTGCCCGGCGGCAATCTGGACCGTCGCCGGCTCGGTGCGCGGCCGGCCGCGGAGTCGGTCGCGCGCGGCGGCCAGGCTGGCCAGCGGGCCGTCGGTGTGGGCGGCATTGGGCGCCGGCAGCCGCCCGCTCCAGGCGTCGCTGCCCTCGGGCGCGACGTAGAGCGTCTGGCCGGCGGCCGGCAGAATGACGAGGCTGAGCAGCAAGGGCAGTCGCATGATCCCGTCCCCAGAGCCAGCTTCGCGGCCGGTGGCGGCCAACCTCCGCAGGAACCCGGCCGTCACGCGCCAACTCCGCCGCAGGAGCGCGCCGTGCTGTCGTTCTTGCCGTTTCTCACCGCCACCATCGGCGTCGGTGCCGACGAGCTGTTCGAGTATCAGCGCGGCGACGGGCCGACCGTGCTTCGCCTCGACACCAACCTGCTCGCCGACGAGCCGCTCGATCCGCGCCTGTGCGGCAACTTCCTCGAGCATCTCGGCGGCGTGATCTACGACGGTGTCTGGGCCCAGTGCCTCGCCGCGCCGACCTTTGAGCCGCTCGACGACCGCTCCTGGGGCTGGTTCCAGCGCGAGCCGTGGGTCGCCTTCCTCGACCGGCAGACACCCTTCCCGTGGCAGGTCGAGGGCGAGCTGACCGTCACCGCCGCACCCGACGCGACGGTCAACCAGCAATCGCTGCGGCTCGCCGCCGGCGGCGCCGGCGCGCTGGTCCAGCGCAACACGTTGCCGCTGCACCGCACCGGTGAGTACCGCGGCTCGGTCTACCTGCGCGCCGAGGGCCCGTCGCGCCTGCGGTTGGCCGTCCGCCGGCCCGACGGCGAGGAACTGGGCGCCGTCGACCTCCGCGCAGGCAAAGCGTGGCGCCGAGTCGAGTTCGCCCTCAGCCTGGCGAGGCCCGACGGCGTCGGCAATGACGTTCAGGTGCGGCTCGAGCTCGACGGCCCGGGCGCTGTGGAGCTGGACAACCTCGAGCTCTTCCCCACCGATGCCGTCGACGGCATGGATCCCGACATCATCCGCCTGTCGCGCGAGTGGCGGATGCCCATCCTGCGGTACCCTGGCGGCAACTTCGTCAGCGGCTACCACTGGCGCGACGGCGTCGGCCCGCATGACCAGCGGCGCACCATGCCCAACCCGGCCTGGGCGGGGATCGAGTACAACACCTTCGGCACCGACGAGTTCATGCGCTTCTGCGAGCTGATCGGCACGGCGCCGATGATCTGCGTCAACATCGGCAACGGCACGCCCGAGGAGGCGGCCGCCTGGGTCGAGTACTGCAACGGCTCGACGGCCACGCCGATGGGCGCGCTGCGGGCGGCCAACGGCCACCCCGAGCCATACAACGTGCGGCTGTGGGAGGTGGGCAACGAGATCTACGGCTCGTGGCAGATTGGCCACTGCGACGCGGCCGAGAACCTGCGCCGCTACAACGCCTTCAGCGCCGCCATGCTGGCCGCCGACCCGACCATCGAGCTGATCGCCTGCGGCAACCACCGCGATGACCGCTGGCAGGAGACGCTCCTCCACGGCGCGGTGCCGCTGACCAGCATCTCCGAGCATCCCCTGGTCCACCCCGGCCACATGCCGCGCGACGAGACCCTGGCCCAGATGTGGCCGCGCATCGCCGCGCACCCGTGGTGGTACTGGCGCGACTACCTGCCGCATCTGCGCGACTTGGCCGCGCAAGCCCACCGGCCGGGGATCGAAATCGCCGTCACCGAGTGGGGCATCATCGCCGGCGGCGACGACCGCAACCTGTTCGAGCTGCCGCACGCCCAGAACCAGGCCGGTGCGGTCTATGCCGGCTGCCTGCTCAACGCCCTGCTGCGCCGGCACGACATGGTAAAAGTGGCCAACATCACCGGCCTGCTGCACGGCGGCGGATTGCGCCGATGGGGCAAAGTCGCCTACGGCGACCCGCAATATTACGTCAGTCGACTGTGGGTCGACGCGATGGGCGGGCGGCTGATTCGCCTTGAGCAGAGCGGCCCCGGCTACGACGCCGACTCGCGCAACGGGCTGCCTGCCGTGGCCGACACGCCGTGGCTCGACGCGGCCGCGGTCCTCGCCGCCGACGGCCGGACGATCCACCTGTTCATGGTCAACCGCTCGTTGACGGAGTCGATCACACCGGCGGTCGAGCTGCCCGGCTGGCGCGCGGCACGCGGCTGGCGGGTCGATTCCGGGGGTGATCCGGTGCGGCGCAACAGCCCAGCGGAGCCGCGCGCCGTGGCCGACGAGCCGCTGAGCGAGGCGGAGCTGGCCGCCCTAACTTGCCCGCCGCTGTCGGTCACGCGGGTCGACTATGCGCGCGATGGCGGGTAGGCCGTCGTACGGGAAGCCGCGGATGATCTGCCGCTCGCCCAGCGTGCTGTCGAGCCGCTCGTAGAGCCGCCGCGCGGGGCCGTACGAGGGGTCGACGCCGAGCGCCTGCTCGACCAAGCGCAGCGCTTGGCGGTCGCGGCCGGAATCGTAGTGGACCTGCGCCAGGTGGTAGAGCAGCACGGCGTCGGGCCGCTCGGCGGTCAGCTCCACCGCGCGGGCGAGCAGCGCCTCGGCGCGATCGTCCTGATCGGCCTGGTAGGCCGCCCAGCCGAGGCTGTCGAGGTAGAGCGCCAGCGTGTAGAGGTGGTCGCCGCGCCAGGGCGGGAGCTGCTCCCACAACCGCCACTGGTGCAGCCGGATGGCCCGGTGGATCAGCCGCTCGGCTTCGTCCAGCCGTTCGCCACGCTCGGCGTAGTGATAGCCCAGGGCGTTGAGCGCATCGGGCCGGTGCGGCCAGCCGTCGACCAGGCCGAGGAAGAGCAGCTCGGCCTCGTCGTCGCGGCCGACGTCGTCGAGCAGACTGCCGAGCCGGTAGCGCACCTCGAAATCGAGTTCGCCGCCGGGCGCGACGCGGTGCAGCGCCGCCTCGAGCATCGCCGCCGCCTCGGGCACGCGACCAACCGCCGCGTGATAGTCGCCCAGCGCGAAGAGCAGTCGGGGATCACCGCGGAGCAGCAGGCCGCGACCCGACAGCTCACTGATTAGCCGCTGGGCCCGATCGTCGCCGCCGGCGGTGTAGAGCCCGAGCAGCGGCAACGCCAGCGCGCCCTGGTACCGCGCGTCGGTCGGCCGGTATGCGCGGAGGCGTTCGTAACTGGCGGCGGCGGCCGGTGCATCGGCGGTGGCGGCGTAGTCGGCCAGCATGGCGCAGGTTGCCGCGCGGCCGAACTCGAGCACCGCCTCGGGCCGCACCCCGGCGCCGCCGGCCAGCGCCAGCAGCAGGGCGAGCAGGGCGAGGTGCTCCCACCGCCAACGGCTCCGCGGCGACGGCGCGAGGTTCACCCGCAGGTCCAGTTCACTCACCGCTCGCCTCCGGCGACGCGTTCGATTTCGGCGGCCGACACGGCGCCCTGGCGAAGCACCTCAATCTCTTCATCTCGCACGCGCACCACCGTCGACGGCACGCCGCCGCGGCAGGGCCCGCCGTCGGCGGCCAGCCCGACCGACGCGCCAAGCGCCGCGGTCGCCGCGTCGCAATCGGTCGCCGGCGGCTCACCCGCCAGGTTGGCGCTCGACGCCGCCAGCGGCCCCGTGCGGGCCAGCAGCCGGCGCAGATCGGCGTGGTCAGGGCAGCGCAGCCCGATGGTTCCATCGGCGGCGACCACCTCGGCCGGCGTGCCGGGCCGGGCCGCGAGGACCAGCGTCAACGGGCCGGGCCAGAGCGCCTCGGCCAGCCGCCGGGCCGCCGCCGGCGGCTCCAGCGCCAGGTCGAGCGCCGACTGAGCGCCGTCGACCAGCACCTGCAGCGGCTTGCCGTCGGGCCGCCCCTTGGCCGCCAGCAGCGCGGCGATGGCCGCCGGGCGATCGATCCGGCAGGCGATGCCATAGACGGTCTCGGTCGGCACCAGCACCGGCTCGCCCGCGGCCAGCGCCCGCGCGGCGGCGGCCAGGCCCGCCTCGTCGGCCAAGCTCACGCGCCGCGGGCCCGGCGCATGGCCAGCCCCCGCGGCCGACCGTTCAGATCCAGGGTCACGTCCCGACATGCCAGCCAGCCCGTCGCGGCGAAGATGCGCTCAAGTGACTCGATCTGTTCCGGGTCGCACTCGACCACGATGACGCCGCCCGGCTCGACCAACCGCATCGCCTGCGGTGCCAGGCGGCGATAAAGCTCCAACCCGTCGCGTCCACCGTCGAGGGCGGTTCGCGGCTCCCAGTCGCGGACCTCCGGTGCCAGACCGGCGATGCGCTCGCTGGGGATGTAGGGCAGGTTGGCGAACAGCCCCGCCAGCCGGCCGGCAAAGCCCGAGGCCAGCAGCGGCTCGGCCAGGTCGCCCAGCATCGGCGCCACCCGGTCGGCCACGCCATGGGCAAGGCTATTCTGCCGCGTGCAGGCGATCGCCGCCGGGTCGGAATCGAGCGCGTAGACGCGTGCCTGGGGCGCCAGCACGGCGACCGCCACCGCCACCGCGCCGGAGCCGCAGCCGACCTCGGCCACCTCGGCGGCGGCCGGCAGCTCGGCGAGGAAGCGCTCGACCAGCGGTTCGGTGTCCCAGCGAGGGATGAGCACGCCGGGGCCGACCTCGATGCCGAGGCCCATGAACTCCTGCCGGCCGAGCACGTAAGCCAGCGGCTCGCGCCGGCAACGGCGGGCGAGCAACGGCTCGAGGCGCTCGGGCCGCTCGGCCGGTTCGCCTCGCGCCAAGCTCACCTCGGTGCGGCTCAACCCGAGCAGGTGGCCGATCAGCAGGGTCGCCTCGAGCGCAGCTTCATCAATCCCGGCCGCGGCCAGCCGCTGCTCGGCCACGGCGAGCCAATCGCCCCAAGTCTCGGGGTCAGACCCCGACATCGTGCTTCATGTGGCAATCCCGCGGCTGTCCGTTACACGCTGCGCGATCCTGGGACCTGACCCCGGGGCGATCAGGCTGCGCCGGCGGACTGGTAGATCATCTCGATCGCACGGAGCACGCGCGCGGCGACCTTGCCGGGCATCATCGGCGGCCGGCCGGTGCGCAGGGCGTCGACGAAGTCGCGGTCGACGTGCGGGTGGTCGCCGCCGTGCTCGCGCTGGCCGCGGATGGGCACCGGCGTTTCGGTCGGCAGGCCGTCGAGCGCGTCGTGATACCAGGTCAGGTGTTCGGCGCCGCGGTTCCAGGCCTCGAAGCGCAGCCCGCCGCGCGAGCCGTAGAGCCGGGTCTCGCTGCCGCCGTCCATGTGGCAGGCGCTCGCCCGGTCCCACAGCACGGTGACGCCGTTCGACAGCTTGAGGCACCCGCCGCCGTGCTCCTCGACGTCGAACACCGGCGCGCCGGGGTCGACCTCGTCGACGCCGCGGAAAGTGAACCCGATCGCCTGCTCGCAGCTTACCTCGTCGCCGAGCAGGCCCCAGATCAGGCTCAGGTCGTAGACTCCCCAGTCGACCGCCGCGCCGCCGACGGCCTTCTTGCGGTCGAGGAACCACTTCGCCGCCGGGTGGTACTCGATCCCCGGCCGGCCCCGCCGGCCGCGGCCGTAGTGGTGGATGAGGTAGACCTCGCCCAAACGGCCGGCGTCGAGCAGCGCGTTGACCGTGCGGTAGGTCGGATTGAGCCGGGCGTGGCGGGCCGAGCAGTCGGCCAGCACCAGGCCGGCCCGCTCGGCGGCGGCGACCATCTCGTCGGCCGCGGCGGCCGAGTGGGCAAACGGCTTCTCGCACAGCACGTGCTTGCCCGCGGCAATCGCCTCGAGCACCATCTGGTGGTGCAGATACGGCGGCGTGCAGATCACCACCGCATCGATGTCGGCGTCGGCCAGCAGCTTCTGGTAGTCGGCGGTCGCCGTGCGCGCGACGGTCTCTTCGGCCAGCAGGTCGGCGGCCTCGCGGTTGACATCGGCGATGGCCTTGAGCTGCACTCCCTCGATGCCGACCAGCGTGGTGGCATGGGCGCGGCCAATCATGCCGGCGCCGATCAGCCCGAACGTCAACGGCTCCATGCGGTGCTCCCCGCCCGCGGCGTTCGCGCCGGCCGTCGCGCCTCCTGCGCCGAGGCAGTCAGGAGTGGCGGGAGATCTCGCGGTCGGTCGGTTCGGCGTCGGGCTCGATCCGGCTCAGCGCCGAATCGCCGACGCCGCGCGCACGGCTCTCGAGCAGTTTGCGCCGCGACCGCTCGACCGCCGAGCTGATCTGCCGCTCCTGCCGCGCTTCGAGCCAACTCTCGACGCCGAGCGCCGCGCCGGCGATGGCGGCCAGGATGACGATCCGCCAACCGGTCGACAGCGGCGAGCCGAGGAACAGGCCGAGGCTGGCCACGATGGTGATCAGCGAGATCAGGAAGCGCCGCGCCGAGCGCGCATCCTCGGCCGCGGCGGGCCCGCCCATCAAGGGCCGCTGGCCGAGGATGATGCCGGCGAAGCCCTGTGGGATCATCGCCAGCCACTTGGGCACCTCCTCGGGCTGGCCCATGTGTAGCGTCACGTCGCGGTCATCGTCATCGAAATCGGGCATGGCCGATCTTACCGTGCCGATCCTACCAACGCCAGCGCCGAGCGGTTCATTCGAACAAGGATTCGCCCGCACGGCTCGAATCGGCCGCCATGCCTGTCGCTCGGCCATCGCCCGCGCTCTGTCGCCTGCGGCTCGAAGCCGTCGGCGAGTTGGCGCCGTTCGCCTCGCCGGCGGCCGCCGAAGCCGCGGTGGCCGCCTTGCGCGATGCGGCGGCGTCGGCCGGCATTGCCGTGCTGGCCTTCTGCGCCTTGCCGCGCGAGCTGGACGTGCTGGTCGAGTCGGCCAGCGACGGCTTCGCCCGCGAGCTGGCCCGGCTGGTCACCCGGCGGGCCAACGCCGCGCTGGGCCGGCGCGGGTCGCTGCTCCGAGCGGCGGCGCCGGTCTGGATCGAGCCCGACGCCGGCGACGATGTGGTCCGGGCGGTCGAGCAGCGGGCGGTCGACGGCGAGCTGGCCGCCGAGCCGGCCGATACGCCCTGGTGCAGCGCGCATCCGGCGCATGACGGGTGGCTGCGCCGCGTGCCCACCCGTGCGCCGCGCTCCGCCGGCGGGGCCGTGCTCACCGTCGGCGAGGTGGTTCGCGTCGCCGAGGTCGAGCGGGTGGTTCAGTTGGCTCGCGTCGAGGCGCTGCTCGACGACCTGCAGGCCAGTTCGGGCCAAGCCGACGAGGCGCTCGCCGAGCAAGTGCGCGAGTACGTCGCGCGCTGGTACCTCGACGACCGGCGGGCGCTGAGCACGGTGCGGGCGGTGCTGGCCGGGCTGGCTCGGCAGGAGCCGGGTGGCGGCTGGTTGGTCAGCGGGCTCTATGGCGCCGGCAAGTCGCACCTGCTGGCTGTCCTGGCCCTGCTGGCCGAGTGGCCGTCCGCGCGCGATGAGTTGTTCGCGGCCCACCCGGAGTTGGTCGACCTGCGCGCCGGCTGGCTGGCGACCGGGCGCCGGCTGGCGGTGCTCGTCGCCCTCGACGAGGTTTCGCCGGCGGTCTCGCTCGAGGAGGCGGTGTTCCGCGCCGCCGAGCAGACGCTGCTCCGGCGCACCGGCATCACCGAGCCGCTGGCCGAGGTCGATTTCGTCCTCGCCACGGTGCGCCAGCACCTGCTGCCGAACTGGGGCGCGGCGCTCGATCGCTTCGCCGGCGAGCCGTGGGAGGCGCTGGCCGGCCGCGACGCCGGCGCGGCGGCCGGTCTGGCGCAGCGCTTCGTCACCGAGCAGCGGCTGCCCTACCGCTTCACGCAGAGCCGCGTCGAGCGCCTCGGGCGGCTGCACGAGCTGGCTGCCGCGGCGGGTTACAGCGGCGTGGTGTTGCTGCTCGACGAGGTCTCGACGTTCCTCTCGGCGCGGCCGACGCGCGGACGCGAGGCCGACGCCTCGCTGCTTCAGTTCCTCGGCCAGCGCGCGGCGCTCGGCCCGCTCTGGGTGGTCGGTGCGCTGCGCAAACAGATCGAGGACGTCGGCTCCATCGAGCACTATGCCCTGCGGCAAATCAAGGACCGGTTCGAGACCCGGCTGACCCTCCCGCTGGCCGCCGCGCGGCAGGTGCTCTCGCGCAAGGTGCTGCCGCGCCGGAGTGAGACACTGCTGCGCCAGGCGGTCAACCAGTCGCTCAGCCACTGGCGCGGCGCCGCGCCGTCGCGCGAGCTGACCGCGGCGCGGCTGGCCGAGACCTGGCCGCTGCATCCGCTCGCCTTCGACGCGCTCGAGGCCTGCGCCGAGCGGTTCCTCGCCCAGACCCGGAGCATCGTCGAGTTTGCCGCGACCCGCGTGCGGGGCGACGAGCTGGGCCGCGGGCTGCTCGACCGGCCGGCCGCGACGCTGGTCCTGCCCGATGAGCTGTGGACCCACTTCCGCCGCGACGTGGTGCGCCACCCCGAGCTGCATGGTTACGCCGAGCGGGTGGCCGAGTGGTATGAGCACAACCTGCCCAGCCTGCTCGACGACGAGGCCGACCTGCCGCTCGCGCGGCGGCTGGTCGAGCTGCTGCTGGTGCTGGCGGTGGCCGGGCTCGAGCGCCCGGCCGGCGAGCTGGCCTGCGCCCTGCTGCCCTGGAGCGAGGACCGCGGTGAGCGAGTCGCCGGCCTGCTCGAGCGGCTCCGCACGCGGGGCGACTATGTCCGCCGCGAGCCGCGCGACGGGCCGCTGGGCGATGTCTACAGCATCGACCTCGAGCTCGACCTGAACTCGACCATCGCGCGGCGGGCGCGGAGCATTGCCGCGACGCTGACCCTTGGCGACGCGCGCTTGAGCCAGATCGCGCTCGGTGCCTGCGGCGAGGGTGCGTTTCCGCTGGCCGCGGCGCTGCGGCCGCGGGCGGTCGACATCGACTGGCGCCACACCCGTCGCGGGGTCTTCGTCGCGCTGCGCGACCTGACCGGCCTGTCGGCCACCGAGCTGCGCAACCAGGCCGGCCTGCTGGCCGGGCGCGAGCTGGCCGAAGCGTGCTATGTCTGGTTGGCCGAGCCGCAGCGGGTCGAGCGGCAGCAGGAGGCTTTCGCCGCCGCGCTGGCCAGCGTCGAGGATGAGCGCTGGCGGCACTCGCTGGCCGCCTGGCTGCCGCGTGAGGCGACGGCGGCCGAACGTGAGCAGTGGCTCGAGTGGACCAGCCTCGAGCTGCTCCGCGGCGACCCAACGCTGGGCAGCCGCAAGCTGGGCGAGGCGCTGGCCGCCCGGCTTGACGAGGAGGCCGAGCAACGCCGCGCCGGCCTGGCGGCGCTGGCGCGCCGGCTCTACCAGGATGGGCAGAGCCTGACCGCCGCCGGCCTGCGGCCGATTGCCGAGGCGGAGCTGAGCGAGGCGCTGACGGCCCTGGCCGGGTCGTTGCTCGAGCGGCTTTTCCCGCGGGCGCACGAAGTCGCGCCGCGCCGGCCGCTGCCCGGCGGTGTCGGCGTCGACGCGCTGATCGACGAGCTGCTGCTGCCCGGTGAGGTCCATGCCTCGCCCGCCTCGGTACTGACCCAGGCGGTCGAGGCACTGGCTCTACCGCTGGGCCTGGCCGAGGGTGAGTATGGCGAGTATCGCCTGCGACGCGAGCCGGGGCCGGCCGGCGCCGCGCTCCTGGCCGCGCTGCCCGAGCGGCCGGTGGCCCTGATCGATGCGGAACGCTTCCTGGTCAAGTCCGAGTTCGGCCTCAGCGCGCCCCACGCTCACCTGGTCATTGCCGGCCTGATCCGCACCGGACACTTGACCGGTCTCGGCGCCGGTGGCGAGCGGGTGCCGCTCGGCTCGCCGCTGCGCGCGCTGGTCGCCGCCGTGGCGCCGACGCCGCGGCTGACGCCGGCGGCCTGGCAGGCGCTCGCCCCGGCGGCCGCCGCGCTGCTCGGCCAGGCCCTGCCCGAGTTGACCGCCGGCGCGCAACAGGAGCTGTACGAGCGGCTGCTCCGCTGGCGGCGGGCGGTGCCGGGGCAGGTCGAGCTGCTCCGCGCCGGCATCCGCCGTGCCGTCGAGCGGCTGAATCACGACGAACTCCAGTGGCGCCTGACCGCGAGCTTGGCCGACTGGGTGCTCGGCTGGAGCGAGGCGTTGGCCGCCGATCGGTCGGCGCCCGATGCGCTGGCCGAGTTCGCCGGCGCGGCGGGCGAACCGGGCGATGAGGTGGCCGAGCGTTGGTCGCGGTTCCGCGTCGCGGTCGGGCTGTTCGAGTCGCGGCTCGAACCGCTGATCGCCGCCGCAGACGAGCTGCGACTGGTCGAGCTGCCGGCCGACTCGCCACTGGCCGCCGAGCGCGAGCAGCTCCTGCTCCGCTTCACCACCGGCGAGGAGCTGATCGACTCGGGCGCCGAGCTGCTCGCCGACTGCGCTGCCTGGCGCCGCCGCTACACCGACGCCTACACCGCCTGGCACGCCGAAGTCCACGCTTCGGAACGGTATGCGGCCTACGATGCCTTCCGCGTCGGGCCGGCGATGCGCGTTTTGAGCAACCTGTCGCGCCTGCTGCTCGAGGCCCCTTCGGGCGCCGGCGAGCTGGCCGAGGCGCTGGCCGCCGAACGGCGCAAGCAGTGCCGCCGGGCCGAACTGCAGGTCGCCCTGCGCGAGCGGCTGACCTGCCCCGAGTGCGGGCTGCTGCTGGGTCAATCGGTGACCCCGCGGCCGGTGGCCGAGCTGGAGGCCCAGGCCCGGCACGGGATCGACACCCTGCTCGAGCGGCTCGCGGCGCAACGGCAACGGATCGAACGCGGCCTGGCCGACCTGCCCGGCGACGATCCGCGGCTGGTCCACGTCGCGCGCCTGCTCTCGCCCGAACGCGACCCGGCGGCGCTGCTTCCTTGGTGCGGATTCGCGGTGGTCGACCTGCTCAACGCCGTGCTCTCGACCGAGGCCGCCGCGCGGCGCAGTCTGGGCGAGCTGACCGCCGCGCTGGCCGGCCGCACGCTGGCCAAGCGCGACGTTCAGGCGGCCGTCGAGGCCTGGCTCGACCCGCGCGGGCGGCTCGGGCCCGATGACCGGATCGAGCTCAGCGACTGACCGCTCGGGCAGGCACTTCGGCGCCGCGGATTCCGCTGATGACCTCGCCGTGGCGATAGACGAACTCGCCGCGCAGCAGCGTCGCCTCGACCTTGCCCTGGCAGCGCCGGCCGTCGAACGGCGTCCAGCCCGGCAGCGTCAGTTGGTCCTCGTTCCGGATCACCGTCTCGGCCGACGGATCGACGATGGTCAGGTCGGCGACCGCCCCGATGCGGACCTCGCCCCGGTCGGGCAGGCCGAAAATCCGCGCGGCGTGCAGCGAGGTGAGCCGCACCAGCTCGGCCGGGCTGAGGCGCCCTTCCATCACCGCGCCGAGCATCAGCGGCAGCAGCGTCTGCACTCCGGGCACGCCGGGCGGCAGGTTGGGCGACTCCTTCTCGCTGCGCAGGTGCGGAGCGTGGTCGCTGCCGACGGTGTCGATCGTGCCGTCGGTGATGCCCTCCCACAGCGCGTCCTGGTCGGCCTGCGACTTCAGCGTCGGCCGCATGTCGCCGTAGGGGCCGAGCCGCGCGGCATCGGCCTCGGTCAGCAGCAGGTGGTGCGGCGTCACTTCGCCATAAACCCACTGTCCGCGCGCCTTGGCCTCACGGATCGCCGCGACCTCACGGGCCAGGGCGACGTGGCAGACATAGAGCGGGCCGACACCGTGCGCCGCGTGGACCGCGAGCAGGAAGTCGAGCGTCTCGCCCTCGGCGTGGGCGCTCAGGGGATGGCCGAGGGCCATCACGCGGCGCAAGACCGACTCGTCGCAGAGCGGCGAGGCGATACCGGTCGTCTCGTTCATGTAGAGCTTGAACGACGGCGCGTGGTGCTGCGTCCGCAGCCAGTCGACGTTGCCAGCGTCGACGAAGAGGTGGAAGCCGTAGTTAACCACCGACTGCCCGGCGCACTCGCGCGCCGCGCGCAGCGTCTCGTCGTCGCGCGTCGGCGGCACGGTGTTCGGCATGGTCAGGACGGTGGTCACCCCGCCGGCGGCCGCCGCGCGGCTCTCACTGGCGTAGGTGCCCTTATGCGCATGGCCGCCCGGCTCGCGGAAGTGCACATGGGGGTCGATCACGCCGGGCAGCAGCCACTTGCCGCGCAGGTCGATTCCCTCGCCGTCGCCGCCCAGTTCGCCCCGCTCGGCGAGGTCGACAATTCGCCCGCGGGCGATGGCGACGTCGAGCTCGCGCGGCCCGTTCGGCGTCAGGACGGTGGCACCGAGGAGCCTCACGGCACCACCGTCGTCTTCTCGGCATCGAACGGTACGTCGCGGTCGAGCGGGTAGATCGGCCGGCGCACCGAGCGGTAGTCGTAGCAGGCGAACTCGGGTCGGTGCACGCCCGGCGTGTCGGCGTCGTAGACGCGGTCGGCCAGCGGCTCGAACGCGGCGCGGTAATGCACCGCCGACTTGAGCACCAGCAGCCGCGCGTTCTCGGGCGGCACGCCGACGGCGCGGAGATACTCCGGATCCCACACCTGCGCCCGGCGCGAACAGACCACCACCGTCACGCCGCCGACCTGCAGCACGGCGGTGCGGCCCATGTTGCCACGCACACCGTACGACATCTCGCTGCGGTGAGTGAACCGCCCGTCGGACAGCAGACGCACGTAGGCCCGGCAGGCCAGCGGCGCGCCGTGCCGGTCGTCGGTCTTGCCGCCCAGCCGCGCGTCGATGGTCGCGCCGACGCCGGCGGCGAAGGCCTGGTCGACCGTCTCCGGGTCGTACAGCGCGGCCAACACGGCGTCGGTCAGTGCGGCGGCGATCATCGCCTGGAGCAGCACCGTGCCGTCGCACGGCGCGCCGCCGCCGGGGTTGTCGGAGCCGTCGGCGACAATCACCGGCCGCCGCTGTTCGGCGTAGGTGTAGTCGATGATGGCGTCGATCGGTGTCAGCTCCGGCTCGAACGCCTCGCGCAGCGACCAGATCAGCGCCCCCAGCTCGGCGGCGCAGGCCCGTGCCAAGGCCTCATCGCCATCGGTAGCGATCAGCACGCCGACGCCGGCGTCGTGGATGTCGGCGAAGGGGAAGCCCATCGCCACGGTGCCGGTCAGCACGCCGGGGCGAGACTCGATCTCATGCAGCCGGGCGAGCACCTGCCGCATCGGCTCAATCAGCGTGCACTGCTTGGGCGGCATGGTCAGCAGCGGGAGCTGGCAGAAGGCGGTGAGCGGCCGGATCTCGCGCCGGGCCAGCCGCGCGGCAAGCTCGAACGCCTCGACGCCGCGTTCGTACATGTCGGTGTGCGGGTAGAGGTCGAAGCCGACGATCAGGTCGGCGCCGGCGACCATCGCCGCGGTCAGGTTGGCGTGGAAGTCGAGCGTGACGACGATGGGCAGGTCGGGCCCGACGCGCTCGCGCACGGCGGCAATCAGGTGGCCCTCGGAATCCTCGTTGGCGGCGCTGACCATGGCCCCGTGCAGCGGCAGGATGAGCGCGTCGCAGGCCGGCTCGGCGGCGATGCGGCCGAGCAGCTCGGCGAGCAGCTCCTGCTCGCACTCGGCAGTGACCAGGCCCGATGGCTGAGCGAAGGCGCGGAGCGGGGTGCGGCAGTCGACCCCAAGTCGCTCAGCGGCGTCGAGGCAGCCGCCGAGGATGGTCCGCGTTCCCCGCGACGATTCGGCGATCGCGTCGGCGGACGCAAACACCTCGCCCGGTGGGCGGAAGTCGGCGATGACGGTCGGGGTGACGGCGAAGGTGTTGGTCTCGTGGCCGTAGCCGGCGCAGACGATGGTCATCTGGCGTGAGCCTGACGGCGCCAGCACGGGGTTGGGCAGCAGCGACGAGCCGGATCCTACCGGCTGTGCGGCCGGGGCGTGCGAACGGCCCCCACCCCCGACCCCTCCCCCTGGCGCGGCGCCAGGGAGA
>CAYONP010000020.1:0-68259 GCA_964405335.1 uncultured Fimbriimonadaceae bacterium
AGGTGGTCGCAGCTGCGGCGCGCACGGCGCGCCCTACCGACGAGGTGGTCGCAGCTGCGGCGCGCACGGCGCGCCCTACCGACGAGGTGGTCGCAGCTGCGGCGCGCACGGCGCGCCCTACCGACGAGGTGGTCGCAGCTGCGGCGCGCACGGCGCGCCCTACCGACGAGGTGGTCGCAGCTGCGGCGCGCACGGCGCGCCCTACCGACGAGGTGGTCGCAGCTGCGGCGCGCACGGCGCGCCCTACCGACGAGGTGGTCGCAGCCGCAGCGCGCACGGCGCGCCATACCGGGTTCGCGCGGGAGCGGTGACTCTGCTCAGGTGCTCAGCCGCCACCGCGGGTCGCCATAGAACACGTACCCGGCCCAGGCCAACGCTCCCGCGTTGGGCAGCTCGGCCACTCGCTCTCGGGCGGCGCGGAGGGCGCGGCCGAAGTTGAGGCCGGCCAGCAGGCCGTCGTAGAAGGCCAGCGCGAAGGTCGTTGCCGGGCCGTCGGGCAGACTCCACAGGTTGCCGACGTAGCTCTGCACGCCGCTGAGCAGGAACTGGTGGCCGAGGGTCAGGGCGGCCACCGGCGGCGCGCCCGCCTCGGCGCTGTGACAGGCGTTGGCAAAGACCAGCCGCGGCTTGCGGGTCAGGCGCGAGAATCGCTCGGCGCCGAACACCCCGCCGGCCAGCCGCCAGCCGCCATGCTCGCCGTTGCTGGCGTGACCGCTGTAGTGAACGATATCGGCCTCCTGCAGCGCCAGGGCCAGGCGCAGCGGCTGCAGCCGTTCGTGGCCGATCGCCTCGACCGTCCACGGCGCGCCGCCGGCGTCGAAGTGGTTGAGCAACAGACGCGCTTCGCGCTCGGAGCCGGGCAGGTCGCCGGTCGGGTTGTGAGCGATGAGGAACCGCCGGGGACGATCGGTCGACGGCGGCTTGCTCGACTCCGACGCGCCCAGCGCCACCACCTGCCGGCCGAGGTTGAACCGCCGGCAGAGGAACCGCTGCCCATCGTGCGCCAGCTCCCACGGGATGTGCATCACCGATTCGTCGACGCGGAGCAGCAGGTTCTCGACATCGGCCGCGCCGAGCTGCGCTTTGACCTCGTCGCTGAACCACGAGTCGTAGATGTGGCGGCCCAGGGCGCGCAGCTCCGCCACGTCGCCGCCGGCGCCCGACTGAACCGCCAGCACGCGCAGCCGGCCGTTGACCGCCGCCAGTTCGTCGGGCGCGTAAGGCACCTGCGACTTGGAGACCATCGCCCCGTCGCCGGCGAAGTGGAAGGTGATCTGCCCGTCGGCCAGGGCCAGGTTCAGCTTCAGCGCGCTCTCGCGCTGCAGCTCGTCGCGCAGCGCTGCTTCAAAGAAGGCGATGAACGTGCGCGGCTGGATCAGCGCGAAGACCACCCGTTCGAGCCCGGTGCCCTCGCGCAGGTAGCTGGTCACCGTGCCGATCATCGCCCGGGCGGCCGCTTCGTCGTCGATCGGCACCTGGCCGACGCCGAAGGCCGGGAAGGCCAACGTGCGGATCCCCAGCCGATCGGCTCGCCGGAGCACGTTCAGCGTCGCCGCGGCGATGGTCGCCTCGTCGGTCACCCGTTTGCCGCCCACCTCGTCGACCACGGCGGCATGGAGCACGATGCGGGCGGGCAGGGAGCCGGCGTGGGTGACAATCACGTCGCCCAGCTCGACCGGCGCGTGGCGCCGCAGCGCGGTGGCAATCTCCTCGCCGCCGCGGGCGCGGATGGCCGACGAGACGCTGCTCCCGCGGGGCGAGTCCATCTCGAGGTCGCGGTGCTCGGCGTTGACCAACGCCTCCACCTCGGCGGTGGTGATGTCGCCGAGGTAGATCTGGAGCAGCGTGCGATGCACCAGGTAGGTCTTGACCAGGCCTGAGTCAGTCATCGTCGCGGACCGATGGTACTCCCGCCCAGCGGTATTCGACCAGATCCAGACCGCTGGCCACCAGGGCGCGGCCCTCGCCGAGCCAGGCCACGCCGTCGACCGGCCCGTCGGCCAGCCGGCGCGCCTCGCCGTCGCCCAGCCGCTGCCACCACAGCCCGCCGGCGCCGCCCAGCAGCAGCTCGCGGCGGTCGGGCGAGACCGCCAGGCTGCCGGCCTCGACCGGCCGCCGCCAGAGCAGCGCCAGGTCGTCCCAGCGGCGCAGCGCGAGTTCACCGCCGCCGAGCACCAGCAGCCCGGCGTCGCCGCCGAGCAGCCGCAGCGCTTCGACCGGGCGCGAGCCGGCCCAGGCCAGGCGGGCGCCCGTGTCCACCCGCCAGCGCGTCAGCCGGTGCGCCCCAGCCTCTGCCTCGGCGGTGAGGCAGTCCACTCCCGTCGGGTCGAGCAGCAGTGCGGTGACCTCGCCGGCGACGGCCAGCGCGCGCGCGGGCCGGCCGTCGCGCAGGTCGATGATCGGCACGCCGTGGGTGCCGGTGACCGCCACCAGCGGCCGGTCGCGCGCGGCGGCACCGGCCAGCCTCAGGCAGCGCATCGGCCAGTGAGCCGGCTCGCCGTCGCCGGCGCGCAGCCACAGGCCGTCGGCCGCGACGACGGCGAGCCGACCGCCGGCGAGCCAGAACGGATCGCCGAGCCGGCCGGCGCCGACCGACCAACGCCCGCCGGCGCGTCGCGTGGTCAAATCGTATTGCGCCACGGCATCGGCCTCGGGCGCCGGCCGGGCCACGCGCACCGCGGCGGTGGTCCCGTCGGGCGAGAGGCAGAGCCCGCTCAGGCGCTCGCCCGGCAGCGCGATGGTCCATCGCCCGGCGACCTCGGCCGGCGCCAAGCCGAGCAGCAGGGCGACGAGGAGGCTCATCGCGCCGACCGCAGCCGCTCCGGCAGCAGCTCGCAGCGGAGCAGGTCGTCATAGGTCTCGCGGCGGACGATCAGCTCGGCCCGGCCGTCGGCGACCAGAACCATTGCCGGGCGGCAGAGCCGGTTGTAGTTGCTGGCCATCGAGTGGCAGTAGGCCCCGGTGCTCTGCACCGCCAGCAGGTCGCCCGGCCGCGGGTCGGCCAGGGCCACGTCGCGGAACAGCGTGTCGGTCTCGCAGTGCTTGCCGGCAACGGTGACGGTGCGCTTCGGCTCGGCGTCGGCGCGGTCGGCGATGAAGCAGTGATACTCGGCGCCGTACATCTCGGGCCGCGGATTGTCGCTCAGCCCGCCATCGACGCTGAGGTAGGTGCGCACGCCGGGGATCTCTTTGATCGGCCCGACGCGGTAGAGCGTCAGCCCGGCCTCGCCGGCAATCGAGCGGCCCGGCTCGATCAGCAGGCGTGGAGCGGGCAGCCCGAGTTCGCTCCGCCGGGCGTCGAACGCGCCGACCACCTCGCGGCAGAACTCGGCCGGCGGCGGTGGGTCGTGCTCGGGCAGGTAACGGATGCCCAGCCCGCCGCCCAGGTTAACCTGCCGGCAGTCGACGCCGGTGGCCTCGCGGATGGCGGCCATCAGGTCGGCCAGTTGCACCGCGGCGGCGGCGAAGGCCTGCCAGCCGAGGACCTGCGAGCCGATGTGCATGTGCAGGCCGAGGAACTCGACGCCGTCGAGCACGGTCGCCCGCCGGCAGGCGGCCAGCGCCTGGCCCGAGCCGATGCTCAGCCCGAATTTCGAGTCGATCTGGCCGACCTGCACGGCGGTGTGAGTCTTCGGCTTGACGTTGGGATTGACCCGTACCAGGACCGGAGTTGGCCGGCCGCCCAGCGCGGCCCATTGCTCGAGCTCGTCGAGGCTGTCGACGACCACGCGGCCGACGCCGGCGTCGTGGGCGAAGGCGATCTCGGCCGCGGACTTGTAGTTGCCGTGGAAGACGATCCGGGCCGGGTCAATCCCGGCCTGCAGCGCGACGGCCAGCTCGCCGCCCGAGGCGACGTCGAGGCCGAGGCCCTCGTCGGCGACCAGCCGGGCGACGGCGACGGTGAGCAACGCCTTGCCGGCATAGAGCAGTTCGCCGGAGTCGGCGACTGCGGCCAGCGCGGCGCGCCAGGCGCGGCAGTTGTCGCGAAAGTGCTGTTCATCGACGACGTAGAGCGGGGTACCGAACTGCTCGGCCAGCTCGACGGCGTCGCAGCCGCCGATCTCGAGGTGTCCCGCGTGGTTGACTCGTTGCGTCCCAAGGCGCATCATCGGCGGCCGGCTCCGGCAATCGGCCGGCCGATTATACCGATCCGGACGCGGAGCGGCAAGCGCGAGTCGGCTTGACAGGCGACCTGGCGTCGGCTACAATCCGCCGGATTGCGAGCCACGCACGCGGTCCTCGGTTTGGAGTCAAAGCATGGATGTGGGCGGCCAGATCTTGCAGATCATCGCCGACTACAAGCAGGTCGACGTTGCTGAGATCGAGCCGTCCAAGACGTTCGCCGACCTGGACATCGATTCCCTTGAAGCCATCGACCTGGTCTACGAAATCGAGGACGCCCTGAAGGTCGAGGTACCCCAGGAAGAGCTCGACGGCATGCACACCGTTGCCGACATGCTCGCGGTCGTCTCGCGTCTCGCCGACGGCGAGTCGGCCGAGGCCTGAGACCACCGCCCGAGAGCGCCATGCGACGCGTCGTCGTGACCGGGATCGGCGTCGTCAGCGCCATTGGACTCGACACCACCAGCTACACCGCCGGACTGCGCGAATCACGGCCCGGCACCGGACTGATTACCCGCCTGGACCGTGAGCGGTACCACACCCAGGTCGGCGCCGAGGTGGTCGGTCTCGGTTTCGATCACCTCATGCCGCCGGGCGACCAGCGCCACATCGACCGCCAGTCGCTGCTCGCGGTCGAAGCCGCGCAGCAGGCGGTCGACGCCGCGGGCTTCACCAGCGAGCCGGACCCGTTCCGCTGCGGCTGCATACTGGGCACCGGCATGGGACCGGCCGAGGCGGTCGAGGAGTCGGTCACCGCGTTCCATGTCGAGCACAAGAAGCCGCGGCCGACGATGATCCCGAAGATGATGGACAATGCCGCGGTGGGCCACGTCTCGATGCGCTTCCGCTGCCGCGGCGCGTCGCAGATGATCGTCACCGCCTGCAGCGCCTCGGCGCACGCACTGGGCCAGGCGATGCTGCTCATCCGCCACGGCGCCTGCGACGCCTGCCTGGCGGGCGGCAGCGAGGCGTTCCCCGGCCCGGCACTGTTCGCCGCCTGGGACTCGATGCGCGTCATGTCTCGCTCCAATGACCGCCCGCAGGCCGCCTGCCGGCCCTTTTCGCGCGACCGCGAGGGCTTCGTCATGGGCGAGGGCGCGGCCGTCATGGTGCTCGAAAGCGAGGAGCGCGCCCGCGCCCGCGGCGCCGAGATACTCGGCGAGCTGGCCGGCGTCGGCCTCAGCTCCGATGCGCATCACATCACCCAACCGCAGAGCGACGGGCAGCAGGCGGCCATCCGCGCCGCGCTCGACGATGCGCGCATTCGGCCCGAGCAGGTCGGCTACATCAACGCCCACGGCACGGCGACGCTGATCAACGATCCGCTCGAGAGCCAGTCGATTCGGGCGGCCTACGGCCCGGCGGCCGAACAGATCCCGGTCAGCTCGACCAAATCGGCGCTGGGCCACACCATCGGCGCCGCCGGAGCGCTCGAGGCGGCGGCGACGCTGCTGGCCATGGGCGAGGGCTTCGTGCCGGCCACGCTGCATCTCGACGAGGTCGACCCCGAGTGCCGGCTCTGCCACGTGCCTGGCACCGCGCGCGAGCACCGGTTCGACATCGGTGTCAGCCACTCGTTCGCCTTTGGCGGGCACAACGTGGTGCTCGTCCTCCGCCGCTATGCCGGCTGAGCCGCGGCAGGTCGAGTCGGCCGGCGGCGTGATCCTCAACGGCGGCCGCGTGCTGCTGCTCAACAAGCGCACCAACCCCGAGTGGCGACTGCCCAAGGGCAGCGTCGAGCCCGGCGAGGAGCCGCGCGCTGCGGCCCTTCGCGAGGTCGCCGAGGAGACCGGCTTCACCGACCTTGAGGTGACCGGCGACCTCGGCGTGCAGACGGTCTTGTTCCGGCTCGCCGACGGCCTGGTCGAGCGCCGCGAGCACTCCTTCGCCTTGGCCTTGCGCAGCTTCGCCCGGCGGCCGCGGTCGCCGCGCGACTCGTTCCGCTTCGGCGTCGTCTGGCTGCCGGTCGAACAAGCGCTGGACCGCCTCAGCTTCGACAGCGAGCGGGCCGTGCTGCGGCGCGCCCTGGAGCTTGAGCAACAGGACTGAGCCGTCGCGCGCCGAACCCCTCGCCGGGAGATGACCATGCGCTGGACGGGTCTGGCCGTTCTGGTCGCGGCGGCGGTGGTGCTGGCCCAGGCCCTGCCCGAACCGTGGCGGTGGAGCGACGTGGGCAACGTGAGCGTCCCGGGCCGGGTCGCCTTCGACGACGATCGACTGACCGTCGCCGTCGCCGGGGCCGACATCTGGGGCACCGCCGACGCCTTCTGCTTCGCCTATCAGCCGCTGCGCGGTGATGGCAGCGTGACCGCGAAGGTGCTGCGCATCGACCGCTCCGACGACTGGGCCAAGGCGGGGGTGATGATCCGCGAGTCGCTGGCGCCCGGCTCGCCCTACGCGTTCGTCTTCCTCACGCCGCGCAACGGCGCCAGCACGCAGTACCGCGCGGCGGCCGGCGACGGCGCGCAGGAGGCGCAGCGGCTGAGCGACGTCGGCTCGTCGCTGTGGGTGCATCTTGATCGCTCGGGCAACCAGTTCACGGCCTACGTGCGGACGGCCGACGAGGCCGAGTGGCAGCCGGCGGGCAGCGTCACCGTGCCGATGGCCGAGGAGGTGCTGGTCGGCGCGGCGGTGACCAGCCACGCCCACAAGATCTCCGCCAGGGGCCAGTTCGCGGGGTTGACCGTGCATGAGCGGTGAGGCGACGATCGCCGGTGAAAGACCGCCCCGCCCCGCGGGTTCCTGACCATGACCACCGCGGAGATCTGGCGGCGGTCGGTCGGCGAGGGCGACGAGCAGGCGCGGTCGGAGCTGTTCGAGCGCTACCGGCCGTTCGTCCTGGGCCGCATCCGTCGGGCGGCGGCGGCGCGGAACTGGTTCTGGCTCGACGACGCCGACGAGCTGGCCCAGGCGGTGCTGGTCCGCTTCTTCGAGGCCGCGCGCGACGGGCGGTTCGTCTATCGCGACGAGGAGCAACTGCGCGGCTTCCTGGTACGGACGATCTTCTTCCTGGCCATGAAACGCAAGGACGCCGCGGCGTTCGAGCGACCGTGGAGCGACCTGGCCGGCGACGACGACCCGGCGGCGCGGTTCGAGCCGCTGCGCTTCGTTGACGCGGCGTTTGACGAGGCGGCCCGGCGCGAGTGCCGGCGCGAGCTCTACGCCGCGATTGAGCGGCTGCAGCCGGCGCGGCGAGAGGTGCTGACGTACACGCTGCTCGGCCTGGCGCCGCGCGAGATTGCCCCGCGCATGGGGCGCACGGCCAACGCGGTCTCGGTGCTGAAGTTCCACGCGCTCGAAGACCTGCGGGCCGAGCTCGAGGCGGGCGGGTTTGCCGCCGAGTGCGCGCGGTTCTGGCTGGATCGCGGAGAGTGACATGGATGACGCCGACATCCTGCGCCGAATGAGCGACGCCGAGGCCGGCCGAAGCACGCCCGAGGCGGCGCCCGTCGCCCGGATGCTCGGCCTGTTGCGCGGCTTCTCGCCCGCCACGCGCGAGGCCTGCCCCAGCCGCGACGACCTGGTCGCCCACGAGGCCGGCGAGCTGTCGACCGACGACTCGAGCCGCGTCGCCGCGCACCTCGCCGCCTGCCCCTTCTGCGCCGCCGACCTGGCCGACTACCGAGCGCTGGTCGCGCCGCCGCTGTTCGAGCTGGTTGCCCGCCTGGTCGCCGACGGCATCGAGCTGGTCCGCCACGGCTTCCCCGCCGGTGGCGCGGCCGAACCGGTGCTGGTCCGCGGCGACGAGCCGGGTGGCGGCCTGATCCTGATTGCCCCCTGCGACGGCCGCGAGATCGAGGTCCGGCTGCAGCCGGCCACCGCCGAGTCGGCCGACCTGCGGCTCGTGCTGCGGCCCGACCAGCGCGCCGAGCGCCACCGCCTCAACCTGCTGCGCGGCGACGAGCTGCTCGAGTCGCGCGTCGCCGTCGGCGCCGAGGAGATCACCTTCGCCGCCGTCGCCGCGGGGGACTACACCGTCGCGGTCGAGCCGCTCGACGGCGGCGCGCCGGCGCGGGTCGGGCTGCGACTGGAGGCCGCGTGAGCATCGCCGACGGCCGGCGCCTGCCGCGGGCGGTGTTTCGCATCGACCGCGAGCGGATGCGGCAGGGCTGGTACTCCGACCACTACTTCAACAACATCGCGACCATCCTCGGCCACCTGGCCGACGACGGCTACACCTTCGCGGGCGAGCACCCCGCCTGCGACGCCGACCTGGCCCGCGGCGTGGCCGTCGGCGACATTCAGGTCGAGCTGCAGTTCTTCTGTCGCCGCGAGCCGCGGGCCGTCGCCGCGGGGGTCGACCATGCGCTGGCCATTCTGTCCGAGTGCGCCGAGGGCGACCCGGCCGCGCTCGAAGTCGAAGCCGTCCAGGACGGCGACCTGCTTCAGCCGTGGCAGCCGGCGCTCCGCGTCCGCGGCCGGTACCGCGACTTCGCCATCCTCGAGACCCCGCTGCTCGGCGCCATGGCCCGCCGCACGCGCATCGCCACCAACGTCTACGAGACCTTCATCGCCGCGCGGGGCAAGCCGATCCTGTTCTTCCCCGCGCGGTTCGACATCCACGAGACCCAAGCCGGCGACGGCTACGCCTACCGCGTCGGCCTCGAGCGCTACAACCTCGACTTTGCCGGCTCGGCTGCACCGGCCATCAGCACCCACGCCCAGGGCGACTGGTGGGGCCTCACCGGCGGCGGGACCATCGCCCACGCCTACATCCTCAGTTTCTTTGCCGACACCGCCGAGGCGGTGCTGCAGTTCGCCCGCATCCTGCCGCCCGAGGTGCCACGCATCGCGCTGGTCGACACCAACAACGACTGCGTGACCGACTCGCTGCGCACCGCGCGGCGGCTGTTCGCCGAGTTCCTCGCCCTCCACCGCGCCGGCCGGCGCGACGAGGCCGAGCGCTACCGCCTGACCGGCGTGCGGGCCGACACCGGCGCCAACCTGCGCGACGCCTGCGTCGAACCGCTCGGCGACCCGGCGCTCGACTGCGGCGTCAACGCGCGGCTGATCCACCACCTCCGCCGCGCGCTCGACACCGAGGGCGAGGCGATCGCCGTCGCGCCGGGCGAGCGCGAGCTGGCGCGTACCTATTTCCGCGGGATTAAGATCGTCGCCACCGGCGGGTTCGATCCGGCGCGGATCGAGCAGTTCGAGGCGCTCGGCGTGCCGGTCGACATCTACGGCGTCGGCAGCTCGCTGCTGCGCGGCCGGCACTGCGACTTCACCGCCGACGTGGTGCGGGTGAAGCTCGGCGACGACTGGATCGACATGGCCAAAGTCGGCCGCCGTCACCTCGACAACCCCGACCTGCGGCCGGTGGCGATGCCGATGGCTTAGCGGCTCCAATCGACCACCACGCCCATCCAGGCCGGGTCCTTCGCCGCCAGCGACGCGTAGGCCGTGCCGAACTCCTGTGGGGCGATGGTCTGGGTCCAGAGCGGGTCGAGGTCGATGGCGCCGGCGCGTAGCCAGCCGAACGCGCGGTGCAGGTTGGCCTCGGTCGACGGCCCGCCGGCGGGACTCCCGCGCCGCGGCAGCAGCATCTCCCAGCCACCTCGGACCGTGACGTGGCTCCAGATGATGCGGCTGAGCAGCGGCGCCAGGTCGACCTGACAAGAGGTGCGCGCGCCGCCCAGGAAGCAGACCTCGCCGCCGGGCGCGGTGCTCGCGAGTGCCGTGGGAAAGACGTCGGCCCGGCCGGTGGCGTCGACCGACAACGCCGCGCCGGGGGCGAGCCGGGCGATCACGTCGTCGACCGTTGGATCGAGTGTCTCGGCGCCGCACGACTCCGCGCGGGCGCGACGGGGCGCATCGGGGTCGATGCCCACCGCACGCCGGCCGAACAGGCCCGCGACGCGGACCAGGAACTGGCCGACCAGGCCGAGCCCGAACACCGCGACAGGCCCGGGCTGGTGCAGCGGCGCGTGGCAGAACGGCGTCAGCGCGATGTTGATCATCCGGGCGAAACAGGCCGCGCCGGGCTCCAGATCGTCGACCGGCAGCGCCAGCCCGCCGGCGGCCAACAGCTTGTGCGAAGCGTGGCAGGCCTGGCTGTCGGCCTGCGCGGGGAAGACGAACACGCGCCGGCCGAGCAGGCCGCCGTCGAGCCCCTCGCCGACGGCCTCAACGCGGCCGACGGCGGTGTAGCCAGGGTAGCCCGGCCGCTCGCGCGCGACGTAGTAGCTGGACAGCTCGGTGCCGGGCGAGATCAGGCTCGCCTCGGTGCGCAGGAGCAGCTCGCCGGGGCCCGGGTCGGGCAGCTCGAACGGCTCGAGCACGATCTGCTCGGGCGAGTAACAGGCGATTCGCCGTCCCGTCATGCGCGGCTCCCGCCGCGGGTTACCCCGCCGCCGACATGCCTCCTCCGCCGGACTCATACTGCCCGAGGAGCAAGGCATGAGCACGGTGACCGACATCCCTGTCGAGGCGCTCGAAGTCCGCGCCGACGACCTCGACGTCGACCGCGCCGCGGCAATCTACCGCGAGCACGGCGCGCTGGTGGTGCGCGGCTTGATGAAGCCCTACCTGGACGCGATTCAGCGCGACATCGAGGCCTCGGCGCAGCAGGCGATTGCGCTGCTCGGCGAGGCGCGGCAGGTGCCCGAGGGCTGGGTCACCCCCGACGGCACGCTCTTCCTCCCGGCCCCGCCGGGCTTCAGCCGCGACCGGCAGATCATGGTCCTCGGCGTCAACTACCAGACCTCGGCGACCTTCTTCCACAGCGCCTTCGACCCGACGATGGTAGCCATTGTGACAGCCATCCTCGGCCCCGATGTCGAGCTCTTCGGCAACGGCCAGTGCCTTTACAAAGAGCCGGTCGGCGGGCATCCCAAGCACCTGCACCAGGACGAGGCCTACTTCGAGCACCGCCACGAGGGGCCGTGCGCCTGCCTCAGCTACGTGGTCGACACCGAGCTGGTCAACGGCGCGCTGTACGTGGTGCCCGGTTCGCACCGGCTCGGCTCGCTCAAGCACGTCGACACCTTCTCGCACCTCGGCCTCGACGCAGACGAATGGCCGTGGGAGCGGGCGCTGCCAATCTGCGGCCGGGCCGGCGACAGCATCTTCTTCCACGTCCGGACGATTCACGGCTCGCAGGAGAACCACTCGACCGCCGCGCGCCCGGTGTTCATTCACCGTTACCGCCGGGCGGACGACTACGTGGTTATTTCGGCCACCTCGACGACCAACCGCGCCGAGGCGGAGCAGCGCGCGGCGGCGGCGCGGAAGGAGAACCAGCGGGGGTTCATGGTGGCGGGGTTTCGGGGGTTTTAGGCGGGGCGGTAGCGCTGCCCGCCAGGCCCGGAGGTGACGCGTGTAGGGCGATGGGCCGCGCAGCGGCCCCGACGCTCACAGCAGCTCCAGGAACTCCTCCACCGTCATTCCGGCATCGCGGATCAGCGCGCGCAGCGTGCCGATGGACAGCTCCTTGTGCTGAGGGACGCAGAGGTTCGCCGTCGCGCCTGGTTTGACCATCACAAGGTGGCTGCCGACCTGACCAAGTCGACGCCAGCCCGCCTTGCGAAACGCCTTGGCGGCGTCGCGGCCGGAAATGCCGGCAAGCCGGGCCATGACCGAGCTACAGGCTGACCAGGACCGGCGTCAAGCCGGCGTCTGCCAGACCCTCCACCGCCTTCTGGTCCTCCGCCCACAGCCAGGCTTGGATCGCCTCCTTGATGTTGACCAGCGCCTCGGCCTCGTCATTGCCCTGCGAGACGCAGCCGGGCAGCGCGGGGCAGCGGGCCACCACCCAGCCGTCCTCCGCCTCCTCCAGCACCACGTGCCACATCATCGCCGTCGTCCTGCCGGGCCGAGGGCCCGTTCCATTGTAGCACCCGCCCTACCCCGCCCGCTCCAGCTCCCGCGCCACCGCCTCGTTCGGCTGGCGGATCTCCTCGGCGCTGCGGATGGTCACGGTCGGAATCGCGCCGAGCTGCTCGTGCAACCTCATCCGCACGCGCTCCTCATCGCTCTTGCCGCTCAGGCGGCTGTAGCCGAAGGTGCGGCAGAGGTCGCCGTAGAGGAACGCGCCGACCGCCGCGCGGCCACAGCGCTCCAGGCCGTCGGCGCTGGCCTGCCAACTGCGGAACAGGTGCGCCTGGGCGAAGCTGAGGCCGAGCGTGGTCTCGTTCAGACCCTCGCCGCCGACAGCCAGCCCGCCGCCGAGGCCGGCGACTTGGTCGATCAGCCGCGCCATCCCCTCGCTGCTGGTCAGCTCCTCGACCAGGCAGTTGTCGAGGTTGAAACTGCACAGCGTGACGTCGATGAAGACCGTGTCGGTGTCGAGCCGCTCGGCCGCCGCGAGGATTCGCTCGCAGAGAATGCCGCGCCAGCGCGACAGGCCGGGGTGGACCTTGATCATCACATTCCGCGCGCGGTTGCGGCTGAGACTGAGGTTGCCGTTCGGCACGCCGATGACCTGCCGCGACTCGTGGTCGTACCCCCAGCCGAGCCGCGTCCGGCCGGTCAGCGAGCGATACTCGAAATCGCGTACCTGGGCATAGACCGGGTGGGTCGGATCCATGTCGACGCTGTTGGCGTGCGGCATCAGGTGGAAGCCCATCGCCCGCGCCTTGGCGAAGGTCTCTACCGCCTGCGCCGAGGGCACGTAGTCGGGGTAATTCTGGTCGTAGATGTCGGTCCGCCACTGCGAGTAGTGGATCAGCACGGTGCGCGGGTCGAGCCGCTCGGCCAGCGCGTCGAGGATCTCGGGGTCGCCGTTGTACCACGACAGCGCGAAGCGGATGTCGCCGTGCCACGGCTTGCGTCGCGCCGCCTCGCGGTCGAGGTGGTAGGCGCTCCGCAGCCACTCGCGGTAGCGCCCGGCGGGCACCTGCCAGTCGCCGTCGTGGACGTTGATGCGCCAGGTCAGCCCGCCGGCGGCGCGCTGATCGTGCAGCGGGCCGTGCGCCTCGGTGTCGAAGCCGAGTTCACCACCCGCGATGTCGAGGCCCTTGTAGCGGTAGCGGTCGTCCCGGCAGTGGACCCAGAACCCGCCCTCGCGGTCCTGCAGGATGACGAACCCGGCCTCCCAGTTGTGCGGCCACTGCCAGCGCTGCTGCAGCAGGGGATCGTCCAGCGCCAGCCGCGCGCCCTGAAACAACGGCGCGACCAGTTCGAGCCCGGCGCCGATGCCGGGCAGCCGCCAGCGCACCGCGTGAACGCCCGCGCGGCTCGACTGCGCGGACGGCTCGAGCAGCAGGTCGCCCGTGGCGGGATCCTCGCCGACGGTCAGCACTCCTTCGGCATCCCAGCCGTCGAAGCGGACCTGCGCGGCGTGGTCATTGAGCCGGTGCAGCGAGATGCTGGCGGCCAGCGGGCCAACCACATCGACCGGCGGCTGGTTGAGGTAGAGCAGCCGCAGCGCCGACCCCTCGCCGGCGGCGGCGACCAGCTCGGCGCCGGTCGATTTGCTGCGCAACGAGATGAGGAAGCCGCGGCGAATGGTGGCCGTCAGGGTAGCGGTATCGACGTGGAGCACGTCGTCGCGAATGGTGATCATGGGTTGCCCTCCTGCGCATGCCATAGCTCGGGCGTGACGAACTCGAGCAGGTTGCCCGCCGGATCGCGGAAGTAGAGCGAGTAGCGGCCGTCGGACCAGTCGATTTCGTGCTCGACGGGCACGCCGGCGGCGGCGAGCCGTACGCGCCAGGCGTCGATCTCCTGCCGCGTGGCGGCAAAGGCGAGGTGGCCCGGCCCGCGCGCGCCGTGGCTGGGCGCCTCGCGGCTCAGTTCGGTGACTTCGGCGGCGAAGATCAGCAGCATGTCGTCGCCGCAGCGGAAGAAACGATGCCGGCCGGGCTCGCAACCCACCAGCTCGAGGCCGAGCACCTGGTGGTAGAACCGCTCGGCGGCGTCGAGGTCGTCGACGTAGAGGCTGCTCTCGATCACCCGCCCGGCGCGGAGCCTCATGGCCGCTCCGCGATCGAGATACCGCGCTCGACGGTCGCCGGCTCGCCGGTCTCGCGGGCGAGTGATAGCGCCGCCGCCGAGACCGGCCCGCTCGAGGGCAGGCGCCAGCCCTGTTGGCGCGCGCGTAGCGACTCCTGGATCGCGCGCAGTAGCGCCGCCGCGTTGCGGGCCGTGCCTTCGAACGAGAACTCGTCGTCGTCGCAGACCACTTGCCAGCGCCCGTCGCGCATGCGGCAATCGAGCAGTTCGGCCCAGCCGAGGTGCCGCCGGCCGCGCCGGTCGCGGACGGTCAGGCCGGTGACGTCGGCCTCGATGCGGCCGGTCGAGCCGACGAGCTGCTTCCAGATCACCAGCCCGAGCCCGCCCGAGAAGACGCCGAGGAAGATGCTGGCGTGGGCGAGGATGAACAGCCACATGCCGATCCGGCCGGCGCCCGACGGTCCGCCACCGCGCAGGAACAGGCTGTAGAAGGTGACCAGCCCACCGGTGATCAGCAGCCAGACGGGGATCAGCGCATAGCCGACCAGCGAGCCGCGCCGGCCGCCACAGACCAGATAGCCGTCGGGCTCGATGCCCAGCCAGCCGGCGATCTGCTCGGCGGGGAGCAGCTCGCCCGCCGGCTCGTCGGCCTCCTGGCGCTGGCCGATGACCGCCTCGACGCGGCGCAGCAGCCGCGGCCAGGTGGCGATGCCCTGACCGCCGATCAGCTCGCCGTCGCGGGTGACCACGGCGGCGCCGTCACGGCCGGGGCGCACGTCGACCATCTGGTCCCACGGCACCCGCCGCGCGGCGCGGAGGTAGTACAGCTCGTGCAGGCCGGCCTCGTCGAGCACCACCGCGCGGCGCTGGCTGCGCAGCCAGCGCACACCGCCGATGGTGCAGGCCAGCGCGGCGCCCCAGCCGATGAGGCCGAAGAGCAGCCCGATGGCCAACGGCGCCATGAGCAGCGCCGAACCGAAACCGAGGCCCCAGCAGAAGACGAAGGCACAGCCGGGCCAGCCCTGCGGCAGCTTGAACTGCTGGTCATAGACCTCGCGCACCAGCGCCTCCCGGCAGTCATTGTGCCCGGACCAGAGGCGGCGCGCAACGGCCGGCGCCGCCGCGCGGCGGTTCAGTTCGGCCCGGAGCAGAGCAGATACCGCGGCGCGTCGTCGACCACCAGCTCGACGGAGCCGTCGACCACGGCGACCGCCCGCCGGTGGCCGAGGAAGTCCATCACCTCGGCCTCGCCCTCGGCGGCGAGGCGGACCGGTCGCGGCGCGCCGGTGGTCCAGACCGCCCTCACCGCGCCGCCCTGGCGGTCGAAGCGGTAGGCCCAGACATCGTCGCCAAGGCCGGCCTCCCGGCCCCGCGGCGTGGCGCCCTCGAGCGCCAGCGAGCAGGCGGCCATGGCGTTGACCAGCGGCTTCGGGCTACACCGCCGGGTGGCCCAGGGGTTGCCGTCGACGTCTTTGTTGAACAGGAACCCGAAGCAGTCGTGGCGGTCGTAGTCGATGCCGAAGAAGGCGAGGAACGCCCGCACGCCTTCGCCCTGGCAGATGATGGCCGTGCGGACCAGCCGCTTGGCCTGCTCGCGGTACTCGTGGCCGGCGCCGACCATGCCGCGGTAGCCGGCTTCGGTGATGTAGATGGGCAGCTCGCGGCCGTGGTTGTACTGCCGCATGAGCGCGCGCAGTCCGGCCAGCTTGCCGGGAAAGTCGTTCTCTTCGGGATGATACGCACTCTCGACGTAACCATGCGTCTCGATGCCGTCCAGATAGTCCAGCACGCCGGCGCGGAAGACCGTCTCGAACCAGGTCAGGTCGAGCACCGAGGGACACGGCCCGAGGAGCATGCCGTCGAGATCCTCGGCGGTGATCACCTCGCGGGTGCGGCGGAATAGATCGACCACCTGCGCCGGCGTGAACTCGGGCTGCTGGCTGATGTACGGCGGCATGTTCAGGTTCAGCTCCCAAGCACCGCCATAGAGCCGTGGCCGCTGGTGCGGGTAGCGCGCCCGCTCGACGCGCACCGCGTCGCGGAGCATGGCGAGGTAGTCGTCCCAGTCGCCGAACGGCGGCGCCTCGGGCCCGACTCGCTGTGCCCAGGCCGGGATCTCACCGCGCAGATTCGGCCTCATCGGCAGGATGTGGAACCGGTGCTCCGGCTCGGGCCCGCGCTCCATCGCCGCGGCGGCCCAGGGCGCCACGCCGCCGTCGCGCACCGGCCGCTCGGGCTCGAGCCAACGCCAGCCGGTGTAGCCGAACCGCCAGGCCAGGCCGCACCGATCGGCCAGGCCGAGGAAGTCGCCGTGCAGTCCGTAGTAGGCGCGCTGGCCGACCTCCCTGAAACGAGCCAGGTTCGCCTCGATCGTGGTCGGCAGAACCGCGAAGGTGGCCAGGCCGGTCGGCACCGTGCCCTCGGCCCGGATGCACGAGCGCGCCGACAGGTCGTCACCGTCGGCGTCGGTCCAGAACGCGGTCACTTCGTAGTAGCCGTGCGTCGCCGGCGTGGCGTCGACCGTCTGCTCGGCGGCCGGCGGCACGTGGCCGCCGTCGATGGTCGTGCCGCTCCAATCGCTGATCTGGTAGCGGAAGCCGGCAGTGCCGGGCGGCGGTGTGCCTCGGCGGGTGAAAGTCAAACGCACCGGCTCGCCCGGCTCGAACAGGTGGTGCTCGGGTTGGTTGGTGTTGACCTCGAGCCAGCCGGTCAAACGCTCCTGGCGGTAGGAGCCGATGCGGTCGACATAGAGCGCACAACCCGGCGTGCTGGTGACCAGACTGATGCCGCGCAGGCCGGCGGCCAGCGCGGCGGTCAGCGGCTCTCCCTCGGCCGAGCGGAACGACTCGAGCGGCAGCACGAACGGGACCATCCGCCCGGCCGGGAACGAGGCGTCGGCGACGACGGTCGAGAAGGCCCGGCCGTCGGCGAGCTTCAGCACCAACTGGATCCACCACTTCGTCTCACGGTGCGAGCCGAGCACGATGGTCAGTCCGTCGCACTCCGGCGGAACGATCCCGGCCGGCAGGTCGCCGCGGCCGACGCTGAACCAGTTGTGGCCCGGCTCGCGGTCGGTCTGGTCACGGCGGATCGGCTCGCAGCGCAGCAGCGTCTCGGCGACACCGGGCAGCTCGTAGCCGGCGGCGACGGTGAAGCCGACATTGCTGCCCGCCGCGGCCGTCCAGAGCGCCTGGCGATCGGCGGTGAAGTCTTCGAGCAGCCCGAGCTCCTCGCGTGGCCCGAGCACCACCTCGGCCGGCTCCGCCCCGGCCACGGCGGCCACCCACACCAACCAGACCAGGTGCCGTGCGCCCATGGTGCGCTCCGCGCCCGCCGGCGACATTCGGCGGCCGACCGCGCGGCCCTGCGCGGAGGGGCCTCACGCGCGGCGGCGAACTCCGCTCGGCGCCGCGCCGTCTTAGCGGCAGTGGAGCCCACGATGCGCTCGACGGCCCGACTCGTCCTGGTGCTGACCTTTGCCCTGCCGGCGGCCGCGCAATTCGGGCCGCCTCAGCCGCCGCAGCCGGGCCAGCCGGGCCAGCCGGGTATGGCGCCGGGCATGATGCCGCCGGGCGGCGGACCGGGTGGACCGGGTCCGGCCAACGGCCACCTGCGGCTGGCCTTGCTCGACGATTTCGCCGGCGAGCCGACTTCGCGGCTGTTCATCCAGGGCGCCGGCGTGCCCAGCCTGGCGCGGCTGGGCGATGGCACCATCGTCGCCGCCTACCAGTGGTTTCCGATGGGTGAGCCGGACAGCTTCGACCGCGTCGCGGTGCAGTTCTCGTACGACGACGGAGTGTCGTGGACGCTGCCCGAGAGCATCGTCGTCGAGGGCTTTCCCGAGGCCTACCAGCGGCCGTTCGACCCGACCCTGGTCGAACTCGACGACGGCACGCTGCGGCTCTACTTCACCAGCGGCCCGGCGGCGATGCTGGGCCTGCGCGGCGGGCCGGGGCCCGATACCGCCATCTACCGCGCTGACTCGGAGGATGGCCTCCACTACTCCTTCGATCCCGAGGCGGTGTGGCAGAACCCCGACAACCAGCCGACCTTCGACCCGGCCGTGGTGCGCGTCGGCGACACCTGGCACCTGATCTGCCCGCGGCAGCCGGCCGGTGCCTATCACGCGACGTCGGTCGACGGACTGCTGTTCCACCCTGCGGCGGAGATTCCGCCGGCCCGGGGCCAGCAGTGGATCGGCAACCTGGTCGCCGTGGGCGACACCATTAGGTTCTACGGCGGCGGGCCGATGGGCCTCTGGTACGCCGAGTTCGCCGAGGGCGCCGGCTGGTCCGGGCCGCAGGCAGTCGGCCTGCCCGGCGGCGACCCGGCCGTGCTGCCGCTCGACGACGGCCGCCTGATGCTCCTGTTTGTCAACCTGGGCATGGGCATGGGGCCGCCGCCCGGTATGCCGGGCATGCCCGGCGGTGGGATGCCGCCCGATCAGCCGCCGCAGCCCGGCCGGCCGCCGCAGCCGCCGGGCGCGGGGGGCCTCATCCGACGCTGATCAGGCGAGCACGTCGAGCCTTGGGCCGGCCGCCGGCGCGGTTGCCGGTGGTGGCTCGCCGACCTCGATGCCGGCCTGGCTTAGCGCCTCGCGGCTCAGGATTGCCGCGTCGCCGCCGGCGGTGATCAGCAGCGTGTGACCGGGCGGCACCACCGGTGCGCGCGGCGCGCTCGCCGACGGCGCCGGCCGCGGTTCGCGGGCCGGCTGAAGCTCATCGAGCAGTTGGCGCAGTCTGACCTGGTCGGTGCGCATCGGTGCCCTCACCGCCAGTCTACCGGCCCGCCGGCGCGGGCGCCTGACCCAATCGGGCTATCCGCGCCGCTCTCCGTTGACCGTCACCTCGGCCTCGCGTGGCGGGGTGACCTCGAGCTCGATGCCCGCCGGCGCGGTGATGCGGAGCTGGAACGGCCGGCCTGGCTCGTTCTCCCACTGCACCTCGATCTCGCCCCGCGGCGTGGGCAGGCGGCCGCGGCACCAGGCGAGCTCGCCCGGGTGCGGCGCGACGACGGCCTGCGAAAAGCCCGGCGCCGCCGGCTGCACGCCGAGCACATAGGTGCTGAGGAAGAAGGTCGGCGCGGCCGACCAGCCGTGGCAGTGGCTGCGGGTCAAGCGGCCGCCGCGGCCCGACCACATCTCCCAGAAGGTGGTCGCGCCCATGTCGACCATGAAGCCCCAGTCGTCGCGGATGGTGTCGAGGAACTCGCGGTCCTTGCCCTCCTGCTGATAGGCCTCGAGCAGGAAGAACTCGAAGAACGGGCTGCCCGCTTCGACGAAGCCCTCGGGCGGCGTGTCCATGATGTCGCGGCAGCGGGCGCGCCGCTCGCCCTGCGCTACACCCGAGGTGTAGGCCGCCGTCTGCGTCTGCTGCGAATAGACCGTGCTCTGCTCGGCGCCGTGCAGGCAGTCCGTGTAGGCCCGCTGCTCGTCATTCCACAGCCGCGCGTTGATCGCGCTGCTCAGCGCCTCGGCCAGCGCCCGCCACTCGGCCGCCAGGCCGTTCTGGTTCAGCCACTCGGCCAGCTCGGCGGCGTCGCGCAGCGCGTGGGCCGCGAGGCAGTTCTGGTGCGTCACCACGCCCTGGTTCGGCGTGTCCATCGGCGCCCAGTCGAACATGTTCCAGGCGCGGATGCTGAACAGCCCGTCGGCATCAAGATGCTGCTTGATCCCCTCGACGTTGCGCTCGATCCAGGGCAGCAGCGCCGCCGCGCCGGCCCCGTCGCCGCTGAACAGGTGGTACTCGCGGCAGCTCCGCATCCACAAGAAGCTCCACGCGGGGAGGAGGTTCCGCCACGCGCTGGGCACGTGCGATTCGGTGATCGGCGAGCGCTCCAGGCTGTGCGCGACCTGCTCCAAGCAGCGGTGCCACAGCCGCGGGTCGCCGTTGACCGCCCAGTCGATCAGCGCCTCGTTTCGCGCGTCGCCGACCCAATGGGTCTGCTCATAGGTCGGGCAGTCGGTGTAGGTGTCCTCGGCGCAGCACCGCCACGACCGCGCGCCGACCTGCCAGATGCGGTCGAGCTGCGCGTCGGAACAAGCGAAGTGACCGCGGTTCGACGGCGGATAGCTCGAGAACAGCACCTCGACGCCACGCAGCTTCACCGGGCCGGTCAGGTTGCGCAGGATCAGGTAGCTGTATTGGAATCCGCGCCGGACGGTGCACTCGTACCGCCGCCGGCCGTCGCCACAGACGTAGCGGAAGCTGTTGTTCATCCCCTCGGCGAGGTTGTACCGGCCGTCGGGCTGGATGAACTCGAAGTTGTGGCTGTCGAGCACCGTCGCCGCCGGCGCCTCGATCTCGAAGCGGTGGAAACCAACCACCTCGGCGCCGAAATCGAGCAGCAGCCGCACATCGGCGCCGGCTTCCGGCGGATGGACCGTCGCCCAGTCGGCGCCGGAGAGCAGCGCATCCGGGTTGTCGACCCGCACCACCGAGTCGACCACTTCGTCGGTGTAGGCCTGCACGAACGCGTCGTCGGGCGGCAGGTGCTCGGGCCGCATCGGCTGGAGCCAGGTCTGTCCGGCCGCCGCGGCGACGTCGCCCGACGCCCAGAACGCCTCGCCCGCCTCGAGCGTCGCCTCGGGCACCAGCGGCTGGGCGGCGATCAGTGACTCGTCCTTGTCGCCGTCGACCCGTCGCTGGTCGCGCTCGGAGAGCCCGAACGGCCCGGCCAGCGCCCAGGCCGCGCCGCCGGCCTCGCCGCCGACCGCGAAGCGCTGGCCGGGCGGGCCGTCGATCACCAGGCAGAACTCGGGCAGGTGATAGCCCCGGCGCAGATCGGTCACCAAGCTGTTCCAGCCGGCCCGCAGCGCCGCGGAACCACGCGCCTCCTCGCCATTGACCTTGATCCGGCCGGGGTGCTTGTGCGGGATGTGGAAGCCGATCTCGCACGCCGCCGGCGCGTAGACCTGCGTCGCGAGGTAGGCGTGGGCGTAGACCATGTTGCTGGTCAGGTCGTCGGGCGCCAGGTAGGGCTTGGCGTAGATGGTGAACCGGTAGGGGCGGCTGCGCACCGCCTCCAGGCTGACCAGCCGCTTGGGCAGCACCGGCTCGCGGGTCAGGAACGGGATCGCCCGCGGCCCGAGATCGGCGTGCACGCCGTCGGGGTGCATCCGCGCGGCCACCGCCGCCGGCCAGGCCGCGTCGTCGTAGTCGGCTGCCTGCCAGCCGTCGGCCAGGCGCGCGTCGTACTGCTCCTCGAACGCCTCTTGGATGCTGATCCGCGGCACGTTCGACCGGCAGGCCGGCTCGGGCGAGGCCTTCCAACTCGCGTCGCTGAGCAGGTTCGCGCCGGCGATTTCGAGGTCGACCAGCAGCCCTTCGGGCGCGTGAAGGTACTGGAACGTCCCCTCGCCGAAATGCTGCACCAGCACGGCGATGGTGTTCGACCCGGCGCGGAGCAGCGGGGCGATGTCGTAGGTGTCATACCGCCAATGGCTCGGCCAGGCGCGCACCGGGCCGAAGCCGACATACTCGCCGTTGACCCACAGCACGTAGCGCGAGTCGGCGGTGATGCGCAGGCTGGCCGGCCCGCCGGCATGGTCAAAGGTGCGCCGGAAGCGCACGAACCGGTTGCGCGCCGGCAGCGGCTCGGCGGTCCAGATCCAGGCGGCACGGTCGAAGGCAGGCACGGTACGGCTCCCGTCCAGGTCGCCGGGGCCGATTCAAGGCTCTGGTCAACACCCCTCCCGCCTACGGCCAGATGACCAGGTCGTCGAACGCAATCCAGGCATAGGACGGGCTGTCGTCGTCATCAACGGCGGCGAAGCGCACGCGCCGGCCGCGCAGGTCTGCCAGCTCCCAGGTCACCGTCTGCAGCCGGCCGGTCTGGCCGGGCGTGCCGGCGCGGCGCAGCTCCTGGCCGGTGTCGGCGTCGATCAGGGCGAACCAACAACGCTGGCCATGCCCGCCGGTAAGGAACGTCAGCCGGCTGCCGGTCACCTCGAACGGTGCCGAGCGAATCGTGCCCGTCGCCTGCTCGCGGTGGGCCAGGCTGTCGGCGAACCAGCGGCCGGCGCCGCGCCGCTGCCAGGGGTCGGTCCCGCTGTCGCGGACACCCCACGCCTCGCCCTCGGTCTCCCAGCCGTCGAGGTTCGCGGCATCGAAGCCGAACAGCCGCCGCGGCAGGAGCGCCGCCAGTTCCCGCGCACGGGGCGAGAGCGCTGCCAGCGCCTCGTCGCCCGGCGCGCCGAAGGCCGTCACCGCGGCGATTGCCAGGCACGGATAGGCGCCGACCGTCTCGACCAGCAGGCTCTCGACCGGCCGCCAGCCGTTGAGGTCGAGCTCGATGAGGTTCATGACCGACTCGGGCGCCAGGTAGCGCAGGCTGTCGCACCAGTCGGTATCGTGGGTGGCGAAGTCGCCGATGCGGTGGCGCGGTCCCCACCAGTCGAGATCGCCGGGGAAGTGGAGCGTCCGCGTCCAGTAGGTCCCGTCGCCACACTTGACCGTGACCTTGGCCACCGGCGCAAAGGTGTCGTGGTTGTCGAGCATCGGCACGAGCAGCAGATAGACCCGCGAGGCGCGGCCGGAGAGTGGGATGCGCACGCTCGGCCGGTCGAGCTGGTGGCTGATCGGCAGCAGCCGCCCGCGCGGGTTGGCGAAGCTCAGCCCCGGTGCAGACTCGGGTCGGATCTCCGCTTCCGGATCAAGCCCCTCGAGCGGCGGCCGGAGCGAGGCCCAGGGCTGATGCCCGTACGCCAGCCACGGCCGCCAGGTGCGCCAGGTGTCGTCGTCGGTGAGGAGGTCGTCGGGGAGTGCGGTGTGCCGGCAGCGGGCGTAGGCGAGGTCGCGGAGGTCGGGGTCGGCGGTGAAGCGGGGGGCGGTATCCACACGGGTGCGGTGGCGGCCGTGGTTACTGTCCACCTCGACCGTGTTGAGACCGGGCGCCAGTGGTGCTGCGTCGGCCGCATAGGAAGCGCCCTGTTCGGCCGGCTGGATCCCGCCGGGAGCGGAACGAGTCCACCGCCGACCGGTCAGTTCGTCGGCGTTCAATGCCCGCAGAGCTGGCTGACGGCCGCGGCCTGGCGGCCCTACCGTGAGGAACAGTCGACGATCACCGGCAGCCCGTCGGCCGGCAGCGCCATACTCCGTTGCCATGGCCGGCGGTCCGGGATCCATGGCCAGCCTGAGCTGGCCGGCGAAGACCGCCACGATTCCCCGCGCTACTGCCTGCGGGTCAACGACAGCGGCCAAACCGTCGGCTCGCACTTGCACGACGAGCTCGGCGATTGCGCTAGGGCGGATGGCAGCCGGCTCGCTATCCGGCCGCCACCGGACCACGATCGTCGCCTCACGAGTGGGCTCGAGGCTCGTCCAGAGCGCACGACTCGCCTCGATATCGAGGAAGGACGGGCGCGTGTATCCAGCTTTGTCTGCGGTGACCTCCACCCACTCGCTGCACGGCAGCGGCGCGTCCAGCAGCAATCTCCGCGGTTCGGCACACCGCACCCAGATCACCCGCCGGTTCGCCTCCTGCTTCACCGTCATCACCACGTCGGGCGTCACCACGCGCGCCCGGGCCCACTCTAGCGGCAGGCAGGGCGAGACGGTCAGCAGGTTGTTCGCCTGGTCCATGCTCAACCCGAACAGCCCCTCGATCACCGCCGACGCGAACACCCCCGCCGGCGGCGTGAAGTAGCTCGGGTGGCGCTCATTCACCTCCGGCCAACTGCCCTGATTGACCTCACTGGTTGCCAGGTCGGCAATCCAGCGCAGCGGCGCGATGGCCTTGTCGGCCTCACCCAGCTTGGCCCAGCCGAGCGTCGCCCAGGGCTGCTGCTGCGCACCGGCCTGGCTGCCAACCGTCGCCGGCACGTGGCGCGGGAAGTTGTTGCTGCAGTAGATCTCGCCCGACTCGCCGGTGAGCGTGTCGGCCACATGCATCATCGACAGATAGGCCTCGGGACCGCTCAGGATGCCGAAGATCACTGGCCAGATGTAAGTGTGATACTGCCCCTCCAGATGCTCGACGCCGAGGGGATCTTTGTAGTAAATGAACCGGCCGAGGTCGGGGCGGTAGAGCTCCTCGCGCAGCGTCGCCTCCATCCGCTCTGCCCGGGCGAGGAGCTCGCTGGCCGCCTCCCAACCGTGCAGCTCCGTGGCCACCTCGGCACGTAACCGCAGCATCTCGATCCCGGCAATCGTCGGCGAGGTGCCGTCGTGCGGGGTCGAGACGTAGTCTTCCTGGTTGCCGATCTGCTGGCCGAAGCCGAGCAGGCCGTTGCCGTCCGGGTCGTGCGCGGCGAAGGTCTGGTCGACCACGCGGCGCAGCGGCTCTTCGATCTGGCGGAGGAACTCCAGATCGCCGGTGGTGTGCCAGTAGTGCGCCACGGACCAGCACCAGAACTGGTTCCAGCCGCCGAAGTCGACCCGCGCGCGGCCCGAGGGGTCGAGGTCGGGCACCTGGCCCGAGGGCATCAGCCGCTCGGCGTGCGCCAGCAGCATCTCGCGGGTGCGGTCGGTCTGGCCGAGCCAGTCGGCGGCCAGGCTGTGCTGCATGGTCCAGAAGGTGCCCCAGTGATGCAGCGACTCGATCCAGCCGTACGGCCGCACCCAGGCATACTCGAGGTTGATGATCGCCGCGCGGAACGCCTCGTTCAGCTTCGGCTCGGGCGTCTCGATGTAGCAACTCGCCAGCAGCTCGCGCCAGTGGGCGCGGATGGTCGCCTCCAGCGCCGCGGGATCGTCGCCGGCCAGCTCCGCCGCTCGGTCGACGGTGTCGCCGAAGGCGAACAGCAGGTAGCCCTCGGCCACCGGCGGCGAGGTGACCGTCAGCCACTTGCCGTCGATGGTCGGCCGGCCGAGGTGGCTGCGCACGGCGACGGCAGGCAGCCCGTCGGTGGCGCAGGTCACCGCGTCGCCCGCCGGCTCGACGACGCACGGTTCGTCGAGGGCCAGGTCGGGCTGCTGGAGGTACTCCCAGCGCTTGGGCAACGGCGGCCCGAAACCGTGGACGCCGACGCGGCCGGGCATGCCACAGCGGACCGTCAACGGCGCCGCCGGCCGGCAGGTGAGCTTGACCAGCGCCGAGCCCTCCCAGCGCATCGTGTCGCGGCCGTGCAGGCTGGGCAGCAGCTCGACCGTCACGTGTCGCCCGGCGACGGTGCCGGCCGCCTCGACCCCCTCGCCGCCGGGCAGGTTGCGCACCGTGCGGTCGGCCGCGTCGCCGAGCCAGGCTACCGTGTCGTTGTCGGCGATTCCGACCCGCAGCTTGGCCAGCGCGACGTTGCCGAGCCAGTGGTCGGGGTGATGGTCGTAGGTGAACAGCCCCACGGCGCCGCCGGCCTCGTCGGCCGAGACGAGCGTCTCGTGCAGCGCCGCCAGGCGCTCGAACGCGGCCGCCGGCGGGCAGAGCAGGAGGCAGAGCAGCAGACGATGCACCGTGGTCTCCAAGCCCCGGAGCGGACATTGTAGGATAGTCCGGCGGGGAGGAGCCACCTCCCGGCGGCGTATTGTGGACCGGCAAGTCCATTGCAGCGGGCGCGACGCGTGAGGAGGGCGCGATGCACTACCCGTGGTGGTATGTCCCGGGCCTGACCGCTCCGATGCTGATCGCGTTCATCGCCACGATCCACATCTTCTCGGCGCAGTATGCGGTCGGCGGTGGGATCATGCTCGCCGCGGCAACCAGCCGCGCGCACCGCGAGCAGGACGGGCCGATGCTCGACTACCTACGCCGCCACGCCTGGTTCTTCATCCTCTTCACCGTGGTCTACGGGGCGATGACGGGGGTCGGCATCTGGTGGGTCATCGGCCTCGCCTCGCCGCTGGCCACCGAGGCGCTGATCCACACCTTCGTCTTCGGCTGGGCAATTGAGTGGTGCACCTTCATCATCGAGATCGTGTCGGCCTTCCTGTTCTATTACTACTGGGGCCGCATCACGCCTCGCACGCATGTCATCCTCGGCTGGAGCTACGCCTGGGCGGCCTGGGTTTCGTTGGTGCTGATCACCGGCATCACCGCCTACATGCTCAACAGCGGCGCCGACGGGGCCAACGCCGGGTTCTGGCGCTGCTTCTTCAACCCGCAGTTCGTGCCCCAGGTGCTGGCGCGCACCGGCGGGTCGATCCTGCTGGCGGCGATCTACTTCTACGTCCACGCCTCGTTCAAGCTGCCCGAAGAGAGCCCGCAGCGGGCGCGGATCATCACCTGGGCCGGCCACTGGACCTGGCCCGGCCTGATCCTGATTGCCCTCGGCGGAGTCGGTTGGTTCTTCGCCATGCCCGAGCGCGGTCGGGCCATCATCGAGGGCGCCGGGGCGATGAACGTGCTGCTCGGCCTGGTGGTCAGCGTCACCGGGCTGGTGGTCGTGCTCATGGTCATGGGCCCGCGGCACCGGCCGAGCCTGGTGACCAAGCCGCTCGCCGTCGGCATGTTGCTGCTCGGCTTCATGGCCATCTGTTCGAGTGAGTTCCTGCGCGAGGCGGCGCGCAAGCCTTATGTGGTCGACAATGTGGTCTACGGCCACGGCATCTACAAGGCCGAGCTGGCGCGGTTCCAGGAGCGCGGCATCCTCAGCGAGGGCGTCTGGCCGCGCGCCTATGTGACCCTGTACCACCCGCGCCTGGCCGCCGCCCTCCGGCGCGGAGCCAAGGGCGGGCGGCGCGACAAGACCGGTGGGCTGACAGTTGACGACCGGCTCGACGTCGGCCGCATGTTGTTCATGTATCACTGCAACGACTGTCACGCCGTGCGCGGCTATTCGGGGGTCTACGGCCTGATCCGCGGCTGGCGGCCGGACACCATCCACCAACTGGTGCTGCGGCTGGATGAGTACCACTTCTTCATGCCGCCCTGGAGCGGCACCGCCGACGAGGCCGAGCTGCTGGCCGACTGGCTGGTCAGTATCGCCCCCGACCATCCCGAGCAGAGCCGGCCCGGGGCCGAATAGGAGGCGGGCATGAACCCCGATGAACTGCTGGCGCCCCTGACGCCCCGCGGCCTGCCCGCGCCGGTGGCGTTCCTGATGTTCTTTCGCGTGGTCGGGTTCATCCTCCACCTGGCGCCGATGCACTTGGTCTATGCCGGCACGCCACTGGTCGCGGTGCTGGCCTGGCGCCGCCGGGCCGAGGCGCGCACCCTCGCCGCGCGGCTTGGGCGCGTGCTCCCGGTGGCCGTCGCCCTGGCGGTCAACTTCGGCATCGTGCCGCTGCTCTTCGTGCAGACGACGCACTACCGCGTGTTCTATCCGGCGACCATCCTGATGGCCTGGCCCTGGATGCTGGTCATCGCCTGGCTGATCACGGCCTACTACGCGATCTACTTCTTCGCCGGGCAGGTGCGTGCCGGCGAGCCGAGCCGATGGGCGAAGCTGTGGCTCGGCCTGGCCGCCGTGCTGGTGGTGCTGATCGGCTTCACCTTCGCCAACGCGATGAGCCTGACCAGCAACGTCGCCGCCTGGTCGCCGCTGTATGAACAGACCAACGTCAGCGGCGCGGTCACCGGCTTGGCGCTGAACACCGCCGACCCGACGCTGCCCGCGCGCTGGCTGATGATGTTCGGTCTGGCGATCACCACCGTCGGCGCCTGGATTGCGCTCGACGCCGCCTGGTCTGCCGGCGGCGAGAGCGATGACTACCGCGCCTGGGCCGGCCAGGCGGCCTGGCGGGTCTACGCCGGCGGGCTGGTCGTCTTCGCCGTCTGCGGCTATCTCTATCTCGTGCGCACCATCCCGCTCGAGGACACGCAGGCGATCTTCGCGCCGCCGATGCGCTATCTGACGCTGCTCACCGGCGCGCTGCCCGGCGTGGTCCTGGTCTTGGTCTGGTGGCGGCGCAACCGGCCGTCGGCAGGCGGGGCGGCGTGGGTCTTCGCGGGGCAGTTGCTCGTTCTGGCGCTCAACGCCGTCTCGCGCCAGGCGCTGCAGAACCGCGAGCTGGACCCGTACTTCAATCCGCACCTCGAGCAGGTCACCACCCAATGGTCGACCTTGCCGCTGTTTCTGGTCGTCTTCGTGGCCACGCTGGGATTTGTTGCCTGGATGTTGGTTCGGGTGGTGAAGGAGAGTGGAACAGATTCGGCGGATTGGCCTTCATGAATAGGGACGCCGGTCCGAACGTCTAGCCATAGAGCCGGATGCGGGCGGGGTGGCGGGAGGTGGCGATGCGAGGCTGGTGGCCGCTCGCGTTGATCTGTGTCGGCTTGACGGCGAGGGCGCTCGAGTCCGAAACCACGTGGTATCAGCCGGCGTTGGCCTACGAGGCCATCCCGTACGGACCCGAGTTCCGCTTCCAGGCCGAGTTCGGCGACGAGGTCGACCGCAACGCCTTCGTCCGGCACGTGCTCTCCCGGCACCTCGGTAACATCACCGACCAGCAGTTCGACATGATGAGCCTGCTCGCGCCCGAGGATGGGCTGATGGGCTTCCTCGCCCGCGGCACCAAGCTCGGCCTGGTCACCGGCTCGGCTGGCTATGTGCTCGGTGTGCTGACCGACGCCGCCGATCCGGGAACCATCGGCGCGGTCACGCTGGCCGGCGGGTTCTTCGCCGGCGCGCTGGGCTATGCCGACGGACCGTCATCGTTCACCCTCCGCTGCGGCGAGTCGAGCGCCTGCCGGCTGGTGCTCGGTTGGCAAGAGAAGCCCGGCTATCTGCCCCGCGCGGTGCCCGGCTTCGCCGGCAGCGGCGTCAACGGCAGTTTCACCGCCGGCGCCAGCCTGACCTTCGGCGGGCTCGACGGCGGGCCGGCTGCAGCGCTCTTCTGGGACCCGTTCGCCGCCGGTCGTTCGAGCCTCGGCGGGCTGTCGCTGACCGCCTCGTTCTAGCCGGGCGGCGGGACCAGTGCCTCGGCCAGCGGCCGGGCGGTGTCGACGTAGAAGACGTACTTGATCCAGTAGCTCCGCGCATCCTTGGCCGGGTGCAGGCCGACCTTGTGCAGCCCCCCGTCGCGCGGGATGCGCAGGCTGAAGCCGAAGCTCTCGCCCCGCTTGACCGCAACGTTGCCGACCAGCTCGGAGTCGACCGCCAGGTAGACACGGCCGGTCTCGCGCAGCAGCCGGGCACGGCCCCAAACCACCCAGTCATTGCCGCGCTGTTCGAGGGCGACGTTGTGGAAGTCGTAGTAGTGGACGCCGAACACCTGGGTGGCCATGTGCGTGCCGCCGCGACTGAACACCCCGACGCCGAGGTGGGTGTACTGCGGGTCGAGGATGTTGGCCCGGTGTGGCGGCGAGTTCATCCAGCCGTCGCGTGAGTACATGAACCAGCGGGCCAGCTCCTCGGTCGCCATGCCGCCGCCGCCGAGCCGCACGAAGGCGATGTTCTCGGCCACGAACGCCTCCCAATAGCCGGCCCGCCAGGCGCGCTGGCCGGGTTCGCGCCAGGCGTCGTGCGGCGCGTCGTGGGCGAAGTAGTCTTCGAGCACCATCTCGCGGCTGTGCTGCCGCGCGGCGACCTGCAGCGAGGCCAGCGGCCGCAGCTCGGGGATGTCGCGCCGTCGCCGCTCGTCGTTGACCATCTCGAGAATGCGCTGTTCGACCGCCGGGGTGCCGGGGTGCTCATCCTCGCTCCAGAGCGGCCGGAGGAAGACGCGGTTCGGCTCCTGCGCGGCAGCGGGCAGGGCGGCGAGCAGAAGCAGCAGGATACGGGCCCAGGACATGGCGTCGCCTCTCACGGGCTGGATCATAACCTGAGACGCGTCGCCGCGCACCGAGGTGCTGAACGGGCATTGAACGGCCGCAGATGCTCCTGAACCGCCTGCCGAGCGGTTGACGACCGGCCGGTCGGGCGCTATTCTGCCGGCGCGGACGCGGCGTGAACGGTGACTGAGCGTTGGGTGTGCAAGTTCGGCGGCACGTCGGTGGCCGACGCCACGCGCGTCGACCAGGTGCGGCGGATTCTGGCCGCCGACCCGCGCCGCTCGGTGGTCGTGGTCTCGGCTCCCGGCAAGCGCAGCGACGAAGACCAGAAGATCACCGACCTGCTGCTCATCGCCAAGCGGCTGGCCGCCGCCGAGCTGAGCTTCGACGCGCCGCTGCGGGTGATCGCCGAGCGGTTCGACGAACTCGCCGCCGACCTCGACGTGCCCGACCTGGCGGGCCCGCTGATCGATGAGCTATGCCAAGGGCTGAACAACGGGCAGGGCGAGGACTGGGTCGCCAGCCGCGGTGAGGCGATGTGCGCGCGAATCGTCTCGGCGGCCTTGGAGGCGACCTACATCGAGCCGTACGAGACGCTCGGCATCGACGCCACCGGGCGGCCCACGCCGGACAGCTACGAGCGCCTGGCGCTGGCCGTCGCCGACGAGCCGTTGGCGGTGGTGCCCGGCTTCTATGGCCGCGGGCCGACCGGTGAGGTGAAGGTCTTCACCCGCGGCGGCAGCGACATCACCGGCGCCGTGGTGGCCCGCGCCATCGGCGCCACGGTGTACGAGAACTGGACCGACGTGTCGGGCCTGATGATGGCCGATCCGAAGCTGGTGCCGCAAGCCAAGCCGATGCGCGAGGTGACCTACGACGAGCTGCGCGAGCTCAGCTACATGGGCGCCCGCGTGCTGCACGAAGAGGCGGTGCTGCCGGTCCGTGGCGTCGGCATCCCGATCCACATCCGCAACAGCCTGCGGCCCGACGACCCCGGCACGATGATTGTGCCCGACCGCGACCCGCGCCGGCAGCCGGTGATCGGCGTCGCCGGCGAGGCCTGCTTCACCGCCGTGCATGTCTACAAGACGCTGATGAACCGCGAGCGCGGGTTCGGCCGGCGGCTGCTGGGCATCATCGAAAGCCACGGGATCAGCTTCGAGCACAGCCCCACCGGCATCGACTCGATGTCGGTCGTGCTGCGCGACGACGAGCTGGGCCACAAGATCGATCTGGTGGTCACTGAGATCCAGCGCGTGCTGCAGCCCGAGCGGATCGAGGTCCACAGCGGCCTGGCGATGATCGCCCTGGTCGGCCTGGGCATGGCCCACCAGGTCGGCATCAGCGCGCGGCTGTTCGGCGCGCTGGGCGCCGCGGGGGTTAATGTGCAGCTAATCTCGCAGGGCATCTCTGAGCTGAGCATCATCGTCGGTGTGGCCAAGGCCGATTTCGCCGCCGCGGTGCGGGCGATCTACGCGGCCTTCGCCGAGCTTGGGGAGGGCTGATGCGCTGGATCGAGTTCCCCGACCCACGGCTCGCCGTCTTCGGCCTGCCCTGGTTCGCCGAGAACTCGCCCGACCTGTTCCGCCTGCCCAAGTCGCGCCAGGCCCGCTACCGCGAGGCTGTCTGGCACCTGGCCAAGTCGCCGGCCGGGGGGCGCATCCGGTTTGTCACCGACGCCAACGAGCTACGCATCCGGCTCGACTACGGCGACGTCGGGCACATGAACAACATGCACCGGATCGGCCAGCACGCCGTCGACTGCTACGCCGACGGCGTCTTCTGGCGCAACGCCGCGCCGGCCGAGGAGGGGCAGAGCGAACTCGAAACGACGCTCTACTCGGGCGTCGGCACGGCGACACGGGCGATCGACCTCTACCTGCCGCTCTACCACCACGTTCGCGTGGTCGCGGTCGGGCTCTCCGACAACGCACTGATCTCCCCCGCTCCACCCTTCGCCCACCCTCTGCCGGTGGTCTTCTATGGCTCCAGCATCACCCAGGGCGGCTGCGCCAGCCACAGCGGGAACAGCTACCAGGGCATCCTCTGCCGCGACTTGAACCTCGATCAGGTCAACCTCGGCTTCAGCGGCAACGGGCTGGGCGAACCCGAGCTGGCCGAGGCGATGGCCGACATCGAGGCGTCGGCCTATGTCGTCGACTACTCGCAGAACTGCCCCACCGTCGAGCAGATGGCCGAGACCTACGGCCCGTTCCTGCGCATCCTGCGCGAGGCGCGGCGCGACACGCCGATTCTCTGCCTCACGCCCATCAGCGCCGCGCCCGAGGCCTGGTCGGCCACCACGCGCGAGACCCTCGAGGCCAAGCGCGAGGTGGTTCGGCGCGCAGTGATCATGCGCCACCAAGCCGGCGACCAGCGGGTCCAGGTGATCGAGGGACCGGCGCTGCTCGGGCCCGACCAGATGGACGGCATCGTCGACGCGAGCCACCCCAACGACCTCGGCTTCTGGCACATGGCCAATGGGTTGAAGCGCCCACTCGCCGGAGCGCTCGGGCTCTAGCCGAGGTGCCGCATGACCCCCCGCGAGCGATTCGAGGCGGCAATCGCCGGCCGGCCGGTCGACCGCCTGCCCTGCCATCCGCTGACCATGACCTTCGCCAGCCGGCTGATCGGCCGGCCCTACCGCGACTATGTCCACGACCACCGCGTGTTGGCCGCCGGTCAGCTCGCCGTCGCCGAGACCTTCGGCATCGACTTCGTCTCGGTGATCAGCGATCCGTGCCGCGAAGTCGACGACCTGGGCGGCGAGTGCACCTACTTCGACGACGAGGCCCCGGCCTGCGACAGCCGCCGCGCCCTGCTGGCCGAGAAGACCGACCTCGCTCGCCTGCAGCCGCCCGACCCGCTGGGAGGCGGGCGGATGCATGACCGCGTGAACGGCGTGGCGCTGCTGCGCGAGCGCGTTGGGCCCGACTTCCCGGTCCTCGGCTGGGTCGAAGGGCCGATCGCCCTGGCCGTCGACCTGCGCGGGATGCAGGCGCTGATGCTCGACACCGTCGACGACCCCGAGTTCGTGCGCGACCTGTTCGCCTTCGCCGTCGACCTCGAGATCGAGTTCGCCCGCGCGCAGGTCGCTGCCGGGGCCGACTCCATCGGCATCGGCGATGCCGCCGCGTCGCTGGTCGGCCAGACGTTCTACGAGCGCTACGTGCTGCCCGAGGAGCGGCGGCTGGTCGACGCGATCCACTCCCTCGACGCGGCGGTGCGACTGCACATCTGCGGCAACACCTCGCACCTGTTCGCCGGCATTGCCACCCTCGGCTGTGAGCTGGTCGACATCGACTACACCGCCGACCTGGCCGCCGCCCGCGCGTCGATGCCGACCACCGCGCTGCTGGGCAACCTCGAGCCGGCCCGTTACCTGCTCCGCGGCACGCCCGACGAGGTGACGGCCAAACTGGCCGAGTGCCACGCGGTCGCCGGCGATCGGTTCGTTGTCGGCGCCGGCTGCGAGGTGCCGAAGTTCAGCCCGCACGAGAACGTGCGGGCGATGGTCCGGTACGCGGCGGCCTAGGCGAGGATGTCCCGCCAAGACGACCTGCTGGCGGGGGTCGGCGTGTGCCAAGAGTGACCTCGGGGAATTGGTGAGCTACCTCGGTCCGCCCGGGTTGCGCAGCCGGCGCCCTCGCCGCGGGCCAGGTTGAGGGCCAGCACGCGAGCCACCGAGCAGCTCAGCCATCTGCGGCGTCCAGGTCTGCTATCAACCCCGGCCCTGAACCCGCGCGCAGCTCCCGCAACAAGTCTTGCGCAACCATATCAACCCGGACATCACCATCATGCCCCGTCCTCCTAGCCAGAAACTCCAACGGCCGGATCAAGCTCGAGATCGCTCCAGCGAGCTCCTCGTCAGGCCCGCCGCTCCGCGCGACCCGAGCCAGTAGGCCGATACCGACTAGCAAATCCATCCACGCCGGATGCCCCGACCAACCCGCCAACGCACGGTCGCGCGGGGATCTCCGCGACAGCGCGAGTATCTCTTCAAGCAAATCACGGTCTGTCCTGCGCGCACTCGCCCCGCCCCTGCCACCCACCGCGAGCGCCTCGTTAACTTGCTTCAGTAGCTTGGGCCACCACATGTCGAACACAGGTTCCAACACCTCCGGCGGCAAAGCAGCATCTGCCAGTTCGTTATTGATCATCTTGACGACGCGCCTCATCTCCTCTTCCGAGAATCTCGCGGCCTGAAACTGCACCAAGGGGCCCGTAACATCCGCGGGCTGCATACCTTCAAAAAGGAGAGGGCAGACCTTGGCTTGATCCACACTCTTGGCAAGGGCACCCGCCTCGAACAATAGCCAAGGAGCGTTATGACTCTCCGTCGTAATAACCAGTAGACCAACACAACTCGCCTCAAGCTCATTCGCGATCTCCGTAGACCAACGTGATCCCTTCGCGACGTCATCTGGACTGAAATAGGGGCGGACAGCCTGAAGCACGCTAGGCAACCACTGCCGGAGTACATCCGCCACCGCCCGGCTTCGCTCACCAGACCAGCTGATGAAGACTCTCATATCTTTCTCCCCGCATGTCGCCTGTTGCTCTGTACAGACGACCCACGGCACTGTCGCTTCATGAGCGAAGCTGCGGCGTCGGGCCTCTTTTATGTGAGAATCTGTTGGAGGATTACCATCGCAGCTGCTCGGATCTGTTCTGACTGGTGGTCCAGCACCCTGAACTTCTCCGGCCAGTTAGGATCCTGCGGCGCCTTAAGTTCCCGCCAGTATAACTTCAGGACTCTCTCAGTTCGCTCGACCTGCTGCATCGCGCCGGCCAGGTCGCCGCGCCCGATGGGCTCATCCGTTATCTCGCCAAGGTCGACCTTCTTCATGGTGCGCATTGGGCGCACACCTTGCATGCCCTGAAGGAGGATCACGATCGTCTGCTCGTAACCATACCAACGCTGACTAACCAATGCGGTCTTTAGGTAGTCGTGACCGATCGCAAAGAACTCGGACCTAGGCTTGTCAGTGATCTTGCGCAGGCCCTGAGCCTCAGCTGGAAACCAGTTATAGAGCAAGCCGTATGTGCCGTATGTGTCAATTAGCTGCTTTGCGCTGTTGAGCGGCACCGTGATTTCGCCGATGCAGAATTCTGCTTCGCCGGAATATACGGCGTCCGGGATTTGTTCGAATGTGTCCAGCACGCGTGTTCCGGCACTGCCCGCGTAATCGAAATCTCCAGGGATGAGCCAGTAGACGTCATAGACAGTAGTGCGCTGGTCAAAAGCATATCCGAGTCCATGCAGCCACATCTGACAGGTGTCCACGCTCCAGGCATGGAGCACAGTGGACTGTTGCTCCACCTCAGTTGACATTAAACGTAGAAAGGTAGGGTTCTGTGAGTTGCGATGGAAGGTCTGCCGATTCACAACGGTTATTGGACGCGCATAGCGCGAGGGAGCTGCAGCTAGTTTCGTGATGAGGTTGGCATACAACGCCTTAAGATGCCGGTCATCACGTGGTTGACTGAAAGGGTAAATGACAATCGGGTGGATTCTCCTGCTCTGGGGTGTTGACGCATCCCCGCTTGGAGCTGCCAGGGTGTCTGGTTGAGTCGTTGAGTTCGGCATATGCTCCAGTCGCTCCCAAACCGCGGTTGCCGTTCACGCCGCCAGGCAAGCGCGGCCCAGCAGATCCTGTTCGCCCTCTACCCCTTTTGGGTAGCGTACCGTCTTGGGAAGGCGCTGTCAATGGACGTTGTGGCGTCCTCCTGGCCTGAAGTTGGCGGCTTGCGAGTAGCAGCCTCTGGTCGCACCTGACGCCACGCTGCAAGTTGATTGATGGCTGGATACAGTGGCCCGCCCTTTCCAGCTACGCCAGGTGGACGAACAGCACCTCTCCGCACTGCCGGTGCTCCGTCGTTGACGGCGGACTGTTGGATACCTCTGGTTCGCCCGTGCCTGGCGCGCCGGCGAGTCCTCGCAGACCGCTAGCGACATCCGCGCATGCGCCTGTTTGGCGAGATTGAGGACTGACAGGTCAACCTGGCCGCGCGCGTCGCGCACCTGCCAACGCTGCTCAGCGGCAGGGCCGGCAGTCGCTCGGCGGCTTGCCTGGCGGCTGAACCGGAAACGGCTGGCTGTGAGTGCGCGCAGCAGGACGCCCATCGCGCTGTGCGTGGGAAGCGGCGGACGAGGTTCTGCCCTTCGCCCGGCGTATAGCCCGCCATGACCGCACGGGTCGTGCTGCTGGGTCTGGTGTTGGTGCCGCTGCAGGCGTTCTGGACCGTCCACATGGAGCTGGTCCGCGACGGCATCTTCCCCTCGGTGCTCAGCCTGCTGTTCACCGTCGTCTTCCTGCTCTTCGTCGTCTGCCTGGCCAACCTGGCGGTGCGCCGCGTGGCTCCGCGGCTGGCGCTGCGCGGCGACGAACTGCTGGCGCTCTACATTGTGCTGGCCGCCGGAGCCAGCCTGACCGGCTGCGACGTCGGCCAGACGCTGGTCCACCTCGTCGGCGCGCCGTACCGCCTGGCCACGCCCGAGAACGCTTGGTCACTGCACTTCCACCGCTACCTGCCGAGCTTTCTGCACCTCGACGACGCGGCCGTGCTGGAGGGCTTCTACGAGGGCGCCAGCTCGTTCTATCAGTGGCGCATCACGCGGTTCTGGCTCGGGCCGATCGCCAACTGGATGATCTTCTGCGGCCTGATGCTGCTGGCCATGCTGGCGACCAATGTGCTGGTCCGCCGGCAGTGGGTCGAGCACGAGCGGCTGACCTTCCCGATTGTCCAGGTGCCGCTCGGCATGACCCTGCAGCCCGGCTTCTGGAGCCACCGCGGGCTCTGGTGGGGCTTCGCCGTCGCGGCGTCGATCGACCTGGTCAACGGCCTCAACGCGCTCGTCCCGTGGGTGCCGCGGATTCCGTGCAAGCAGTTCATCTTGCTCGGCACCCTGACCAGCAGCAAGCCCTGGACCGCGGTCGGCTGGTGGCCGGTGACGGCCTATCCGTTCGCCATGGGGATCGGCTTCTTGATGCCGCTGGAGATGAACTTCTCATGCTGGTTCGGCCTGCTGCTGTGGAAGGCGCAGAAGGTCGTCGCGATGCAGCTCGGCGTCGACACCGGCTGGCTGCAGGCGCTGTACCAGGCCGAGCAGGTCAGCGGCGTCTGGCTGGCGGTGCTGCTCTTCGCCGCCTGGAGCGGCCGGCACCACTGGCGCGCGATGTGGCATGGCCTGTGGCGCGGCGAGACCGCCGCCGCGCGGGTCGAGCCGTTCGGCGTGCGGACCTGGGCGGCGCTGGCGGTGGTCGGCTGGGCGGGGATGATCGTCTTCGGCGCGCGGTCGGGGATGAGCGCCGGCTTCGCCGCCGCCTACTTCACCGTCTACCTCGGCTTTTCGCTGGCGCTGACGCGGATGCGGGCAGAGTTCGGCCCGCCCTGCCACGACCTGTTCGGCGCCGGGCCCGACCGGACCTTCATCACCTGGCTCGGCGGCCGCGGCATCGCGCCGCGCAACCTGGCCTCGACGGCGGTGTTCTACTGGCTCAGCCGCGAATCGCCGCGCAGCCACCCGATGCCACCCCAGCTCGAGAGCCTGTTCCTCGCCTCGGGCGGCCGGCTCAGCCTGGCTCGCGTCGCGCCGGCCATCTGGCTGTTCGGCTGCCTCAGCGCGCTGGTCACCTTCTGGGCGGTGCTCCACTTCGGCTACGACCTGGGCAGCCAGGCCAAGTTCCGCGGCCCGGCCACCTGGTTTGCCAGTGAGGGCTTCAACCGCCTCGACGCCTGGCTGGTCAGCCCGCCCGAGCCGCAGGCCGGGCCGCGCATCGCCATGGTCGCCGCCTTCGTGCTCAGCCTGCTCTGCCTGGTGCTACGCACGCGCTGGCTCGGCTTCGGCTTCCACCCCGCCGGCTACGCCATCTCGAGCTGGTGGGCCATCAACCTGCTCTGGTTCCCGCTGCTGATTGCCTGGGCGACCAAGCTGGTCATCTTCCGGTACTTCGGCGGCCGCGCCTACCGCCACGCCCGGTGGTTCTTCATCGGCCTGATTCTCGGCGAGTTCGTGGTCGGGTCGCTGTGGCAGCTCGCCGCGATGATCTGGCGGACGACGACGTACGCGTTTTGGATCTGAGCGGCGAGAAGGAGCGCCGCCCGACGCGGCGAACCGACGTTCGCGCGAGGAGATGGTCATGGCCAAGGTGGTGGGTGAGCCGTTGCCGAACATCCCGTGGGAGGATCGGCCGGCCGGCTCGAGCGAGGTCTGTTGGCGCTACAGCGGTAATCCGGTCATCCCGCGCGATGCTATTCCCTGCGCCAACAGCATCTTCAACAGCGCGGTGGTGCCCTATCTGGGCGCGTTTGCCGGCGTCTTTCGGATCGATGACCGCGCGCGGCGGATGCAGCTCCACGCCGGCCGCAGCGCCGATGGCCTGCACTGGGAGCTGGCGCCGGAGCCGATCCAGTTCATCGCCGACGATCCCGACATCGGGCGGTTCGAATACGGCTACGACCCGCGGGTGGTCTGGCTCGAAGACCGTTACTACGTGACTTGGTGCAACGGCTATCACGGACCGACCATCGGCGCGGCCTACACGCACGACTTCGCCTCGTTCTACCAGCTCGAGAACGCGACCGTGCCGTACAACCGCAACGGGGTGCTGTTTCCGCGGCGGATCGGCGGCAGCTTCGCCATGCTGCACCGCCCGAGCGACCGCGGCCACACGCCGTTCGGCGACATCTTCTACAGCGAGAGCCCCGACTTCGTGCACTGGGGCCGTCACCGGCATGTGATGAGCCCCGCGGGCGGCTGGGAGTCGACCAAGATCGGCGCCGGGCCGATTCCCATCGAGACCGACGAGGGCTGGCTGCTGATCTACCACGGCGTGCTGACGAGCTGCAACGGCTATGTCTATAGCGCCGGTGTGGCGCTGCTCGACCTCGAACAGCCCTGGCGGGTGATCGGCCGCGGGAGGTACTACATCCTGAACCCGAGCACGTACTACGAGTGCGTCGGCGATGTGCCGAACGTCGCCTTCCCCTGCGCCGCGCTGTGCGACGCGCCGAGCGGCCGGCTGGCGATCTACTACGGCGCCGCCGACACCGTTGTGGCGCTCGCCTTCGCCTACGTCGACGAGCTGATCGACCACCTACGGCGGTACCCGCGCTAACCGTGCGCACCGTTGTTCTGGCCGACGCACCCAGACTGGCCTTGCCGGCCGACTGTGACGACTTCCGCGTGGTCACGCCGAATGCGCAGGCGGCGCGGGCGCTCGGGGTGCCGAAGTGCGACTTCCGCACGCTGGCCGTGGCGGTGCTGCGCGGCCGGGGCATCCGCTTGGCACCAGAGCCGGCGGCCCACCGCGCTCTCCGGCGGGCCGTGGCCAAGGTAGGCTTCGCGAGCCCGGAGCGCTTCGCCGCCGTGCTGGAGCCGTCGCTCAAACGCGTGATGCGCAGCGGTGCCGGCCTCACCGTGCTGCTCCAACACGGCGGCCGGGCGGCGCGCCTGGCCGAGGTGATCGGGGTCTACCGCGAGAAGCTCGGCGACAAGCTGATCGACGAGGCCGACGCGCTGCACCGCGCCGCTGAACACCCGCCTGAGCAGGCGCGGATGCTGGTCTATGGCTATCCACGCCTGGACACCGACGAGCTGGCCCTGCTCGACGCCGTCGCCGGCGACGGCAGCCTGCTCATCCTGCCCGGCGGCGAGGCGGCGCTGTTCGACGAGAGCCGGCAGATCGCCGAGGCGCTGGCGCAGCGTGGCTGGCAGGTCGAGCGCGCGACGGCCCGCGGCGAAACGGTCGGCGACCGGCTGGCGGCGCGGTACCTCGGCGGGCAAATCGAAGTCGCGGTGACCGGCCACGGATACCCCGACGACGAGGCCGAGGTGCGCGGGGTGCTGGCGCAGGTCAAGCGTCGCCTGCGCGACGGCGTGGCGCCGAGCGACATCGTGCTGATCGCGCGCGATGAGCGGCACTACGAGCCGATCGTGACCGCGGTGGCCGAGGAGTATGGCCTGCGCGTGCGGCCGGGCTATCGGCGCCCGTTGACCGAGACGCGGCTCGGCGGCTGGCTGGCCCTGCTGCTCGAGGCGCTGGCCGAGGGCCGGCCGTTCGAGCCGACGCTGCGCCTCTACGGCTCCGGCCTGCTCGACGACGTCGAGCCGGAGCAGCTTGCCGACCCGCGCCGCGAGCGGGCGGTCGGCGCGCGGTGGGACGCCTACGCGCTACCGGTCATCGTGCCGTTGGGCGGCCTGCCCGACCAGCAGTCGATGCCGAGCTGGACCGCCTGGCTGCGCGGGCTGATTGAGTCGCTCGACCTGCGCGGGCGCCTGGCCGCCTGGCCGCGCGAGTTGTACGCGCTCGCGTTGCTGCTCGACGGCCTCGGGTACCTGGGCGACGCCGGCGCCGTTCCGGCCCGGTGGTTTGCCGCCGAGGTGCTCGACCTGCTCGGCGCGCTGACCGTCGAGTCGGCGCCGGGTCGCGGCGGGGTGGAGCTGCACACGCCGTTGGCGGTCTACGGCGCGACGATCCCGCACCTCTTCATCCTCGGCGCGGTCGAGGGCCGACTGCCGGCGGCGGTCGACGATGACCCGTACCTGGACTTCCACCTGCGCGAAGCGCTGGCCCGGCGCGGGGTGCCGCTCGAGCTGGCCGCCGACGCGGCGCGACGCGAGGAGCTGTCGCTCCACACCCTGCTCCTGACGGCCGCCGGCGAGGTGGTCATCTCGGTGCCGCGCAGCATCGGCGGGGCCGCGGTCCTGCCCAGCCCGCTGGTCGAGCGGCTGGGCCTGAGCCTCGTCGCGCCGCCGGTGATTCACGCCGCACCGCGCGAGGTGCTCCGAGCCGACCTGGCCGCCGCGACGGGACCGATCGCCGAGCAGGCGCGGCGCGCGGCAAGGGTCGAGCTGCGCCGGGAGTCGTCGCAGGCGCATGACCATCACGACGGCCGGCTCGGCCGGGCGGTTGACCCGCCGGGTGCGTTCAGCATCACGCAGTTGACCGCGTTGGGGCAGTGTCCGTTCAAGTGGTTTACCGAGCGGCGCCTGGGCCTGGCCGAGGCCGAAGAGGGCCTGGCCGAGCCCGACGCGCGACTGACCGGCAGCCTGGCGCACCGCGCCCTGGAGCTGGCCGGCCGGGCCGCGGCGGCCGCCGGCGCGGCGGACGAGCGGGATGTCTGGGTCTACTACCTCCCCCACGCTCTCGACCTGGCCGCCGGCCAGGCGGGTGAGTCGGCGGCGGCGCGCGAGGTGCTCGACGTCGCGGGCGAGCCCGAGCCCGACGCCGATGAGCCGGAGCTGCACCAACTCGGCCGGCTCAGCCACTGGCCGCTGCTGCGGCAGGAGTGGCTCGAGGTGCTGACACGCGCGGTCGAGGTCGACTCCTTCTGGTCGGCCGGCGTGCCGACCGAGTTCGAGTGCCGCTTCGATGAGGACTGGCACGGGCTGCGCCTGCGCGGCGTGATTGACCGCATCGACCTGCTCGACAACGGCGGCGCGGTGCTGTTCGACTACAAAACCCGCAGCGGCACCGACCGGCCAACCGGCGTGCAGGACGAGACGGGCAAGGCGCGGCTCGACCTGCAACTCACCGCTTACGCCGAGATCTACGCCGAGCTGAGCGGCGAGCCGGCGGTCGACGCCCACTATCTCAATCTGCGCTCCGCCCAGCGGGCGAAGGACCCGAGCGAGGCGTCGCGGGTCGACGGGGCAGCCTTCGCCGGCGAGGTCATCGAGCGCTTCGGCGCCGGCGACTTCGCCGTCGAGCCCGACGGCGCCCGCGAGGCCTGCCGTTACTGCGACCTAACCCTAGTCTGCCGGATCGGCCCGCGGCTGGAGCGGAAGCGAGGGGCGGAATGAGGCTCACGCCAAACCCCGAGCAGCAGGCGGCGGCGAGCCATCCCTCCAGCCTGGCGGTGACCGCCAGCGCCGGCACCGGCAAGACCGCGATGCTGGTCGAGCGTTACCTGCACCATCTGCTGGCCGGCGGTCTGAGGCCGCTGCAGGTGGTCGCCGCGACGTTCACCGAGAAAGCCGCGGGCGAACTGCGCGAACGGGTGAGGAAGCGCCTGCGCGAGGAGTTGGGTAGCGCCGACCCGCGGCTGGCCGAGCTCGATGCCGCGCCGATCGGCACGCTGCACAGCCTGGCCGCGCGGATCTGCCGCGAGCATCCCGAGGCGGCCGAGGTCGCGCCGGGGTTCGTCATCCTCGACGAGACCGAGGCACCGATCTGGTCGCGCCAGCGGGTCGATGAGCTGCTGACCCGCCTGCCGCCCGAGCGGTTCGCCGGCCTGCGCTGGAGCCTGGCTCGCGCGGCGGTGCACCGGCTGCTGGACGAGCCCTTCGTGGCGGCGCAGGCGCTGGAGCGGGTGACTCGTCCGTGGGCCGAGGTGCGCGCCGAGTGGGCAACCTGGGCCGCGGCCGAGCGCGAGGCCGGCCTGGCCGAGCTGACCGCGCCGCCGTGGGACGAGACGGTCGGCTTTCTGCGCAGTGTCCGCGGCGCTTCAGACGACGGCGCCGAGATCGCCCGCCAGACCATCCTCGACGGCGTCGAGCTCTTCGAGGCGGGTGAGTTGCGGCCCGGCTTGGAGCTGATGGCTTCGGCCGACCTGCGCTACGGTCGCAAGGCGGCCTGGCGGTGCGACCTGGCCGAGGTGAAGGCGGCCCTGAAACTGCTCTGCGAGCGGGCCCGCAAAGCACGCAAGGACGGCCGCGCAACGGCCGAGGTGACCGACCTCGACGAGCATCACCACAGCCTGCTGCAGCGCTTGCGCGGGTTGGTCGAGACAGTCGGCGGCGGCCTGAGCGAGCTGAAGCGCCAAGCCGGCCTGCTCGGCTACGCCGACCTCGAGACCGGCGCGCTACTGGCGCTCGGGCGCGAGGATGTGCGCCGCTGGTATGCCGAGCGGTGGCAGGCGATTCTGGTCGACGAGGCGCAGGACGTCAACCCGACCCAGGCCGAGCTGCTGCGCCGGCTGCGCGATCTCGAGCCGGCGCCGACGCTGACCGCGGTCGGCGACGTGAAGCAGTCGATCTACGGCTTCCGCCACGCGCGGCCGGAGGAGTTCGAGGCGCTCGGGCACGCACTCGGCGCGCCGCACCGGCTGAGCCGCACCTACCGCCAGCACCGCCCGCTGGCCGAGACGCTCAACGCCCTATTCGCGCCGGTTCTGGGTGAGCAGCACGCGCCCGTGGAGTCCGAGCGTGAACCGCCGCACCCCGGCCGCTACGTCGAGCTCGCCGTGGTGGCCGAAAAGGCCTCGGCCGCGACCGGCCGTCAGGCCGAGGCGGCTTATCTGGCTGCGCGACTGACCCAGTGGCTCGGCCAACTGCCGGTCCACGACCGGCAGGCCGACTGCGTCCGGCCGCTCGAGCCGCGTGACGTGGCCGTGCTCTCGCGCGCCTGGCAGCCGCTCGATCTGTTCGCCGACGCCTTCGCCGCGGCGGGCATTCCGGTGGTCCACCACGGCGGCGGCAGTCTGCTCGCCACGCGCGAGGCGCTCGACGGCATCGCACTGCTGCGCACGCTGTGCGATCCGGGCGACCGGCTCGCGCTGGCGGCTGTGCTGCGCGGGCCGATGTGTGCCGTCGATGACGTTGCCCTCGACGACTTGGCCCGGCCCGGCGACCAGCCCTGGCCGAAGCGTCTCGACGGCATTGCCGCGGCCGCCTGGCTCGCCGAGCTGCGCAAGATGGCCCGGTGTGAACCGCCGTCGCGGCTGCTCGAGCGGGCCGACGAGCTGACCGGCTACAGCGCGGTGCTGGCCAATCTGCCGCTGGCCGAGCGGCGGCTGGCCGACTGGCGCGGCTTCATCGCCGCCGTGCGCGAGGCCGAACGGGGGCACCTAGACCTGTTCGCCATCGTGCGCTGGCTCCGCCAGTTGCTGGAGGCCGGCGTCGAGCTGCCGCGGCCGTCGCTCGAGGCGCACGACGCGGTCAGCCTGGCGACCATCCACTTCGCCAAGGGGCTCGAGTGGCCGGTGGTGATCGTGCCCGACCTGTCGCGCCAATCGCGAGGCAACGACCCGCGTCTGCGGCTCGACGCGGCGCGCGGCGTGGCGCTCGACCTGCCGCTGCCCGACGATCAGCCGCAGCCGTTCCTGACCTGGCTGCTGAAAGCGAACGACAAGCAGCGCGAGGCCGATGAGCTGAAGCGGCTGGCCTACGTCGCACTGACCCGCGCCCGCGACCGGCTGCTGCTCACCGCCGGCCGCACGAGCGGCGGCAGCTCGCTGCTTGAGCTGCTCTCCGAGCCGCTGGCCGCCGCCGGTGTCACCGCCGACGCCATCCCCTTCGACCCGGCCGCGCCGCTGCCCGAGCCGACGGTCAAGCCGACGACTGGCCCGGCACCCGAAGCGGTGCTGCTGGAGCGGCTGCAGACGGGCCTCGACGAGGTGGTCGCCTCGGCGCTCGACCTCTACGAGCGCTGTCCGCGCCGGTTCTGGTACGACCAGGTCGAAGGCCATCCCGGCCTGCCGGTCGACGGCGAGGGTGGTGAGGCGCGGCGCATCGGCATCCTGGTCCATCACGCCCTCGAGCACGGTCTGCGCTCCGGCGCGGAGTTGCGCCTGCAGGATGCGGCGATCTCCGACGACGGCCTCCAGCACGCGCTGGCGCTGCTGGCGAGTTGGGATCAACACTCGGCCTTCGCCGCCGTCCGCGAGGCCGCCGCCGAGCCGGAGGTCGAGCAGGTCGGCGAGCTGCACGGCGTGCGGCTGACGGCGCGGATCGACCGCCTCGCCGGCGAGTTCGTGCTCGACTACAAGACCGGTCAGACGGCCGTTGCCGAGACGCACGACCTTCAGCTCTGGGCCTATGCGCGGCTGAGCGGTCGCCCGGCGGCATACGTCGCCGACCTCGAAACGCCGCGCCTGCTGGCCCTCGACCCAGCGCGGGTCGATGCGCTCGAGGCACGCGCCGAGGCGGTGCTGAGCGGCATCCGGCAGGGCGAGTTCGAAGCCCGGCCCGGCGAGGCGACGTGCCGGGTTTGTCCCTACTCGGCGGTCTGCCCGGCGGCGGTGTAGAAGACCTGACGCAGCGCCTCGCAGACCGGTTTCGGCCGGCCCTCGACGTCGATCAGCGCGTTGCCGATGGGGCACGGGAAGCAGTCGTGGCCGTGCCAGATGATGAACCCGCCGCAGGCCGGAAAGCGCTCTTTGTGCCGCGCCGCGGCGAACGCCAAGGCCACCGCCTGCTCGCGTTGCGTCTGCTCGATGTAGGCCGCCAGCGCCGCTTCGGGCTCGAGGCCGGCAAGGTGCGCAAAGCGGTGTAGCATCAGCCACCAGGCGCTGGAGTGCCGCCACTCGGGCCCGTCGGGTGGCCACCAGCCGCGCGGCAGGTAGCGGCGGATCACCTCGGCGTCGCAGGCGCCGGGCATGCCGGTTTCACTGCGGAAGAGGGAGTCGTCGCGGCGGAACAGCTCGAACCAGCCCTCCAGGTCGGCGGCGCCGCCGATGCCCCACGGGCCGTGGACGCAATGGTGCAGGCCGCTGCCCACCGTCTCGAGCGAGGCGCTGAAGCGCGGGCCGTAGGCCGAGGTGGGCAGGAACCGGCGGCCCGGATCGTCGCGCTCGACCACCGCCGCCAGCGCGGCCAGGCAGGGGTGGCTCAGGTCGCACGGCACGCCGCCGCCGGTCTTCGAGCCGGGGCCGGACGACTGCAGCTCGTTGCCGCCACACCACATCAGCAGGCTGGCATGGTGCGCACGCCGCGTGATGTAACTGCCGGCGATGCGCTCCAGCTCGGCGATGGCGGCCGGCTGCTCGGGCGGCCAGTTGTCGATGCCCGAGGACGACAGGGGGAACTCCTGCCAGACCAGGATCCCGGCCTCGTCGCAGGCATCATAGAACGACTCGGGCGGCAGGTAGGCGCCGCCCCAGACGCGCAGCACGTTGCAGCCCATGTCGCGATAGAGCGCCACCCGCTGGCGATAGTCGGCCGCCGTGGTGTCCGGGTAGGCCACTCGGACCGGCGACCAATTGGCCCCCTGCAGAAACGTCGGCGTGCCGTTGACCTCGCAGATCCAGGGCAGCGCATCGGCCGGCGCGCCGTCGCAGGGCAACCAGCGCACGCGCTTGAAGCCAACGCGGCGGGTGGCCGACCAGAGCACCTGATCCGACTCGTCGATCACGTCGACGTCGAGCCGGTAGAGCTTCTGCGCGCCGGCCAGGTTGGGTTGCCACGGTGTCACCGCACCGGGCTCGAGACGGACCTCGTTGACCCCCTCGCCGATCGGCAAGACCAGCATCTGCAGCAACGAATCGCCGTCGTAGAGCGCGGCGCTGACCCGCCGCAGGCGGCGATCGGCGGCCGGCCGGTGCTCCAGTCGCAGGTGCACCGTGCCCGTCGCCAGGTCGTCGGCCAGCTCGGTCCGCACCGGGCCGAGGTGCAGTTCGGCGGCCGCGCCGGTGAGCAGCCGCAGCCCGCCGACCACGCCGATCGGCACGAACCGCGCACACCAATCCCAGGAGAAGTTGTAACGCGGCTTGAAGTAACGCGACCGCGAGGTGTAGCCGATCTGGCCCTGCTCCTCGGGCGGCGTGTCGAAGACGATGCTGAGCCAGTGCTCGGCGCCGTCGCCGAGTTGCTCGGTCAGATCGAACCGCTGCGGCGTCAACGCGCCCGACCAGCTCGCGACCTCGCGGCCGTCGACCAGAACCCAGCCCGCGTAATCGAGCCCCTCGGCCGCCAGCACGATGGGCTCATCGTGCGGCGCGGTGAGCCGGCAGACCAACTCCCAGTGCCGGTGCTCGACCCACTCGCAGGCGAGCGAGTTGAGGCCGACCAGCCAGTCTTCGATCCGCCCGGCGCGACGCAGCGCCTCCTGCACGGTGCCGGGCACCACCGCGTCGACCGGGCCGACGTCGAAGCCGATGCCCTGACCCGTCTCCATCGATGCGCGCAGCCGCCACGAGTACGGCCGCCAGCCCTGCCACTGCCAGTCCAGGTCGTTCAGCTCAATCGCCGACATGCCAATCCCCGCCGCATTATCGCAGGCTGCGGCCACGCCATCCAGCATCGCCACGGTGGCAATGGACGCCGGCGCCCCGGCGACACAGAATACTGGGCATGCTGGGCCGGTCGCCGTACCTGGAGCGACAGTGATGGGTTGGGAGGAGCCGGACAGCTCCGGCGCCGCGCGTCATCTGCTGTGGACCGGGGGGTGGGACTCGACCTACCGTCTGCTCGAGCTGCTCTACGTCCACGGCCGCGAGGTACAGCCGCACTACATCCTCGACGAAGACCGGCAGTCGTTGCGCCATGAGCTGCGCACGATGGCGCAGATCCGCGGCCGGCTTGCCCAACAGCCGGGCCTGCCGCGCCTGCATCCGACGCGGTTCATCGCGCGCTGCGACGTGGCGCCCGACGAGGCAATCACCGCGGCCTTCCACCGCCTGCGGCAGCGCGGACACCTCGGCTCGCAGTACCACTGGCTCGCCCGCTACGCCGCGCAGATGGCCGGTCTGCCACTCGAGCTCGGGTTCGTCAACGGGCCGATTGGCGACTTCGACATCCGGCCCTTCATCGTCGAGCGCGAGGTGGACGGCGAGGCCTGTCTGGTCCTCGGTGAGCCGGACGACCCGGACCTGCGCATCTTCGAGCGTTTCCGCTGCCCGCTGATCCGGCTCGATAAGCCGACCTTACGCACCGAGGCGCGGCGGCACGGCTTCGCCGACCTGCTCGAGCAGTCGTGGTTCTGTCACCGGCCGACCAGCGCGGGTCGCCCCTGCGGTCTGTGCGGACCCTGCCGCACCGCGGTCGAGCTGGGCATGGCCGACCGACTGCCCGCCAGCGCGCACCTTCGGCGCCGGCTCTACGACCTGGCGGCCTATCCGGTCCGACGGCTGCGGCGGTTGACCGCATCGGCGGTGCCTCATCTGGCATGACGAGGAGAGTGAGTCACCGGCCGGGCATACGATTTGCAGTTCGCCACCTAGCTACGCCGCTGTGGGCGAATGGCCGGAGGCGAACATGGCGCGAAGGGGAATGGGCATCGCTCGCGGTCTGCGGCGGCGAGCCAGAGCTGTCGCCGAGACGCGCGCCATGCTGGCCCATCCGGCTGCTGCCGCGGGGTACTACTCGGAGCTGCCGCGCAAGTCGCGAGCCCGCATCCTGGTAGACCTGTACGGCTTTGCCTTGCGCTACGGCGAACTCGACCTGCTGTACCTACCCAGTGGCCGCGACACGACCGACCCGGCGCAGACGGCCAGGTACCTGCCCAATCCCGAGTTTCGCCGCCTGCGCCGGCGGCTCAACCACCGAGCCAGTTGGCCCACCGGCTTCGACGCCCAGATCGTGTCTGAAGACAAGGCGATCGCCGACTGGATCCTCACCGCGCTTGGCCTGCCTCACCCGCAGACGGACGGTTGCCTCTCAGGCGGCGACTACTATGACCGGGCAGGCGCTGCTCATCCGATTGAGGAGCTGACGAACCTGCTGCCTGCCGAGTGGGACGGGCTGTGCAAGCCGCTCGGTGGCATGTGTGGCGCCGGCATCCACTCGCTCAAGACCTGTGGCGACACGCTGCTGCTCGACGGCGAGCCGTTGGCACCGGTCGCACTCGCCGAGCGACTGCGCGGGCCACAACTGCTGCAGGGGCGTGTGCAGCAGCATGTTGCCTACGCCGCGCTACATGCGACGTCGGTCAACACGCTGCGGCTGGTGACCGAACAGGCGACTGGTGAGGCACGGCTACTGAGCGCAGCGCTGCGCGTCGGCTGCGGGGGCAAGCTGGTCGACAACTGGGCCGCCGGTGGTCTGATCATCCGAGTCGACCCGGCCTCGGGTACCCTCGGTCGGCACGGCTTTCGCAAGCCCGGCTACGGCGGTCGGTACGACAGGCACCCGGACAGTGGCATCGGCTTCGAGGGGTATGAGCTGCCGTTCGCTCGCGAAGCGATCGAGCTGGTGCTCCGTGGGCAGCGGCGATTGCACTGCTTCGGCTCGATCGGCTGGGACATCGCGGTCACGCCGGACGGGCCGCTGGTCCTGGAGTTCAACCACGACTGGGATGGCGGCATCCCAATGGTCCTGGAGCCGGACTTCGCCACCACGTTGAGGACCTTGGCCGGTTGACGATCAGCTCGGGCTGTGGTCGGCCGGCGCGAATCCGAGCCCAACGGACCCGCTTGACAGGTGACTCCTGTGGCACCAGACTGATCGGACCGCGCGGTGATGCGGACGCCGGTCTCGGAGCGGCGAATGGTCGGGGCAGGGACGGACGGGTTGGCCGTTCACCTCCTCTGGACCGGGGGCTGGGACTCGACTTACCGCCTGCTCGAACTGCTGCTCGCCGGACGGGCGATCCAGCCGCACTACATCCTCGATGACGACCGGCTCTCGCTCGGCCACGAGTTGCGTACCATGGCCCGTATCCGCCAGCACCTGGCCGCGTGGCCGGGACTGCCCTGCCTGCACCCGACGCGGTTCGTCGCCAAGACGGAAATCGCCCCTCAGCCGGAGATCACCGCCGCCTTCCGCCGCCTGCGCACCGCTGGTCACCTCGGCTCGCAGTACCATTGGCTGGCGCGCTATGCCGCCCAGCTCGAGGGCACGCCGCTCGAGCTGTGCATCGACAACGGCCCGCTCGGCGTCCACGACCTGCGACCGTGGACCATCGAGCGGAGTGACGGCGAGGTGACCTGGTGGGAGCTCGAACCGGCAATCGAGGGCGACCTGCGCCTGTTCCTGTCCTTCCGGCTGCCGTTGATCCACGTCGACAAGCCGGCGATGCGCCGCCGCGCGCAAGAGCTCGGCTTTGACGAGCTGCTGGAGCAGACCTGGTTCTGCCACCAGCCGACCCGGCGCGGCCGGCCGTGCGGTCGCTGCGTGCCCTGCCGGGTGGCGGTCGAAACGGGGCTGGGTGACCGGGTGCCGGCGATCGCGCGCGCTCGTCGGACCGCCGGCGATATGGTGCGCCGGTGGGCTAGACGGGCACGGGTAGCCGGTTAAGACGCAGGCGTCGTGGCCGATGCCATCTCCGTGGAAGGGCGCATGGAGTTTGCATCGTGACACAGTCTGGGAGCCAGCGACGGACGAGGCAGGTGCTCTGGTCGGGCGGCTGGGACTCCTCGTACCGGGTCATGGAGCTCGTGCTGGTCCTGGGCTACGATGTCCAGCCGCACTACATCCTCGACGACGTGCGTGACTCGCTGCTGTTCGAGCTGCGCGCCATGAATGAGCTGCGCCGCGAGATCAACCGGCGATCGACGACCGGCGCCCAGCTGCTGCCAACCAGCTACACCGGTCGCTACGAGATCGCCGCCGACGCCGAGATCAGTGGGTCGATCCGAGACCTCCAGCGGGTGTCGCACATCAGCGGCCAGTACGACTACCTGGCGCGATATGCCAAGCAACTCGGCACGCACGAGCTGGAGATGGGCTTGGTCGACGGCACGATGGGGGAGTGGGACATTCGGCCGTTGATTGTCGAACGTCGCGAGGATGACGACGTCTGGTACGAGTTCGACCCAGCACGGATGGACCACGAACTGGCTGTCTTCGCCTGGTTCCGCTACCCGATCATCCGGCACCACAAACGCTCTCTGCTCGATCGGGCCCGGACGTTCGGCTTCGCCGACCTGCTGGCCGGCAGCAGTTGGACCTGCCACCGGCCGACGCGCCGCGGCCAGGCATGTGGGCGGTGCATCCCGTGTCGCTTTCTGCGCGAGTGCGGACTGGGCCGCCAGATGCCCTGGACGTCGCGCCTGGTCGGCTTGGCGCGCGACCTGGCCGCCGCGGCGCTACCCACGCGGCCGGTCCATCGCCGCCTGCACTGACCGCCGCGCGCGGGGCGTGTTACCATGAGCGCGGCAGACAGGCGATGGCCGATCGCGACATCATCTTCGAGGCGGCGCGGCTCCACTTCGAGGAAGGGCTCAAGCAGGACGAGGTGGCCCAGCGCCTGAAGGTCTCACGCCCGACCGCGGCGCGCTACCTGGCCATGGCCCGCGAGATGGGTTACGTCAAGATCCGCGTGCTCGAGCCGCAGAGCCACGCCTTCCTGCACGACCTCGAAGTCGAGCTGTGCGAGCGGTTCCCCAAGCTGCGCGAGGCGCTGCTCACCCCCTCGCGGCCCGAGACCGCCGTCGCCGGCCACCCCACCGCGCGACGCGCCGTGGTCGACGAGCTGGCCGAGCGCGCGGCGAGCCGGGTCGATCAGCTGCTGACCAGCCAGCGACGCCGCAGCGCGCCGGTGGTCGCCGTCGCGCGGGGGGAGATGATCGACGCGGTGATCCGGCGGATCAAGCCGAGCCGGCCGGTGCCCGAGCTGGAAGTCCTGCCCATGCTCGGCTACCTGCGCAGCCGCGACTATCCTTACGACGCCAATCGGCTGGCGCAGGAGCTGGCCCGCATCTACGCCGGCGACTATGAGTGGATCCCCGCCCCCGCCGTGGTCACCGCCGACGAGGCGGCCGTGCTGCGCGCCATGCCGCTGGTCGCCGAGCCGTTGCGCAAGCTCGAAGACGATGTCGACCTCGTGTTGACCAGCATCTCCTGCCCCTACTTCACCCGCCAGAACGGCGAGCGGGCGATGCGCGAGCAGACGCTGCTGCAGTCCGAGCGGGTGACCCGCGAACAGATTGCCGAGCTGGTCGACCGCGAGCGCGTGGTGGGCGAGATCTGCGGCTGGTACTTCAGCGCCGGCAAGCTCGTCGAACCGCCCGGCATCACCGTCCTCGGCCTGCCCCTGGCCGTCCTGCAACGCAAGGCCGCGATGCCCGAGGTGGCGGTGATCGGCGTCGCCGGCGGCGACGCCGACCGCCTGGCGGCCATCGACGCGGCGCTGCACCTCGGGCTGATCAACATCCTGGTCACCGACTACCTGACCGCCCACCGCCTGCTCGATCGCGCGCGGCACGACGGAGAGAGCTGAGATGACCAGCAGCCCGCTGCTCGAGCACCTCGGCGCGGCCGAGACCATCGACCTGGCCGGCTGGCGGATTGCCGCGCACTACGGCGAACCGGCCGCCGAAGTCGCCGCCGTGCACCGGGCCGCCGGCCTGATCGACCGCGGCGAGCGGGGCCGGATCGCGGTGCTTGGCGAGGCGCGGTGCGACTGGCTGAACAAGATCGTCAGCAACGACACCTCGCGGCTGGCGCCGGGCGACGGGCTGCGGGCGCTGCTGCTGACCGTCAAGGGGCGCATCGGCTGTGACCTGCGGGTCTACGCCCTGGCCGACCGCCTCCTGGTCGACACGGCTTTCGACACCGCCGAGGGCCTGCTCGAGAACCTGCGCCGCTTCCGGCTCTATGGCGACGCCATCGAGCTGCGCGACCTGCGGCCGGAGACCTGCCAACTCGGCCTGCACGGCCCCGCAGCGGCCAGGCTGGCGAGTGAGGTGAGTGGTCTCGACGCCGCCTCGATCGAGCGCTACGGCTGCATCGAGAGCGACGGGCTGCTGCTGGTCCGTCACGATGAGTTCGGCGAGCCGGGATACGACCTGATCGCGCCGGTCGACCGCGGCCCGGCGCTGTGGGCAACGCTCTCGGCGGAGGCGCAGCCGTTCGGATGGCTGGCGGCCGAAATCATGCGCGTCGAGGCGGGCGAGCCGCGCTGGGGAGCCGAGCTGAACGGCGACCACTTCCCGCTCGAAGCCGAGCTCGAAGAGGCGTTGAGCCACACCAAGGGCTGCTACCCGGGCCAGGAGGTGGTCGCCCGGATGCGCGACCGCGGTCATCCGAACAAGCTGCTGCGCCCGCTTGCCGTCGCCGGCGACAAGGTGCCCGTCCGCGGCGCCCACGTGCTGGCCCGCGACGAGCCGAAGCCGGTGGGCACCATCTACAGCGCCGTCGCCTCGCCGACGCTGGGGGTCCGCGCCCTGGCCTACCTCAAGACCGAGTGCGCCGAGCCGGGCACCACACTGTTCGCCGTGGTCGACGGCCCGCCGGCGAAGGCCACGGTGCTCGCGCGGCCGGCGCGCTAGAGGCCGATCAGCGTCGCCTCGCGCGCGGAGGTGTCGAAGACCACCACCGTGCGCCGGCCGGTCAGCCAGCCGCCGACCTCGCCCGGGTTGATCACCCAGCACCCCTCGGCCCGGCGCAGGTCGATCGCGTGGGTATGGCCGTAGACCACCACGTCGTAGAGCCCCGACGCAGCCAGCGCCTCGACCGGCTCGGGCTCGTGGTGGATGGCGAAGCGGCAGCCGGCGATCACCGGATAGGCGAACTTCGGCTGCAGCTCCCAGCCGTAGTCGGCAAACCGCCGGCTCAGGCCGAGCCGCTCACCGTCGTTGTTGCCCAGCACCGCGGTGACGGGCACCTCGAGCGCCTGCAGCGGCGGCAGCGCAAAGGGCGCGACGAAGTCGCCCGCGTGGATCAGGTGCCCGACGCCGGCGTCCTGCAACGCCGCCACCGCCGCCTCGACCGCGGGCAGGTTGTCGTGCGTGTCGGAGATGATGCCGACGATCAACCGCCGCTCCCGATCACGGTCACTACCACGCGACGCTGCCGCGGGCCGTCGAACTCGCAGAACTGGATCGCCTGCCAGGTGCCCAGCAGCAGCCGCCCGCCGGCGATTGGCACCGTCTGCGAGGCACCGCAGAGGATCGCCTTGACGTGCGCCGGCGAGTTGCCCTCGCCGTGGCTGTAGGCCGCGTCCCAGGGCACCAGGCGGTCGAGCACGGCCAGCACGTCGCGGGCGACATCGGGATCGTAGCCCTCGTTGACCGCCAGCCCGGCGGTGGTGTGCGGGCAGTAGACCTGGCAGAGTCCGTCCCGCACGCCGCTCTCGCTGACCACCTTTCGCACGTCGGCGGTGATATCGAGGATCTGGTCGCGACTCGACGTCTGCAGTTGGAGTGTCTTCTCCATGAGCTTAGTATGGCGCCACGTTGCGCCCAACCTCCGTTGGCGGTGTTCATCGCCCCTCGTCCGTGCCGCGCCGAGCACGGGGCCAGAGCAGACGATGTAGTTGGAGCTGCAACGTTACTTCCAGTCGCTGTTCCATGATCCAGCTCGCGAGCTGGCCTGGCAGCGGCCAGGCGTTCAGGTCGCCGGTGAACGCCAGCGGCGTGGCCGGGCTCAAGGCACAGCGCACGCCCGGCCTGGGCGGGTGCTCGGCCAGCGCCGCGGCCGCCCAGTCGAAGTCGGCCCGATCGGCGATCACGATCTTCAGGTCGTCGAGCCCCGGCCGAAGCAACGGCACGTTCGGCCAGAGGTTATCCGCCACGTGGCCGCTCGACGGCGCTTTGAGGTCCATCACCACCCGCACGCGCGGGTCAAGGCCGACGATGCTCAGGCTGCCCGAGGTCTCGAGCAGAACCTCGTGGCCGGCCTCGCACAGCGCCACCAGCAGGTCGCGACAGGCCGGCTGCAGCAGCGGCTCGCCGCCGGTCACCTCGACCAGCGTGACGCCGTCGGCCTGGTCGACCAGCTCGCCGAGCGTCATCGCACGCCGCTCATCGGGCCCGAACAGGCCGGGCTTCCAGGTGTAGGGCGTGTCGCACCAGGGGCAGCTCAGGTGACAGCCGGCCAGGCGGATGAACCAACAGACCCGGCCCGCGTCGGCGCCCTCGCCCTGCAGGCTGAGGTAGACCTCGCTGACCGACAACGTCCGGTCGAGGTCGACCGGGCCGGCGATCTGCTCGGCCGGCCGGCTCATCGGGCCGGCTCGGCATAGGCCAGCGGGTCGGCCACGCCGGCCCGGGCAAAGCCGCGCAGCCGCAGGCGGCAGCTATCGCACACGCCGCAGGCCAGCTCCTCGGCCTGGTAGCAGCTCCAGGTCAGGTGCAGCGGCGCGCCGAGCTCGACCCCGCGGGCTACGATCTGCGCCTTGCTCAGCCGGATCAGCGGGGTGATGATCCGCGGGTCGGGCGATTCGTCGTGGTTGCCCTCGGCAAGGGCCGCCTCCATCGCGTCGCAGAAGCTGCGGCGGCAGTCGGGGTAGCCGGACGAATCCTCCTCGACCATGCCGGTCCAGATGCTCTCCGCGCGCAGCACCTCGGCCCAGGCGGCGGCGATGAAGAGCAGATTGCCGTTGCGCTGCGGCACGTAGGTCACCGGGATGCCCGGCCGATCGAGGTCTTCGCCGGCGGGCACGGCGAGGCCGGCATCGGTCAGCGCCGAGCCGCCGAAGGCGCGCAAGTGGGCGATGTCGACGGTCTGCCGCCGGCCGATGCCGAGCGCGTCGCAGACGTCGGCGAAGGCGCGCTGCTCGCGCTGCTCGGTGCGCTGGCCATAGGTGATGTGCAGGGCCGCGACGTCGTGCCCCTCGCGCAGCGCCAGCGCGGCGGTGACGCAGCTATCCATGCCGCCCGACATGAGCACCACCGCCAGGGGCATTGGTCACTCCAGCCGCAACACGGCGCCGCTCGAGGCGCTGGTCGCCATCCCCGTGTAGCGGGCCAGCCAGCCACGCGTGTAGCGCGGCGCCGGCGGCCGCCAGGCGGCGCGGCGGTCGGCCAGCTCGGCCTCGTCGACCAGCAGCGCCAGCTCGCCGGCGGGGATGTCGACCCGGATCCGGTCGCCCGGCTCGACCAGGGCGATCAACCCGCCGGCGGCGGCCTCCGGGCTGACATGCCCGATGCAGGCGCCGGCCGTGCCGCCCGAGAAGCGGCCATCGGTGATCAGCGCGACGCTCGAATCGAGCTTCATGCCCTTGATGTAGCTGGTCGGGGCGAGCATCTCCTGCATCCCCGGCCCGCCGCGCGGCCCCTCGTAGCGGATGACCACCACGTCGCCGGCCTTCACCCGGCCGCCGAGGATGCCCGAGCAGGCCTCCTCCTGCGACTCGAAGACCACCGCCGGGCCTTCGTGCCGCAGCATCTCGGGCAGCACGCCGGCACTCTTCACGACCGCCCCGTCGGGCGCCAGGTTGCCGAACAAGATGCTCAGCCCGCCGGTCGGCGAGTAGGCCGTCGCGCCGGTGCGGATACAGTCGTACGGATCGAGGCTCAGCAGCGCGGCGCCGAAGGTCGCCTTGGCCGACGCGGCGCGGGCGGGCGTCCAGTCGAGAGTCAAGGCGGCGACGCGACCTTGGTCGACCGCATCGATGGTGAACACCGCCATGCGGGCCGGCTCGGCACCTTCGCGCACCATGCAGGCCAGCACCGCGGCTTCGCCATCGACCTCGCCGGGCAGCGCCGGAAAGCGCGTCCCCGGCTGCGCGCGCGACGCGGAGAACCAGGCCTCGATATCCTCGGGGATGCCGTCGCCGCCGACCGCCCGCCGCTCGCAGCCGTCGCTGAGCAGCGACCGAAAGGCGGGGGCGTTGCCGGCGTTCCAGGCGGCCGCCAGCCCGCGGGCCAGGGCGGCGGTGCCATTCGGCACGGTCACCTCACCGTTCAGGATATCCTCGACCCGCGTCTTGCGTCCGACCGGCGGCTCGCCGCCGACCACGTAGAGGTCAAGCGCCGCGGGGCACGCCGCCGGGCTGCGCAGGTCCCAGGCGGCGATGTTGTCGCCCAAGCTGAGGCCGGTCACCGTCGGGCAGTCGAGGTCGAGCAGCCCGGCGTCGTGCCGCACCAGCTCGCCAAGGATGGTGTGAATGCCGCCCGAGGCGTGGACGTCCTGGACGTGATAGGCCGATGAGGGCGAGACCTTGCACAGGTTCGGCGTCGTTGCACTCAAGCGGTTGATCCGCTCGATGTCGTAATCGACCCCGGCCTCGTGGGCAATCGCCAAGGTGTGCAGGATGGTGTTGGTGCTGCCGCCCATCGCCATGTCGAGCCGCAACGCGTTGTCGATGCTCTCGGCGGTGACGATGTCGCGCGGCTTGAGGTCCTCGGCGATCAGCTCGACGATCCGCTCGGCGGCCCAGTCGTAGAGCTGCCGCCGCGCCGGGCTGACGGCCAGCGTGGTGCCGTTGCCGGGCAGCGCCAGGCCGAGCGCCTCGCACAGGCAGTTCATCGAGTTGGCGGTGAACATCCCGCTGCACGAGCCGCAGGTCGGGCAGGCGGCCTCTTCCAGCGCGGCCAGCTCGTCGGCGCTCAGCTCGCCGGCGTTGTGCTCGGCCACGCCATAGAACACGCTGATCAGATCGCTGCCGCCCGCGCCGGCGGCCATCGGCCCGCCCGAGACGAAGATGGTCGGGAGGTTGCACCGCACCGCGGCCATCATCATGCCGGGCACAATCTTGTCGCAGTTGGGCACGCAGATCATGCCGTCGAAGCAGTGCGCCTCGACCATCGTCTCGACGCTGTCGGCAATGATCTCGCGGCTGGGCAGCGAGAACTTCATCCCCTCGTGGCCCATGGCGATGCCGTCGTCGACACCGATGGTGTGGAACACGAACGGCACGCCGCCGGCCGCCCGCACCGCGCGTTTGAGGTACTGCCCCACCTCGGCCAGGTGCGCATGGCCCGGGATGATGTCGACGTGGCTGTTGACAATCGCGACGAAGGGCTTGCTCACGTCGTCGCTGGTGAAGTTGCCGGTCGCCCGCAGCAACGAGCGGTGCGGCGCCCGTTCAAACCCGAGCTTGACCGTGTCCGAACGCATGAGGAACTCCGGCGGGTCGCTTGGAGAGCGGCTTTCTGCGTATCATAGCCCAGCGACGGCGATGCGGCAACGGGAGCCCACCAGCCCATGACCCACCGTGAACGACAACTGGCCGCCATCCGGCACCAAGTCGCCGATCGCGTGCCGGTCGACTGCATCTGCATCGAGCCGATCGAGGCCATCGCCGCGCACCTCGGCATCGCGCCCGAGGCGGTCCACGACGCGCTCGGGATCGACGGCCGACTGGTCGCCCCCGCCTGGCTCGGCGAGCCGCGCGTTGGACTCGACGGTCAGCCGCTCAGCGCCTGGGGCACCGTGCCGAGTGGCGACTACGGCACCGCGCGCTGGGCCCCGCTCGCCGGCGCCACCAGCATCGCCGAGGTCGAGCGGCACCGCCTGCCCGACCCGGCCGAGTTCGACTACGCCGGCGCCGCCCGCCGCGCCGCCGACATGGCCGACTACGCCGTGCGCGGGCCCTACTGGTTGCCGCTCTTCTGCGGCGTCTGCGACCTGTTCGGCATGGAGCGCGCGCTGCTCCACCTGGCGCTCGAGCCGAGGCTGTTCGAAGCGGCCCTCGAGCGCATCTTCGCCGTCGTCCACGAGGTCTGCCGCCGACTGCTCGAAGCCAGTGGCGAGGCGCTGCCGATCCTCTGCCTCGGCGACGACTTCGCCACCCAGCGCGGGCTGATGATGTCACCGGCGGTCTGGCGGCGCTACCTGCTGCCGCGCTATGCGGCGCTGTTCGAGCTGGCCCGGCAGCGCGGGCGGTCCGTCTGGTTCCACTCTTGCGGCGACATCACGGCGGTGCTGCCCGACCTGATCGAGGCGGGCATGGACGTCTGGGAGACGGTCCAGCTCGACACGCTGCCGCTCGGCGCCACCGACCTCAAGCGCGAGTACGGCCGCGACCTGTGCTTCTTCGGCGGCATCAGCACCCAGCGTCTGCCCTACCTGACGCCGGACCAGGTGCGAACCGAGACCCGCCGCTGCCTAGAGCGGCTCGGCGCCGGCGGCGGCTACATCTGCGGTCCCGACCACCACCTGAAGCCCGACGTGCCGCCGGCGAACGCGGTGGCGTTGTTTGGTGAGGCGGTGGGGTTTGGGGGGATGTAGCCGGCCCTGTTTGAGCGGAGAGGGGCTCAGAATGCGGCGAGGCGGGGGTTAGCGGTCAGGGCGGAACGACGAGCGGCGGCACCTGAGCTGACTGCCGGCCTCGCCGGCGAGTTCGTAGGTGGGCGCAGGCGCTGCAACGGGGCGGCGTTCGCGGGCGGCACAAGGAGGTCGGGTCCATCGCGCGGCTCTGGCAGCTTCTGTCACGGCCATACTGCGCCGGCTAGCGGAGCCAGCACCTTGATGGGCAGCGACATCGTAGTCCCCGGCTCGACGATGAACGGATCACTGCGCCATTCCAGTAACTGGAGTTGGTTGATGGAGGTAGGCCGGTAGAGGAGGCGATACGCCACCGCCGGCGGCGGACAGGTTAGCTCGTAGCCGCCGTTCTGATCTGTCGCGACCGAGTAACAGGCGCGCCACTGCCCGTTCCACAGCGCCTCAACAGCAACCGAGCAGGGGGTGGCCGGGCTGCCTTCTGCGGCGAAGACCAGACCGCGTACGCGACCGGCGGTGCCGGTGGCGAGGTTGAGGGTGATGGCATCGAAGTCGTCGTCAGGGAGTGTCAGCCGCGGCTCGGGGGTGGCGTCCATACCATACCAAGCTGCCAGGGACAGTCGACGGCCGCGGAAGCGCCCCGGTAGTTCGAACACACCGTTGGCGTCGGTCCTCAGGGAGCGCGCCGGCCGCGCGGCGCCCCGCATCAGTTGCACCGCCACCTGCGCCTGGGACACAGGTTGACCGTCTGGCCCCAGCACCACACCTCGGAGCGGTTCGGGCGTGCTCAGGTCGAGGACCATCTCGCGCTCCGGTTCGTCGAAGATCTCGATCTCGACGCAAGCCGCCAAGTCATCCTCGGCCCTCATACCGCTACGGGCACTGAACAAGGTCCAGCCGGGCGGCACGCGTACCTCGAAACGGCCCTCCGGCCCAAGTTGGTAGTACTCGGCGCCGTCCGGACGCGAGGCTCCAGAGACAACCAACTGCACCCAGGGCGGCATCGGCCCGTCCTCAGCCGGCAGTACCTGACCATGCACGAGGGTGCCCGGAATGAGCCGCAGCACTGGTGTCGCTCCGGCGCCCAGGAGCCCAGGCATGGCACGGGCAGCCGCAGCGGTCCACTCAACGGCCCGCTCCTCGTCCAGATAGGTTTCGAGGTAGTGCCAGTCGAGCGCCAGCGAGTCGATGCGATAATGACCGTTGTCGTCGGTCACCGCCCAGCCCACCGAGCCCGGCTCATCAACTCCCGCAGCACGAATACGGATTCCGGCCGCCGGCCCGCCCGTTGGGCCATAGACGACCCGACCCTCGAGGCGCCCCGCCAACTCAACCCTGAAGCACAACGGCTCCCGCGTCGGTCGATAGGGATAGAAATGACTGCCGCCGGCGATGAGGACCACGCCGTCCGCTCGCACATGCACCTGACCGAGGCGGTCAAGCTCGATGAACCGACGGTCGAGGACCTCGAAGCTCAGCTCACCGGTCGGTACGCCGGCCAGTCGGCAATCGCCGTAGGCATCGGTTTGCGCAGCCACTCCATCTCGAAGCTGCTCAGGGAGAGTCAGGCCGTTGACGGAGCGGATCCGCACGCGGACTGCCTCGGTGGAGATCAGCGGGTGCTCCACGCGTGCCGGCACCTCATGCCCGCGTTCCATCCGAAGCGCTACGAATTCGGGCACTTGGCCGAGCACAAGAACTAGCGGCGCACAGTCTGGTGCGGTCACCAGCAGGCCGGACCAGAGGTAGTTGCCCGGCCTGGTTACCCGGCAGTTCCGCGGCAAGACGAACAAGCCATGCTCGTCAGTCACCGCGGTGGCGAAGTCCGGTGCGTCCGGCCCGAGGCCCAAGAGCCGCCAATGGACCTCCACGCCCGGCATCTGATCGCCGTCCGGGTCGAGTAACTGCCCCTCAAGAATGCCGCCCGGCACCTCGGCCACTTCGTCGGCCAACACCGGTGGCAACTCGGACCGCGGTGCGGGTGCCGCCGCACCGAGCCAGACCAGCATCCAGCAGGTCAGACCAACCACCATGTCGCGCTCCCACGGCGCAGGATGCAGTGGACTTCACGGCATGTCAAGGCACTACCCATGAGGTCAGGTCCAACAATCATGCGGTCAGTTTCGATTCTGCGCCAGGATCGAAACATCCTGCCCGAAACCGAGACCTGACCCGGGCTTACGCCGCCACCTCGAATCGCAGGACGATCAACTCCTCGCTCGGCACCGCCAGCATCGCGTAGGTCCGCCCGTCGTCGTCGCTGAACTCGACCACCGTGCCGACCTGACCACGGCGGAGCCCGGCCGACTGCTGGTCGGTCAGCAATGCCACCGCCTCGAGCAGCCGTATCTCGGCAGTGCGCATCGCCTCAGATGATCTCCAGCTCATCCGCCGACGGCAGCGCCGGGAACGGCGCGGTCGGCAGCACCTGGTACCAATAGGCCACGCTCGCCAGATCGTCCTGCAGCGGCAGGTAGCGCCCGCCGGCGCGCCAGCCGAGGGCCTGGATGGTCACCCGCAGGTCGGTCTGGAAGCGGATCGGGTCGGTGATGTGCCAGCGGTACTGCCCGAACCGTATCTGGCTGTTCCACAGCTTGTCTGGCAGGTGCACCTCGGGCATGCCGGTGTACGGACTGCTGAACGGCACGTAGGCGTTGTCGACCACGTAGCAGTAGGCGCCGCAGAAGTAATCTTCGGTGCCGGTACCACAGATGGTCGGATAGTCGGTGTCGCCGTCCATGAAGAACTTGATCTCGCCCTCGCCCCACCAGCCGGTGTTGTTGCTCCCCCAGGCCAGGTAGGTGCCGACGTAGTGGCCCTGGCCGCGAAGGCCGTCGACGATGGTGTAGTCGGTCTGGAAGGGCAGTGGGTTGGTCCGCCGGAACTGGGCGTGGAAGTAAGCCGCGTCGTCGCGCACCGGGCCGAGCGCGTAGTCGACCTGGTAGTAGAGCGTCATCTTCCCTTCGCCAGGCTTGAAGCTCACCTGGTCGGCCAGGTTGGTCATCGTGATCCGGCAGCGCCGGCGGAACGGCATCGGCCAGTAGCAGTTGAACCCGTTGCGGGGATTGACGCAGACGGCCAGGCTGTTGACCTGCGCATACTTGCCCCAGCCCTGGGCGAAGAAGTCGCCGACGGGCACCTCGACCGATGGATGCTCCTGATCATCCCAGTAGAAGCGGAGGATCGACCAGCGGTAGTTGCCGGTCGGCGTCATCCAGATGTGCTGGATCGCGCCGGGCCCTTCGATGTCGGCGAGCACGAACTCGGTGCCCGGCTCGATCACCACCGAGGGGCTGATCTTCCAGCCCTGGCCCAGGTCGCGCGCGCAGCCGGCGCCGGTGCCCTCGGTGGCCATGCCGCCGGCACCCTTGGCACCGGTGAAGTTCTCCGGGCTGGCCGAGCGCGTCTGAGCGTCGCTCAACCGGTACAGCGTGCCGAGGTCCACCGCGAGGCCGTCGAATCCCATGCGTCACTCCTTGCCGGCGGGGCGGTTCGGCGTGGCTGGGGCAAGGCCTCCCAGAATCGCGCCGCCAGAGGGCGCCAGTCATCGGTCATCGCGCCACGTGATGAATTCAGGCCAGTCCCAATTCACTTTCTCGCACTCGCGGTGTCGTGCGGATCGGTCTTGATAGTATGGCAGCAGCCTGTCGCGGTAGTTCTCCACAAACCACCCCCACAGATACTCCGGCGGCTCGTGCAACATCGCGTTTGCCCAGCGTGCTGCATCGGGGTCGGAGCGAAAGTACTGCCTCCACGTCTTGAGCGTCTGATCGTGGTGCCAAAGCTCCGGCAGTGGCTCTGCGAATCCGGAGCCGGTCGTGGGATCTGTGTTGACAATGTCCGAGAGCCACAAAGCAAACATGAAGTGGTGATCGGCAAGAAGCCCCTTCACCGGATCCTCCCCCGCCGAGAGGGCCGCTCCGAGGTGCTGGCCGAACCACGGCGAAGTTCGGAGCCACTGGCCTACATGATCTTCTGTCGAGCGTAGCGCCTCGCATCTCAGCAGATGGCAGCGATGAAGCGGCGTTGACGACTCCCCGTCCTTCACCGGAAGACCGTAGAGCCGGGAGAGGAAGGGCCAGCGGCGAAGGTGGACGCTGATGAGCGACCACGTGACGACGAGCGCCACGTGAGCGAACCGGATCGACCATTCGGGCCACTCGTAGTAGCTGCCGCTTCGCTGCCGATCCACATACATCGAATCTGGGAGGTGTGCCGCAATGTCATTGAGCAGGATGTCGAAAGTCCCGGCGTCGTCGAGCTCGATCACCACCGCACCCACCCGGGCCAGGCCTTCGATGCTGGCCAGGACCAACTTTGCCAAGTCTTCCAAGCTCCGTGCCGTTGTCTCTTTGCGAGGGTCGCCTAGCGAGCTGCGCAGCTCGAGAGTCACGCTGTCACGAAGCCGGCGGCAGAAGTCGACCAAACGGGGTCGTTCGCCGCGAAGTATGAGGGCTCGGACCTCGCGCTCCAGCACTTCCGGCGACTGCACCGTTGTTTCGCTGGAGAGTGCCTCGATGCGGCTTTCGAGTGTGCGAAGTGCCTCATCAGCGCTCTCTATGCGCATCACGCGACACCGGTCGTTGCCCCGCAGCTCCGCGACGACCTCGCTCTCCTGGCCGCATGCCAGCCAGTAGAGCAGGTACGGACTGCAGCGCTCTTGGAGCAGCCGACAGACGCGCTCGTTCTGCCACCCGTGGTAGCCTACGACGATGATCGCGTTCCGACTTAACAGCTCCGCCAGCACCGCATCCATCGCCGGGTCGAGGTCGGCAACCTCGGCGGGGGTATTGCGCAGCACGCCGTCGGCCCAGTGACCGTGCGGCTTGAACACGACGCATCGCTCGTGCTCGAACAGCGCCGGATCCGCACACTGCTGCTGCGTGCTGAGGACCGGCGCTTGGATCCCGACCTCGCGCAGGGCGTCTTCCATCAGCGGGTCGAAGTTCGTCGTGACGATGCGCCGTACGCGCCCGTCGCGGGCTAGGCAAGCGATCACTTGATGTGCCTTGGTCGGCGGGATGACCTCTTCGTTCTGGTCGTCACCCTCCCGCACGAACATGCTGCGCAGGTACGCTGTCCGATCAGGGATCGACGGACGCACGCGCTCGATCAGTGTGCTGTAGTCGCTGGAGGCCAAGCCCTCGTTCTCGGCCCATTCCTGCACGGCCGGCGGCAACGGGTCCTGGTCCTGCGTCGCAGCGATGTAGAGTTCCGTCAGCATCCGGTTGTGCACGTCCCACCCCGACGGAATGCCCGCGGCCTTGCTCACACCCGAACCCAGAAACACAACGAACTCGCCACGGCTGCTGGCGAGTTGGATAGCGAGCGACAGTAGGTCGAGTGCTTCGGGGTCCATTGCCGATTCCGTATCTTGCTTCTGATGAAAGCACTACTCGTCAGGCTCTTACACCGAGCCCGGCTTGTATCCTGCATGGCTCCCCAAACCCACACCGCCGCCGGCTCCCGCGAGCCGGCGGCGGTGAATTGGTTGCGGTAGTCGGTTACTCGGTCCCGGCGTCGCCGCCGGCGACCGGCGCGTCGGTCGCGCCGCCGGCGTCGTTGCTCACTCCGGCGTCACCGGCGCCGTCGGCGACCGGCGGGTCGTTGGTCGGCGTGGCGACGTCGGCCGTCGCCTCGGGCGGCAGCTCCTCGCTCTTTGGGCCGCAGGCGGGTAGCAGGGCCAGTCCGAGCAGCGCCAGGCCGGCAATCGTCGGCACGGTCCACTTGCGCATACGTCTTCTCCTCATAGTCCTCGGGCGGTATGGCGTCGTGCGCGACCAGGCCGCTCACGGCTCACGACTGATACGCGCCGGCGGCACGTTCGCGCGGTGAACCCGCCGGCGGCGGAGCCGGTCGACTCCGCCGCCGCGCGCACCGGGGCAGCGATCAGTCGTAACCGATGGCGGTGGTGACGGTGCCGCCGAGGACGCCGTCGCAGTCGTAGTCGAGGTCGTTCTTGGCCGGCGCCCAGACGAAGTTGGCGTTGGCCAGCCGGTTCGGGTCGCTGATCCCGCCGAGCCACTTGACGTGGCCGTCGACGAAGCCGTAGTTGGCGCCCTCGTTATGCCGGTCGGCGCGGATGCAGCCCGAGGTGTTGCCGGCCCAGGTGCTGCCGACCACGGCTGGGTTGCTCAACTGCCGGCCGTCGGCCCAGGGGAAGGCGCCGGTCGGGACGATGTAGCAGATGGCCTGCTGGAACGGCGGCGTCGGCGCGGAGTTGGTGCCCTGTACGTCGGCGAAGCAGGGCGACTGCGCCGGGAGCGGGATTTCGGCCAACGAACGGCCGTTGCTGCCCATCGGGAAGTTGTAGCCGACGCTCAGCCAGACCCGCGTGGACGGGCAGGCCATGACCTGCTGGTTCTTCAGGTAGGGCTGCACCAGCTCGGTCCAGCGGAAGCCCCAGGCACCCGAGCCGCCGGTGGCCGAGTAGGGGATCACCCGCTCATCGTAGTCCTGGATGTATTGGATCAGGGAGAGCGTGAGCTGCTTGACGTTGCTCGAGCAGCTCGACTGGCGCGCCTTCTCCCGCGCCTTGGCGAAGACCGGGAAGAGGATGGCGGCGAGGATGGCGATGATCGCAATCACGACCAGCAGCTCGATCAGAGTAAACGCGCGTCGTCTCATGCTTGGATCCTCCACGCAAAACACAGCCCGAAACGCACCACGACACGGCGCGCGCCGGGGCTAGTGAACTATACGAACCACCGGGCCGCGGAGTTCAACGCCCACGGCCTGTGCATCGATTTTGCCACGGGTGTGGGTCGCCTTCACGCCGAGTGGCGTTGGTTGACGCGAAAGTGAGACCGCGGGCGACCGCTGGCGGCCAAGGACACCTCGCCGCGCCGGCGAACGCCGGCTGTGGCACGTTGATCGCGGCCGGCCGGCGAATAACGTGCGCGGGGCGGGGTATGGCAGGACCGGGAGCAGGGCTCGCCGGAGCGAAGGAGCAGAAGCGCGTGGCCGAGGTCGACTGCCGACTGGCCAACGAAGCGGTGCTCATCCGCCGGGCGCAGAACGGCGACCGCAACGCCTTTGGCGAGCTGGTCACCGCCTATATGCAGCGCGCCTATTACGCCGCGCTGAGCCTGGTCGGCAACCATGATGACGCGCTCGACCTGTCGCAGGAGGCGTTTGCCCGCGCCTATCGCGCCCGGCAGACGATCGATCCCGAACAGCCGTTCTACAACTGGTATTACACCATCCTGCGGCGGCTCTGCTTCAACTTCGTGCGCGACCGCCGGCGGCGCCGCGAGCGGCTCGAGGAACATGCCGGGTGGCTGGTCGACGAAGCCGATGCGCGGGCCGCCGGTGACGACCCGGCACGGGCGGCCGAGGCGACCGAGCTGCACCGGCAGCTTCGGCGGGCGATTGACCGGCTGCCCGAACGCGAGCGCGAGATGCTGGTGTTGAAGGAATACCAGAACCTGAAATACCGCGAGATCGCCGCGCTGCTGGAGATCCCGATCGGCACGGTCATGAGCCGGCTCTATACCGCGCGCCGGCACCTGGCTGAGCTGATGGAGGGCGAACTGTGAGTGCAACCAATCGGGCCGACCCGCACTATGCCCAACACCTGATGATGGCCGCGCTCGACGGCGAACTACTCGGCGAGGAGGCCGCCGAACTCGAACGCCTGCTCGCCCGCGACGCCGGCCTGCGCGAGGAATGGGAGCAGCTCAATCGGGTCAAGCAAGTGGCCGGTGGCCTCAGCCTGCGACCGGCGCCGACCGAGACCTGGAACCTCTACTGGGAGTCGGTCTACAACCGCCTCGAACGCGGGGTGGGCTGGTTCCTGACCGCGCTCGGCTTGGCCCTGGGCCTGTTCTACAGCGTCTGGTTCGGCATCGTGCGAGTGATCACCGCCGACCGCCTGCCCTGGCCGCTCAAACTGGCGCTGCTCGCCCTGCTGGTCGGCGGTGCGGTGCTGGTGGTCAGCGTGCTGCGCGAGAAGTGGTTCGTCGCCCGCGACGATCCGTACAAGGACATCCAGCGATGATCATCACCCCGGCCGCCGGAGTCGCCGGACATCACATGTGCCAGACGCTCGGCCTGGTGCGTGGCAACACCATTCGCGCCGGCGGCCTGCACGACGATGTCGTCGCCCGGATCAAGAACATGATCGGCGGCGAGGTCGAGGAGTACACCCGCCTGATCGCCGCCGCGCGCGAGCAGGCGATCGACCGCATGGTCCAGCAGGCGCGTGAGCTGGGCGCCAACGCGGTGACCGACGTCCGCTTCGCCAGCATCGAGCTGATGGAGGGCGCGGCCGAGATTCTGGTCTACGGCAACGCCTGCGTCATCGAGCCGTCAGACGACGGCTGAACCCGCGCTCGGACGGCGGCGTCGGCGGGGCTGGAGAGATCGATGCGCAGGCTGCTCGTGCCGCTGCTGCTCGCCACCCTGCCCTGCCTCGCCGCCCGCCGGCCCGGGACCATCGCCATTCCGATGCGCGACGGCGCCGCGCTGGCCGCCGACCTCTACCGCGCCGCCGGCGACGCGCCGGCGCCGGCGGTGGTCATCCACACGCCGTACAACAAGAACGGCTTCCGCGTCGTCTTCGCCCGCGACCAGCCCGACGATGCGCTGCTGGCCAGCGACGCCTATGCCTTTGTGGTGGTCGATTGGCGCGGCCGGCACGCCTCGCGCGCGGCCGGCGCGATGGGACGCCTCGGCGAGGACGGCTACGACCTGGTCGAGTGGGTTGGCGCGCAGCCCTGGTGCGACGGCAAGGTCGGCATGTGGGGCGCCTCGGCGCTGGCCCAGGCGCAGTATCGCACCGCCGAGCAGCGGCCGCCGCACCTGGCCTGCGGCGTGCCTTTGGTGCCGCGTGGGTCATACGCCTACGAGAGTTTCTACCCCGGCGGCGTGCTTCGCCTCGAGCTGGTCGACACCCTCGACCTGCTCGGCTTCGGCATGAAACAGCGCATCGTCGAGCACCCGACCGAGGATGCCTTCTGGCGCACCGCGGCGCGGGTCTCGTGGCGGCCCGACCAGATCGCCGCGCCACTGCTGCTGATCGGCGGCTGGTACGACATCAACCTGACCGCCACGCTGTCGGACTTCGCCGATCTGCGCCGGCGCGGTGATCCGGTTGCGCGCGATGGGCATCGCCTGCTGATTGGCCCGTGGAGCCACTCGGCGGTCGATCGGCGCGAGCAGGGCGAGCTCGAGTTCGCCGCCGCCGAGGGCGTCGCCGGCCGCGCCGCGCTGGCCTGGTGCGACCGCTGGCTGCGCGGCATCGAGCAGACCGACCGGCCACCGATCGAGTACTACCAGATGGGCGAGGAGGCCTGGCACGGCGCCGACCGCTGGCCGACACCCGGCGACGAGCAGGTCTGGTACCTGCAGGCGGACCGCACGCTCACGCCCGAGCCGCCGGGCTTCGACGGCGGCACGGTCGATTGGAGCTACGACCCGGCCGACCCCGCCCCGACGCTCGGCGGGCAGGTGCTGCGGCCGGGGGTGCCGGTCGGCCCACGCGATCAGAATGCGCTGCTGGAGCGCCGCGACGTGGTGGCCTTCACCACCCCGCCGCTGGGCGAGGCGACCGCGCTGCGCGGGCCGATGCGGGTCGATCTCGCGGCGACAGTCGAGCAATCCGAGACGACGCTGGCCGCCCGGCTGTGCCACGTCGACGCGGGCGGCCGGAGCATCCTGATCAGCGACGGCATCCGGCGCGTCAGCCACCGCCACGGCTCGGCGCAGCCGGCGCCGTTGGTCATCGGCGAGGTGGCCGAGGTCACGGTCGACCTGTCCGACACGGCCTACACGGTGCCGGCGGGCGACCGCTTGCGGCTGGTCCTGAGCGTGGCCAACGCGCCGCGATTCGAGCCGCCCGCCGCGCCCGATCGCGTGCAGATCTGGTGCGACGAGCGGCACGCCTCGGCGCTGCGGGTGACGGTGGCGCGCTGATGCCTCGGCGTCAGCCCTGGGCCTTCTCGTAGAGGTGGCCGACCTTGGCCCAGTTGACCACGTTCCAGAAGGCGGCGATGTAATCGGGCCGGCGGTTCTGGTAGTTCAGGTAGTAGGCGTGCTCCCACACGTCGAGCCCGAGAATGGGTGTGCCGGGGCAGTCGACAAAGCCCTTCATCAGCGGGTTGTCCTGGTTCGGCGTGCTGCACACGCAGAGCTTGCCGTCGGCGCCGACGCAGAGCCAGGCC
>CAYONP010000021.1:0-53890 GCA_964405335.1 uncultured Fimbriimonadaceae bacterium
CAACCGGCGGTACGGCGGTCTGTGGCGCCGGTTGGCAACCGGCGGTACGGCGGTCATCTTGGACGGTTCGCCGCCCGGCAGACGACGCCGGCACCACCGCGCCGAGTCGCTTTTTGTTATCCTCCTGGCGAAGTTCCGGCTGCACACTGTATCTGGGTGGAAGCGGCGCTGGGCGGATGGGTGCGTGGCCGTCACGGCGGTCGTCACCGACCGGTGGCAACCGGGTGGCGAGCCGAGCGACGCAGTGCTGCTGCGCCAGATGGGGAGAACACATGCACAAGTGGTTTCAGGTCGCGGTCATTGCTGCCGCGATGCTGTTCGCGGCGCCGGGGGCGAAGGCCGCGATTGTGTGGGACAACGGCGGGCCCGACCAGGCTCTCGGCAGCGAGATGAATGCTCGGGTCCAGGCCGAGAACTTCACTCTCGGCGCGGCGTCGCTGGTGACCGAGGTCCTGTTCTGGAGCATCGAGAAGTTCGGCTACGACGGTTCGATCACTTGGCAGATCTACAGCGACTCCGCCGGTGTGCCTGGGGTGGCGCTCTTCTCTGGCAACACGGCGGCGGTCACTCGCGTGCCCACGGGCGTGGTCGGTCTGTTCGGGGTGCTCGACGAGTTCGAGAACTCCTTCTCGGTCGGTGCGCTGCCACTCGCGGCCGGGAGCTACTGGCTCGGCCTGCACAACGGGGAGCTGTTCTTCACGGACGACCGTCTGTACTACTGGGAGACCACCAGCTCGTCGAACCCGCCGACGGGGCACGAGGACGAGGCGCCCTTCGGCGTCGGCGGCTGGTTCAACAACGGCCAGGAGCATGCGTTCCAGGTCATCGGCGCACAGGGCGTGGTGCCCGAGCCGGGGACGATGGCGCTGCTCGGCCTGGGTGGCCTGGCCGTGCTGCGGCGGCGGCGCCGCTGAGATAGCCTAGCTCACGATCCGCGACGCCGACGGCCTTGGCCGTCGGCGTCGGCGCGTTGGGTCGATTGACACCCCTCGTGCCCGGTGGTAGAGTCATGCGCCGCACAGGAGGCCGCCCCGGCGCTTCATCCGGGCGCGGCGCAGGCGTTTCCATGGCCATCGACACCAGTGATTTCCGCAACGGCTTGACCATCGTCCAGGACGGCGAGGTGTTTCAGATTGTCGAGTTCCAGCATGTCAAGCCGGGCAAGGGCGGCGCGTTCGTGCGGACCAAGCTGAGGCACTACGCTTCGGGCAAGACCAAGGACCAGACCTTTCGTGCCGGCGAGAAGATGGAGCAGGCGATTCTCGAGCGGCGGACGCTCCAGTTTCTCTATCACGGCGACGGCGTCTACGCCTTCATGGACATGGAGTCGTTCGAGCAGAGCGAGGTCCGCGAGGAGATCCTGGGTGACGCGGCGAAGTGGCTGATCGACCAGCTCGAGGTGACCTTCGTCTACTGGAACGACGAGATCATCGGGGTCGATATCCCGGCGAACATCGAGGCGGAGGTGATCCAGACCGATCCCGGCGTGCGTGGCGACACGGCGCAGGGCGGCAGCAAGCCGGCCGAGATCTCGTCGGGCGCGACGGTGACGGTGCCCCTGTTCATCAACCAGGGCGACGTGATCAAGGTCGATACGCGCAGCGGCGCGTATCTGGAGCGGGTCCGGACGGCGTAGCCGGAGAGGCGCGCGTGGACCTCGACTACATTGAGAGCCTGGCCGAGTTGCTCGCCGGCACGCAGGTGACCGAGCTCACCGTCCGGCGTGGCGACCGTTCGGTGACCCTCCGGCGCCAGCCCGGCGGCGGGCCGGTGCAGGTGCTCGGTGCCGAGCCGACGGCACACAGCGAGGCGTCGACCGACATCCGACCGGCGACCGTCAGCGAGCCGTTGAGCCTACCCGCGACGGTGGCCACCGGCGCCGCGCTGGTGCCGGCCGAGGCGGCCGGGGTCAACGGCACGCCCGAGTACGAGATCGTCCGGGCGCACCGCGTCGGCGTCTTCCACCGCGGTGAATCGACCGGCGCCGAGCCGCTGATCCAAGTCGGCGACTGGGCCGCCGCGAGCCAGCAGCTCGGCAGCATCGAGAGCATGTGCCTGTTCGACGAGATCGACTGCCCGACCGGCGGCCTGGTCGTCGGCGTGTTCGTCGAGTCGGGCACGGCGGTCGAGTATGGCCAGCCGCTGTTCCACCTCGAGCGGCGCGATCGGCCGCCGGTCTCGGCCAATGGAGAGCTGACATGACGCGCATCGGCATCGCCGCGCTGCTGCTGGTCGCCTGCGGCCTGGTCGGCTGTCCGACCAAGGAGCAGCAGCACATCGAGCCGGCACGGTCGGGCGAGCGCTCGACGGTGATCGGCGGCGTGCTCGACCGCGCCGACCAGTCCGAGTGCGAGCAGTACGTCCAGCAACTGAACCAAGCGGTGCAGCTCTACCGCATCGACCACGAAGCCAATCCGCCCGACCTGGCGGCGGTGATCGCCGCGAGTGGCCTGTCGTCGGCGGTGCTCGAGAACTGCACCATCAACTACGATCCCAACACCGGCGCAGTGACGCTGGTCAAGTAAGTGTTCAAACGCATCCTGATAGCCGACCGGGGCGAGATCGCGATGCGGGTGATCCGCACCTGCCGCGAGCTCGGCATCGAAACGGTCGCCGTCTACGGCGAGGCCGACCGGTCGTGCCGGCACGTCGCCCTGGCCGACGAGGCGGTCTGCATCGGCGCCAGCCCGATGCGCGACAGCTACCTGAACATCCCCAACCTCATCATGGCCGCCAAGACCAGTGGCGCCGAGGCCATCCACCCCGGCTACGGCGGCCTGGCCGAGCGGGCCCAGTTCGCCGAGGTCTGCGCCGAGAACGGACTGGTCTTCATCGGCCCGCCGCCCGAGGCGATCCAGGCGATGGGCAACAAGGCCGAGGCGCGCCGGCGGGTCTCCGAAGCGGGCGTGCCGATTGTGCCGGGCACGGGGGTGGTCAAGTCCGACCAGCCGCAGCCGGCCATCGAGTTCGCCCGCCGGCAGGGCTATCCGGTGATGATCAAGGCGGCCGCCGGCGGCGGCGGGCGCGGAATCCGCATCGCGCACGATCAGGAGGACCTGGTTCAGGGCCTGCGCACCGCCGAGCGCGAGGCCCAGGCGGCGTTCGGCTGCGGCGATGTCTATGTCGAGAAGTACATCGTCGAGCCGCGGCACATCGAAATCCAGGTGATGGCCGACCGGCGGCGCACGGTCCACCTGTTCGAGCGCGAGTGCAGCATTCAGACCGCGCGGCACCAGAAGATGGTCGAGGAGTCACCCTCGCCGGCGGTCAGCGACGGCCTGCGCAAGCGGATGGGCGAGGCGGCGGTCAAGGCGGCGCGGGCGGTCGGTTACCTCGGCGCCGGGACGGTCGAGTGTATGCTCGAGAAGGACGGCCACTTCTACTTCCTCGAGATGAACACCCGCATCCAGGTCGAGCATCCGGTGACCGAGATGGTCACCGGCCTGGACCTGATTGCCGAGCAGCTCCGCGTCGCCTCGGGTGACGACCTCTCGTTCCGCCAGCGCGACGTGCGGATCAACGGCCACGCCATCGAGTGCCGCATCGCCGCTCAGGATCCGTTGCAGCAGTTCCGCCCCTGCGCCGGGCCGATCGATCATTGCATCCTGCCCGCCGGGCCGGGCGTGCGGGTCGACTCGCATCTCTATCCCGGCTACGAGGTGCCGGCCTACTACGATCCCCTGCTGGCCAAGATCATCTGCTGGGGCCCGACGCGCGAGGTGGCCATCGCTCGCATGGAGCGCGCGCTGGGCGAGTTCGAGCTGCGCGGACCAACGACCACGCTGCCATTCCAGCGTCGCATCATGCAGAACGCCTTCTTCCGCCGCGGCGAGATGAGCACCGACTTCATCCAGCGGCGCTGGCAGGAGCTGATTGTCTATGCCAACGGCGCCGCGGCGCAGAGTTCACGCTGATGTCCGTGCGCATTCGGCGACGAGGGCGTGAGCAGGCCTTCCGGCTGCTCTTCCAGGTCGACCAGGCGCCGCTCGACCTCGAGGACGTGATCGCCGCCGAGGCCGACTTCTGTGACCTCAAGCCCGAGGCCTGGGCGTTCGCCTGCGAGCTGGCCCGCGGCGCCTGGGCGCATCTGGCCGAGCTCGACCTAAAACTGGGCGCGCTGGCCGATCACTGGACCGTGCCGCGCATGGCCGCCGCCGACCGCGCGCTGCTGCGCCTGGCGGCCCATGAGCTGCTCCACCGCGACGACACGCCGGTGGCGGTGACCATTAACGAAGCGGTCGAGCTGGCCAAGCGGTACGGCGACAACGACTCGCCGCGGTTCATCAACGGCATCCTCGGCGCCCTGGCGCGCGAGCTGGCCGCCGCCGGCGCCGAGGGCTGAGATGCAGGGCCGACTGGCGCTCGACCCGCCGACCGCCTGGACCGTTGCGGCGCTGACCGCGCGCATCGCCGCCGTGCTTCGCGCCGACCCCGAGCTGGCCGACTGCACCGTGCGCGGCGAGATTTCGAACTGGCGGCGGTACGGCGGCTCGGGCCACTGCTACTTCACCCTCAAAGACGCCGAGGCCGAACTGCGCTGCGTCATGTTCCGCCGCGAGGCCGAAACGCTGCGCTTCGAGCCGAGCGACGGCATGGCCGTACAGGCCGACGGCCGGGTCGACGTCTACGAGAAGCGCGGCGAGGTGCAGCTCTACGTCCGGGCGATGCGCCACGACGGGCTCGGCGCGCTGTATGAGGCGTTCGAGCGGCTGAAGGCCAAACTCGCCGCCGAGGGCCTGTTCGACGAGGCGCGCAAGCGGCCGCTGCCGCGCTACCCGCGGCGCGTGGCGGTGATCACCTCACCCTCGGGCGCGGCGGTGCGCGATATGTGCCGCATCCTGCACCAGCGCTGGCCCAGCGTGCGGGTGCTGCTGGTGCCGGCGGTGGTCCAGGGCGCCGAGGCGGCGGCCAGCCTGGTCTCGGCGCTCGAGCGGGTCAACCGCGTCGGCGGCGTCGAGGTCATTCTGTTCGGCCGCGGCGGGGGCAGCATCGAGGATCTGTGGGCCTTCTGCGAAGAGCCGGTCGCCCGCGCGGTGGCCGCCAGCGCGATTCCGGTCATCTCGGCGGTCGGCCACGAAACCGACTTCACCATCAGCGATTTCGTCGCTGACGTGCGGGCGGCCACGCCGACCCATGCCGCCCAGATGGCGGTGCCCGACGCGGCTGAAGAGGCGCGCAAGCTGACCGCGCAGTCGCGCCGGCTCGGCGCCGCGCTGAGCGGGCGGCTAGCGATGTTGCGGCAGCAGTCGGCGGCGGCCGCCGCGCGGCTGCACCTGGCCCGGCCCGAGCGGCAACTGGCCTTGCGCCAGCAGGCGACCGACGATGCCGGCCAGCGGCTCGACCGCGCGCTGACCGGCCGGCTGCGCGAGGCGCGGCACCGGCTCGACGGCTTGGCCGGCCGGCTGGCTGCGCTCGATCCCGGAAGCGTGCTGCAGCGGGGTTACGCCATCCTGTTTCGCGAGTCGGACGGCGCGGTGGTCCGCTCACCGGCGATGCTGCCCGCCGGCGCCGGCGGCCGGGTGCGCACCGCCGGCGGCGAACTGCTGGTCACCGCGCGGGGAGAGGCTGGATGAGCGAGGCAACGGGTCCGCTGGCGCCGGACGAACTCGCCGCGTTGACCTTCGAGGCGGCGCAGGCGCGGCTCGAGACGGTCTGCGAGCAGCTCGAGTCGGGCCAGGCGCCGCTCGAGCAGGCGCTCGAGCTGTACCGGCTCGGCCTGCAGTTGCGCGACTTCTGCCGGGCCAAGCTCGAGGCCGCCGAGGCGATCCTCGAGCGCCTGGCCGAAGCACCCGACGGCTCGTTGACCATCGAGGAGGCCGACGAGTGAGCTTCGACCTCGACGCGCACATCGCCAGCCGTGCCGCGGCCGTCGAGGCGGCGCTCGACCGCTTCCTGCCGCCGGCAGAGGCCGAGCCGGGCCGGCTACACGCGGCGATGCGCTACTCGGTCACCGCGGGCGGCAAGCGGCTGCGGCCGATGCTGGTGCTCGACTGCTGCGCCGCCGTCGGCGGCCGGGCCGACCAAGCGATGCCGACCGCCTGCGCGTTCGAGTGCATCCACACCTACTCGTTGATCCACGACGACCTGCCCTGCATGGACGACGACGACCTGCGCCGCGGCCGGCCGTCGTGCCACAAGCAGTTCGACGAGGAGACGGCCCTGCTGGCCGGCGACGCGCTGCAGACCCTGGCCTTTGCGTTGTGTGCGGCCAACGCCGGGCACGGCGCGGTGACGGCCGAGCGGGCGCTGCGCGCGACGGCGGTGCTGGCCGAGGCGGCCGGTGCGCCGGGCATGGTCGGCGGCCAGATGCTCGACCTGCTGGCAGAGCGGCACGAACCGACCGCCGAGCTGGTGCGGTCGATTCACCTGCGCAAGACGACGGCATTGATTCGCGCGGCTTGCCGTGCCGGTGGTATCCTAGGCGGCGGCGACGAGCCGCGGGTCGCCGCCTTGGCCGAGTATGGGGGCAGTCTGGGCTTAGCGTTTCAGATCGTCGATGATATTCTGGATATCGAGGGCGACGAGGCCGCCCTGGGCAAACCGATCGGCTCGGACCAGGCCCGCGGCAAGGCGACCTGGCCGGCGCTGTTCGGACTCGAGGCCTCGCGGGCAGAGGCCGAGGAGCTGATTGCCGCGGCGACCGGCGCTCTCGACGGCTTTGGCGACGAGGCCGCGCCGCTGCGGGCGCTGGCGCGATTCGTGATTGAGCGCAACAACTGAGCCCGGCGCCGGCACTGCGGTGGGCGACCAGCGAGCGGAGACCTGATGACCAGATCCCAGAAGCCGATCCTCGACGGCCTGACCGGGCCGGCCGACCTCAAGCCGCTGAGCCTGGAGCAGTTACACCAGCTCTGTGACGAGGTGCGGCGCGACATCGTCGAGGTCATTCCGCAGATCCCCTGCGGCGGCCACTTCGGTGCCAACCTGGGCACCGTCGAGCTGACCGTCGCCTTGCACTACCTGTTCGACAGCCCGCGCGACAAGCTGATCTGGGATGTCGGGCACCAGGCCTATCCGCACAAGATGCTCACCGGCCGGGCGCACCTCTTGGGCACCATCCGGCAGGCGGGCGGGCTGGCGCCGTTCTGCAAGTCGGCCGAGTCGGAGCACGACATCTTCGGTGCCGGCCACGGCGGGACGAGCATCAGCGCCGCGGTCGGCTTCGCCCGCGCTCGCGACCTGGCCGGCGGCGACCATCACGTGGTGGCCATCATCGGCGACGGTTCGCTGACCGCCGGCATGGCCTACGAAGGGCTCGACCACGGCGGCAGCCTAACCACGCCGCTGATTGTGGTGGTCAACGACAACGGCATGGGCATCTCGCCGAACGTCGGCGCGTTGAGCGACTACCTGACCCGCATCCGCGTCGGCAAGGGCTTCTCGTCGCTCAAGGACCATGTCGAAGCGCTGCTCCACAAGCTGCCGCTGGGCGATGAGGTGATCGAGGGCATCGAGCGGCTCGACCAGGCGGCGCGGCACGCCTTCCTGCCCAGCATCCTGTTCGAGGACCTGGGCTTCGAGTACCTCGGCCCGATCAGCGGCCACTCGCTCGAGACGCTGATCAAGACCCTGCGTTACGCCAAGTCCCGCCGCCGGCCGGTGGTGGTCCACCTGCAGACCGAGAAGGGCAAGGGCTACGAGCCGGCGGAGCAGGATCCGGGCAAGCTCCACGCGGTCAAGCCATCGTCGTCAGGCGGGCCGAAGAAGCTGGCCTACACCGATGTCTTCGTCCAGATGTTCGACCGCCTGGCCGAACGCGACGAGCGCGTGGTCGGCATCACCGCGGCGATGCTCGAGGGCACCGGGCTGGCCAAGCTGCAGGGCAAGTACCCCGACCGAATCGTCGACGTCGGCATGGCCGAGCAGCACGCGGTGACTTTCGCCGCCGGTCTGGCGCTCGGCGGGCGGCGGCCGATCGCGGCGATCTACTCGACCTTCCTGCAGCGGGCCTACGATCAGATCATCCACGACGTCGGCATCCACGGCGCGCCGGTCTTCTTCTGTCTCGACCGCGCCGGCTGCGTCGGCAACGACGGGCCGACGCACCAGGGCATGTTCGACCTGGCCTACCTGCGCCACATCCCCGGTCTGGTGGTCATGGCGCCGCGCGACGAGGTCGAGATGTGCCACATGATGCACACCGCCATGCTGCACCTCGACAGCGACGCGGCGGGGCCGATCGCGATGCGTTACCCGCGCGACAACGCCCTCGGTGCCGAACTGCCCAGCGAGCTGGTCAAGCTGGCGCTCGGCCGCGGCGAGATGCTGCGCGAGGGCGAGCGGGTGGCGGTGCTCGGCATCGGCACTATGGCGACCACCGCGTTGGCCGCCGCCGAGTCGCTGGCCGACGAGGGGATCGACCTGACCGTGGCCAACGCGCGGTTCGTCAAGCCGCTCGACCGCGACCTGATCCTCGACCTGGCGTCGCGTCACGAGCGGCTGGTGACCATCGAGGACCACGCCGCGCTGGGCGGCTTCGGCAGTGCCGTGGCCGAAGTCCTGGCGCAGAGCGAGGTCGACTGCCGGCTGACCATCGTCGGCGTGCCCGACTCGTTTGTCGAGCACGGCGATCGCAAGGACCAGTTGGGCTGGTTCGGCCTCGATGTCGAGGGGGTCACGCACCGGCTGGCCGAGCTGTGGCACCAGACGGCGCCCCGGCGGCGGTCGGCGGCGGTGACCGGCGACTGACGGCAGGAGACCGCCGCTGTCGCGCCAAGCACGCACCGAGGGAGGGCCGAGGCGATGAGGAGTCGAGCCTGGCGGGCGCTCTGCGCCGGCCTCTTGCTGGCGTTGCCGCTGTTCGCGCAGGCGACGCCGGCCGAGCGCTACAACGCCGGCATCCAGCATTATCAGGAGGGTCGGCTCGACGAGGCCAAGGCCGAGTTCGAGGCCGTCCTGGCCGCCGACGACCAGGATGTGACCACCATGGTCTGGCTGGCGGTGATCGCGCTACGGCAGGAGCAGGCCGGGCGGGCGGTCGAGCTGTGCCAGCGCGCGGCTCGGCTCGACGCCGAGAACTACCTGGTTCAGAACACGTTGGGTAACGCCCACCTGGCCCGCGGCGACGACGCGGCCGCGGCCGAGGCCTACCGCGCGGCCATCGCCATCGACGCCAGCTTCCCCGACGCGCACTACAACCTGGGCATCGCGCTGGCGCGGCAGAACCTGCTCGACGAATCGATTGCCGCCTACAACGCGGCGATCCAGCGCGACGACCAGAAGGCCGACTACCACAACAACCTGGGCAACGCGCTGCGGGCGAAGGGCAACCTGGCCGCGGCGATCGACGAGTACCGCATCGCGCGGCGGCTCGACGGGGCGGTGGTCGACTTCATGGTCAACCTCGGCCTGGCCCTGTGGCAAGATGGCCAGGTCGACGCGGCGCTGCCCGAGTTCGAGGCGGCGGCGGCCGAGGCCGGTAACTACACGGCGCAGCTCTACCGCGGCGTGGCCTATCTGCAGAAGAACCGCCATGCCGACGCGGTGACCGCGCTTGAAGCCGCGGCGGCGGCCAATCCGGGCGAGTTCGTGGTGCACTTCAATCTCGGCCTGGCCTACGGCGGCGTGGGCGACGAGCCGAGCCTGCGCAAGGCGCTGACCGCCTATGAGAAGGCGCTCGAGCTGCGCGGCGACGAGGTCAACGCGCTGAACAACCTCGGCTGGGTCTACTCACGGCTAGGCGACCGGGCCAACGCGGCGAAGTACTTCCAGCTCGCGGTCGACGCCTCGCCCGAGTTCTCGCTGCCGTATCGCAATCTGGCCCTGATGCACCAGCAGGCGGGCGAGCACGCCGAGGCCGAGGCGGCCTGGCTGAAGGTCACCGAGCTGGAGCCGAACGATGCCGAGGCGTGGAAGCAGCTCGGCCAGGTGCAGTACACCAGCGGCAAGCTCGACGACGCGCGTACGTCGCTGACCCGCGCCCGCGAGCTCGGCTCGCAAGACCCCGAGGTCTACAACAAGCTCGGGCTGATCGCCGAACAGGGCGACGACTACGCCGGCGCCGAGACGCTCTTCCGCCGCGCCATCGAGCTCGACGCCAACTATGCCGTGGCCTACAACAACCTCGGCGTGGTGCTTGAGAAGCAGAACAAGCTCGACGAGGCGAAGGCGATGTATCAGCGGGCGCTCGAACTCGACGCCACGCTCGAGCCGGCGAAGTACAACCTGGAACGGCTCGAAGGCGCGGGATGACCGCCCCGCCGCGGGTCGTCGGCATCGTCGCCGCGGCCCACCGTGACGACGCCGTCGCCGCCGCGCGCCAGGCGGCCGACGAGCTCCAGCGCCGCGGCGTCGAGGTGCTCATCGCCGGCGACGACCGCGGCGAACTCTATCGCCGCGCCGACCTGCTGCTGGTCATTGGCGGCGACGGCACCGTGGTCGCCACCGCGCGCGATGCCAGCCTCTTCGGCACGCCGGTGATCGGCATCAACTTCGGCACCTTCGGCTTCCTGACCGAGATCGACTCGCACCAGACCCTCGAGGCGCTCGATGCGTTGGTAGCCGGCGAGTATGAGGTCGAGGAGCGGATGATGCTCGAGGTGCGCATCGACGGCGCGCCGCCCTGGACCGCCAGCAACGACGTCGCCGTGACCGCCGCCGATCGCGGCCGCGTGCTCGACCTGCTGGTCTTCGCCGACGGCCATGCGCTGTGCGAGTACCCGGCCGACGGCCTGATCGTGGCCACGCCGACCGGCTCGACCGCCTACTCGCTCAGCGCCGGCGGACCGGTGGTCGCGCCCAGCCTTGACGCCATCCTGCTGACACCCATCTGCCCACACACGCTGGCGGTGCGGCCGTTGGTGGTCGGCGCCGAGCTGACGCTGCGCGTCGAAGTCGGCGACGTGCCGCGGATGTCGCGCTCGGGCGTGGTCTCGGTCGACGGGCAGATCCACCTCGACCTGCTGCCCGGCGCCGGGCTCGAAGTCCGCCGCGCGGCGCAGCGCATGAGGCTGGCCCGGCTGCGGCCGAGCATGTTCTTCGACAGCCTGCGCCAGAAGCTGCGCTGGGGGAGCCCGAAGTAATGCTGGTCGAGGTCGAGATCCGCGACTTCGCCATCATCCAGCAGGCCCGGGTCGAGCTCGGGCCGGGCTTCTGCGTCCTCTCGGGCGAGACCGGCGCGGGCAAGAGCATCATCGTCGACGCCCTCGGCGCACTGCTCGGCGAGCGGGTCGGCGGCGACCTGGTCCGCTCCGGCCGCGACGCCGCGCGGCTGCAGGCGGCGTTCGACCTCCGCGACGCACCGGCGGCACGGGCGCGGCTCGAAGCGCTCGGCGTCGCGCCTGATGCCGATGGCCTCTGCCTGATCAGCCGCGAAATCCGCGCCGATGGTCGGGGTCGTTGCCGGATCAACGGCGGCACCGCCACGGTAACCATGCTGCGTGAGCTGGGCGAGTCGCTGATTGACCTGCACGGCCAGCACGAACACCAGAGCCTGCTGCGGCCGGCCGAGCATCTGGCGCTGCTCGACGCCGCCGGCGGGACCGAACTGGCCGCGCAGCAGACGGCCTACCGCGCCGCCTATGAGGCCTGGCAGGCGACGTTGCGCGACATCGCCGCGCTGCGGCTCGACGAGGGCGAGAAGGCCCGCCGCGCCGACATGCTCCGCTTCCAGGTGGCCGAGATCGAAGCGGCCGGACCGCGGCCGGGCGAAGTCGAAGAGCTCGATTCCGAGCGCCGCCGGCTGGCCCACGCCGAGCGACTGGTCGAGGCGGCGGCCGAGGCGCACGGCGCGCTGGCCGAGGGCGATGAGGGCCCGGCCGCGGCCGATCGCGTCGCCGCGGCGCTCGCCGCGCTGCGTGACATGGCGCGGTTCGACGACGACCTCGGGCCGCTGGCCGACGAGCTGGGCGGGGCGCTGGCGACCATCGAAGAGGCGGCCCGGACGCTGCAGCACTACGCCGAGTCGATCGATGCCGATCCGCGCCGGCTGGCGCAGGTCGAGGAGCGGCTCGAGCAGCTCGACCGGCTCTGCCGCAAGTACGGCGGCAGCGTCGAGGCGGTGCTCGCGTTCGGCGCCCGAGCCGTAGTTGAGCTGGCCGAAATCGAGACCGCCGACGAGCGGCTGGCCGCCCTTGAGGCACAACTGGGCGAGGCCGAGGCCGAGGCGGCCAGGCTGGCCGAGGCCCTCAGCAGCGCGCGCGCGGCGGCCGGCGAGGCGCTGGCGGCGGGCGTGGCCGCTCATCTGGCCGAGCTCGGCATGACCTCGGTCGGGTTCGTCGCCGCGATGACCCGTCGGCCCGACGCAGCCGGCCTGCGGGTCGGCGGCGAGCGGGTGGCGGCAGGGCCGACGGGAGTCGACTCGGTCGAGCTGCTGCTCTCATCCAACCCGGGCGAGCCGCCGCGGCCGCTCAGCCGGATTGCCAGCGGCGGCGAGCTGTCGCGCGTGATGCTGGCCATCAAATCGCAACTGGCCGAGGGTCACGGCGTGCCGACGATGGTCTTCGACGAGATCGACGCCGGCATCGGCGGGGTCACCATCGGGCACGTCGGGCGCAAGATGGCGGCCCTCGCCCGCCGGCGACAGGTCATCTGCATCACCCACCATGCGCCGCTGGCCGCCCTGGCCGATTGGCACCTGGTGGTCGACAAGTCGGGCGACGAGCCGGTACGCGTCGACGTGGCGCGGGTCGACGGCGAGGTGCGGGTGCATGAGCTGGCCCGCATGTTGGGCCGGATGCCGCCCACCGAGGCGACGCTGGCGATGGCCCGCGAGCTGCTGGCCGAATCGACGCGCGGCTGACTACTCGAGCTCGACCTCGGCGTCGGGCGCCTGCTCGCCCGGCTCGGGCTCGGCCTCGGCGACCGGCTCGGGCACCGGCGCCAGCGAGCCGATCATCGCCACCGCCTCGGCATCTGTTTCGCCGGCCGGCGCAAAGGCGATGGCCAGAAAGACCTGCCCGCGTCGGTCGACCCCGGCCACGAACCGCCCGACACCCTCGCTCACGCCCATATCGGCGAAACTGCCCTCGGCGACCAGCTCGCGCGCGGCGATAAACAGCTCGGGCAGCGGGTCGAGCGGGCCGTCGGCGGCGAACTCCGGCGGCTGCGGCAAGGCCGCGAGCGACTCGCGCAGCGAGGTCATCAAGCCGGCGACGAACGCCTCCGGCTCGCGCTCGCCGACAGTCTGCGCCGGCAGGCGGCCGAGGAGGAAGAGCGGCAGTTCGCCGTCGCCCGGCTTCTCGAGCACCACCGGCGGGGCGGTCCGCGGCACGTCGACGGACGCCTCTTCGGGGTTGCTCTCGACCGGGTAGATGCCCATCGCCGGCGTGGCGTCGCCGCGCTGCCAGCCCGTGGCGATGGTCATCACGCAGCCGACCTCGGCCAGCTCCGCACCGGCCGGCGTCGACGGCTCCCGTGACGGCTCGCCCGTCGGCGCGGGCGCGGGCGTGCCCCGCGACGCCGGCGGCGCCACCGCCTCGAGGTCGGGCTCGGGCTCGCGGAACAGGCCGAAGTAGTCCGCGGCGTACCAGCCGCCGCCGAGCAGCGCGGCCAGCAACACCAGCCAGGCCAGCAGCTTCAGCGCACCTCGTTTAGGCTTGGTAGCCTCATCGCTCATCGGCCGGCACCTCGTGCAGTTCGATCCCGAGCGTGACCGTCTTGTTCGCCGCCCGCGCATACTCCTCTTCGGGCGCGCAGCCGGGCAGCCAGACCGGCCGCTCGCCGTCACAGACGATGGGCACCCGCTCGCGGACCAGCCGCGGAATGCCCTGCTCCTGCATCAGATCGCCGATCTTCCGCGATCCACCCCGCCCCGCCGGTCGGAGACGATCGCCGTCGCGTCGACTGCGCGCGGTCAGGTTGGTCAGCCGATCGGCGGCGAGCTCGACCTGCCACGCCAGCCGGCCGCCGCCGCCGAGGTGGATGGTCAGCCCGGCGGCGTCGATGCGGTTGGCGCCCGGCTCGAGCACCACCGGCCCCCACGGCGGCGGTGCGAGGGATTCGAGCAGCAGCACCGCCGTGCCGGCGTGAATGCCGACGAGCACCGTCCCGGCCGAGCTGCCGAGTTGCGCGGGACCAGCGCCGGCCGGCCGTTCGGCCAGTTCCTCGAGCCGTTCGATGTCGGCCAGGCCGATGTCGGTCAGGTCGCCGGCGAGCGCCTCAATCGCCGCGCGCCAGAGCAGGTACTGCAGGCCCCGCGGCTGCTCATGCCAGCCGGCCAGGTCGAGCACGACGGCGCCGAGGCCGTACAGGAAGTTGTCGGCGCCGGGCACGAGCCGCCGCGCCGCGAAGCGTTCGGCGACCAGGTCGCGGAGCACGCCGCGCTCCAGGGCGCATAGGCGCGTGGTGGTGGTCAGTGCCTCGTAGATCCCCCTGAACCGTTTCTCCAGGCCCGGCAGCAGGCGGTGCCGAACGAGATTGCGGTAGTGCCGCATCTGGATGTTCTCGGGGTCGAAGAAGTAGCGCAGCTTGTGCTCATCCAGGTAGGCGCAAACCTCCACTTTCGTCACCTCTGCCAAGGGCCGGATGATCGGCTCGTCGAGGGGCGGCATGGCGCCGAGCCCGGTGGTCCCGGCGCCGCGGAGCAGGTTCATGAACGTGGTCTCGACCCGGTCGTCGAGCTGGTGGGCGATGGCGATGCGCGTGCAGCCCGCCTCGGCCGCCGCGCGGCGCAGGAAGGCGTGGCGCTGCCGGCGCGCGCCGGTTTCGGACTTGTCGGCCTTGCCGGCCCGGCCGACGATGCACTCGAGCCCGCGTTCGCGGCTTTGCTCCTGAACCAGCTCCAGGTCGATCGGCATCTGCCGCCAGCGATGATCGAATGTCGCGACAACCAAGTGCAGCTCGAGCGGCTCGGCCAGCCGGTGCAGGATGTCGAGCATGGCCGTGCTGTCGAGCCCGCCCGAGCAGGCGAGCAGGATCCGCCCGTCGGCTGGCCGCAACCGCTCGCGCAGCATGGTCAGCCGCACCCGCTCGACCAGCTTCATCGCGCGCTCCAGAGCCAGGCACCGCCCTCCCGCAGCCGGCCCGCCTCGGCGGCGACGGCCTCGTCGAACCGGCCCGGCCCGCGCTGGTCGCGGTCGCGGCGCAGGCGGAGATAGGGCACCGGTCGCGCCGCGTGCCGGCGCGTGGCGACCAGCGTGGCATGGTCGCCGAGCAGCGTTACGTCGAGCGCGGGCCAGTCGGCGGCGTATTCGTAGACCGGCCGCAGCAGCTCGTCGTCGAGCCGCTCGATCGCCCGCTGCTTGCGCTCAGGGTCGCCGCGGTGGCCGACCCAGTCGACGATAGTTGTCTGGACAATCACCGCCGCCGCCTGCTGAAACGCATGCAGCGCCTCGTCGATCAGGTGCGCCGGCCGGCGGACCTTGGCCGGCGTGCACGGGATGCCGGCGCGGCGGAAGGTCCCGCGCGCCGCCAGGTTGTCGGTCACGCCGACGGTGATCATGCCACTGCGCAGCGCGAACAACGGCAGCTCTGGGGCCCGGCCGACGCCCCACGGCCAGACCAGATCGAAGGCCGGTTGGTCGCGCTCGGCCCGGCGGCGGTTGACCGGATGCCCGGCCAGCACCTCGCGGCCGATGTCGATCAGCTCGGTCAGCCGCTCGGCGCCGTCGCCCTCGGGTCGGTGCGCGGCCAGGTCGGCGGTCAGCTCGCCCGGCGGCGTGGTGTGGCACTCGACGGGCCCTTCCGACCAGAGCCCCAAGCCGCGCAGCGGGCCGACGCCGCGGACCTCCAGGTCACGCCGCGACAGCGCCGCGGCGAGCGACTCCCACAGCGCGCGCGCCTCGTCGGGCGCCGGCTCCTCGGCGAAGGGGTCCAACACCGGCTCGGACCGGAGCAGGTCGAACCGCACGCCCGAGTCGCGCCGGCCCAGGCCCGCGTCGGCGCCGATCAACTCGACCGCGCCACGGGCGGCCGGCGGCGCCTCGTAGCCGAGCAGCGCCGGCAGCGCGCGATCGACGCCGGTAGCGGGATCGTCGGCGGGCAGCTCAGGGAGCAGGTGGACCAGGCCGACCTCGCCCTGTTCGGCCAGCCGGTCGAGCCAGGGCGTGCGGGCGGCGGCCAGCGGCGTGCCGCCGTCGAGCAACTCGTGCGGGTCGTCGGCCAGCCCGCTGATGACCACCACCAGGTGCGCCATGGATCAGGTGTCGAGCCCGCCACCGGTGAGCCGGGTCAGCGCCTCGAGATACCGGTCGCGGGTGCGGTTGATGATCTCGTCGGTCGGCGCCGGGCCGGGCGGGGTCTTGTCCCAGTCGAGAGTCGAGAGCCAGTCACGCAGGAACTGCTTGTCCATCGATCGCTGCGGCCGGCCGGGCTGGTATTCGTCAACCGACCAGAAGCGGCTCGAGTCGGGCGTCAGCAGCTCGTCGATCAGGATCAGCTCGCCGTTGTGCCAACCGAACTCGAACTTGGTGTCGGCGATGATGATCCCCCGCTCGCGGGCCAGCGCGGCGCCCTGGGCGTAGAGATCGAGCGTCATCGCGCGCAGCCGCTCGGCCGTTTCGCCACCGACGAGCTCGACCACGCGTTCGAACGAGATGTTCTCGTCATGGCCCTCCTGAGCCTTGGTCGCCGGGGTGAAGATTGGCTCGGGGAGCTGGTCGGACTCGGCCAGGCCATCGGGCAGCCGCACGCCGCAGACCGACCGGCTCTGCTGATACTCGACCCAGCCGCTGCCGGCCAGGTAACCGCGCGCGACACACTCGACCAGCACCGGCTGCGCCCGCAGGGCATACTGCGTGCGCCCGCTCAGCGCCGCGCGGCTGGCCTGGAACGGAGCCGGGAAGCGGTCCTCGTCGGCGGTGATGCGGTGGCTGCGGTAGCCTCCCGGTTCAAACCGATCGAGCCAGAAGTTGGTCAGTCGGGTCAGGATCTTGCCGCGGTCGGGGATTGGCCGCGGCAGCACCACGTCGTAGGCCGAAATCCGGTCGGTGGCGACGATCAGCAGCTCGTCGCCGAGGTCGAACACATCGCGCACCTTGCCGCGGTAGCTCGGCGGCGCGCCGGCCAGGGTGGCCTCCAGCAGGCCGTCGCCCATGGTCATCTCCCGCTCACGAATCGTATTCGTCGAGGCAGCGCATGGTGTTGCAGATCTCGAGCACCACACGCAGGGCCTTCATCTCGGCCAGCGAGCGGCTGATCCGCCACTCTTCGGTCTCGTGGGTGATGATCACCAGCTCGGCGGTCTCGCCGCGACCCTGCATCTGGAGGATCTTGGCCAACGACACGCCGTTGTCGCCGAGGATCTTGGCCAACTGCGCCATCACGCCGGCCTGGTCGATCACCCTCATGCGCAGGTAATGGCACGAGCGCACTTCGTCACGCGGGACCGGCGTCCGCCGACCGGTGCCGTAGAGCGAGGCGCGATTGCTCACCCCCAGCCGCAGGTTGCGGGCGACGTTGATGATGTCGCCCAGCACCGCGCTGCCGGTCGGCCCGGCGCCGGCGCCGCGGCCGTAGAACATCAGCGGCCCGCTGCTCGAGCCGACCACATAGATGGCATTGAACACATCCTGCACCGCCGCCAGGGGGTGGGCGCGCGGCACGAGCGTCGGGTGGACCCGCAACTCGAGCTGCTGGCCGCGATCGACCGCGATGCCGAGCAGCTTGATCACGTAACCGAGCCGCTCGGCGGTGGCCATGTCGGCCGGCTGCACGGTGCGGATGCCCTGCCGCGGCACGGCGTTGATGTCGACCGCGGTGTCGAACGCGAGGGTGGCCAGAATGGCCAGCTTGTAGGCCGCGTCGTGGCCGTCGACGTCGTCGGTCGGGTCGGCCTCGGCATAGCCGGCGGCCTGGGCCTCGGCGAGCAGATCGTCAAACGGCCGGCCGCTGCGCTGCATCGCGCTCAGGATGTAATTCGTGGTGCCGTTGATGATGCCCAGAATGGAGCTGATTCGGTTGCCCGCCAGGCTCTCGCGCAGCGGCTGCAGCACCGGAATGCCGCCGGCCACGCTGCCCTCGAACTCGAGGTCGCAGTTGTGCTCGTGGGCCAGGCGGAAGAGTTCCTGACCGTGCTTGGCAATCAGCTCCTTGTTGGCCGTGACCACGCCCTTGCCGGCCGCCAGCGCCGCGCCGACCGCCTGGTAGGCCACGCCGACGCCGCCGATCGCCTCGACCACGATGTCGACCTCGTCGGCGACGGCCACCTGCAACGGGTCGGTGACGATCGACATGCCCTCGAGTGAGGCCGCGCGCGGGCGGTTCGGATCGCGCACCGCGGCGGTCACCGGCCGCAGCTCGAAGCCGAGCCGGTCAACCAGCTCGCCGCCGCCGTCGCGGATGGCCTTCAGCGCCCCGCCGTTGACCGTGCCAAGTCCCAGGAACCCCAGCCGCACCACCATCAGGACGCTTCCTCGGCCAGCGGCGCGAACTCCATCAGCACCTCGCCGGCGACCACCAACTGCTCGTTCTGCGCCACCACGCGGACCAGCCGGCCCTCGACCCCGGCGGTGATCTCATTGAAGATCTTCATCGCCTCGATCAGACCGACCGGCGTGTCCTCCTCGACCTCCTCACCCTCGTGGATGAACGGCGGATCGCCCGGATTGGCCGCGCGGTAGAAGACACCGGTCAACGGCGAGCGCAGGGGCATCAGACCACTCAGCCCCGCCTCGGGCTCGTCGCGCGCCGCCCGCGGCCACTGCCCCCGCGCCTCGGCGTCGCCGCGCGGAAGCGCCTGGGTCAGCTCGACCTCGGCCTCGCCCTCGGCATAGGTCAGACCCTCGAGCTGATGCCGTTCGGCGATCTCGATCAGACGGCGGATATCGGCCAGGTCGACCATGCGCTCCAAGGCGGTGTCCAGGCTGCGGTGCCGAGTCTACGTCAGGGCCCGGAGTCGGTCAACGATGAGGCTCGCACGCGCCGAACGGACCGCCGGCACCGGAGCGGGCGGGGACGCCCGCGCCCCGAACGGGCGGGCGGGGACGCCCGCGCCCCGAACGGGCGGGCGGGGACGCCCGCGCCCCGAACGGACCGCCGGCGTCCTCGCCGGCCGCCGACCGAGACGGTCGGCCTACGCGTCGGACCGGCGATGCCGGCGTAGGTCGACCGTCCCGGTCGACGCGAATGCACGCGCACCCGCTCACCCCGCCCCGCCGAGCAACCGCTCGACAAACGCCGGCAGGTCATCGCAGACGATCGTGTCCGCCAGCTCGGGCTGCTCGCCCAGGCGGCGTTCGGTCTCGCTGCCGTGGCCCGTGCGGACCAGCACCGGCCGGGCGCCGGCGGCGCGGCCGGCCTGCAGATCGCTCAGGTTGTCGCCGACGAAGTACGATCCATCCAGCGACAGGCCGAACAGCTCGGCCGCCTGCAACGCGTAGTCGGGCCGTGGCTTGCCGTGCGGGTTCGGCTCATGGTCGGGATGCACCGCCCACGGCCCGGCGCCGGTGCTGTAATACTGCGCGTCCCAGTAGCCGCCGGCTTCGTGCCAGAACGCTCGGGCGAGCTTGTCGAACCCGGCATCGACCTGCTCGCGGCTCAGGTAACCCGCGCCGACGGCGCTCTGGCTCGAAATCACGACCAGCACGTACCCGGCCTCGCGTAGCCGGCGCAGGGCCCGGCCGGCGCCCGGCATCGGCCGCAGCTCCTCGGGCCCGGTGCGCCACGAGGGCTGCTCGCAGAGCACCCCGTCGCGATCGAGAAAGACCGCCGGCCGGCCGGCCTCGCGCGGCAGCGCGAGCAGCTCGCCCGGCTCGAACCCGACGCCGTGGTCATCGACTTCGATCACCTGGTAGGGGTGCGGAAAGTCGCAGAAGGCCTTGCCGCAGACGAACGTGCAGGCACCGTCGGCGACCGGCTCCCAACCCGAATGCCGGTGGCCCGAGAGCGCCAGCCGGACCTTGCCCGAATCGGCCAGCAGGCGGCGCAGGTGGTCGCCTTCCCAGTAGCTGTAGGGCCAGCCGTCGTTGAGGATGGGGGTGATCATAAAGTGCTGCAGATGGACCTGCGGCAGGCCGCTCTCATCGGCCAGGAGCGACAGCAGGTGCCGCCGCTCGCGGTCGTATCGGCGCGGCACGTGAGCCTCGAAATCGCGGTCCCAGAAGGTCGCCACGCGGTGCCCGGCCAGCTCGATCGAGGTGTTGGCCGGGCCGAACTGGCGGGCCATGACGGCCATGTCATCGTGGTTGCCCGGCAGCACCAGGTAGGGCACGCCGGTGGCCTCGAGCAGCTCGCGAAAGAGCCGGTAGTCGGCCTCCGCCTCGGCCTCGAACAGGTCGCGACGGTAGTCGTAGTAATCATCGCCGGAGAGGATGTAGCCCGGCACATCGAGCAGATCGCCGGTGACCGCGATGAGGTCGATCGACTCGCCGCAGACCCGCTCCAGGGCCTGTGCGAAGAGCTCCGGCATCTGCCGCGCGCGGCGCCTGGCCACCGTCGGCGTGCCGGGCAGGTGCCAGCGCGCGTGGAGGTCGGTGAAGTGCGCAATCCGCACGACTACTCGCCCTCCTCAACCAGCCGCAGCGCATCGAACCAGGCGACGCCGGCGGTCAGCAGGCTGTAGCCGATCTGCCCCCGGTCGCGATCTTCCGGCGCGGTGCCGACCAGCTCGACGGTGGTCCACTCGGGACCGACCTCGGCCGTCACCGGCTCGGCGTCGAGCCCGGCCAGCGACAGCCGGACCCGCGCCCCGGGCCGGTCGGCGCGGACCTGCAGGCTGAGCCGGTAGCGCCGGCCGGCGTGCAGCCGGATGGGGAACGGCCGCATGGTCATCCCGCCGCCGTCGACCGGGGTGACCAGCCGCAGGCTGTGCCGGCCGTCGGCGACGTGGGTGCGGTCGACCCGCGCCGAGGCGGCCGGATCACTGCCTCGGCCCATGTAGTAAGCATCGGGCGTGCCGACGTTGGCCCACTGCTCGAGGCTGGCGTTGCGCACCAGGTTACCCGGCTCGTCGGCCGCCAGCGGCAGAGGATCGCCGAGATAGAGCCGATAGGCGCGCGTGCCGTAGCCGTCAATCAGGTCGTCGAGCCGCTCGCCGGCGATGGCCATGGTGCGCTGCTCGAAGACCACCTCGGCCTCGCCGTCGGGCACACCGGGCAGCGACAGCGAGAAGGCGCGCGGCTGCGGCGAGGCGTTGGCGACCAGCAGGCAGACCGCCTGGTCGCTCCGCGTGAGGGCGGCGTGCAGGTCGTCGGCGCCGGTCTCGAGCCGCGTCCGCGGCGCGAGCAGCTCGGGCGCCAGCTCGGCCACCTCGGCGGCCAGGCGGCGGCACTCGTTCCACAGATGGATGCTGACCGGGTTGCCGTTCGGCGCGCGGCGAATGAAGTACTGGATGCCGCGCGCTCCTTCGATCAGCGCCAGCCAGGTCATCACCCGCTCTTCGCGCGCTGACGGCTCGCGCTCCCACCACTCGCCGCCGCCGAAGGCCTGCGGCACGACCCAGATCGCCACCTCGGGCCGATGCTGTTCGACCATCTGCCGAATCGCCACCGCCACGCTGCCGGCCGGGCTGCGCGGGATCGGGTAGGGATCGGTCATCGAGATATCGAGCGCCCGCTCGTAGCGCACCGCCGCGCCGCGGTTGGCGAAGACCATCGTACACGGGTGGTACGGGTCGGCTGCCTTGACCAGGTCATAGACCCGCTGCATTCGCTCCGGCGGCACGCCGTTCAGCTCGGGCTCATCGGCCAGGTACCAGCCGAGCAGCGCGGGATGGTCGCGCACCGCCTCGATCTCGCGTCGCAGGCGGTCGAACTTCTCCTCGCTGTCCTCGCCGACGGCCAGGCCGTGCAGACAGTAGTGGACCTGCAGCCCCGCCGCGCGGGCGCGGTCGAGCAGCTCGAACACCCGCGCCCGGTGCTCCTCGCCGTCGACCGTGTAGCGCCGGACATAGGGCCCGACAAAGGTCCAGCCCATCTGAGCGTCTTCGTCGATTTCGGGCAGCGGCGGATGATCGCAGTAGAAGCCGACCGGCAGGCTCGGCACGCCGTCGATGCGCAGGCCGCCGGTGGCATGGTCGATGACCACCGTGTTCGGCTTCGGCGGTGCCTTGCGTAGCGTCACGGCGGCCCGACCCAGCGGCGTGCGGAAGGTGTTGGTCACCGTGAGCAGCTCGCAGGTCAGCTCGCTCGCGCCGTCGGGCAGGTCGGCCAGCGGGATCGGCACCTCGGTCACGGCGCCCGCGGCTACCGGCACGGTCGCCTGCACGGCGCCGCCGACGGCCAGTTCGAGCCGCTCCGGACGGTCGGTCGGCGCGACCCAGACGCGCAGCGTCGCCTCGGCCTGGTCGGTGTAGAGCGACAAGCCCGGCGTCACGCGCAGCGGCGAGACGACCTCGACCGAGATCGCGGGCGCGGCGAGGAGCAGCTGCTCGCCGGCGCGGATGGTGATGTTGACGCGGTACCGCCCGGCGACGAGCAGCCGCAGCGCCGGCATCGCGCTGACCGGCTCGGCGGCCGGTCGCGCCAGCGCCTCGACGGCGATGGTCTCACCCGCCTCGTCGGTCACCTCGACCCGGACGGTGACCTCGTCCGGCCCGCCGCCGTCGCCGGTCAGCCGGATGCGCGGCACGAAGCTGCCGGTGGTCACCCGCCGCGGCACCTCGAAGCCGATGATGGTCACGCCGCCGGCACTCAGCTTCGGCGCGCCGACGGTGAACACGGCGCGGAACCGGCGCTCCTCGCCGCGCGGCAGCGGCTCGTCGAAGCCGAGCCAGAAGTGGCCGTTGCGGTTGGCATAGTCATAGAGCGAGACCGGCCGACTGGCGGTGAGCTGCAGCGTGGCGAAGAGCGAGCGCAGTTCGACCTCGCTGCGGGCGCCGAAGGCCGGGCCGTTCTGGTAGGTCAAGGGCACCGTGCCGTCGCCGCGTTCGGAGGCGAAGGCGGCGCCGGCCCAGACCTCCTCGCGCGGTCGGCCGAGGCCGACCTGCAGGCCGGCGGCGTCCCAGCCGTCCTGGCGGTAGCTCCACTCGAGCACGAACCGGCCGGCGTCGTCGACGGTCACGCGCTGCGTGGCGGTGAAGCGGTCGGCCCGCCAGGTGCGGGTCAGCACGGGCCGGCCCTCCTCGGCGGCGAGGGCGACTTCGGGCTTGACGTCGTTGGTGTCGAAGTAGCGCCGGGTCCAGCCTGGGTCGTGTAGCACGAGTTCGTCGCCGACCGGCGACCAGAGCGGCGTGCCGGCCAGCGAGAGGGTCCACCCGACGCCGTTCTCCCAGCGCAGCAGCGCGTCGCCGCTGTGCAGCTCGGCCGCGGGCAGCGGCCCCTGAGCGGCCGCCGCCGAGGTCAGCGCGAGCAGCGCCAGGGCCCTCACGGCATGGGTCCGGGCGTCGGGCCGGCGCCGGTTGTGTCGGTCGCCTCGGCCCGTTGCCGGAAGGCCGCCTGGACGGCCTGGAAGCGCAGCGGCAGGCCGGTGATGGTGCTCTCGCGCAGCACCTGGTCGATGAACGCGTCTTCATCGGTCGCGTTGGCCGACAGGTAATCGTGCCGCACCCGCTCGGCGACGCGCTCATAAGCTACCGGCTGGCCGGGCAGGCGCTCGACCATGAGCAGCAGGAACCACTTGCCGCCGAACTCGACCGGCGCCGGGGTCATCTCGTTGATGGGCAGGTTCTCAATCGCGTCGAAGATCGGCTTGGCTCGCTCCTGCAGCAGGTGAACCACCTGCGGCTGGAGCATCCCGCCGTCGCTCGAGGTGGCGCGGTCGATCGAGTGGCGCAGCGCGGCGGCGAAGAAAGTCAGGCGGCCCTCGGTGATCTCGCCGAGCACCGCGTCGGCCTTCTCCTTGGTGTCGCAGACAATCTGCCGGTAGCGCACCGTGTCGGGCTTGTCGTAGAGGTTCTTGCGGTGCGCTTCGAAGAAGCCGCGGAGCTTCTCGTCGGTCACCTCGACCTCGCGGCTGCGCAGTTTGAGGTCGAGCAGCTCGCTCTCGATCTGCCGCCGCACGGCCGCCTCGTCGAGCCCGCCCTCGATCACCCAGCGGGTGAACAGCTCGGCCTTGCCGCCGAACTCCTCGTCGATGAAGCCGGACACCCGGGCATCGATCTCCTCGTCGGTGACGGTGATCCCCGCCGCGGCGGCGCGCTGGTGCAGCAGCTCGGTCAGGATCACCCGCTCGGCGGCCAGCCGGCCGGCCTGGTCCTGCAGCACGGTGTAGAAGTCGGCGTAGGTCACCGGCTGGTCGTTGACCGTGGCGAATACCTGGTCGGGCGCCGGCACGGTGGACTGGGCCACCAGTCCGCCGGCAAAGGCGGCGGCGGCCACGGCGACGAGGGTGAGACGGCGTACGGGCTGGTCCATCGGCTGCGGCTCCGAGCGCTTGCCGAGTATACCTGCAATCGCGTCATGACGCAGCCCGGCGGCCGACTCACACTGATCGAGGCGCCAGCCGGCGAATGGGCGTGTTCGCCTTCCTGGTAGGGGCAGGTCTCAGACCTGCCCGCCAGCGAACGGAGCCGCTCTGGAAGCTGGCTCGTCGGCAATCGGGCGGGTCTGTGACCCGCCCCTACCGCGGAGACCAACACGCCAGGACGCCGGCTGTAGAGAGGAAGGTCTGATGCCCACCCCCAACCCACCCGACGGACCGCGCGCCCCGTCGAGACGCGATTTTCTCCGCGGCGCAGCGGTCGGCGCGGTCGCCACCGGGCTGCTCGAGCCGCGCGAGGCGGCCGCCGCGGACCACGCCGGGCCGAGCGTGAGCGGTACGGTCACCGCCCCGCTGAAGGTCAACGGCCGGGTGATCGAGGTCGAGGTCGAGCCGCGCACCACGCTGCTCGACGCCCTGCGGGACGGCCACACCGCCGGCGGCGAGGCCGTCGACCAGACGGGCGCCAAGAAGGTCTGCGATCGCGGCACCTGCGGCGCCTGCACGGTCCTGCTCGACGGCAAGCCGATCTATGCCTGCTCAATGCTCGCCCTCGACGCGGTCGACCACGAGATCGAGACGGTCGAGGGCTTTGCCGCCGGCGACGAGCTGCACGCGGTGCAGGCCGCCTTTGTCGAACACGACGCGCTGATGTGCGGCTTCTGCACCCCCGGCTTCGTCACCAGCGCGGTGGCGCTGCTGCGCGACAACAAGGCTCCCAGCCGCGCCGAGATCCAGGCCGCACTGAACGGCAACTTCTGCCGCTGCGGCACCTACCACCGCATCTTCGAGGCGGTGGCCGACGCTGCCGGACGACTGGCTTAGGAGACGAGCATGCCAAGTTGGCCGACGGAACGGCGCGTGCTCGGAACCCGCGTCCCCCGCCTCGAGGGGCCGCAGAAGGTCTCCGGCCGCGCCAAGTATGCCTATGACATCAACCTGCCCGGGCTCTGCCACGCGGTGCTGCTCCAGTCGCCGCACGGCCACTGCCGCGTGACGAGCATCGACACCGCCCGCGCCGAGCGGCTGCCCGGCGTGCGCGCCGTGCGGGTGCTGCGCGGGCCGGGCAGCGTGCTGCAATACCACGGTGACGAGGTCGCCGTCGCGGTGGCCGACAGCGAGGCTCAGGCCCGCGACGCGGTGGCCGCCATCGCGGTCGATTACGAGGTGCTGACGCCGGTGGTCTATGAAGACGACGCCATGAAGCCCGACGCACCGCGGCTGCACGACGAAGGCAACTTCCGCCGCGGCGACCCGCGCCGGCAGGGCGATACCGCCGCCGCCTTCGCCGCCGCCGCAGCCAGCTTCGAGGGCACCTTCTCGTACGGCGTGCAGACGCATTCGTGCCTCGAGGCGCACGGTGCCGTGGCGCAGGTGGTCGACGGCAAAGTGACCGTCTGGTCGTCGACTCAGTCGGTCTCGAGCGTGCGCGAGGCGCTGGTGCGCAGCCTGCGCGTGGCGCCGGCCGATGTCGAGGTGATTGTCGAGCATATGGGCGGTGGCTTCGGCGGCAAACTCGGGCTCGACCGCGAGGCCGCCTATGCTGCCGAGCTGGCCCGCGATATCGGCCGGCCGGTGAAGCTGATGCGCGACCGCGAGGGCGAGCAGACCGACACCGGCTGCCGCGAGTCGAACACCGCCCGCCTGCGCCTGGCCTGCGACGCCAACGGCCGGCTGACCGCGGTCGCCGGCGAGGGCTACGGCACCGGCGGCGTCGGCGGCCGGGCCGGGCTGCGGGTGCCCTACATCTACGGCTGCCCCAACGTCGACTATCAGCACACCGACGTGTTCGTCAACGCGAACAGCGTGCGGGCGATGCGCGCGCCGGGCTGCCCTGGCGCCTCGTTCATCATGGAGTCGGCGGTCGAGGGCATGGCCGAAGCCGCCGGCATCGACCCGCTCGAGTTCCGCAAGCGCAACCTGGGCGGCGGGTACGTCACGCAGCTCGACCTCGGCGCGCAGGCGATCGGCTGGCAGAACCGCCGGCCGACGCGCGCCGCGGCGGGCGAGCCGGGGCCGCTCAAGCGCGGCTTCGGTTGCGCCGTGGCCCAGTGGGGTGGCAGCGGGCACGATTCGAACGCCCGGCTGGCTGTCCATCCCGACGGGCAGATCGAGATCTGGTGCGCGACCCAAGACCTCGGCACGGGCACGCGCACTGCGCTGGCCATCGTCGTCGCCGAGACCTTTGGCCTGCAGCCGCAGGAGGTGACCGTCCACATCGGGCACGGCAGTTACCCGCCGTCGGGCGGCAGCGGCGGCAGCACGACCATCGGCGGCGTCGCCTCGGCCGCGCGGACCGTCGGCGAGCAGGCGCTCGAGCGCTTCCTCGCCACCGTGGCGCCGCACCTGGAGACCGAGCCGGGCAACCTGCAGATCGTGCCCGGCGCGGTGCAGGTGCGGGGCAACGCCGACCGGCGGCTGACCTGGCCACAGGCCTGCGCCACGCTCGGCGCCAATCCCATCACGGCCGAGGCGCCGCGCGTCGGCGGCCTGACCGCCGGCGGCGTCGGCGGGGCGCAGTTCGCCGAGGTCGAGGTCGACACCGAGACCGGCGTGGTCCGCGTGCTGCACATGGTCGCCGTGCAGGACTGCGGCCTGGTGGTCAACCGCCTGACCTGCGAGAGCCAGGTGATCGGCGGCGTGACCATGGGCATCGGCCTGGCGCTGTTCGAGGAGCGGGTGATGGACCGGCCGAGCGGCCGGATGCTCAACCCCAACCTCGAGTTCTACAAGCTGCCCGGCGCATCGGACATCCCGCCGATCACCTGCCTGCTGCAGGACATGCCCGAGCGCGGCGTGATCGGCGTCGGCGAGCCGCCGGCGATCCCCACCGCCTCGGCCATCGCCAACGCCGTCTTCAACGCGATCGGGGTGCAGGTGACCAGCCTGCCGCTGACGCCCGACAAGGTGTTGGCGGCCCTCGGAGAGACGGTATGAAAGCCTTCGAGATGACCCGGCCGAGCAACCCCGCCGAGGCGGTGCAGCAGCTCGGCGGCGCCGCGGGGGCGAGCCTCGCCCTCGGCGGCGGTCAGGACCTGCTCGCCCTGCTCAAGGACCGGGTGCTCGAACCCGATCGCATCGTCAACCTGAAGAGCCTGCCTGGCCTGCGCGTCATCGAAACCGCCGGCGGCAGCCTGCAGCTCGGCGCGCTGGTCACCCTCGACGAGCTGACCCGCAGCGAGGCGGCGCGCTCGGGTTGGCCGATGCTGGTTGAGGCCGCCGGCGCGGTCGGCACGCCGCAGATCCGCAACCTCGGCACGGTCGGCGGCAACCTGTGCCAGCAGCCGCGCTGCTGGTATTACCGCTACGCCGCCTTCGACTGCCACCTGACCGGCGGCACGGGCTGCCCGGCGGTGCCGGGCGACAACCGGCACCATGCGATCTTCGGCGGCGGGCCGTGCGCCAATGCCTTTGCCGCCTCACTCGCCTTCCCGCTGCAGGCCTACGGCGCCACGGTGCGGGTGCAGGGGCCGGGCGGCGAGCGGACCGTCGCCGTGGCCGACCTCTACCCGGACCCGGCCGCCGGCAGCCGGTCGGTGACCACCCTGGCGGGCGACGAGATCATCCTCGGGGTCACCGTCCCCAGCGCCGCGGGCTGGCAGGGGGCGCACCGCGAGGTGCGCTTCCGGCAGTCGGTCGACTGGCCGGCGGCCAGCGCCACGGTGCTGCTGCAGATCGCTGGCGGTAACGTTGCAGACGCACGGATCGTGCTCGGGTCGGTGTCACCGCGGCCGCATGTCCCCACCGCCGCCGAAGAGGCTTTGCGCGGCAAACCGCTGACCGCGCCGTTGGCCGCGGCGGCGGCACAGGTGGCGGTCGCCGACGCGCAGCCGCTGAGCGGCAACGGCTACAAGGTGGCGCTGACCCGCAACCTGCTGCGGCGCACGATTCTCGCCGCCGCCGGCATGGAGGGAGCGTGATGGCACAGGCAATCTCAAGGCGTTCGGTCTGCCGCAACTTCCGCTCGAAGAAGATGTACACCGCCGGCGGCGACCCGAGCTACGACGAACTCAGCGCCGACTCTTACGCGCACTGCTGGTGCCTGACCACGCTCCGCGAGTTCGGCCCGGACCAGAAGATCTGCGACCTGACCCGCTGCCTGCCCGGCCGAAGCTGCTTCGAAGCCCTGGTGCCACTGCGCGAGGACGCCGAGTAGACCACCGAGACCGCTAACCCATCGACTCGAAACGCGCGTGCCGCGGCCGGTGATGGCGGTCGAGCGGCGCCAGCCGGCCCGCGTCGCCGGGTCGAGCTGCCGGTACCACCCATGCAGGACATGCTGCCGTATCGATTCGTGAGCCGAATCGTGCACTCGGCGCTTGCCAGCGAGGGCGCCGGTGTGTTAGGAAATAGTTAGGGTGGCATGAGTGGTCACCCTGACACCATACTAACCATCGGCGTGTACCGTCCCAGACGGTCGCACAGCCGAGGGCATGACGAGCCGACCGCGGCTCGACACGGAGAAGCATGACGATGCGCACAACCTCGAGGGCGCGGCGCGCCTTCACACTGATCGAGTTGTTGGTGGTCATCGCCATCATCGCGATCCTGGCCGCTATCCTGTTCCCGGTCTTCACCAAGGCGCGCGAGAAGGCGCGTCAGGCGAGTTGCCAGTCGAACGAGAAGCAGATCATGCTCGCCATTCTGCAGTACGTGCAGGATTACGACGAGACCTTCTCGCTCGACAGCAACGGCGGGTCCTGGCCCGTCTCGATGCTCAACCTGGGTCAGGCCGTGGCCAACCCGGCCCGCACGAACACTTACTGGGGCACGCACTACTACAACTACACCAAGAACGCCCAGATCTTCAAGTGCCCGAGTGAGAAGGGCGGCAACGACACCTACCAGACCGACGGGACGGGCACCAACGCGACCATCGCGGCGTACAACTGCTACGGCATGAACCCGTGGGTCGAGCGCGCGCCGGCCGACCGCCTCCGCCTGGCGGTGATCAACTATCCGGCCGAGCTGGCGGTGTTCCACGACTCGTTCGAGGCCAACCTCGACGACAACGGCGACACCTTCGCGCCGCAGAGCGGGCAGACCCTGAACCTGACCCAGCACCGGGCCTACCCGGCGCGCATGGCCGAATACTGGCGGCACAACGAGACCGCCAACGTGGCCTATGCCGACGGGCACGTCAAGACGCTGGTCTACGGCGACGCCTATCCGCGGGCTCTGTACGATCCGTACCGGTTCTAGCGTAGGCGGGCGAAGGAGCGTGATCGATGACACGACGTGAGCTGCTGAGCAAGCTGGGCCTCACCGCCGGTGGCGGGCTGATGCTGTTCCTCGGTGCCTGCAAGAAGAAGGCACCGTGGGAAGAGCCGGCCGGCGACACCGAGATGAGCGGCGGTGAGCCGGACCGCGGCGCCGCCGCCGGTGAGGCCGGAGGGGTCGACAGCGGTGGTGCCGAGGGTGGCAGCAGCTATGTGCCGCCCGATGTGCGCCCGGCGGGTTCTAACAGCGCTGTTTTCGGGGGGGCGGGGCACTCCCCGGCCCGCGGGGGCGGGCGGTCCGCCCCCGGCGGCCCGACAAGGAGGAGGCCATGCCCCACAACCCCGCGCGACGGCGCGACGGATTCACACTGATCGAACTCCTGGTCGTGATCGCCATCATCGCCATTCTCGCGGCCATCCTGTTCCCGGTCTTCGCCAAGGCGCGTGAGAAGGCGCGCACCACCTCGTGCCTGAGCAACGTCAAGCAGCTCAGCCTGGGCGTGGTGCAGTACGTGCAGGACTACGACGAGCATTTCATCCCCACCTGGGGCACCATGAACGTCGGCACCAACCCGACCCCGGGTTACCCCAACTGGGGCACCGACTGGGCCGACTACATCTACCCGTACGTCAAGAGCCACGCCGTCTACGGCTGCCCGACGAGCCCCGACGAGCCGAGTATCGCCCAGCCGGGGACCTACTTCGCGCAGCAGATCATGGTCAACAACAACTCCGCCAGCTATGACGGCAACTACGGCGTCAACTACGACGGGATCGGCTATGGCGCGCGCGAGCGGCTGGCCTCGATCATCCAGCCGTCCGAGACCTTCCTGCTCGGCGACTCGGGCGACGTGCTGCTCTGCTGCTGGGGCACCGACGACTGGACCCAGCTCATGGAAGACCTCGACCTCGACTGGAACAGCCTCAAGGAAGGCACCAACCGGCACAACCTGGGGTCGAACATGGGCTACGTCGACGGCCATGCCAAGTGGCTGAACCTCGACACGCTGGTCAACCGCAAGGGCAGCGGTATCCCGCCCTACTTCATCTTCTCCTGGTCCGACAATCCGGCCGTCAACGGGGTGATCCCGTTCCCCGACCGCTGATCGTCTGGTCCCATTCGGCAACGCGGGCTCGGCGAACGCCGGGCCCGCGTTGATTCTCGCCCGAACCTAACGCAACACCGTGGCAGTGCATTAGACTGAGTCTCGCGGGTCGCCTCGGCGCCCGACATAGATCGAGGAGGAGCTGATGCGACACCACGGCGAAGGCCGTCGCGCCTTCACGCTGATCGAACTGCTGGTGGTCATCGCGATCATCGCCATCCTGGCGGCGATCCTGTTCCCGGTCTTCACCAAGGCGCGGGAGAAGGCCCGACAGGCGAGCTGTCAGTCGAACTGCAAGCAGGTCAGCCTGGCCATCATGCAGTATGTCCAGGACTACGACGAGAAGTACAGCATCGACTCGAACGGCGGGTCATGGCCCATCTCGATGCTCAACCTGGGCCAAACGGTGACCAACCCGAACCGCCCGAACACTTACTGGGGCACGCACTACTACACCTACACAAAGAACGCCCAGATCTTCAAGTGCCCGAGCGAGAAGGGTGGCAACGACACCTATCAGACCAACGGCACGGGGACGAACCGCAACATCGCCGCCTACAACTGCTACGGCATGAACCCCTGGATCGAACGCGCCGCCTCGGCGGTGACCCGCCTGGCGGCGATTGACCGGGTGGCCGAGGTGATGGTCTTCCACGACTCGTTCGAGGCCAACCTCGACGACAACGGCGACCTGTTCGCCCCGCGGACCGGGCAGACGCTGAACCTGACCCAGCACCGCGCCTACCCCAGTCGGATGGCCGAGTACTGGCGGCACAACGAAACGGCCAACGTCGCCTATGTCGACGGGCACGTGAAGACGCTGACCTACACCGACGCGATTCCGCGGACGGCGTATACGTTCTAGAGCGGGAAGGGTCAGGGGCCATACGCGGCCGGTGCCACTGGCGGCTTGTCCGCCAGTGCTGTCCAGCAGCCCGTCGGCGGCACTGGCACCGAGTGGGCGTCAAGGGGTCAGGAGCCGCTTTGCGGAGTGGCCCTGACCCCGCTTGGTCAGCGATACTCCGCCAGCACCGCGTCAACCGCCGGATTGCCCGACGGGTAGGGCGTGACCCGCGTCACGTCGGCGCCGGCCTCGAGCAGGCGGCGGACCATTCGCGGCGCGTGGCCGCGCACCTGGTCCGAGTTGGCACCGCCCCAGACCGTGCTGTCGAGCACCGTGCCGCCGAAGGCGTTCTCGACCTCGAGCGGCGCGCCGAGCGCGAGCAGCTTGTCGGCCACCTCGAACCAGCCGTACCAGGCCGCCCAGTGGAGCGCGGTCATGCCCTGGTCGGTCGGCTCGCACAGCGCAACGCCCTGGCCGGCCAGGTAATCGACCACGGCGAACTCGCCGAACATCGCGGCATAGGCCAGCGCCAGGCCGGCCGCGCGGTCCGGATCGGCCGCCCGGCCAGACCAGAACGGCTTGGCGATGTTGCCGTCGAGCCAGGTCGCCTCGGCCGACCAGCCGTCCGCGGTGCGGTAGCCCCGGACCTGCTCGAGCCGCCCGAGTGCCGCGGCGCTGATCAGGTTGTCGACCCGCGCGCCACACTCGGCCAGCGCGGCGGCGGCCTTCGGGTAGCGGAAGGCGATGGCGAACATGATCGGCGCGCCGTCGTCGAGCACGCCGTCAGGCAGCGCGCCGCCACGGCAGTAGGCCCGCACCTGGTCCGCCTGTACCTCGGCCAGGTGCGGCCAGCAACTGGTCACCAGCCAGACCAAGGGCGTGTTGTTCGGCCCGCCGCCATAGGCCGCGCCCGGCGCGTTCGGGTCGGCGCCGCGGGCGAGCAGCAGCTCGGCCACCGCGACGGCGTTCGGCGGCGTGCGCTGGTCTTCGACGGCATTGGCCGTGTTGTAGTGCAGCAGCGTGGCGCCATGCTCGCGCGACGAGTGCCGCGTCGCCAGCGCCGGTTCGGCGTCGAGCAGGCGGGTCAGCGTGGCGAGGTCGCCATCCATCACCGCCACGGCGGCCTGTTCGAAGCTGTGGCTCATGCCAGCATCTGGGGGATGACGCGCCCGGCCACGTCGGTCAGGCGGAAGTCGCGGCCCTGGAAGCGGTAGGTCAGTTGCTCGTGGTTGAGGCCGAAGCAGTGCAGCAGCGTGGCGTGGAAGTCGTTGATATCGACCGGGTCGCGAACGATGTTCCAGCCGATTTCGTCGGTCTCGCCGATGACCGTCCCGCCCTTGATCCCGCCGCCGGCCATCCAGATGCTGTAGGCCACCGGGTGGTGGTCGCGGCCCGAGACATCGGCAAAGCCGACGCGGTTCTCGCCCAGCGGCGTGCGGCCAAACTCGCTGCCCCAGATGACCAGCGTCTCGTCGAGCAGCCCGCGCTGTTTCAGGTCGCGCAGCAGCGCGCCGATGGGCTGGTCGGCCATCTGGCAGTTGAACTTCAGCCCGGCGTCGATGTTCTGGTGGTGGTCCCAGGTGGCGTGATAGAGGTTGACATACCGCACGCCGCGCTCGACCAGCCGGCGGGCGAGCAGGCAGTTGCGGGCGAAGGTGGCGAACTCGCCGCGGCCGCCGCCCTCGGCGTTCTTCATGTCGCCCTCGGTCCGCTCGACGCCATACAGGTCGAGGATGTGCTGCGGCTCGTCGCTCAGGTCGATCAGCTCGGGCGCCGCGGACTGCATCCGATAGGCCAGCTCATAGGCGGCGATGCGGCTGGCGATCTCCGGGTCGTTGGTGTACTGCGCGCGCTCGCGGTTCAGCTCGCCGAGCGTGTCGAGGCCCAGCCGCTGCATCTCGTCGGTGAACCCGGCGGGGTTGCTCAGGTGCAGGACCGGATCGCCCTGGTTACGCAGCAGCGTGCCCTGGTAGACGGTCGGCAAGAAGCCCGAATGCCAGTTCGACGCGCCGCCCGAGGTGCCCCGCCCGGCGGTCAGCACGACATAGCCGGGCAGGTCGCGCGAGTTGCTGCCCAGGCCGTAGGTCAGCCAGGCGCCGATGGTCGGCCGGCCGAAGGTGGGCACGCCGGTGTTCATCGCCAACTGGCCGGGATGGTGGTTGAACGAGTCGGTGTGCATCGAGCGGATGAGGCAGATGTCGTCGGCGCAGGCGCCGATGTTCGGCAGCAGCGTTGACAGCTCCATGCCACACTCGCCGTACTTCTTGAACTCGGCGTTGCTGCCCAGCAGGCGGGCCGAGTCTTTCTGGATGAAGGCGAAGCGCACACTCTCGGTCAGCGACGGCGGGAGCGGCTGGCCATTTAGCTCAGCCAGCTTCGGCTTCGGATCGAACAGCTCGATCTGGCTCGGCGCGCCCTCCATGTAGATGAAGATGGCGTGCTTCGCCTTCGGCGCGAAGTGCGGCGGCCGGGGCGCCAGCGGGTCGGCCGGCGCGCCGGACTCGGCGGCCAGCAGGCCGTCCTGCTGCAGCAGGCTGGCGAAGGCCAGCAGCCCGAGCCCACTGGCGCTGGTGGCCAGGAATTCGCGCCGGGTGCGCTTGACCGCTTCGCTGAACTTGCTCTGGTCCATCCCTCGCTCCGTCGCTCCGCTATTGTCGTTCAGACCATCGTCCCACGCCACGCTATTCGCGGGTCACAAACTCATCGGTGTTGAGCAGCACGCGCGCGGTCGCCACCCAGGCGGCGGTCTCGGCCAGCCGCTCGCCCGGTACTTCGGCGCCGGCAATCGCCTTGGCGCGCTCCTCGTCGGCGCAGGCGGCCAGCATCCGGTCGTACAACTCGCCGGTCAGTTGCCGCTCGCGCTCGGTCGGCGGGCGGGCGACGGTGCGCTCGAACAGCGCTGCGAACCGCTCGTCGCGCGTGCCGGGCAGCTCGGCGACGTCGCGACCGAGCGCCTGGGCGCACTCAAAGATGACCGGGTCGTTGAGCATGGTCAGCGCCTGCAGCGGGGTGTTGCTGCGCTCGCGCCGCGGGCAGGCGGTGTTCGAGTCGGGCGCGTCGAAGGTCATCAGCATCGGGTAGGGCACGGTGCGCTGGAAGAAGATGTAGAGCCCGCGGCGGTACTTGTCCGGCCCCGTGGTCTCGCTCCAGTTCATCCCGTTGGCATAGCTGAGCATGGTCATGCCGGCCGGCAGCGGCGGGCGGATCGACGGCCCGCCCACCGCGTCGTTGAGGAGCCCGCTGCTGGCCAGGCCGACATCGCGCAGCACCTCGGCCTGCAGGCGATAGCGGCCCTGCCGGGCAACCAGCCGGTTCTCGGGGTCGAGCTCGAGCAACTCCGGCCGCGTCGCCGAGGTCTGGCGATAGGTCGCGCTGCCGACGATCAGCCGGATCAGCTCTTTTCGGCTCCAGCCCCGGGCGATGAACTCGTCGGCCAGCCAGTCGAGCAGCTCGGGATGCGTCGGCGGCTCGCCGCGCGTGCCCCAGTCGTTCGGCGTGCGGACCAGCCCGGCGCCGAACAGGTGCGCCCAGATGCGATTGACCTCGACCCGGCTGGTCAACGGGTTTTCCGGTTCGGTCAGCCAGCGCGCCAGGTCGAGCCGGTCGGCCCGCTCGCCGCGCGGCTCGAGCGGCGGCAGCACGGCCAGGGTCGCCGGCTTGACCGCCGGGCCCGGGCGCATGAAATCGCCGCGGATCATTAGCCGCGTGTCGCGCGCGTCGGCCCGCTGCGCAAAGGCCTGGGCCATCGTGTTCGGCGCCGGCGGGCCTTCGGCCAGGTGGCTCTCGACCCGCCGCTGCTGCTCGGCCAGGTACGGGTCCTGCGCGCGGTAGTATGCATCGACCGCCGCCTGCTGCTCCGCCGCTCGCTCGGCCCGCGGCTGCTCGAGCGCCAGGCGCAGCTCGGGGGTCAGCTCGCGGATGTCGACCGGATAGTCGTCGCCGGTGACCGACAGCCGGAACTTGCCCAGTGTGTGCTGCCCGCCCCAGAGCTGGTCGATCTGAAAGCGCAGCGTGACCGGCCCCTCGCCGACGGCCGGCTCGGTGACCTCGAACGCCGCCCGGTGCCGCTGACCGGCGTGCGGCATGATCGCCCAGCCGTTGTTGCGCACATCGCTCCGATCGCCGTCGATGGCCTCGACAATCGGGTACTTGTCCTGATCGTGATTGCTGGTCGCATGGCGCAGCGCCAGCGGCTTCGCCTCACCCGCGCCGTACTGGGCGGTGACCGCCAGCTCGGTGACCACGAAGTTGCCGTGCGCCACGCGGCCGGGGCCGCCGTTGCCCAGCGAGTCGTCCGGCAGCGCCTCGAGCCGGATGCCCGTCACGCGCGGCAGCTCGACCTTCGCCGTGACGTAGTAGATGTCGGTCTCGGGGTTCGCACCCGAGACCAGCACCGCGCCATCGGGCTGGACGGTGAAGCTGGCCCCGCCGACCGACGCCGTCGCGGCCTCGCCGCAGGGCCGCCAGTCGCCCTCGGCGCCGAAGGCGAGGCGGAACAGGCCCAGCGTGTGGGCCGTGCCGTACTCCTGCACGATGCGCACGCGCAGCCGCTCGCCGGCGGCCAGCATCAGCGGCTCGGCGAGGGTGTAAAGCGCGGTGTGATCCTGCCCGATCTGCGGCAGCAGCGCCCAGCCGGTGCCACGATTGCCGTCGATGCTGGCGGCAATCGAGTAGCCGTCCTGCGAGTGGTCGGCCGTCGCCGAGGCGATCGCCACCGGCCGCGGCTCGCCCTCGGCCGGCAGCACGGCCAGCTCGAACTCGCTCAGCACCAGGTTGCCGTTGCCCGCCCGGCCGGGGCCGCGCGCCGGGAGCGAGTCGTCGGCCAGCAGCTCGAGGCGCACCGCGCCGATGGCGCCCGGACCCGGGTCGGTGATGATCTCGTAGGTATCGCGCTCGGGCTTGGCGGCACCGGTGATGAACGCCCCGTCGTCGCGGCGGCCCAGCTCGGTGCCGCCCCGCATCGAGGCGAGCTCGACTGGCATGAGCGGCGTCCAGGCCGGCTCCCAGCCGGCCGGATCGGCCTCCCAGGCGGCCTGTCGCGCGGGCAGCTCGTCGCGCTCATAGTCGGCGACGAGCGTCGCCACCTCGCTCTCGAGCGCCTCGTGCGCGGCGCGGAAGTCGCGGCTGGCCTCGTTGTAGGCCGCCAGCTCGGCCGGCGTCGGGGCGGTGATGTCTCGCTCGTCGGCATCGTTGAAGAAGGCGAAGAAGCGGTAGTACTCGGTCTGCGTGATGGGGTCGTACTTGTGCGTGTGGCACTGCGCGCAGGCCAGCGTCAAGCCCAGCCAGACCGTGCCCGTGGTGTTGGTCCGATCGATGATCTGCTCGACGCGATACTGCTCCGGGTCGACCCCACCCTCGCGGTTGGTCAAGGTGTTGCGGTGAAAGCCGGTGGCCACCAGCTGCTCCTGCGTCGCCTCGGGCAGAAGGTCGCCGGCGAGTTGCTCGATGGTGAACTGGTCATAGGGCAGGTCGCGGTTGATCGCGTCGATCACCCAGTCGCGCCAGCGCCAGGCGAACGGCCGCGGCGTGTCCTTCTCATAGCCGTCGCTGTCGGCATAGCGCGCCAAATCGAGCCAGTAGCGCGCCCAGCGCTCACCGAAGTGGGGCGAGGCGAGCAGCCGGTCGACCAGCTTGTCAGTAGCCTCGGGCGACTCATCGGCGAGAAACGCGTCGACCTCCTCGGGCCGCGGCGGCAGGCCGAGCAGGTCGAGGTAGAGCCGGCGCACCAGCGTCCGCCGGTCGGCCTCGGGTGACGGCGCCAGGCCCTCGGCCTCGAGCCGCGCCAGGACGAAGCGGTCGATCGGGTTGCGCACCCACTCGGCGCGCGCCACCTCGGGCGGCTCAGGCCGCGTGCGCGGCCCGAACGCCCAGTGGTCCGACTCGACTCGCTGCTGCCCCTGGTCGGGAACCGGCGCGCCCTGCTGAATCCAGCGCCGGATCAGGGTCACCTCATCGCGGCTGAGTCGCGGACCGGCCGGCGGCATGCGCTGCTCGGGCCGGCGGCTCGCGACGCGGGTGAGCAGGTCGCTCTCGGCCGGCTTGTGCGGCAGGATTGAGGTCGCGCCACTCGCCCCGCCGGTCATCAGGGAGTCGATCTGATCGACGCGGAACGACGACTCCTGCACCTCGGGCCCGTGGCACGACTGGCACTTGGCCGCCAGGATCGGCTGGATCTGGGTGGCGAAATCGACCATCGCCGGATACTCGGCCCCGGCGGCAATCCAGGCGCGGAGGGTGGCAATCTGCTCCTCGGTCAGCTTGTCGCCGGCGGGCGGCATGGACAGCGTGTCGTCGCCGGTGAGGACTTTGATCAGCCGGCTCGAGTCGGGCTGGCCGGCGACGATGGCCGGCGTCTGGCTGTTGCCGCCGCGCAGCGCATCGTCGCGGCGGTCGAGCCGCAGGCCCGAGCGCTGCTGCGCCGGCCCGTGGCAGATGAAGCAGTTGGCTTCGAGGATGGGCAGGACGTCGGCCTCGTAATCGGGCGGCTCCTGCGCGGCGAGGGGCATCACGCCGACGACCAACAACACGGACCACCGGGGCAGGTCCTTCACCGCGACCCTCCAGAATCGCACGCCATCCATTGTGTTGCGCGATGATGATCGATGCCAGACATCGGGCCGATCCCGGCACAAGGTGGCCTGTTGCGGGCGGCGAACCGCGGGTCAGGGGTAACACCATGGCAGTCGAACGAATAGACGTCTGCTGGACAGAAGTGGACAACGCACCCGGCGCGCTGTACCAGGTGCTGGTCAAGGCGGCCGACGCGGGGCTCGATTTTCAGAGCATGCTGGCCTACGAGACCGGCAGCGGCAAAGGCCGCGCCTACGCGGTGGCCAAGCCCGGGGTCGACACCGCCGGCGTGCCGACGGTGCCCGCGCTGCGAATCACCGGCGCCGACCAACTGGGCAGTTGCGCGGCGGCGCTCAAGCCGCTGGCCGACGCAGGGGTGAACCTCATCTGCGCCGGCGCGGTAGCCGGTGCCGACGGCAACATGCTGCTGATCGTCGTGCCGAGCGACATCAACGCGGCGTTGAAGGCGTTGGGCTAACGCGGCACCGTGGAAGGTCTTGCCCCACCGGCCGCCGAACCGGCCGGTGGGGATGTGTGATGCCCTCTCGTGAACAGATTCTCACCCGCCTGCGCGGACTGATCGCCGACGGTGTGCCGATCATCGGCGGTGGGGCGGGGACTGGGATCTCGGCCAAGTTCGAAGAGGCCGGCGGGATTGACCTGCTGGTAATCTACAACTCGGGCCGCTTCCGCATGGCCGGGCGCGGGAGCCTGGCCGGGCTGATGCCCTACGGCGATGCCAACGCCATTGTCATGGAGATGGCCGCCGAGGTGCTGCCCGTGGTCGAGCACACGCCCGTGCTGGCCGGGGTCTGCGGGACCGATCCGTTCCGCCGCATGAGCCACTTCCTGCGTCAGGTCAAAGAGATTGGCTTTGCCGGCGTGCAGAACTTCCCCACCGTCGGGCTGATCGACGGGCTGTTCCGGGCCAACCTCGAAGAGACCGGTATGGGCTACGGGCTCGAGGTCGAGATGATCCGCCAGGCGGCCGAGCTCGACCTGGTCACCACGCCCTACGCCTTCACCCCCGCCGAGGCCGAGCAGATGGCCGGGGCCGGGGCCGATATCCTGGTCGCCCACATGGGGCTGACCACCAAGGGCACCATCGGCGCCCATACCGCCCGCAGGCTGGACGACTGCGTCCGCGACGTGCAGGCCTTGGCCGACGCGGCGCGGGGCGTCAAGCCCGACATCATCGTGCTCTGCCACGGCGGGCCGATCGCCATGCCCGACGACGCCGAGTATGTGCTGCGGCGGACGCATGGCGTCAACGGCTTCTACGGCGCCAGTAGCATGGAGCGGCTGCCGGTCGAAACGGCCCTGACCGAGCAGACCCGGGCGTTCAAGGCCATCCGGTTCGGTTGAGCCCCAGGTACCTGGTCAGAAGATCGCGCCGGCTCACCCCGCGCGAGTCAGCCGGAAGATGGTCGACTTGGCGGCGACCTCGAGCCAGGCGCCGTCGCGGCGTGCCTCGCCGGGATTGAGTTTGCGGCCGTCGTCGACCAGGGTGTAGGGCAGGTAGTCGATCGCCTCGGCGCGCCGGTTGTCCTCATCGTAGACCAGCACCGTGCCGGGCTCGGGCAGCGAGACCAGGCCGTCCTCATCGACGGCGCAGCCGCAGGCGCCGAGCAGCTTGTCGGTCAGGCCCAGCGCCACGGGCGTGCCGTAGAGCGGGGCCACGGCAAACAGCTCGGCCTCGAGCTCGTCGAGCTGGTAGTCGAACCCTCCGCCGGCCGGCACCACCTGCCGGCGGCCGGCGAAGTGCTCGACCACGGCGTAACGGCCGGCCTGGGCCAGGCCCAGTTCATTGAGTTCGATTCGGCCGGCCAGCGGCGCACCGCTCAGCGTGCTGTTGATCACCCCGACGAAACTGACCGGCGTGACCCGGTTGGCGCCGACCTGGTCATACGCCCGCTGCCGGGGCAGCATCGCCGCGCGGGTGACCAGCACCAGCGGCGTGCCGTCGTCGAGCGGATTGGCGAAGAAGCGCGTCGCCGGCGGCATGGCCGGCTCGTGCGGGACGAGCAGCCGACCGTCGGCGAGGCAAAGGCGCCGAGCCAGGCCGGCATCGTGCCGGCCCGGCGCATCGCACAGATAGACCGGCCCGGCGAGCAGCGCCGCGGCCACGGCGAACGCCCGCGCCGCGGGGTGCGTGGTGGCGAAGGCGTCGAAGTCGGGCAGGCCGATGCGGCTGAGCCAGGCCGCCGCCCAGACCGAGTGGACCAGGTGCAGCTTGGCCGCGCGGAGGTCGCTCGGCGCGATGTCGGCGCTGACCCGGATGACGTTGGTCGAGGTGTAGTGGTAGAGGCACTCGGCATGGTGGCTCATGCTGGCGACCAGGTGCATGCCGCAGCCGTCGGCGGCTGTCTCGAGGTTGCCGAGCAGGCCGGCGGCAGCGTCGTCGAGCGCCTGCTGGCCGAAGAAGAGCGTGCGCAGGCTGCCCTGGTTGTCGACCTTGACGAAGTCGAGGCCGGCGGTCGAGAGGTGGCTGAACCAGTCGTCCCAGAACGGCTGGTCGCCCGGCCGTGGGCCCGGGATGCGGCTGCCGTCGGCGGCGGTGACCAGTCGGCCGACCTGCCGGGTGCCGAGCGGGCTCTCGGGCGCCACCCCACCCCAGGCGCCCTGGAGGGTCAGCCAGACGCCCAGGTGGCGCAGCCCGCCGGCCGCCTGGAGCTGCCGCACCGAGGCGGCCAGGCCCGGCGGGAAGCGGCCGTGATCGGCATCGAAGCCGGTCAGTTGGTGCGCGGCGTTGAGCTCCTGCCAGCCTTCGTCGACGCACAGCCAGCGGGCCGGTATCCCGGCGTCGCGCAGGCTGCGCAGCGCCTCGTCGACCGTCTCGAGCGAGATCTCGCGCCCGAGCGCCCCCCAGGTGGCGTAGCCGAGGGACTCGAACAGCTCGGGATGGACCTTGTCCCTGCGCAGGCGGAAGCTCCACTCGCACAGCTTCGAGACCGACTCGATCACGCGGTCGATCGCCTCGGCCGGCTGCTCGCCGGTGGCGATGACCGCCAGCGGCAGGCGGGGATAGAGGTGCCGCCCGCAGCCGCCCGAGGCGACCACGCTGAGCCCACCCTCATCGCCGCGCAGCCGGGCCACCGCGCCGCCGGCGCGCATCGGGGCAACCGCGCAGCAGGTGCCGTCGTCGCAGCGCCAGAGACAGAACAGGCCCCAGTCGAACGGGTGGTCACGAGTCGGGTCGGCACCGAAGTGGGTCTGCGCCCACCACTGGCCGACGGCGTCGCGGCCATACTCGCTGACCCGCTGATGGAGGTAGCTCGATTCGACCGCCCCCGGCGCGGCGGCGAACCGGCAGCCGGCGGTCTCCTCACTGCCGAAGACCGGCTGGCTGAGCGACGGGATCAGCTCGAGGGCGAGCACCGGCACGGCCTCGTAGCAGCGCGCGACCAGCCGGAACTCGACCGGGTTGCGCACCGAGCGGGTGATGAACCGGAAGGCGACCCGCTCGTGGACACCGATTTCGTCGTGGCTGACCTCGCGGTCGGTTTCGCCGGCGACGAGCCCGTCGCGGGCAAGGCGGTGGCGCTCGCCCCAGGCAACCAGGTAGAGGTCGTCGAGCCGGAGGCGCACGCGCCCGTCGAGTTGCAGCTCGAAGCCACGCTCGACCGGGACACAGGCGACCCTCATGCGCCGGCCGTTCGGCGCGGGGCCCGGCTCTCCTTCGGCATCACGCCTCCCAGACCAGGCTGATCACCGTCTGGCCGGAGCGTGGCCTCGGGGGCTCGCCGGCCACGATCGGGTCGATCCGGTGGGTCGTCGCATCGGCCAGGAACATCGGCACCAGCCGGTCACCGTAGAGCTTCTGGTAGTCATCCCAGCCGAACGCGTCGGTCAGCGAGGTCGCCTTGAACTGCGAGCCCTGGCCGTACTGCTCGGTGATCGCCGCGCTGGACGCGGTGGCCGAGAACAGCGTCTGTCCGCGCAACTGGGCCGCCGCCGGCTGAGTCACCCGGCCCTCCGGTTCGGCAAGCTGGTAGACCTGGTCGCCAAACAGCTCGTCGAAGTGGAGGCAGGCCAGCGAATTGACCTCGTCGTTCGGGGTCAGCGCGAGCAGCCGGCCGATGCCGCTCAAGTCAAGCCGGTCGGGCAGGTCGTGCGCCAGCACGTTGGCCGTCCGCGCCTGCACTCCGCGCAGGCCGGCCGCGGCGATGTGATGGGGGTTGTTGTCGATCAGCAGGCAACGCACGCCGAACCGCTGCAGCAGCCGCGCCAGTTCGATGGCCCAGTCGTGCGCGCCGACGATCAGGAAGCCCTGCGGATCGCTCTCGGACAACCCCAGCGCCCGCGCCAGCGGCCTGGCGCCAAGGCTGTTCAGCACCACCGTGGTGCCGATGACCAGGAAGGTCAGCGGCACCAGCGGACCGGTGACGTCGCCCGAGCGCTCGGCCAGCGCCAAGGCGAAGACCGAGCTGACCGCCGCGGCGACGATGCCCCGCGGCGCGATGAACGAGAGCAGCAACTTCTCGCGGAGGCCCATTCCCGAACCGAGCGTGGAGAGCCAGACCGAGACCGGTCGCGCGACCAGGAGCACGACCAGCAGGAACGCCGCCGCGCCCCAGCCGACCTGCCGGATCTGGTCCAGATCGACCCGCGCGGTGAGCACCACGAACAGCACCGCGATGATCACCACGCCGACGCTCTCGTTGAACTGCAGGATGTGCTTGACATCGACCCGGCGCTGATTGGCCAGCGCGATGCCCATCACCGTGACGGCGATCAGCCCGGCCTCGTCCTGGATCAGATTCGCGCTGGTCAGCGCGGCCAGCGCGAGCATGAGCGTCAGCGCGGCATGGAGATACTCGGGCACACGCGAGTGGCGCAGCAGCTCGACCAGCGCCAATCCGGCGACGGCCCCGAGCGCGACGCCGGCCAGTGCCGCGCGGGCGAGCGCGATCACCGCGTGCTGCGCCGCGGCGGTGAAGTCGGGCGCCGCCACCGCCTCGAACACCAGCACCGCCAGCACCGCGCCGATCGGATCGACGACAATGCCCTCCCAGCGCAGGATGCTGCTCAGTTCGCCGCGGGGCCGGACCTGGCGCAGCAGCGGTCCGATCACCGTCGGCCCGGTGACCACCAAGACCGCGCCGAGCAGTGCCGCGCGGCCCGGCTCGAGTCCGGCCAGGAAGTGCGCCGCCGCGCCGATGATGGCTCCGTTGACGACCACCCCGACGGTGAGCAGCCCCCAGACCACGCGGCCGATGCCGCGCAACTCGCCGATCTTCAGGCTCAGCCCGCCCTCGAACAGCACCAGCGCCACGGCCAGCGAGACCATCGGCAGCAGCAGGTCGCCGAACACTGCGTCGGGATCGAGCAGCCCGGCCGCCGGACCGATGCCGAGGCCGAACAGCAACAGCGGTAGAATCGCCGGCACCTGCAACCGCCACCCGAGCCACTGCCCGAGCACGCCGACAACCACCACCACGGCCATGGCACTCGCTGGATCGAGCAGGAGTTCACCATGCATGGCGCTGCTAGCTCCTTCGCCGGCTGGGGCCGAACAGCACGGCGTTCAGCCACAGCCGGTCAAGCATCGGCCAACTGGCCCGGAAGGTCGGCGCACTGGCGAAGCAGATCACCTGTCCCGCGCCGTGATGCTCCTGCCACAGCCACGCCGAGCCGGGCAGCGCGGCCTCCATCGACTCGGGCACCAGCCCGCTGGCGACCAGCTCGTGCGGCGGCGCGAATCGGGCGATCACATGCCCGGCAATCGTCGGCGTGAAGACGCGATCGCCCGAGAACGGCACCCGTAGCCGCGGCCCACAGCCGTAGGTCAGGTAGCTGTACGGATCGAGCTCGACCCAGGCGGTGAAGCCGGGCATGTGCATCGGCCGGTGCTCGGCCGGGATCGGCGGCGGTTTCTCCTCCGGCGCTTTCGGCTCCTCGCCGGCGCGGCGCAGGTCGCGCAGCAGGCCGGCGGTGGTGAAGCGCTCCTCCTGCTCGGCCAGATAGGCGCTGGCCGTGCCGCCGAGGGCGATCAGCGTGCCACCCGCCCGGACCCAGGCGACGAGCAGCTCGGCCTCCTTGCCGAAGACCTTCTCCCAGCCGCCGGCGTCGGGCATCAGCAGCACGTTGTAGTCGCTGAGCAGCTTGGCCGACAATCCGGCGCAGTCGAGCGGCACATAGGTCAGGCGGTAGACCTGCTCGAGCAGATAGGCCGCCCAGCCGGCGGCGAGCGAGCTGACCGGCGGGCGGGTGAGCAGCGCGAGCTTCGGCGGCAGCACCGAGTCGACTTCGTACGAGCCGACGTTGATCCCCGCCTCGGCCCAGGCGGTGCCGATCGGCACGGCCTCGGCGCCGGCCTCGGCGGCCAGGTCGGGTAGCCGCGCGGCCAGCTCGGGCGCATGGTCGCGCGCGCGGACGATGACCGTGCCGCGGCCATAGCTCCGGCCGCCGATGGTCATGTCGCGGCCGGCCACCCGCGGCTTCCAGCCGCCTTCGGCAAAGAGCCGGCAGAGCGCCCGGTAGGTCGCCCGCTCGCCGGCCGGCAGCAGCCAGGCCATGGTGCTCTCGGGCGCCGGCACAGCCGGCTCGGCGGGCAGCGGTTCCGGCTCGCCACCCGACCAGAAGGCTTCCAGCCCGTGCCGGTTCGGCATCGACCAGGCGGTGATGTCGTAGAGCTGCGAACCGGCCCGCCAGCGCCAGCGCTCGCGCTCCTCGGCGATGTACCAGTCGGGCAGCGGTGAGTGCGCATCGCACAGCGCCCGGACCAGCCGGCCCGCCGGCTGCGCGGTCGGGATGACCAGCGAGCCGGCGGCAAACCGCCGCCGCGCCGGGGCACCGCCGGTGTGCGGCGTCACCTCGGCCTCGAACGGCGTGTCGGATAGGCCGCAGCGCACGCCCTGGCCGCGCAGCATCTCGGCCATGTCGCGCGCGTCGCCGGTGCGGCCGGCGGCGTCGACCAGCAGGAACTGCTGCCCGCCCTGTCGCCCCAGCGCCACGGTGTCGGCATGGAACCGGCGGTAGTGCCGCAGCAGCTCGAGCCGGTTCTCGACCGCGCACCGGCAGGTCGTGTAAGCGGCGACGAAATGGTGCGCCAGCGCCTCGCCGAGGGTCAGGATGGTCTCGTCCGGCCGCCGCACGGCGGTGGTGCGGGGCGAGGCCTGCTCATAGGTCATGCCAATCGCGCCGTGATAGAGCGGCCAGGCCTCGCCGTAGCCGGGGTAGTAGCTGTCGAAGGTCTCCTTGACGAAGTAGTCCCACCCGCGGGCGTCGAAGGCGCCGGCGTTGGCCCGGCCGAAGACCTCCCACCAATCCTGGATCGAGGGCGGCACGTTGACCTCGATGGGATCGGCCGGCGGGGCGAAATAGTAGCTCTGCGCACTGCCCATCTCGTGCAGGTCGGCCACCACCTGCGGCCGCCAGGCGAGGAAGCTGGTCACCCGGGCCCGCGTCTCCGGGTGGGTCAGCAGGCACCAGTCGCGGTTAAGGTCGAACCCGTAGTGGCTGCCCCGCCCGCCCGGCCAGGGCGGCGAGTGCTCGGCGCTGTTGGCATCGGGATTCGCCACCACGCCGTGCAGGCTGTAGTAGCTGTTGACCGAGCGATCCCGGCCGTCGGGGTTCTGCAGCGGATCGATCACCACCACCGACTCGCGCCGGATCTGCTCGGTCACCTCGTCGCGCGCGGCCAGCAGGTGATAGGCCAGCGCCAGGGTCGCCTCGGCCGAGCTATGCTCGCCGCCATGCACATTGGCGATGATCCAGGTCACCACCGGCAGCTCGTCGAGCACCGGCAGCGGCTCGCCCGGCTCGGAGAGCTGCCGCAGCGACTCGCGGATCGCCCCCAGCCGGGCCAGGTTGTCGGGCGACGAGACGACCAACTGGACCAGCTCGCGTCCCTCGACGCTGCGACCGTAGACCTGCAGCTCGGCGCAGTCGCAGGCCGCCGCCAGCGTGCGGAAGTAGTGCACCTGGTCGGCGTGGCGGGTCAGCCGCGTACCGAGCGCGTGGCCGAGCACCGACTCGGGCGTCGGCACGGCCGGGTCGTAGCGCGCTTCATTCCCCAGGTCGAGCAGCCCGGCAAAGTCGAGCGGCAGTGGATCGATCATGATGTCCCGCCTATCGCAGCCGTACGCGCACCAGCCGCCCGCCCGCGACCACGGCGACCGCGACCCGGCCGTGCGCCACCAGGTCGAGCACCCCGCCGGGCAGCGTCACCTGGGCGACCGTCTCGCCCGAGGTGTCGAGCTGCACCAGCCGCCCATCGCCCGTGCCGACGACCACCGCGCCGTCAGTCGCCGCCAGGGCGGTGACCTCGAGGCCCGTCACCTGCCACCGCTCGGCCCCATGCCGCCAGCAGACCAGCGCGCCGTCGGTCAGCGCGGCGAGCAGGTCGGGCTCGGCCGCCGCCAGGCGGCGCGCCGAGAGCGGCAGCCGCTCGACCACCGCTCCGTGCGCATCGATGCGCAGCACGGCGTCATCGCCCGCCACCATCATGCCGCCGGCGACCGGGGCACTGTGCCGGACCTCGCCGTCGAGATCGAGCCGCCAGCGCAGCCCGCCGTAACGGTCGACTGCTCGGAGCGACAGCGGTCCGGTCAGCAGCGCCTCGGGCTTGCCGTCACCGAACAAGTCGGCACAGGCGACACGGATGGCCGACTCACCGTCCTGCCATAGTCGCAGCGCATCGTCGTCGAGCAGCACTGACGGCGGCCACATCCGTCCGACGACCACCTCGTCGCGCCCGTCGCCGTCGAGGTCACCGCTGGCCACGCCCGTTATGTCGCCGCCGACCTGCTTGCCCCAGATGGCCCGGCCGTCGGTTCCGACGCAGATCACCCAGCCCTCGGTGCTGCCGCAGAAGATGGGCCGGTCGCCGTCGCTGGCAGCCAGACAGGTCAGGCTCAGCACCTCTCCCGCCCGCTCCGGCGGCGCGTAGCGCTCGCTCCAGACCAGCTCGAGCGGCGCGACGAGCAGCAGGCAGACGGACAACACCGACCTCTCCGCCGGGCGGTACGCCGCCGAGGCGGGCCGCCCTCCCGTGGCGCCGCGGCGCCCGATTGGCTAGACTGACGCGGAGGCCGCCGGTGACCGACCGCCACTGGATTGAGTTGACCGCCCAGCTCGCCGCCGGCGACGTGGAACAAGCCCTCGCCCGCCTGGCCGCCGCCGGATTCGAGCAGTGCTGGCTGACCCACCCGCTGGTCAACCGGCGTGGCGACGACGGCTGGGACACCCGGCCGGGCGACGTGTCGGTGCTCCACCTGACCCTCGACCCGGCCGGCGCCGCGGCCGGCCTGGCCGCCGTGCGTGCCGCGCTGGCCGGCCTGACCGACGACGTGCAGGTCGGCGAGCTGCGAGCCGAGGAGTGGCTGCGCACCTGGCGTGACGGCCGCCGCGTGGTGCCCCTGCGTGACGGCTGGAGTATCGCTCCGCCGTGGCTGGCGGCCGACGCGCCGGATCAACAGCGGGTGATCGTGATCGACCCCGGCCTCGCGTTCGGTGCCGGCGACCACCCGACGACGCGCGACTCGGCGGTCGTGCTGCTCGAACTGCTGCGGCCCGGCGACCGGGTGCTCGACCTCGGCGCGGGCAGCGGCGTGCTCAGCATTCTGGCCGTGCGCGCCGGCGCGGCGACGGCGACGGCGGTCGAGTCGGACGAGCTGGCCGCCGGCGAGATCGACCGCAACACGACGCTCAACCAGGTCGACCAGGTCGAGGTGATTGCCGGCGATGCGCTGACGGTCGAGCTGGCCGGACCGTACGATCTGCTGCTCTGCAACATCGGCGCGCGACTGGCGCAGGCGCTGGCGCCGCGGCTCGAGTCGCTGGCGGCGCCGGGCGCGCGGGTAGTGCTCTCGGGCCTGACCGAGTGGACCAGTGCCACAGTGGCCGCGGCCTACGCCGGATTGGGCTGGCGTTGCGCGCGGCGGGTACAGCGTGGTTCGGAGTGGGTCACGCTGGGTCTCGTTCGCCGGAATCACGGATCGGCTCGCAGAGCGGCGCGGTGACGGTTGCGGCGCAGAGCTGTAACCGTTTTGAGAATCGATCGCAATCATGCCTTGACATGCCCGTCTCGGATTTGGTATGGTCGCCCTGGTGCTGGTGCGGCGTGGTGGCCGCTAGCAGATCGAGCCTCCGATTCGCCTCGCCGGTACCGCTTCGGCCAGTAGTTGGCCGGGCGGATAGCCTCTCGCTCAGTGCAGGAGAGTCGGAGATGATGGAAGTCGTTCGTTCCTCCGTCCATGAGTACACCGGCCAACTGCACGAACTGGACGACATCTGTCTCGTTCGTCGCGCGCAGGACGGCGATCGCGACGGCGAACGCTGCCTGCTCGACCGCTACAAGGGCCTCGTCCGGAGCACCGTCCAGAAGTACTTCCTCGTCGGTGCCGAGCGCGACGACCTGCTCCAAGTCGGCATGATCGGCCTCTGGCAAGCCATCACCGACTTCCGTGAAGACCGCAACAACAGTTTCAAATCGTTCGCTCACATTTGTATCAAACGGCAGATCATCACTGCCGTGAAGGCCGCCACGCGGCAGAAGCAGTTGCCGCTCAACACCTCGCTCTCGCTCGACACGCCGCTCAACCGCGACAGTCCTGAGCACACGCTCGGCGATGTGCTGCCGTGCGAGGGGACCGACGACCCGGCCGACCATATCATCTTCCACGAGACCAAGCGGGTGCTCGAGCAGCGGCTGCACACCTCGCTGTCCGACTTCGAGCGCAACGTGCTGATGGCCTACAAAGAGGGCCGCTCGTACCGCCAGATGGCCGACGAGCTGACCTGCACGGTGAAGTCGATCGACAACGCACTGAGCCGGGTCAAGCGCAAACTGGCCGCGCTGACCACCGAAATCTGGCACGCCTGAGCCTTAACGTCGTTCGCCTATCGTCACCTTCGGCGATGTGTGCCACTGTCGGCTTGCCCGCCAGTGTTGTCCAGCAGCTCGTAAGCGCCGGAGCCGCGCGCGGCCACCTCAACCATGCGCCGAAACGCCCGCGCGACCGGCCGCCCACGGTTGAAACCGTGGGCTACAAGCACCAAACCCGCCTGCAGGGCGGGTTTTGCAGGCCGGAGCCCTGCATTTCAATGCGGGGCGGCAATCGCCAGGTCGTGACGCAGGGCCAGGACACCTGCCCGCGAACCAAACACCCGCGCGCCGGAGTTTGCCTGCCGGAGACGGACCATGAGTGTTGATGCCGAGACTGCCAAGGCGGCGGTGCGCGAGACGTATGGCAAGGTCGCCCGCGGGGGCGGCTCGTGCTGCGGCGGCAGCGAGACGATCTCGCTGCAGTCGAGCGCGTTGGGCTACCGCGGCGCCGACGTCGCGGCCGTCGCCGAGGGTGCCGACCTCGGCCTGGGCTGCGGCGCGCCGCTCGAGTTTGCCGACCTGCAGCCGGGCGAGACGGTGCTCGACCTGGGCAGCGGGGCGGGGTTCGATGCCTTCATCGCCCGCCGCACCGTGGGCGATGCCGGGCGAGTCTACGGCGTTGACATGACCCCCGACATGGTCGCGCGCGCACGGGCCAACGTCGCGCGATTGGGCTACGACAACGTCGAGTTCCGCCTCGGCGAGATCGAGCATCTGCCCATTGCCGACGGCTCGACCGACCTGGTGATCAGCAACTGCGTGCTCAACCTGGTGCCCGACAAGCCCGCCGCGTTCGCCGAGATTGCCCGCGTGCTCAAGCCCGGCGGGCGGTTCTGTATCTCCGACATCGTCGCCACCGCCGAGCTGCCCGAGGCGCTGCTCGCCTCGCTGGCCGCCTATGCCGGCTGCATCTCGGGCGCGGTCCGTGAGGCCGACTACCTGGCCGGCCTGGCCGCCGCCGGGCTGCGCGAGATCGAGGTGGTCAAGCGGGTCGAGGCGCTCGAACTGCTGACCGGCGCGAGCTGCTGTGGTGACGAGTCGGAACTCGCCGCGCTGCGGCCGGGCATGGTCGCCTCGATCACCGCCCGCGGCCGGCGCTGACCGGCCGCGCGGCCGAGTCGTCGGCCTGCGGCGACTGTTCGTAAGCGGCGGCCGGGATGCGGTACAGGTTGCGCTGCTCCGAGCTGACCAGCAGGTCGTAGCCGGCGAAGGCGATCGCCTCGGTCTGTTCCCGGAATGGCAGCGCAAGCCGCCGCGGCGCGCGCTGGAGCAGCGCCAGCGGGTCGCCGTCGCCGGCCCAGACGTGGACCGTGCGGTAGCCAACCAGGGCGATGCGCCGGCCGTCGCGCGAGATCGCCGCGCCGGTGACCTGGTCGGGCACGGTCAGGTCGAGCCGGCGGGTCAGCCGGTTGACCCGCCCCGGCCGCGGCGCCTCGACCGAGTAGACCCCGCACTCACGCCCGGCGCCGGTCTTCGAGACCAGATAGAGCGTCTCGCCGGCGACGAACAGCGCCTCGCAGTCGCGCGCCCGATCGGGGTAGCCCAGCTCGATTCGCTCGGCGTCGGCCTGGCCGGCGCCGGGTTCCGGCTCGGCGAGGCGATAGATGGTGACCGTCGGCCGCCAGGTCAGGTTATCGCCCACGTCGGCAATCCAGAGCTTGCCGTCGGCCGAGTCGAGCGACTCCCAATCGAGGTTGGTCGCGCCGGCGATGCGCACTTGGCCGCGCAGCGAGCCGTCGAGGCCGACGGCGTAGAGCGTCGCGGGGTTGCCCGAGTCGCACAGCGTCCAAAGCAGGTCGTCGCCGACGTTGCTGAGCGCCAGGCCCGACGATTCGCGGATCGGCGGATGCTCCATGCGGCCGAGGTGCGGCACCTCGGCAGGGGCGGCAGCGACCAGCAGGAGCATGAGGCTACGAAACGCCATCGCCTGGCCTACCCCACCATCAACACAATCAGATACGCCACCGGCCCGTTGATCAGCAGGCTGTCGAAGCGGTCGAGCATCCCGCCGTGGCCTGGCAGCCAGCCGCCGAAGTCCTTCACCCCCAGCTCGCGCTTCATCGCCGATTTGCCCAGGTCGCCCAGCGGGCCGGCAATCCCCGCGGTCAGCCCGAAGCCCAGCCCGAGCGGCCACGATAGCCCGAGCGCCGCGCCGAGACCCAGGCCGACGGTCAGCCCGCCGAGCAGCCCGCCCGCCGCGCCCTCGGTGGTCTTGTTCGGGCTGGCCGGGCTGAGCGGCCGCCGCCCCCAACGCCGGCCGACGAAGTAGGCCGCGCTGTCGGACACCCAGGTGCAGAGCAGCAGGAGCAGGACGAGCCGCAGCCCGTACGGCGCGGGCCAGCCGCTCAGCGGCGCCAGCTCGCCGGGCGACGGCATGGCGCGCAGGCTGACCAGCAGGCTGAGCATGGCGCCGATCCAGAGCCCGGCAAAGACGGTCGCCCCCATGTCGCCGATGATCGGCAGGCCCGGCTCGCGGTGGAAGCGGACCACCTTGGTCAGCATCACACCGAAGACCAGGACAATGAGCAGCGCATAGAGCGAATCGACCTGCTGTTCGGGCGGGATAAGGCCCTCGGCGCGCAGATGAGCAAAGAGCACGAAGCCGACGGCGACCAGCGCGGCGAGCGGCTCGGTGACGCCGATGCCATGCCCCTTGGCCTTGTTGCGGAACTCATAGACGCCGATCACGGCCAGGCCGGCCAGCAGCATGGCGAAGGCCAGCCCGCCGAGCCAGACGACCGCCAGCACAAGGGGAATGCCGGCGGCGGCGACGGCGATGCGCTGGCGCAGCATGGGTTGCTCCGGCGGGGAGGTTCGCCGGGGGGTGGCGGCGACCCTGCCGCCCGTCTGGCGCGAGCTGCCATCTGCCACGCGTCGTGCCACTGGCGGCTTGCCCGCCAGTGCGTCACCTCGTATCAACGAAGCTTCGCTTGCGCACATCGCGGGCCAAGGCGCCAGGGGCGAGCTCTGCGGCCTGCCCCGTCGTCGCTGGTTAGCGAGGCGGGCAGGCTGCCTGCGCCGATGTGGTCAACCTGGCGTCGAGTATGGCTCCAGTGCCCTGTACCACTCCGGCACCTCGTCGACCACAGGCACGAGGACGGACACTGGCACGTACCGGTAGTCCTTGATGCGCCAGAGGGGAAAGCCATCATCGTCAAACAGCGTCTCGCCCCTGAAGGCGACGCCAATCGTCAGCTCTTGCTCCAAGATCGGGGCCAGGGGTAGCGAGGCCCGCCACCAGACCATCCTTGGCCCTGCGCCGGCGAACCGGTCGCGCAGCTCCGCCGGCAAAGGAGTCGATGAGTAGCCCATGCGGCGCGCCGTGGTCAGGATCGGGTCGCCGGCCGAGTCCCGCCCCGCATCGGGCTTCCCCGGCCAGTCCAGAGCGAGGTAGTTGGCGAGGCTCTCGGCGTTGCTGCTGGTGGTCAACAGGTAGAGCGTGCCGTCATGGCGGATCTCAGCCGCCAGCAGCCACCATACCGCGTCGCCTTCGCGCACCTCCGCCAGCGGCTCGGTCAGCCGCGGTGGATAGGGTGCCTCGCGACGGACACTATGTGGCGCGTCCTCCTTCACCGCCCAGCCCGCGGGTGGTTCGTAGGCGAACAGCTCGCGCGGGATCGTGGGCGGGTAGTCCCGCGTCGTCTCGGAGCTCAAGCGCCAGGCGCCACGGCGCTCGATCTCCACCGTCGTTCGGAACGGAAGCTGGGTCTCACGATCGGCCCAGGCGATGAGCCGCATCTTGCCCGCTGGCTCTGGTGCGACAGCTTCGACGCGGATGCACGGCCGACCGTCCAACTCCGCGGTCTCATCCGTCGTGACTGTGAGGTCCGGTCTATCCTCATAGGACGCGACCAGGTGCTCTAGCTCGAAGCCGCCGAAAGGCATGTGGAAGGCGGACTCAGCGGGTCGGGTAACGATGCGGTTCTCGTGCTCGTAGACTTCCCAGTGCCGCTGGCCGTCGAAGATGAACAGGCTGCAGTCCTCGTCGGGCGCCTCGCGTCGGTAGAGCGGCCAATCGAACCACTCCTCTCTGCGGCTGAGCGGCCAGCCCCCGTCCAGGGCCTCGAGCGAATCGCGTGAGAGGGTGACCCGATGCATCCGCGTCACCCGCTCCTGCGCCGCCGCGATCTGCTCCAACAACGGAATCACCACCGGGCCCGAACTCGCCGGTGGACGGCCCTGGCGCAGCATCAGCGCCGCGCACAGCACCATCGCTCCGGCCAGCGCCAGGCGCGCATACCGCGGGCGACGGCGGCGACCGGCGGCGACCGCCGCCAGCGTGCGCCGCAAGCCGTCTGCGCCCACCGCCTCGTGGCGCAGCACGCCGAGCAGGTGCTCCAAGTCAATCCTCGTGCTCATCACCCTCATCCTCTTCACCCAGCATCGCCCGCAACTGCTTCCGCGCGTGGAACAGCCGCGACTTGACCGTCCCCTCGGGCACCTCGGACAGCGTCGCCACCTCGACCACACTCAGGCCGTGCAGGTGGTGGAGCAGGAACGCCGCGCGGTGCTCTGCGCTCAGGCGGGCCAGCGCCCAGCGCAGCCAGACCGCCGCCTCGCCGTTGGCGCGCGGGTCGAGCGGCGGCGGCGCCTCGTCCAGATCGAGCGTCTCACGCGCATCACGGCAGTGGTGGCGCCACTCGTGATAGGCGATGCCACCCAGCCAGGTGCGCAGCGAGGCGCGGCCCTGGTAGGTCTCGATCCGCTCCAGCGCTCGGACAAAGGTGGCCTGGGTCAGGTCCTCGGCCGTCTGCTCGCCGGCGAGGCTGCGCAGGAGGCGGAACACGGCGGTGTAGTGTCCGCGCACGAGCTGCTCGGCGGCGAGCGCGTCGCCGCGGGCGATGCCACGTGCTAAGAGCCGGTCCCGCCACCTGCGCATCCTCAACCGCCTTGTCGATCTAGAGCCGTGGGACGGTTGGGCGGTTCAACGACCGGCGAGATGTGGCACCGGGCTACTGACGCGCGGGGGCACACCCAAGCCGTAGCGCCGGTTGGCAACCGGCTCGCGCGCGGGGGGGGGGCGGCCCGGGCCGCGGGCGCCGGGGGCGGCCCAGGGCCGCGCGGGGCGGCCCCCCCCGGTTGCCACCCC
>CAYONP010000021.1:53900-67900 GCA_964405335.1 uncultured Fimbriimonadaceae bacterium
CATCCTCAACCGCCTTGTCGATCTAGAGCCGTGGGAGGGTTGGGCGGTTCAACAACTGGCGAGATGAGCGGCCGGGTCACCGAGGCGCCAGGGCAGACCGAGGCCGTAGCGCCGGTTGGCCACTGGTGCTGTGGCTGCTCGGCTCGGCCGGCGGGCGCCGTGGCCGACCGAGTGCCGCGCGGCGCGGCACCGCCGGTTGCCAACCGGCGCTACCGGGTCGGCGGGGTGGGCGTGGCGGGTCGTGGCTTCGGCCCGGCTTGCCGCGTGGCGCCGACCTACTCCCATTCGAAGATCTGGCCGACCCACTCCGGCTCCTGGGTAACGATGGGGAGGGCTAGTCCGACCCCGCGCGCCTGCAAGGTCAGCTCGGCTGGCTGGTGCAGTGGGTCGCCGTAAGCGCGCAGATAGCCGACGATCGGATAGGTCGCGCCGGTGGCGCGCGCTCGAGTGCTCAGCCTCAGGCAGGAGACTCGGACGCGAGTCGCACCGAACTGCTCGGCCAGGTCCGGTGGTAGCGTGCAGTAGGCGTCCTGTCCATACTCGTGACAGGTGTAGATCTCGCCGTCGTCGCGCTGGATGCAGAAGAACGAGGGGCCGCCGAGCGCCGTGCTGGCCACCGCGATGAGCACGAGTGGCGCGCGCTCACGTGGCCGCTGGTACGCGACCGCGCCCAGGATGGCGACCACGCTCGAACCATGTTGCTCAACGTGGATCGGCTTGGAGAGCGCGGTCGGCAACGGGTGGAACCGGCTGGCCAACTCGTCCTCCGCGTCGCGCAGCAACTCGTCCGGTATGTCGTCGGGGTACTCATACCGCTGGTCGAGCTGCGCGCGGACCTTACCCTCCACGGTGCCGAACGTCTGCAGCCGGATGGGCCGGCCGGAATCGGAGTCGGCGAGGATGGTTAGCGCATTGGGCTGAACCCGCCGGCCGAGACACGCGACCGTGACTTGCACAGCCGAGCGGCCGGGTACCAGTTCGACATCCGTGACGCTGACCCGCACGACGCGGTTGAACCGGTGCATGCTGCTGAGACGATGGAGGAGGGGCTCGTCCCACGGCAGCATCAAGGTCGAGTACCCCAGTCTCTCGGCGTCTGGCCGCTGTCGCCAGGCTCCAGCGTCGTAGCGCTGGGGGCGGTACTCGCCGAGGCGCCGCACGACGATGGGATCCTCGAACCAAACCTGCTGCAGCGTGGGCTCGAAGCGTGGCTCGAGCGGGTCGGACTGGCTGCGAACGACGTGCACCCGCTCAACCGCTTGCATCGCCCGCTCGATCTGCTCCAGCACCTCGACCGCCCGCCGACTCGCACCGAAGCGGTACAGCTCGTCGTAGCTCTGCAGTGGCGGCATCTCGTACACGCCGCCTACCGGGCCCCACAGGAGTGCGCCTACACGCCAAGCGCCAAACAAGAGCACCACCACGCCGGCAACCGCGAAGCGTCGCGCCCAACTGCAGCCGTTGGCCAGCAGCGGCACGGTCGCCTGCTTGTGCCAGACGGCCTCGAGCACGGCCTCACAGCCCGTCGAACTCGCCTGCGCCCGCATCCCCCGCACCGCCCGCCGCAGCGGGTCATTCCTTCGCCACATCGTCACCCTCCTCATCGCCCAGCATCGCCCGCAGGCGGCGGCGGGCGGTGTGCAGGCGGCTCTTCACCGTGCCCGGCGGAATGCGCAGCACCTCGGCCGTCTCGTTGACCGACAAGCCCTCGACCTCGTGTAACACGAAGGTCGTCCGGTGCTCGTCGTCGAGCCGGTCGAGCGCCCAGCGCAGCCAGATCGCCAGCGTCTCGTCGTGGCCGTTGACCGGCGGCTCGGCCAGGCTCAGGTCGACAATCGGCCGCGCGTCGCGGCACCAGTGGCAGTATTCGCGCCAAGCGATCTTGTGCAGCCAGGTGCGCAGCGTGCTGCGGCCGGCGAACTCGCCGAGGTGGTCGAGCGCGTTGACGAACGTCTGCTGCGCTAGGTCGGCCGCCGCGTCGGGGGTCCGGGTCAGGTGCGCCAGGGTGCGGTAGACCGAGGGGTAATGCTCGGTCACCCAGCGCTCGGCCGCGTCACGGTCGCCCGCGAGGATCCGGCCGGCCAACCTAATGTCCCGTCGCCTGCGCATCGTCCGCCGTCACCTTGCGGCCACAGAGCCGCCAGGCGCCGAGATGGTTCACCGCCGGGTGGACCGACTTTACGGCGGCCAGGCGGTCACCTTCGCCCGCCAGCCGGTGTAGGTGTCGCGCAGCCGTTGCACGTTGTCCAGGTGGGCCTGCAGCCCCACGCCGGAGTCGCTTCTCCACGAGGTCCAGTCGAGTCTCAGGCCGGCGTTGCCGGCCTCGGTGATGGTCTTCTGGCCGTTGGCCACGGTGACCTCGGAGAAGAGCCAGTTGCTCGCTTGGCCGTTCGCGCCGCCGGTCGTTTCGAGCAGCGCCACGAGCCACTTCGAGGCGCCGTTCATCGGCCACTCGAAGCCGGCCTCGGCGACGCGCCGGGTGACGCCGTCAGGCTCGACGGTGACCCTCTCCTTGACCGCGGCCACGACCTCGCTGCCGAGCTGCGAGATGGTCAGGTCGGCGCTGTCGGTGGTCGTATCGGCCACGCCGACCGGCATGGTGATGGTCGCGCCGCAGCGCACGAGGCTGTCGATGGGCAGGCGCAGCCGGGGGTGCCACGGCTGCGGCACGACCTGATACTGAACCGCGCTCTGGTCGGTCTCCAGCGCCTGCCCGTGAAGTTCGTCCGCATCGGGGAAGAAGCCGACGGTGACCAGCGTGCCCAGGTAGAGAGTCGCGATGCGCCAGTGGTAGACCACCGTCGAGCCGGCCGGCGGCGGCGGCGTGATGGTCGCGCTGAAGGTCTGGGGCGTGTCGTCGAAGACGTCGATGTCGAGCAGGTCGGGGGCCACCTCGAGCCGGAACCCGTCGGCGATCATCACGGTCGCCGAGCCGGTGCCGGTGGCGCCGTCGTCGTCGGTCGCGGTGATGGTGACCGTCTGCTCGCCGAGCTCCAGCGGCGACAGCTCGCCCGCCCAACTCCACGCGTCGCCGGCGCCCTTCGTCAGCGTAACGTCTCCCGGCCCGCCGAGTTCGGACAGATCGGCGACGACACCGGCCACGGTGCCGTCCTGGTCGGTTGCGGTGCAGCTCACCGTCGCACCGCCCCGGACGCCGACGATGCCGGTCGTGGTGGCGGCCTCATCGGCCACCTCGGGCGGGAGGTTGTCGCCGCCGCCGCCACCACCACCGCCGCCACCGCCGCCGGGGTCGTTGACCAGCACCGTTTCGGTCTGCGAGTAGAACGTCCCGTCATCGAGCGTGGCGCGGAAGGTGACCGTGCGCTCGCCCGCCTGCTGCGGGATGAGCCGACCCGACCAGCCCCAGTCGTCATCGTCGATGCGTTCGAGCGGTCGGATGATCGGCCCGCCGATCTGTGACAGGTCGGCGGTGACGGCGGTGACGGCGGCCGCGCGCTCGGGCGCGATGCGGCAGTTCACCTCGACCTCCTGGCTCAAGCCGCGGAGCAGCGGTGAGGTCACCGACAGCGCGCCGAAGCCGGCCCAGACGGCGGTGCCCGACGAGCAGGCGGTCACCGCACCCAACCCCGACACGAGCACGACCAAGCCCATCCGCCGCATCACGCGGCCCCCGGCGCAACGCATGGCAAACTCCCCCCGCGGCCCGCCGAACGACCAGTCGCAGGTCACGGCTTGTGAGACTTCGCCGCCGCGCGGCGAGTCTCCTTCGCCAGACTGGACGCCGGCAGGCGGGCGGGCATTCCCGGCGAAGAGTCGACCCGGTCGGCGGGGTTGGTGGGGTAGCGTACGGCACGAGTCGCCCCGGATTGAGATCCGGGTTTCTCGCCTGCTAGACCCGCCCGGTGGGCGGGGTTGGTGGGGTAGCGTACGGCACGAGTCACCCCGGATTGAAATCCGGGTCTCTCGCCTGCGAAACCCGCCCTGCGGGCGGGTTGGATTGGCCGGTGCCCACGGTTTCACTCGTGGGCGGGAGCCCTGCGATGCGACGTGAACCGCCGGCCGAGTCCCGGCAACTGAAGCTCGAGCGTCTCAGCGCGGACCTGGTCGTCGTCGGTGGCGGCATGGCCGGCACCTGCTGCGCGGTCACCGCCGCCCGCGCCGGAGCGAAGGTGGTCCTGATTCAGGACCGGCCGGTGCTCGGCGGCAATGCCTCGAGCGAGGTCCGGCTGTGGATCCTCGGCGCCACCGCGCACATGTCGAACAACAACCGCTGGGCGCGCGAGGGCGGCGTGCTCAACGAGATCCTGGTCGAGAATCTGTGGCGCAATCGCGAGGGCAACGCCGTCATCCTCGACACCATCTTGCTCGAGAAGGTGATCGACGAGCCGAACCTGACCCTGCTGCTCAACACCGCGGTCTACCAGGTCGACAAGAGCCATCCCGACCGGATCGACTCGGTGCGCGCGTTCTGCAGCCAGAACTCGACCGAGTACGAGGTCGCCGCGCCGCTCTTCTGCGATGCCTCGGGTGACGGGATCGTCGGTTTCCTGGCCGGCGCGGCGTTCCGCATGGGCGCCGAGTCGGCCGACGAGTTCGGCGAGAAGTTCGCGCCCAGCGCCGAGTATGGCGAGCTGCTCGGCCACTCGATCTACTTCTACAGCCAGGATGTCGGCCGGCCGGTCAAGTTCGTCCCGCCGAGCTACGCGCTGGACGACATCACCCGCATCCCGCGCTATCGCAACTTCAACACCTCGACCGACGGCTGCCGGCTGTGGTGGATCGAATGGGGCGGCCGGCTCGACACGGTGCACGACACCGAGACCATCAAGTGGGAGCTGTGGAAGGTGGTCTACGGCGTCTGGAACCACATCAAGAACAGCGGCGAGTTCGCCGACGCGGAGAACCTCACCCTCGAATGGGTCGGCACGATTCCGGGCAAGCGCGAGAGCCGGCGGTTCGAGGGCGACCACATGCTCACCCAGCAGGACATCGTCGAGGTGCGGCACCACGACGACGATGTCTCGTTCGGCGGCTGGTCGATCGACCTCCACCCGGCCGACGGCGTGTTCAGCGAGAAGCCGGGCTGCAACCAGTGGCACAGCCGCGCGATCTTCCCCATCCCCTACCGCTGCCTCTACAGCCGCAACCTCGAGAACCTGTTCCTGGCCGGGCGGATCATCAGTTGTTCGCACGTCGCCTTCGGCTCGACCCGGGTCATGGCCACCTGCGCCAACTCGGCCCAGGCGGCCGGCATGGCCGCGGCGATCTGCGCCCGTGACCGGCTGCGGCCGCGCGACCTGCTGGCGCCCGAGCGGATGCGTGGGCTGCAGCGCGAGCTGATCCGTGCAGGCCAGCACATCCCCGCCGTGCGGCTCGACGACCCGGATGACCTGGCGCGACGGGCCGACATCTCGGCCATCAGCCGGCTGCGCCTGGGTGCGCTGCCGCCCGACCGCGAGCCGGTGCCGCTAGAGCAGTCACGGGCGCAGATGATCCCTGTCGCGGCCGGGCCGGTGCCGAAGGTCACCTTCCTGGTCGACGTGGCCGAGCCGACCCGCCTGACCATCGAGCTGCGCGCCGCCGACCGGCCCGAATGCCACTCGCCGACGGAGATCCTGGCCACCCGCACACTGGCGCTCGAGCCCGGCGAGCGCCAGCCGGTGGTGTTCGACTTCGCGCTGAGCGTCGACCGGCCGCAGTACCTGTTTTGCGTGCTGAAGGCCACCCGCCACGTGGCCGCCTGGTACAGCGATCAGCGCCTGACCGGCCTGCTCTGCCTGCTGCAGCGCGCGACTCAGGCGCCGACGCTCGACATCGGCGTCGAGAGCTTCGAGTTCTGGACCCCCTGGCGCCGGCCGAACGGCCGCAACTTCGCCTTCACCGTCGACCCGCCGCTCGACCTGTTCGGGCCCGAGAACCTGACCAACGGCTACGCGCGACCGGTCGACGGCCCGAACGCGTGGGTCGCCGACCTGCACGACGAACGGCCGACGGTGACCTTGACCTGGCCGACGCCGCAGACGGTCGGCCGGGTCGAGCTGAGCTTCGACTGCGACTGGGACCACCCGATGGAGTCGGTCCTGATGGGCCACCCCGAAGACGCCATGCCGTTCTGCGTCAAGCACTTCCGCCTGATGGACGGCGAGGGCAATGTGCTCCACGAGCAGACCGACAACCACCAGACGCGGGTCACCGCGCGGCTCGACCCACCGGTCTCAACCCGGCACCTGATCCTCGAGCTGATCGAGTCCTGGGGCGACGTGCCACGGTCGCTGTTCGAGGTGAGGTGTTACCAGGCGTAGGTCGAGCGTCTCGCTCGACGGCCGGCCGGGGCGGGCGACGACGCCCGCGCTCCGGACGCCTCGCCGGGCCGATGGCGGGCACAGCCCGCCCTACCGACTGTGCACGGCCTCGTCGTACTCGGTGTGCTCGGGCACGTCGGTCTCGCTCTCGAACTCGAGCCGGTAGCCGTCGGGGTCGGTCACGCTGGTGATCCACATGCCGTTGCCCACGAACGGCCGGCTCGCCGCGACGCCGCGGGCGGTGATCTCGCTGTAGTAGGCCAGGGCGTCGTCGCAGATGAAGCAGACCGAGACTCCGACGCCCAGCGGATCGGCCGGCACGTTGGCGTGGTGGCCCTCGGTCCAGAACTCCTGCAGCATCAGCGCCGCGCCGCCGCGTTGCAGCCAGCACCAGCGCAGCCGGCCTTCGGGCCGCCAGGCGGTGGTCATCTCGAACCCCAGGCAATCGACGTAGAACCTGGCCGAGGCCTCGATGTCGTGGACGCCGAAAAACGGTACCGATTGCTTCAGGTTGGGGATGGTGGCGACCTCGGCGGGCATGATGCAGCTCCTCGTTGACACCATCCTGCCCCCGGCGCGCGCCGGGCGCAGGAGCGGGCTAATCGTGGGCGAACATGCCGCGGACCTCACCGAGCTCGGTGAACACACCACAGACCACGCGCTCGACGACCAAGTTGGTCAGCGAGAGGCGGTCGACCGACGCGGCGCTGATGTGGTAGTGCAGCCCGTCGCTGCCGTTGGCCACGCCGCCCATCATGCAGCAGACGTCGGCGGCGTGGACCAGATCGACGATGATCGGCTCGCCGTCGTGCCGCTCGGGGCTGTGGTGCCAGCGCACCGCGTCGACCAGGAAGCGCGGCAGATTCCAGCGGTCGAGCAGCGTCGCTCCGACCTCGGCGTGGTCGATGCCGAGCACCTCGCGCTCGGCCGCATCGAACGGCAGGCCGTGGTCGAAGGCGGCGTCCATCACCGGCCGGGCGTCGACCTCGAGATAGCTGCCGAGCACGATCTTGCCGATGTCGACCAGCAGTCCGGCGGTAAACAACCCCTGCGGTGCCGGCCGGCCGAGGATCTGAGCGAGCTGCCGGGCACCGATGCCGACCGCCACCGAATGCTCCCACAGGTCGCCGGCGGGCAGGTCATAGCCCTGCACCGGCCGCCGCGCGATCGGCGCCAGGACCGTGCTGAGGACCAGCTCGAAGACGGTGTTGAGCCCCAGCCGGACGGTGGCGGCGCGGACCGAGTCGATCTCGCGCGAGGCGCGGAACCAAGGCGAATTGGCCAGGCGGAGCAGATTGCCGGTCAGGCTGGCGTCGAGCTCGATGGCCCGACAGACATCGGCCAGATCGACCTCGGGGTCCTGCACCAGGCGGACCACCTCACCGGCCGCCGGCGGCAGCGCCGGCACGGCGTCGACGGCGGCGAGGATGTCGTCGCGACGGCTCACAACTCGCGCTCCTCCCCACGCGATCGGACCCGAGCGCGACCGCTGGCGAACTCGAAGATCAGCGTCCGGTCGGCGGTGCCCCCGGTGTCTTCGGCGACCACCCTCAGCCCATGCCGTTCCAACGCCGACCAGGCCGCGGCGCGGTTGCGTTCGCCCAGGTCGCACCAGCGGCCCAGCGGCGTCGCCGCGCCGGTCAGCGTGGCGACCAGTCCCCCGCGCCGAGCGCCATAGCCTAGCACAAGTTCGAGCAGCGCGGATACCCCCCGATCGGCAAACAACGTCGGGCTCAGCAAGGTCGCGTAAGGATAGGTGTCGGCCCGCGGCAGCAGGCTGCGCGCCACGCCGCCGACCCGCGACTCGCGGTCCCACAGCGTGACCGCCACGCCGGCGCCGAGCGGGCCGGCGATCACGAGATCGACCGACGAGCGGTCGGAGATCAACTCGGCGGGTTCAAGGCGGCGGACCACCGCGTGCTCCCGTGGGCCTGCCCCGCCACTCTATCGGCCCGGCGGCGCGGGGCTGTAACAGCCACCGGGCGGGATTGACGCGCTTGGTCGGCTCGGGCAGGATCGGGCGGTAGGTACCGCCGATGCGTGCACTCTGCATCTGGGCACCGATTGCCGGCGGGGGGCGGGCGACCGAACGGCTGCGCGCTGCGGCCCGCGGGCTCGACCTGGAGCTCGCCGCGGCCGAGGCGCCAGGGCAGGCCGAAGCGCTGGCGGCCGCCGCCAACGGTGTCGAGGCGGTGATTGCCGCCGGCGGCGACGGCACGGTGCACGAGGTCGCCGGCGGCCTGATGCGCCGGCCCGCCGGCCCGCTGCCGATGGGCATCCTGCCGCTCGGCACCGGCAACGACGTGGCGCGCAACCTCGACCTCGACAGTGTCGAGCGGAGCCTCGCCGCCATGGCCGTCGGCGCGACTCGGGCGGTCGACTTGATCGCGCTCGACCTGGTCGTCGATGGCCGCACGCAACGGCGCTACGGGCTGCTCAACACCGGCATCGGCTTCTCGGCCGAGGTGATCAGGGCGACCACGACGCGGGTCAAGCGCCTCTTCGGTCGCCGCTGGGCCTACACCGTCGGCGTCTTTCGGGCGCTGGTGCCGTGGCGCAGTCCGACCTTTCGCCTGCGCCACGATGCCGGCGAGTTCGAAGGCCGCCTGCTCTGGCTCGGCGTCGGCAACGGCGAGTACGAGGCGGGCGGCACGCTGCGCGTCTCGCCCGGCGCGCGAATGGACGACGGCCGACTCGAACTGCTCGTCGTCCGCCACGGACCGAAGTTCGAGCTGGTCCGGAACTTCGCCCGGATCGGCACCGGCGAGCACATCCACCACCCACTGTGCGACTATCGGCCGGTCACGTGGCTCGAGGTCGAGTGCCTCGACGGTCGCTTCGACGGGCAGGTCGAGGTGCAGTGCGACGGCGACATTATCGGCCGCACGCCGCTCCGCCTGGCGGTCGTCCCGGCCGCGCTGCGGGTCTATGCGCCGGAGCCCGGGCCGTGAGCGAGAGCCGGGCCGAGCTGGCGGCGCGGCTGTTCTGCCCGCCGGCGGTCTATGCGCCGCCGCGGACCCGCTTCGTGCTCGAGCTGGTGGCCGCCTGGTTGGCCCCGGCGGCCAGCCTGACCATGGCCGGCGCGGTGCCCGAGGTGGCTCGGTGGCTGGTGCCGTCGACGGTGGCGGTCGCGGTCGCGGTCACCGTCTACGTCGCGGGCTGGCGCTCGCCGGGCCGGCTGGTGGTCAAGGTCGGGCCACTGGGCCTCGATGCGGGCGGCCGGGCAATCCCCTGGTCGCGCGTGGTCAAAGTGGTGCAGTGCGACATTCCGCGCGCCGATCGCGGCGAGCCGGCGGCGCTGACCATCGAGGTCGCGGGCGGCCCGCCGGTGGTGATTCGCCGCGACTGGGCCCGCGCCGCGGGCATCGCCTCGCTGCGCAACCTGTTCGATCTGTTGAGTCAGGTGACCGGCGAGGAGGATGCGGCGCATAATGGCGAATCATCGGCCGGGGAAGTGAAAGGGTAGGATATGGTCCGACGGTCGTTCAGCTTGGGGTTGGTCATGCTCGGCGCGGCGCTGCTGGTGCTCTCCGCCGCCCGCACCGAGGGCGACGAAGCGGCCGCGCCGCAGCCGCGCGAGCTGCCGCCGGTCGAGGCGCCCGACGGCGCGGTGGTGCTGTTCGACGGCACCGCCACCGAAGCCTGGCGCGGCGACCGGGGTGAGGAGTTTCCCTGGCGGCTGGCCGACGATTACTTCGAGGTCCGGCCGGGCAGCGGTTCGTGCTTCACCCGCGGCCAGTGGGGCGATATGCAATACCACATGCAGTTCGCCACGCCGTACATGCCCGAGGCGACGGGCCAGGGCCGGGGCAACAGCGGGCTCTACTTCCCCGGTGACGTCGAGGTGCAGATTCTCGACAGCTACGGCCTGGTGCCGCAGATGGGCGATTGCGGCGCGCTCTATGGGATCAAGATTCCCGACCACAACGCCTGCCTGCCGCCCGAGGTGTGGCAGACCTACGACGTCACCTACACGGCGCCGAAGTTCGACCAGGAGGGCCGGAAGATCGCCAATCCGCGGTTCACCGTGGTGCACAACGGCGTGGTCATCCATGACGATGTGGAGGTCGACCGCGACTGGCGGCCGAACGCGCCGGGCAACACGTTTGTCGGTCGCATCCTGTTGCAGGATCATGGCAACCGGGTGCGGTTCCGCAACATCTGGGTCAAGCCGCTGTGAGCCGCCCCGCCGAGTCGACGGTCTTCCTCCGCCGCTTGGCAGCGCTGTTGCCGATGACCTTCGGCGTGGTCGCCCTGGTCGCCACCGAGCGGCCGGTCGAGCATTCACGGACCGTCGGCATCGAACTCGGCGAGATACCACCGCCGGTCGACGCGGTGGTGCTCTTCGACGGCAGCTCGACCGAGGCCTGGAGCCGCGCCGGACAGCCTGACTCGCCGGCCGAGTGGGCCATCGACCAGGGCGACCTGGTGATCCGGCCGGGCACCGGTAGCCTCGACAGCAAGCGCCGCTTCCGCGACTTCCAGCTCCACCTGCAGTTCATGCTGCCCGACCAGGGCAACAGCAACAGCGGGGTCTATCTCCTCGGCCGCTACGAGATCCAGATCATCAACTCGTATGGCCGGCCGCCGGACAAGGGCGGTTGCGGCTCGATCTACCAGCTCCACGCGCCGCCGCAGAACGCCAGCCTCGAGCCGGGCGCGTGGCAGACATTCGACATCCTGTTCCGCGCGCCGCGGCTGGACGGTGACGGCAAGCAGCTCGAGCCGGCGCGCATTTCGGTGGTGCACAACGGCGTCTGGCTGCACGACGACGTGGCCGTCGAGACCGGCACCGGCGCGGCGCGCGAGAAGCCGTTGGTGGCCGAGGGACCGATCCAGTTGCAGGATCACGGTGGCCAGGTGCGCTTCCGCAACCTCTGGGCCCGGCCGCTGGGCGAGGAGGCGGGATGAGAAAGCTGCTCGTCGCGCTGGTGGTGGTGATCGGCATCATCGTCGCCCGCCTGCCGGCCGAGGAGCGGCCGCCGCTGTCGCACGCCCTGCCGCCGGCGCCGGCGCCGAGTGACGCGGTTGTGCTCTTCGACGGCACCGACACGGCGGCCTGGCAGAAGGTCAAGAGCGACGAGCCCTGCCCCTGGGAGCTGCGCGACGGCGGCCTGTGGTGCAAGCCGGGCAGCGGCGGGATCGAGACCAAACAGCACTTCGGCGATTGCCAGGTCCACCTGCAGTTCGCCGTGCCGGCGATGCCCGAGGCGACCGGGCAGGGCAAGGGCAACAGCGGCGTCTATCTGCAGGGCAGGTACGAAGTGCAGATTCTCGACTCGTTCGGTCTGGAATCGAAGCACGACGACTGCGGCGCGATCTACGAGATCGCCGCGCCGATGGTCAACGCCTGCCTGCCGGCCGAGCAGTGGCAGACCTACGACATCCTGTTCCGCGCCGCGCGGTTCGACGCCGACGGCAAGCTGGCCGCGCCGCCGCGGATGTCGGTCATCCACAACGGGGTTTGGATTCACAGCAACGTGGAGGTACCGCGCACCACCCGCGCCGCGCCGTACAGCGAAATGGTCGCCGAGGGCCCGCTTTACCTGCAGGACCACGGCAACACGGTGCGCTTCCGGAACATCTGGATCCGGCCGCTCGAACGGCCGTGATTCCGGCCGGCGGCGAGCCGCGACGGCGTCGCGCGCACCCCGGCGGAGCGCGGCCGTCCCCGGCCGCACAACGTCGAGCGCCCCGGGGCGGGCGAGGACGCCCGCGCTCCGACAGACGTGCCGCTGCCGGGCGGGCGAGGACGCCCGCGCTCTATCGGGCGCGCCGGCGATCGGCGATCGAGAGCGTTGACGGGACGCCGGCGGCATGGTAGCCTGACGCCCGGTCGGTGGAACCTGCCGGAGCGCGGCATCGGCGATGTGCGGACCCCCTGACAACTCGGTGTTGCGTCGTGCTGCGCCGAAGCCTTCCCCGCGGGGGAAGGCTTTTTTGTGACCGTCGAGCTGGACCATGCCGAAGCGTGAAGATCTCGAGAGCATCCTGATCATCGGCTCGGGGCCGATTGTCATCGGCCAGGCGTGCGAGTTTGATTACTCGGGCACCCAGGCCTGCAAGGCGCTGCGCGAAGAGGGCTACCGGGTGATTCTGGCCAACAGCAACCCGGCCACCATCATGACCGATCCGGAGTTTGCCGACCGGACCTACATCGAGCCGCTGAATCCCCACACCCTGGAACAGATCATCGCCGTCGAGCGGCCCGACGCGCTGCTGCCCACCCTCGGCGGCCAGACTGGGCTGAACCTGGCCTATCACCTCGCCCGCGGCGGGGTGCTCGATCGCTACGGCGTCGAGCTGATCGGCGCCAGTTACGAGGCCATCCGCACCGCCGAGGACCGGCAGCTCTTCCGCGAGGCGATGAGCGAGATTGGCCTGACCTGCTGCCGGAGCGCGATGGTCGCCAGTGTCGAGGAGGGCCTGCAGCACCTCGAAGTGACCGGCCTGCCGGTCATCCTGCGGCCGAGCTTCACCCTCGGCGGCACCGGCGGCGGCGTGGCTTACAACGTCGACGAGTTCCGCGAGATGCTCGAGAAGGGCCTGGCCGCCAGCCCCGTCGGCACGGTGCTGATGGAAGAGAGCGTGCTCGGCTGGAAAGAGTATGAGCTCGAGGTGATGCGCGACCTGAACGACAACGTCGTGATCATCTGCAGCATCGAGAACTTCGACCCGATGGGCGTGCACACCGGCGACAGCATCACCGTCGCGCCGGCGCAGACGCTGACCGACCGCGAGTACCAGGTGCTGCGCGACGCGAGCATTCGCTGCATCCGCCGCATCGGGGTCGACACGGGCGGGTCGAACATCCAGTTCGGCGTCAATCCCGACGACGGCCGGGTGGTGATCATCGAGATGAACCCGCGGGTCAGCCGTTCGAGCGCGCTGGCCAGCAAGGCGACCGGCTTTCCCATCGCCAAGATGGCGGCCAAGCTGGCGGTCGGCTACACGCTGGACGAGATTCCGAACGATATCACGCGCGAGACGCCGGCGAGTTTCGAGCCGACGATCGACTACTGCGTGGTCAAGATTCCGCGCTGGGCGTTCGAGAAGTTCCCCGGCGCCGACGAGACGCTGACCACCCAGATGAAGAGCGTCGGCGAGGCGATGAGCATCGGCCGGACGTTCAAGGAGGCGCTGCAAAAGGGGCTGCGCAGCCTGGAGATCGACCGCTACGGCTTCGGCGCCGACGGCCGGCAGCTCGACCAGGTGCCGGCGGCCGAGCTGCGCCGCCGGCTGCGGACCCCGAACCCCGACCGGGTGTTCTACCTCCACGCCGCGCTGTCGGCCGGTTGGAGCATCGCCGACCTGAACGAGCTGACCAGCATCGACCCGTGGTTCCTGGCCAACCTGCAGGAGGTGATCGAGCTCGAAGCCGAGCTGCGCCGCGAGGTGACCGACGACGACTGGGAGCCGGCGCTGTGGGACCGCGCCAAGCGCAACGGCTTCAGCGACTTTCAGCTCGGGAAGATCGCCGGTCGACCGCAGTCGCAGCTCCGTCGCCGGCGCCGCGAGCAGGGCATCGAGGCGGTCTACAAGCTGGTCGACACCTGCGCCGCCGAGTTCGAGGCCTACACCCCGTACTACTACAGCACTTACGAGGCGGAGGACGAGTGCCGGCCCGACCCGCGGCGGCGGATCATGATCCTCGGTGGTGGGCCGAACCGCATCGGCCAGGGCATCGAGTTCGACTACTGCTGCGTCCATGCCTCGCTGGCGCTGCGCGAGATGGAC
>CAYONP010000022.1:0-46131 GCA_964405335.1 uncultured Fimbriimonadaceae bacterium
CCCGGCTCCTGCAGGTTCTCGCCCTTGACAATCGACTCGTAGGCCTTGACCCGACCGTGCACGTCGTCGGACTTGATGGTCAGCACCTCTTGCAGGCTGTGCGCCGAGCCGTAGGCCTCCAGCGCCCAGACCTCCATCTCGCCGAAGCGCTGACCACCGAACTGCGCCTTGCCCCCCAGCGGCTGCTGCGTGACCAGCGAGTAGGGCCCCGTACTGCGCGCGTGGATCTTGTCGTCGACCAGGTGCGACAGCTTCATCACGTACATCACGCCGACCATGATCTCGCGGTCGAACTCGACCCCGGTCCGCCCGTCGCGCAGCCGCATCTTGCCCGCCTGCGGGCTGAACCCGATCCGCCGGTCGGCATTCTGCCGCACCCGCTCGAGCAGCGCCGCAACGCGCTCGGCCGCCGGCTGCTCGAGCAGCGCCTCGGCGTCGAGGCCGTACCGCTCGGCCAGTTCGAGCACCTCGCCCTCGTCGCGCTCGGCCAGCTTGGCCGCCGCCTGCTCGAGCAGCGAGTCGGCGCCGCCGGCCGGCGCCTCGCCGGGCTCCCACAGCGCCAGGTCGCAGGTCAGGTAGTCGGCGATCGCGGCGTCACGCTGGTCGCGGTAGACCTCGTCCAGCCAGTCGAAGATGCGCTCCTCGGGGATCGAAGCAAAGACAGGCGTCTCGTACGCCTCGCCGCGGTGCTTGGCCACCCAGCCCAGGTGGGTCTCGAGGATCTGGCCGATGTTCATCCGGCTCGGCACGCCGAGCGGGTTGAGGATCACGTCGACCGGCGTGCCGTCGGCCATGAACGGCATGTCCTCCATGGGCAAGATCTTCGAGATGACGCCCTTGTTGCCGTGCCGGCCGGCCATCTTGTCGCCCTCCATGATCTTCCGGCGCTGAGCGACATAGACCCGCACGAGCTGGTTCACCCCCGCCGGCAGGTCGTCGGGCGGCAGGCGGCGCAGGTCGCGGCTGCCGCACAGCTCGCATGAGCCGAGCTCGGCCGACTTACTGAACTCATGGATGTGCCCGCAGGTGGCGTTCTCGCACTTGTGCTTGAAGCGCGAGAAGACCCGCACGGCGACCACCTTGCCCTTCGCGCCGTGGGGCACGCGCAGGCTGGTGTCGCGCATCTCCTCGGCCTTCTTGCCGAAGATGGCGATGACCAGCTTCTCCTCGGCGGTCATCTCGCTCTGGCCCTTGGGCGCCACCTTGCCGACCAGAATGTCCTCGGGCCGGACCACCGTGCCGATGCGGATGATCCCCCGGTCATCGAGGTTGTTGCGTAGCTCGTCCGAGATATTGGGGATGTCGGCGGTGATCTCTTCCGGCCCGAGCTTGGTCTCGCGCGCCTGGATCTCGTACTTGTCGATGTGGATCGACGAGAAGACATCGTCGCGGACCAGCCGGTCGCTGAGGATGATGGCGTCCTCGTAGTTGTAGCCTTCCCAGCTCATGAACGCGGTGACCACGTTCTTGCCCAGCGCCAGCCGGCCGAAATCGGTGCACGAGCCGTCGGCAATCGGGTCGCCCGGCACCGCGCCGTCGGGCAACGTGCTCTCGGGCGCCACCTGGATCGGCTCGCCCTCAAAGCTGCGCGGCCCGCGAACAATCTGGCCCAGCTCGACAATCGGCCGCTGGTTGATGAACGTCGCCTGGTTGGTCCGCTCGAACGAGCGCAGGTCGTGCCGCTCGCGGCTGCCGTCGAAGCCGGTGATCTCGACCGTCCGCGCGTCGACGCGGGTGACCACGCCGTCACGGCCGGCACAGACCACCGCGCCCGAATCGACGGCGATCCGGCGCTCCATGCCGGTCGCCACCCAGGGCGCCTCGGTGCGCACCAGCGGCACCGCCTGGCGCTGCATGTTGCTGCCCATCAGCGCGCGGTTGGCGTCGTCGTTCTCGAGGAACGGAATGAGACTCGTCGCGGCGCTGAAGATCTGCTTCGGCGAGACGTCGATGTAGTCGACCTGGTCGGGCTTGACCTTCGGGAACGAGGTCCGCTGGCGGCAGATCACGTCCGACGTGCTCCACTCGCCGCGGGTGTCGTCCCACTCGCTGGCCGAGGCGATCGACGGCGGCTGCTTGGTCTTCCGATCGACCTCGACTTCCTGGTCGGCGGTGAGGAACTGCAGGTCGTCGGTCGGCTTGCCGTCAATCACCCGCCGGTAAGGCGTGCAGAGGAAGCCGAACTCGTTCAGCCGAGCGAAGATGGCCAGCGCCGAAATGAGCCCGATGTTCGGCCCCTCCGGGGTCATGATCGGGCACAGCCGGCCATAGTGGCTGCGGTGCACGTCGCGCACCTCGAGCTTGGCGCTCTGCCGCGACAGGCCGCCGGGACCCATCGACGAGACCCGCCGCTTGTGGGCCAGCTCGGCCAGCGGGTTGGTCTGATCCATGAACTGGCTCAAGGCGCCCGAGCCGAAGAAGCTCTTGATGGCCGCGGTGATCGGCTTGATCGAAATGATCTGCTGCGCCGTGACCGACTCCGGATCGCACGAGGTCATCCGCTCGCGGGCCACCCGCTCCATGCGCAGGAAGCCGAGCCGCAACTGGTTCTGGAGCAGCTCGCCGACCGCCCGCACGCGCTTGTTCTCGAGGTTGTCGATGTCGTCGACGGTGAACTCCGCGCCACCGCCGCGGAGGCCGATCAGGTACTTCAAGATCGCGATCAGGTCGTGCTTGGTCAGCCAGCGCACCTCGAGCGGCACCTCGACGCCCGTCTCATCGGCGGTGCGCAACTTGCGGTTGATCTTGTACCGGCCCACCCGCGCCAGGTCATAGCGCCGCGGGTCGAAGAACATGCTGCGGAGCAGCGAGCGACGGCTCTCGGCCGACGGCGAGTCGCCCGGCCGCAGCGTGCGGTAGATGCTCTCCAGCACCGTCCGCTCGTTGCCCTCGGCGCTCTCCTCGTGGGCCTCCGGGATGGCATCCTCTTCGATCGTCCGCTCGATCGCCTCGTCGACGTCGAGCACGGTCAGCTCGTTCGGACCCTGGTCGAGGATCAGGTCGGCCAGCGGCTCGGTGATCTTGTCGTAAGCCCGGGCCACTGGCTCCGCCTCACCCTCGAACTGCAAACTGCCGCTGAGCCGCTTGCCCAGCAGGTTGTCGCGAGTCAGCGGCGGATTCTCTTCAATCTCTTTCTGCAGGTCGCGGAGGGTGAACTCCTGCACCTTGCCGCGCGGGCCGCGCCGCGCCTTGATGATCACCCGCGTGACCGACAGCACGTTGACTTGCCGCCATTTGAGCAGGCGCGACAGCACGGCGTTGTCGATCGGCTCACCGACCTCGAGCTCGAACGGCTCGCCGCGCGGGTTCTCAATCGGCTCGGCGAGCAGCAGCGGCTTGTGCAGGTGGACCCGCGTGCCGAAGATGTTGAGCAGATCGCGGGTGGTCGCGCATTCGAGCCGGGCTTCGAGCACCCGGATGGCGGTCAACTCGCGCCCACTGTCCAACTCGCCGGCGAGCGCCTCGTCGATCTGGCGGCCCGCCTCGGCAATCACCTCGCCGGTGCTGGTGTCGACCACCCGCGCGGCGAGCGTGCGACCGAGATAGTCCTTGGCCTTGCCCGGCTTGACCGCCACCGCCGCCGACTGCGTCGGCTCGGCCTCCTCGAAGTAATGGAAGGCGCGCAGCAGCGTCGTCGCGGGGAACTTGCGCGTCTGACCGATCTTGACCGAGACGACATTGGTGTTGCCGACATCGAACTCGATCCAGGCACCCTCGGAGGGGATCACCTGCGCCGAGAAGAGGGTCCGGCCGGCGTTGTCGATGTTGTCCTTGAAGTAGACCCCGGGCGAACGCGAGAGCTGGCTGACCACCACCCGCTCGGCGCCGTTGATGATGAACGTGCCGCGCGGGGTCATCATCGGCAGCTCGCCGAGATAGACCTCGCTCTCGCGGATCTCGGTGGTTTCCTTGTGGACCAGCATGACCCGCACGCGGAGCGGCCGCTCGTAGGTCACTTCGCGGTCGCGGCACTCCTGCAGCGGGTACTTCGCCTCGCCGAGCGACGAGTCGAGGAATTCAAGGCTGAGCTTGCCGGTGAAGTCCTCGACCGGCGAGAAGCTGCGGAACAGCTCGCGCAGGCCCTCGTTGAGGAACCAGTCGTACGATTCGAGCTGCAACTGGACGAGGTTCGGGACCGGGACGAAGTCGCGGAACTCCTCCCAGCGGAACACGCGCGGGCCGTCGCTGCGGCGGCGGGTGACGCCGCGGGAGCCAAGAGAAGCGAGATCAAGAACGCCGTCGGTGTTTGCCATTCTGCCAGATCCTGATCACGGTCGCTCGGGCCGGGCGGACCACCGGCGCCGAACCGAGAGCAGCCACGCCGGGGACGAGGCGGGTGCGCGATGAACGGTCAGGGCGTTGCACTCGAGCCCTGGTGGGGGAACCTTGGCGGGCAGCCCGAGCAGGGCCGCGAACGTGTCACTGGGCGGAGGAAACGGATGCGTCGAGGATCCATGGATATCTTGCTCGCCCCAGAGGTCATCGGCTCGGCACAGACAGAGTCCACGGGCACGTGGTCGCCAATCCCATAGCGTACCCGCTTGAGTCGATGCTGTCAATGGCCGCACGAGCGATTCGTTGCGCCGCCGCAAGACCGGCGCAAGAACAGGCTCGGGTTCGTGGCGAACCGCTCTCCAGGCGCTCTCCAGCCCCGGCTAGATGACCGAATCGGCCAGGGCGCGGAGGTCTTCGGCGCTCAGCGCCGAGATCCTGCGCGAGAAATCGATCACCTCATCCAACGCGATCGGCGTGGACGGCTCCCACTCACCCACGCCCGCCCGCGCCGACGGCGCCGGACGGCCCTCGCGGTGGGCGGCCAGGCCCAGCTCTTCGGCCAGGGCCAGCCAGTCGATCTCGTCGCGGTGCCCGGCGGCCAGGTCGGCCGGATCGAAATGACGCCACGACGGCGTGCCGCAGCGCGGGCAGAGGTACTGCACCGCGACCATCGAGGGATCCTCGTTGTGGTAATAGAGCGCGAGCTGACGCACATCGGCGTGGTTCATCGCGCACCCACAACAGCGGCAGTCGACGTTCTCGATCCCCATCGCCCTCTCCGCCGCGCGCGCCGCTCAGAGAGCCAGTTGCTCGGCCAGCTCCCGCGCGTTCTGCACAGCCTGCGCGTCGCGGTGATTGTTGAAGAACACGTAGACTTCATCGGCGCGCTGAGCCAGCTCCTTTATGCGCGCGGTCCACGGCTCCAACTCATCGGGCGAGTAGAGATAGTCGTACCGCTCCCAAGCCTCCTCATGGTCATACCAACGCGCCGCGTTGCGGCCGTGAAAGCGCAGATAGGCCAACCGCGCGGTCACCTCGCAGACCGGCGGCATCAAGCCGTCCAGCGCGGGCTGATCGACACAACAGAAGGCCAACCCGTGGCGGCGCAGCAGCTCGAACGCCCGCTCGTCGTCCCAGGCGACATGCCGGAACTCGACCGCCAACGGCAGCTCGCTCCACTGCTCGCGCAAGCGGCGCAGGTGCGCGGTCTCGGCCTTGCCCGGCCGGAACGCATTGGGAAACTGGGCCAGCACGCAGCCGAGCTGCCCCGCCTCGCGCAGCGGCTCGAGCGCTGCCGCGAAGCGCCGAAAGTCACCGTCGGTGGCCGCCTGCCAGTCGTGCGTGATGCCGCCATAGGCCTTGACCGCAAACCGGAACTCCGGCCCGACCGTCGCCGCCAACCGCCGACACATCGACTCGGTCGGCTGGCGGTAATAGGTGCTGTTGACCTCGACACAGCCGAACCGCTCGGCGTAGTAGGCCAACCGGCGGCCCGACGGCAGCTCGGTCGGGTAGAACCGAGGATGCCAGTCGTCATACGAGAAGCCGGACGTCCCGACCCGCACCATCGCCCACTCCCACCCCACCATACCCCAACCCGCCGGCGTTGACTAGAACATCTGTTTGCGCACCAGGGTCAGACCCCGGACTCGCGCGAAATGTTACAGCATTCGCCCTGCTCGGCAACTTGCCGCATGATTTCGGGGTCTGACCCCTCGATGTGCGCGGCGAGGGTGGCGAGCGTCGTTGGCGAAGGTGGCGGCATGGCTCTGGTCATCGGGCTGACGGGGAACATCGCCACCGGCAAGTCGACCGTGGCCACGCTGTGCGCCGAGCGCGGCGCGGAGGTGATCGACAGTGACCGGTTGGTCCGCGAGCTGACCGCGCCCGGCACGCCAGGCCTGGCGGCGGTGGTCGAGCGGTTCGGGCCGGCGGTGCTGACGCCCGACGGCGCGCTCGACCGCGCCCGGCTGGCCCGCCGGGTCTTCGCCGATCCGGCCGAGCTGGCGGCGCTGGAGGCGATTCTGCACCCGCTGGTCCGCCGGCGGCGCGACGAGCTGCTTGCTGGGACTACTGCCGCGGTGGTGGTGGTCGAGGCGGTGAAGCTGATCGAGGCCGGTTTCCACCGCGACTGCGACGCCGTCTGGCTGGTGGTCGCACCGGCGGAGCTGGCCTTGCGGCGCCTCATCGACCAGCGCGGAATGTCAGAGGAGTCGGCCCGCGCGCGGCTGGCGGCCCAGCCCGACGATGTCCCGAAGCGGGCCATCGCCGACCAGGTGATCGTCAACGATGGTGACCTGGCGGCGCTCGCGGCACGGGTCGACGCGGCCTGGTCAGAGACGGTTTGACGCGCTCGGCGCGCGGCGCTAGGCTGGTGTTTACGCGCGGCCGAGACGCGGGTAGAATGAGGTTGCGCGCGCAAGAGCGAGGGCATTGCCATGGGATTTCATTCGCGGCGCGGGTTCACGCTGATCGAGCTGCTGACGGTTATCGCCATCATCGCTATCCTGGCCGCGATCCTGTTCCCGGTCTATGTCAGCGTGCAGCGCAAGGCCGAGAAGACGTCGTGCAGCAGCAATCTGTCGCAGCTCGGCAAGTCGTACAAGATGTACGTCGACGACCACAAGCGCGGGCCGAACTGGAGTGGTATCGACGGCGGCCCCTACACCATCGCCGCCGAGTGGGCCGCCGGGGCGCAGTTCCAGACCGGCCTGGCGTCGGTCTTCTACAACCTCAAGCGCAACTACGCCGGCAATGACCACCAGATCTTCTTCTGTCCCGCCGACGTCTTCCAGGATCAGACGACCACCGACTGGGCCAGCGACGCGGGGCTGGCCGCCGGCGAGGCGGGCTACTCGAGTGTGGCCAACTTCTTGCGCACCGACGGTGAGATGTACGACAAGCTGGTCACCCAGGGCGTGACCTTCCGCCGGCTGGGCAACGCCGCCTCGTTCGTCGCCCGGCCGCTCGACACGGTCTCGTGCAACCCGACCGAGATCGCCCTGCTGGCCGACAACGGGCTGTTCACGCAGGTCAATGGCAAGTCGGTCTGGCCGCACTCCGAGCAGGGCAACGTGCTGCTGCTCGACGGCAGTGTCAACGGCTTCCCGCGGCAGACCTTCATCGGCAGTTGGGCGCCCGTCACGGCACCGGCCGGCTTTGACCTTACCCCTGTTCCGTAGGCGCGGTTGAGAGGTGGTTCCACACGCGGCCCTGACCTCTGTCAGGGCCGCGTTACTTCGCCGGGCCGACAATCCGTTATCATGCGGCGCGGAGTTGCCGGATGAGCCCACGTTGTCTGCTCGTGCTACTGCTGTCCGCGCCTGTCTTGGGTGCCACCAGCGTGACCAACCTCGCCGGCGGCGAGGAGCTGCGATACCCGGTCGCCCTGCTCCGCGGCACGACCGATGCGGACGGTCGCGCCGAGGTGGTCAACCAAGACAGCGAGCGGCCCGACGGGCGTTACTCGGCCGCCATCGCCGCCGGGCGGTTCGCCCTCCTGGTCGAGCTGCGGCCGGGCGACAACCGACTGCGGGTAACCGCCGGCGACGACGAGCTGTCGCTCACGCTGCGCTACCGCCCGATGACCAACCAGCGCCGGGTGCGGCTGGTCTATCTCAACGGCAGCGAGGGCGAGACGGTCTACCCGCATCCCGATCCGGCGGCGCCGCAGGATCACGTCACTCGGTTGCAGACCGCGGCGCGGCTGATGCAGACGTTCACCGCCGAGGCGATGCAGGCGCACGGCCACGGTCGACTGACCTTCGCCTTGGAGGAGGGTGACGACGGCCGGCCGGTGGTTCACACCCTGGCCTATGACGAGCCGGCCGAGGCGATGCGGCAGCGCGACCCCGGCGATCAATGGCAGCGGACCAACCGCTTCCTCGCGCGGACCTTCGACTGGGGCCGCGACAAGGTGCTGTGCATGAACGGCTTTGTCGCCTACGACCGCGAGCAGCAGCGCACGCTCGGCCACACCGCCCTGGGCGGCGGCGGGCTGGCCGTTTTCTCGGCCAACGCGCTCTATGCCTGGCCGGCGACGCTGGCCGAGGTCGAGCGCGCGTTCAGTGACGCCACGCTGGTCGACACCGAGCACGTCGCCGATGACACCGCCTATCGCGGCACCAACTGGGCCATGGCGGCGACCGGCATCGGCGCCTGGTTGCACGAGCTCGGTCACACCTTCGGCCTGCCGCACAGCCACGACGGCCGGTGCATCATGGCGCGCGGGTTCGACCACTTCGACTACTACTTCATGCCGCTCGAGGCGCCGACGCGTCGACGCGCCGAGCCGCACGCCTACCGCGACGACGAGATGCCCTACTGGGACCCGTACTTCAGCGACCGGCTGCGGTTCCAGCCCTGGTTCCAGCCCGACGAGCCGCCGGCCAGCGAGCTGGCCGCGCCGTCGGCCCGCGTCGACTGGGCCAACGACACGGTCGAGGTGACCGCACCCGCGGGCATCGCCGTGCTGCAGTACCAGGTGGTCGACGAGAAGCTGATCAGCCCGGCGCCGGGCGCACAGGGACAGACCACGCTGAGCCTGTCGCGGACGGCCCTGCACGAGGCACTCGGCAACCCGCGCGGCGGGACGTTGATCGTCTTCGACTCGGCCGGCCGGTCGCTCTACTTCAACGAGCGCGCCGCACGCAACCCGGCCTGGTACCTGACGAGCTGGCGGTTGAGCGAGGCGCCCGCCGACTGGCCGTTCGCGCCGGCGCCGCCCGAGCTGGACGCCGCGGCACTCGGCGCGCTGAGCGAGTCGCTGCTGGCTCGGCCGCAGGAGCAGCACGTGCCGTCGCCCGAGTCGGGCCAATACTCGGTCGACTTCGGCGCGCGGTACGGCGATCGCGGCAACTGCCTGGCCTATGCGCTGCGGACGATTGAGGTCGAGGCCGAGACCCGCCTGCGGCTGCTGGTCGGCGGTGACGACGGCGTGCGCGCCTGGCTCAACGGCGAGTTGGTGGTCGATGTCTCGGGCGTCCACGTGGTCGACCCCGATGGAGGCGAGGCCGAGATCACGCTCCGCCCCGGCCGCAACGTGCTGCTGATCGAGAGCCAGCAGGGGCCGGGCTCGTGGCTGCTGTCGGTGCGGCTGACCGACCTGGAAGGCGCGCCGCTGCAGGTGACCGAAGAGGGGCGGATTGCGGCGGGGTGAGCTCGGATGGGGTATACTGGGCGTCGGCGCAGGCCCCTGAGCAGGAGAGCACGGTGGTCCAATTCACGCGCCGCGCCAAGGCGGCTTGGTCCACGTTGGCACGGAGCGAACAACTGGATCTCGAAGGGCGGTTGTCGGCGCTGGCTCGTGCCTGGCCAAACGTACCGACCGGCATCGAGCTGGTCCGCCTCGACTCGGACGAGTCGGTCTGGGCGCTCAAGTACGGCGATCTGCGCGTGCTCATCGCGCCCGCCCCGGGCCGCGTGGAGGTGCAGGACGTGATGCCGATACAGCGCGTCTACGGTTGAGGCGACAGGGTTGGGTTGGTCATGACGTCGCTGAATCCGCTGCGCTTTGACCCTGCGCGATGCGCCACGGAGGTGGAGGAGTACGTTCGGTTGCTCGCCGAACGAGATGAACTGACCGAGTCGGGCGACGTTCGACCGTTCTTCAGGAGTCACCTTCAATTGGCAGCCGCGCTGTCGTGGCTCGCCGCACGGATGCCCAAGCCGGACCTAATTGCCTTTGAGTTCGACCTGTTCGGGCAGTTCGTCTGCGACCTGGTTGTCGGCAGTTCCCGCGTGCGCCGGTTCTGCCTGATCGAATTCGAGGACGGCCGGCACAACAGTCTGTTCCGTCATCGCTCCCGGCTGGCACCTGAGTGGTCGCCACGCTTCGAGCACGGCTACAGCCAGCTCATGGACTGGTTCTGGCTGTTGCGCGATCAAGCCGGCTCGCAGAGCATGGAAGCGCTGTTCGGCAGTCGCGACATCACGTACGACGGCATCCTGGTTGTCGGGCGCGACCGCTTCCTCGGCCCAACCGAACGGCAGCGCCTGGAGTGGCGGCGGGAGCATGTGGTGGTCGAGTCCAAGCGGATCCTCTGCGTGACGTTTGATGAGCTGGCGCAGGATGTTGCGGACAAGCTCCGCGAGATCGAGCTGTACGCCCGCTCCGGCGCCGAGGATGCGCTGGATGGGTAGCGGCCCCGCCGGACCGTGCCCTGTGAATGAACCATGAGACCCCGGCTCAACCGCGTCGCGGCGGCGCTGTTCGCTTCGCTGGTCGCGGTCTGGAACGTCCGCCTCTACGCCCCGGCCGAGCCCGACGTGACGCCGCACCTGCGGCTCCTGCAGGATGCGCTGCGGTCCGGCGCGGCTGAGCGGATGCAGGAGCAGTTTCCCGAGGGCTACCTGTTCACCCACGCGACCTACGGCCTGGCCTGGCTGAACGTCGGACGCGACCAGCCGGAGCGCCGGGCCGAAGCCTGCGCCCACGCCCGCGCGGCGCTGCTGGCGATCGACTCCGCGGATGGCCGGCGACCGTTCGAGCCGAGCCTCGATCCGCCCTACGGCGTCTTCTACGCCGGTTGGTGCGCCCGGCTGCACGGCGGCTTGCTGGCCCTGACCGCGCCGCCCGACCGACGGCCCGACGACGTGGCCGAGTTCGAGGCGCGGTGCGACGCCCTCGCCGCGGCGTTCGAGGCCGCCGACAGCCCATTCCTGGCCAGCTACCCGGCGCAGGCCTGGCCGGTGGACAGCATCGTCGCCGTCGCTGCGCTGCGACTGCATGGCCAGCTCCTGCCGGCGCGGTTCGAGCCGCTGATCGAGTCCTGGTTACGGGCCGCCGACATCGGCCTCGACCCGGCCACCGGCTTGTTCGCCCACGCCTGCGATCCGGTCAGCGGCCAGCCCCAGGGACCGGCCCGGGGCTCGTCCCAGACGCTCCTGCTGCCGTTCCTGTTCGAGCTCGAAGGCAATCTGGCCGCCGTCCACTACCAGCGCTTCCGCCGGCACTTCGTCGCCGCGCCGGCCGGCCTGCCGGGCGTGCGCGAGTACCGGCGCGGTGTCCGCGCCACGGGCGATGTCGACTCGGGTCCGCTGATCTTCGGTTTGTCACCATCGGCCTCGGTGGTCGCGCCCGCGGCGGCGAGGCTGGCCGGCGACGGGTCGCTCCTCCGCGCGCTGACCGGCAGTCAGGAGGCGCTGCTCTGGCCGGTCCGCCGGCGCGGCGGCCGTGACTACCTGCTGGGTCGTCTGCCGGTGGTCGACGGCTTCGCGGCTTGGGCGCGCTCGGCCGGACCCGCACCTGACGCGGGTGCCGCGCTCGATCCGGGTTTCACGCCGCTCTGGCGCCTGCCGGCTCACCTGACCAGCTTGCTGCTGCTGCTCGCCCTGGCGCGCGCGGCGCTCCGCCCGGCCCGGCCGGCCCGGCCGGCACGGCCCCATACTGACTCCACCCAGGAGCCATAGCCCGCCGATGGGCCCGCAGCTCGACCACCCGACGACCTTCCTGTTCACCGACATCGAGGGCTCGACCCGCCTGTGGGAGGAGCAGCCCGAGGCGATGCGGAGCGCCCTGGCACGCCACGACCGGCTGCTGGCCGAGGCGATTGCCGGCCACCGCGGGCGGGTCTTCAAGACCATTGGCGATGCCTTCTGCGCGGCCTTCGGCGAGCCGAGCGACGCCGTCGCCGCGGCGGTCGCCGGGCAGCGTGCCGTGAGCCGGCTCGACGGCCTGCCGCTACGCGTGCGCATGGCGCTCCACAGTGGCGAGGCCGACGAGCGTGACGATGACTACTTCGGCCCGACGGTCAACCGCGTCGCCCGACTGCTGGCCACCGCGCATGGCGGCCAAGTGGTCGTTTCGGGCGAGGCGGCGGCGCGGCTCGGCCGGCTCGATGACGGGCTGGCGCTGCGCGACCTGGGCAGCCACCGGCTGCGTGACCTGGCGCGGCCGATCCAGGTGCATCAACTGGTCGCGCCCGAACTCGCCGACGAGTTCCCCCCGCTCCGCTCGCTCTCGAGCCTGCCCAACAACCTGCCGCTCCAGCTCAGCTCGTTCATCGGCCGAGAGCGAGAGCTGGCGGCCGTGCTCGAACGACTCGCGGAGCATCGCCTGGTCACCCTGACCGGCATCGGCGGGGCGGGCAAGTCACGACTGGCGCTGCAGGCCGCCGCGGCGCGCCTGAGCCACGAGCCCGACGGCGCCTGGCTGATCGAGCTGGCGCCGGTGCGCGAGCCTGGGCAGGTGCCGCACGCGGTCGCCGCCACGCTTGGCTTGGTCGAACGGCCCGGCAGGTCGGCCGGCGAACTGGTGCGTGAGCACCTGGTCGGCAAACGCCTGCTGCTGATCCTGGACAACTGCGAGCACCTGCTCGACCAGGCCGCCGCCTTCGCCGACGGTGTGCTGCAGCAGTGTGCCGGCGTGCGCATCCTGGCCACCAGTCGCGAGGCGCTCGGCATCGCCGGCGAGGCGAGCTACCAGGTGCCGTCGCTCGAGCTGCCGGCCGACACCACCGCGCCGGCGGCGCTATCACAGATCGAGTCGGTGCAGCTGTTCGTCGAGCGGGCGAGGGCGGCCCGGGCGGGCTTCGAGCTGAGTGGCGAGAACGCCGCGCAGGTGGTCCAGATCTGCCGCCGGCTCGACGGGATTCCGTTGGCGATTGAGCTGGCTGCGGCACGCGTGCGCGCGATGTCGCCGGAGCAGATTGCCGCCCGGCTCGACGACCGCTTCCGCTTGCTGACCGGCGGCAGCCGGACCGCGCTGCCGCGGCAACAGACCTTGCAGGGGCTGATCGACTGGAGCTACGACCTGCTCGAGGAAGACGAGCGGCTGCTTCTGGCGCGCGCGTCGGTGTTCGTCGGTGGGTTCACGCTCGAGGCGGCCGAAGCGGTCTGCGGCACCGCGCCGCTCGAGGCCTGGCAGGTGCTCGATTTGTTGACCAGCCTGGTCGACAAGTCGCTGCTGGTCTTCGACGAGGAGCCGGCCAGCCGCTACCGATTGCTCGAGACGGTCCGGCAGTACGCGCGGGAGAAGCTCGGCGCCGGCGAGGAGGCGGTGGCGTTGCGCTCTCGCCACGGCGAGTATTACGCCGACTGGCTGCGGTCGCTCGAGCCGTCGTTCAGTGGCGCCGGGCAGGCCGAGGTGATGCGGCAGATCACCGCCGACCACGACAACCTGCGCTCAGCGCTGGATTGGTGGACTGCCGGGCCGACAGCCGACCAGGCAGCCGGGTTGGCCGTTCGGCTGGCCTGGTTCTGGTTCGTTCGGGGCCACTGGAGCGAAGGCGTCGAGCGGTTGAGCCGAATGGTCCACGTGCCTGAGCTCTGCCCGGTCGCGCGGGTTCAGGTTCTGCGCCGGCTGGGCCAGCTTGAGACGCTACGCGGCCGCGGTGGCGAAGCGGCCGCGGCGGCCGAGGAGGCGCTGGCGCTCGACCGCCTCCACGGCACGCCCGCCTCGCTGGCCAGCACGGTCAATCTGCTGGCCAACGTCTGCTTCCATTGGCGGCAGTTCGACCGCGCGCTTGAGCTGTATCGCGAGGGTCTGGCGCTGATGACCGAGCTGGACGACCCGGAGGGCCGCGCGGTGGCCCTGACCGGCCTGGCCAACATCGCCCTTGAGCACGAGCAGTACGACGACGCCGAGCGCTACCAACGCGAGGTGCTCACCATCTTCCGTGTGCTCGACCACTCGCTTGGCCAGGCAGCCGCCATGGCGAACCTGGCCAACAGCCTCGCCTACCTCGGTCGGCTCGATGAGGCGAGGGCGCTAGTCGAGCAGGCGCAGGAGATCAACCGGCGGATCGGCAACCCGAAGGGCGCGGCGGTGAACGCCGCTACGCTTGGGCTGCTCGAACTCTCCCTCGAGCGGTACGATGCGGCCACCGAACACCTTCTCGCCGCGTTGGCGGCGCACCGTGAGCTGGGTGACCGGCTGACCGAGCTGAGCCTCCTCAGCGACCTTGGACGGACGGCGCTGGAGGCCGGACGGCCGGACGAGGCCAAGGCCTGGTTCGCCGAGCTGGCGCCGCGGCTGCGCGAAGAGACGCAACCGTACGTCGAGATGGTGCTGCTCAGCGCGGCCGCCTCCCTCGCGCCCGATCCGCATCTCGCGGCGACCGCTCTCGGCGCCCTCGAGACGGCGGTGCAGGCGGCGCACCGTCCGCTCAATCGCCTCGACCACCGGCGCATCGAAGCGCTGACCGACCAACTCGCTCAAGAACTCGGCGGCGGCGCGCTCGCGGCGGCGCAGGCCACCGGTCGAGCGATGAGTCGCGAGCAGGCGCTGGAGCTGGCGGCGTCGGTGCTGGAGGGGTGAGCGATGGTATCATGCCGCTGGAGTCAATCGGATGAGGTTCGGCCGGCCGGATGAGTTCGCCTCCGCACTGCTGGACCAGGCCTACCTCGCCGACGACGCCACCGCCGTCACCTGCTTCCTCATGGCCCGGCTCGAGAAGCCGCTGCTGGTCGAGGGTCCGCCCGGCGTTGGCAAGACCGAGCTGGCCAAAGCCCTCGCCACCGCCGACGACCGGACACTGATCCGCCTCCAGTGCTACGAAGGGCTCGACGAGGCGCGGGCGCTGTATGAGTGGGAGTATGGCAAGCAGCTCCTGTTTGCCTCGCTGCTGCGCGAGCAAGTCGGCGACCTGCTCGCCGGCGCGACGACGCTCAGCGAGGCGGCCGGGCGACTGGCCGGCCAGGAGGGCGCCTTCTTCTCCGAGCAGTTCCTGCTCCCGCGGCCGTTGCTCCAGGCGCTCAGGTCACCCCGGCCGTGCGTGCTGCTGGTCGATGAGCTCGACCGCGCCGACGAGGCGTTCGAGGCCTTCCTGCTCGAGTTGCTGAGCGACTTCCAGGTCAGCATTCCCGAACTCGGCACCATTCGCGCCGTACACCGCCCGTGGGTCGTGCTGACCAGCAACGCCACCCGCACTCTGGCCGAGGCGCTGCGCCGCCGCTGCCTCTACCTCCACCTCGGCTACCCCGATTTCGAACGCGAGCTGGCCATCGTGCGCCGCCGCGTGCCGGGGCTCGAGGCGGCGCTGGCCGAAGAGGCAGTGCGATTCGTCCAGCGCCTGCGGCAACGCCCGCTGCGCAAGCCGCCGAGCATCAGCGAGATGCTCGACTGGGCGCTGGCCCTGGTTACCCTCAACGCCGAGACGATTGACGACCGCGTCCTCAGCGAGACCCTCGGCGTGCTGCTCAAGGAGCACGAAGACCTGCTGGCCACGCAGCGCGGGCGTTAGCCGGCCGGCACGAACTCCGCGACGTAGGGCAGATGGTCCGAAGCTACTCGCGCCGGCTCCTCGACCACCACCCGCGCGGCGACCGCCGCCAGCCGCGGACTGTGCAGCAGATAGTCGATCCGCCGGTCCTCGGCGTTGGCCGGAAAGGTCTGCCCGGGCCCGTCGCGCCGGGCGGCGAAGCTGTCGGCGAAGACCTCGAGCAGCCGGGCGACGGCCGGTCCGTCGGGCCGCTCGTTGAAGTCGCCGGCCAGCACCGCCGGCCGGGCCGGGTCGAGCTCGGCCAGGATGGCCGCCACCTCGAGCTGCCGGACCTCGGCTTCCAGCGCGAGATGGGTGCAGGCCACGGAGACCTCGCCGCCGGCGTAGGGCAGCTCGACCATCAGGCAGCCGCGCCGCTCGGCGCCCGGCTCGAGCGGCAGCTTGAGGTTGCGCTGCCGGAGCGGCGCAGCGCGGCTGAGGACCAGGTTGCCGTAGTCGCCGCCCTGGTACTTGAGGTTGCCGCCGAAGGTGGCGTGCAGGCCGGTCAGCCGGGCCAGCTCGGCCGGCTGGTCGACGCGGCCGGTGCGGGCGACGCCCTGGTCCACCTCCTGCAGGCAGGCGACGTCGGGGTCGACCGCGCGGATCACCTCGGCGATTCGCTCCAGGTCAATCTGCCCGTCGAGCCCTTCGCCGTGGCGGATGTTGTAGGTCATCACCCGCAGCGGGGGCGGGGCGAGCAGGCAGAGGAGCATCAGCGGCATGGCGACCGGTCCCTAGGCGGCTACGTCGGTTCGCGACTATCCATCGGCAACAGGTGGGCCCGCCCTGCTCTGCTCCGCCGCAGGTGCCTCGGGTGCGAACGGATTCACCGCTCGCACCGATCCGTACTGCTGACCGTGGATCAGGTCCTCGGTGTAGAGCACCCCGCAGCCAGCCCGTTCGGCAGCGACGATGATACAGGCATCCCAGAAGCTGAGCTGGTAGGCGTCCCTGGCGTTCACCGCATCGCAGACAAGATCCTCAGCAATCGGTACGACGTGGTTGGCGGCGAGAAGACGCACCTGTTCGCAGACGCCGATGGCCGGCAGATGCAGTTTGCCGAGAGCGGTGCTCGCAAACCCGACCAGCACTTGCGATGAGACAACCGCCTGCCCCTGGTTGAGCAGGTCGGTGATCAGACGTTTCGCGACCGAGCGCTTGATCGGGTCCTGGATGTCGACCGCATAGACGGCAATGTTGGTATCAATGAAGCCTCGCGGCATCGTACGTCACCACCTGCCGTCCCGGCCCCAGCACTCCGCTCGGTTGAACCGCCAGCCAGGCTCCGAGCGGCCGTGGTAGCGGTCGGCCGAGAGCGCGAACGCGTCGCCCGGTCCTTCGTCGCACGCCCTACGAAGCAGCTCGGACACCAACTGGTCGACCGTCAGCGCCCGCTCGCGGGCGAGCGCGAGGGCCCGTTCGGCGGTTTCGTCGTCCAGGTTCAGCGTAATGCCCATTACTTACCTCTGCTCCGCCACCGCCGGGCATACCATTATAGCCGGTCTGCAGCCCTGGCGGCACGGACCAGACCCGGCCGTCCTTGCCGCTCCGCACACCGGGCGGTATGATTCAGCCGGAGCCGTGCGTGTCGCAGTCGCTGGTCGAGCGCTACCGCCTGGCCGACCCGACGCCTGTCGCGCCGGCGGCGGCGCGCGAGTTCTGCCGGCGGCTGGCCCACGAACATTACGAGAACTTCACCGTCGGCTCGTGGTTCCTGCCCCGCGCGCTCCGCCAGCACTTCGCCAACCTCTACGCCTACTGCCGGATCAGCGACGACCTGGCCGACGAGGTGAGCGACCCCGCGGCCAGCCTCGAGCTGCTCGCACGCTGGCGTACCCAGCTCCACGACTGCTTCGACGGCCGGGCCGAGCACCCCGTCTTTGTCGCCCTGGGCGAGACCATCACGCAGTTCGACCTGCCCGTCGAGCCGTTTGACCGGCTGCTCGACGCCTTCTGTCAGGACCGCCGGCAGACCCGCTACGCCACCTTCGACGAGCTGCGCGGCTATTGCGCCAACAGCGCCGATCCCGTCGGCCGCCTGGTGCTCTACCTCGGCGGCTATCGCGACGCCGAGCGACAACGGCTGTCCGACTGCATCTGCACCGGCCTGCAGCTAACCAACTTCTGGCAGGACGTGACGCGCGACTGGGACAAGGGCCGGGTCTACTTCCCCGCCGAGGACCTGGCGCGCTTCGGCGTCGGCGAAGAGCAGATCGCCGCGCGAAGGTTCGACGCGCGATTCGCCGACCTGATGCGCTTTGAGGTCGACCGCACGCGGGAGCTGTTCCGCGCCGGCCTGCCGCTGCTCGAGCGAGTGGACGGCCACCTTCGCCGCGACGTGACGCTCTTCGTCGCCGGTGGGTGGAGCATCCTCGACCGGATCGAGCGCCAGGGCTACGACACGCTCTCGAGCCGGCCGACGCTGAGCCGCGCGGCCAAGGTCGGACTGATGCTGCGCGTGCTCGCGGGAGGTCGCCCGCCGTGGGCCTGAGCCGAGCGGCAGCCTATGACGAGTGTCGGCAACGGGTGGCCGGCGCCGGCAGCAGCTTCGCGCTCGGCATGAGGCTGTTCCCCATCGAGCGGCGCGACGATGTGATGGCGGTCTATGCCTTCTTCCGCGAGACCGACGACATCGTCGACGCCGACGCACCGGCCGAGGAGCGGCGCGAGCGCTTTGCCGCGTGGTCGGCCGCGGTGACCGCCGCGCTCAACGGCCGGCCGTCCGGCTGGCTGAGCGCCGTCGCTCACACCGCCGCGCGCTGCGACCTGCCGCGGCGGCTGTTCGACGACTGCCTGGCCGCCTGCGCGGGCGACCTCGAGCCGGTGCGCCTGGCCACCTGGGAGTCGGTCGAGCGCTACTGCGACGGCGTGGCCGGCACCGTCGGCGAGGCCTGCCTGCGCATTCTGGGCTATCGCGACGTCGCGACGCTGGCGCTCTCGGCCCACAATGCGCGGGCGGTGCAGTTGACCAACATCGTCCGCGATGTGGCCGAGGACGCCGCGCGCGATCGGCTCTACCTCCCCGTGCCCGGTGTCGACGGCGAGCTCGGCGCCGGACTGCTCGACTCCCCGACATTGCGCCAGGTCGCGGCGCAGGCGGCGCAGCGCGCGGAGGCCGAGTATCGCCGCGCCGAGCCGCTGTTCGAGCGGCTGCGGCCGGACGACCGCGTGCCGATGGTGGCCCTGACCCAGCGCTACCGGAGGCTACTGGCCCGACTCCGTGCCGGCCGGCCGAGTGCTCCGATCGACGCGGCGGCGGTGCTGGCGCGGGCCTACGCCGCGCGCTGGTGGCCGACTTGGCGCGGGTAGCGGTCGTCGGCGGCGGTCTGGCCGGCTGCGCCGCCGCACTGGCCCTGGCCGAGCAGGGCTGCGCGGTGACGCTGTACGAGAAGCGGCCCACCCTCGGCGGCCGGGCCTCGTCGTACACCGCCAGCGGCTGGGACAAACCGCTCGACAATGCGCAGCACGTGCTGTTGGGCTGCTGCGTGAATCAGCTCGACCTCTACGGCCGGCTTGGCGTGCTCAACCAGATCGACTGGCACGAATCGGTACTCCTGATCGGACCGACGGGCGAGCGCGGCTCCTTCGCCGCCTGGCCGCTGCCACCGCCGCTCCACCTGGCGCCGACGCTGGGGCTGCTGCCCGAGCTTCGGCTCGCCGATCGGCTCATCCTGGCCGCGGCGTTCGGACGGCTGTTGTTGGCCGGCCGGCGGCTCGAGCGGCTCGACCGCAGGACCTTCGCCGACTGGCTTCGGCCGACGGACAGCCCGGCGCTGGCCGGCTTCTGGCGGTTGATGATCGCCTCGGTGCTCAACGCCGAGCCGGGCGAGGTATCGGCCCGCTACGGCGCCTTCTTCTTCCTCGACGGGCTGATGCGCCACCGCGACGCGTTCCGCCTCGGCGTGCCGCGGGTGCCCCTGTCCGACCTCCACGACGTAGCGATGCGCCGGGCATTTCGTGCTGACGGGATCGATCTCCGCCACGCGGCCGGTCGGCTATGGCTCGAACATGGCCGGGTGGCCGGTGTGGGCGGCGAGCGGTTCGACGCGACGCTGGTCGCGGTCCACTGGCGGCAGCTCGGCGGCGTGCTGCCACACGGCCTGGCCGAGGCCGTCGCCGGCGCGGCGCCGAGCCGGCTCGAGGCCGTGCCGCTCCTCGGCGTGCACCTCGGCTTCGACGCGCCGGTGCTCGACGAGCCGGTGGTCGGCTTCATCGGTCACGATATCGACTGGGTGATGAGCTTCGACGGCGGCCGGCACCTGAGTGTCGTCGCCAGCGCGGCGCGCGACTGGCGCGGCCTGAGCGTCGAGCAGCGGGTGGACCGCGCGCTGACGGCGTTGCGCCGCGTGTGGCCAGGCCTGCCCGATCCGGCCCGCGCCGCGAGCTGCCTGGAGCAGCGCGCCACGCTGCTGCCGGCGCCGGGCAGTGACCGTTGGCGGCCGGGCCCGCGCACGCGCCTGCCCGGCTGCTACCTCGCCGGCTGCTGGACGGCGACGGGCTGGCCGTCGACCATGGAGAGCGCGGTGCGCAGCGGTTACCTCGCCGCCGAAGCGCTGCTGGCCGACCTGGGCGCCCCGGCGGCCATCGCCGTGCCCGACCTGCCGCGCGGCGGGCTGATGCGGCTCTTCCGCTCGGCCTGAGCGGCGGCCGCGGCGATTGACGGAAGCCACCGGGCTTTCTAGAATGTCCTTACGATTGGCCGGTGCGCGCCGGCCTGGATGCACTCATGGAGCGGGTTCGTCAGCCACGACCGCCGGTTTCGGTGCTGCGCTGGGTGTTCGTCGCCACGCTCCTGGTCGATGCGCTGGTGGTGGGTCTGCTCGGCGGCGTCTACGCCACCGTCGAACCGCTCGTCCCCGACGCGGCGACGATGGACGAGTACGAGATGGAGCAGACCACCCGCATCTACGCCGCCGACGGTACGCTGCTGGCCAGTCTGTTCGAAGAGAACCGGCAGGTGGTCGACCTGGCGCAAGTGCCGCGGGCGCTCCGCGAGGCGACCATCGCGATCGAGGATCAGCGCTTCTACGACCATCCCGGCGCCGACCTGCGCGGCATCGCCCGCGCGGTGAAGGAGAACCTCGGCGGCAGCATGCAGGGCGGGTCGACCATCACCCAGCAGCTCGCCCGCGAGATCTACCTGGTCAAGCGCCAGACCATCACCCGCAAGCTGCAAGAGGCGCTGTTGGCCTTGCGGATTGAGCGCAAGTTCTCGAAAGACGAGATCCTCGAGCTCTACCTCAACCAAATCTGCTACGGCCACCGCGCCTTCGGCGTCAACGCCGCCGCCGACACCTTCTTTGCCAACCCCGATGAGCCGACCAAGGGCAAGACGCTCGGCCAGTTGACGCTTGCCGAGTGTGCCACGATTGCCGGCCTGGCGCGCAATCCGCAAGGCTACTCGCCGTTCGACCACCCCGACCTGTGCGTCGAGCGGCGCAACGTGGTGCTGGCCAAGATGCTCGAGCTCGGCTACATCGACCAGGCCGCCTATGCCGCGGCGAAGGCCGAGCCGCTCAAACCGCGGCAACGCGGCCAGGAGCGCTGGCGACTGAAGTACTACCGCGCGCCCTGGTTCACCACCTATGTGGTGCAGGAGTTGATCGACCGGTACGGCCATGACGAGGTCTACCGCGGCGGGCTGCAGGTCCACACCACGCTCGACCTGGAGCTCTACGACTACGCCCAGCAGACCCTGCGCGAGGGCCTGGCCGGCCTGGCCCGGACGCGGGCCAACCGCGGGGCGATTGTCTGCATCGATCCGCGCACCGGCGCCATCACCGCCATGGTGGGCGGACCGGACTTTCAGAAAGACGAGTTCAACAGCGCCTGGCAGGCGCATCGCCAGCCTGGGTCGAGCTTCAAGCCCATCGTCTACACCACCGCGATGGAGCATCCGCGAGTGCGGCTCACGCCAAGCTCGACCTACAACGCGTCGCCGGCCACATTCCGCGGTTACTGGGGAGTCTACACGCCGCAAAACTACTCCGAAGCACAGCAGGGACCGATGTCCATCGCCCACGCCCTGGCGGTGAGCTGCAACGTGGTCGCCGTGCGGGTGATCATTCAGACCGGCCCGCACAATGTGGTCAACAAGGCGCGCGAGTGGGGCTACGACCCTGACGGCAAGTACCTCCACGCCTTCCCCTCGCTGGGCCTCGGCTCGGGCGAAGTGACGCCGCTCGAGCACACTGCCGCCTACTGCTCGTTCGCCAACGGTGGCCTGAAGGTGGCACCGTACGCCATCGAGCGGGTCACCAAGTCGTCGGGCCGGGTGCTGTTCCAGGGCCGGCCGAACCTGACCCGCATCATGTCGGGCCGCTCGTACACGATGATGAACAGCATGCTGCAAGGCGTGGTCAGCAGCGGCACCGGGCGCCCGGCGCAGATCAACTCGGCGGTGGGCGGCAAGACCGGCACGACGAACAGCGCCAAGGACGTCTGGTTCATGGGCTTCACGCCGGGCCTCTGCGTCGGCGTCTGGGTCGGCAACGACGCCAACGCGCGGATGTTCGGCGCCACCGGCTCCGGCTTCTGCGCGCCGATGTGGCGCAAGGTGGTGCTCTTCTCCCGCGGCCTGGCCCGCAAACGCGGCCAGCCATGGCCCGACCGTTTCCCCACCTCGAACGCCGCCGGGCCCGGCATGGAGCTGACCGACGCCGGCGCCTCGGACGCCGAACAGGAAGCCGAGGAGGAGCGCAGCGAGTCGGGCGATGAGCCGATTGTCCAACCGGACCTGACCGAACAGGCGGCCGCCGCCATGGCCCAGGCCGAGCAGCGCGACGCCGCCCGACCCGACGCGGCGGCCCGGCCCGACGAGCAGCCGACGGTGATCGAGATTCCGGACCCCGCGGCGCCTGACGGGGTGCCGGTCGGCGGGCCTTCGATCGTCGAGCCCACGCCGGTGGCGGCCGAACCCGAGCCGGCACCCGTGGTGGCCGAGCCGCCACCGCCGGCGCCTGCGCCGGCCCCAGCCCCGGCGCCGGCACCCGCGCCCACACCGGCGCCGGCGCCCGAACCGGCGGGCGAGTAGCCGGTCAGAGCAGCCGGTCGGGCTCGCTGAGCAGCGACTCAATCTGCTGGTTGGCCCGCCGCAGGCGGCTCGACAGCGTGCGGGCGATGTTGCGCAACACCCGCGCGCCGAGGGCGGGATCGCGGTCGATCAGCGCGGCGAAGTCGTCGTGGCGGATGACCAGCAACCGGGACGGCTCGCGGCAGATCGCTCCGGCGCTGCGCGGTAGCTCGTCGATCAACGCCAGTTCGCCGAAGATCTCGCCCTGGGTGATGGTCGCCAGTCGGCGCGGCGGGTCACCGAGCAGGATGTCGACCGCGCCGTCAAGGACGACGAACAGCGCCTGATCGGCGCCGTGCTGGGCGAAGACCGACTCGCCCGGCTGATACGGCACCTCGCTGCAGGCGGCCGCGACGCAGCCGAGCTGCAGGTCGCTGAGGCCCTGGAAGACCCCGACGCGGCGCGCGACATTGTCGAGCGCAAAGCCGCGCGACTTGGCCGCCACGCTGCGCTGGACCACCGCCGCGACCTCGGCCGCCGGCTCGTGGAGCTGCACGCCGTCGAGCTTGAGCGGTACCCGCAGCTTGACCATCTTGACCACGTCGAGCCGCTCGCCGGCGTCGAAGACCATCGACGGCGAGTAGGCCACGGCGGCGAAACCAAGCAGGTCGAGCGTGCGCTGGATGCGCGGCGCGTGGGCGTTGACGTCGACCTGGATGAAGGCCGGATCGTGCCGCGCCTCGATCTGCCGCAGCGACTGTTCGAGCAACTGGCCTTTGGCCCGGTCGTCGACGGCGAGCAGCTCGAAGATGCGCACCTTCGAGTCGATGTCGTCGCAGACGTAGCCCAGCCCGCCGACGATGGTCCCGCCGCGCTTGAGCACCAGGTACCGCGCCGCATGAGCCTTGAGCTTGAGGAACCCGTACTCGAGCCTCATGCCGCCGAACACCTCGCGACAGCCGAGGCTCCCGCGCGAGAGGCGGAGCAGGCGATAGACCTGCTGATCGTCGAGTTCGTGCAGCTCGGCGATGCCGTCGGGCTGCGTCGGGTAGGGCTCGGCCGTCGGCTCGACCAGCAGGTCGGGCTCGAGCCCGCAGTTGCGCAGGGCCAGGTCGGCCAGCTCGTAGACGTCGGGAATGACCCGTGGGTTGTTGCGCCGCAACCGGCGCGCGTTGCCGAACAGCCGGGCGACGAAGACGACGCTCTCGCGGACGCCCAGCAGGGCGTAACAGAGTGGCTCGAAGCCGACGAAGCTATAGCCCAGCCGGGCGGCTATCTTCTGCGCGCCGGGGTGCGCCGTACGGCACTCGGCAAAGGCGAACTCGAGGTGGTTGCAGCAGCGTTGCACGGGCGCCTCGAGCAGGTCGGTGCCGAGCCCGCCGCCGCGTGCGTCGGGGTGAACCACCAGCCGGCCGACCTCGCCGATCAGGTCGTCGGGATCGCCGACGCCGAGCATCACCGCGGCGGTGCCGAGGAGCGCGCCATCCTGCTCGGCGACGACCCATTCGATGTCGTCGCTGAAGATGCCCTTTTTGACCCAGCCGGCGTCGTAGAACTCGGGGAACGGGAACGAGTCACCGTAGACCAGTTGGTAGAGCTCGATCACGCCGCTCACGTCGTCTTCGCCGATGGGGCGGATGACCGGCTCGCTCACGGCTCCTCGTCCTCTTCGCCGTCGTAGTCGTCGGGCGGGCTGTGGAAGCTGCACTCCTCGGGCGGGTGCCCGGCCCAGGCAATCGTCGGATCGGTGTGGAACTCGTAGGTCCAATCGTGGGGCTGCACCACGCCTTCGTCGCTCCAGCGGACGAGGTGGCGGATCCGCTCGATGTTGGCCACCGCGCCATACTCGGGCTGATCCATCACAAACCCGGCCGGGTAGAGCCAGTAGACCCGCTCCAAGTCGGTGTGTGAGACGTGTCGATCGAGCTCCTCGCCGGGCCCGAGCGTGGCCTTCAGCATGACGAAGAGGTTGCGTGGGTCGCAGGCGCGGAGCACCCGGCCGTCGCGCTCCCACCAATCGAGGATGAGCGAGCACCAGCGCGCGATCTGGCCCTCGTCGGACATGCCCGCCTTGTTCGCCTCAAGGCGGAAGATCTTGCGCCACAGCCGCCGCGTCGGGCGGTCGACATGGACCTGGTAGAGCAACCGGCGCCGGAAGGCGTCGTCGATGATGTCGTCCTTGTTCAGGTTGGTCGAGAGGAACAGCCGCTGACGGTAGGGCACGCGCATCGACGACCCGCCGCCGAACTTGATGATCGCCTCGCTTGACTCGAGCGGGTAGATGAACTGGTTCAGGATCATGTTGTGATCCTGCGTCTGGCGGCCCAGGTCGTCGAAGATGAACACCCCGTTGTTGGCCTTCATGTGCGGCGGCGCGTCGTAGACGCCGTCGTAGGCGATCTCGAAATGCTCGACCTGGAACTCCGTCCCGACGATGACCAGCGGCGCGTGGCAGATCAGGAACCGGGCATCGGGCCGGACGTGGATCGCCCGGTCATACGGATCGGGCTTATGACCGCCGCGCGCTTCTTCTTCTTCGGCGTACATCTGCTCGTGCCAGATCTGGTGGTAGGCCACGTCGTAGTAGCGCACGATCCGGCCGTTGAACTCGATGGCGTAGGGCAGCACCACCGGCTCCTGGTCGAGCAACCGGTGGAGCCCGCCGGTGACCAGCGTCTTGCCGTTGCCGGGCGGGCCGTAGAAGAACAGGCAGCCCTGCGAGTTGAACCCCTCTTTGAGCACCTTGACCAGCTCGGGGCGCAGCGCGTAGCCGTCGAAGGCGTGGACCACCTGGTCCTCGGTCACGCGTAGCGAGTGCTTCGATTGCGCCAGCACCAGGTCGCAGTACTGCTGGAACGGCACCGGCGCCGGGCCGACGTAGGAGTCCGTCCGCTCGATGTCGTCGCATAGCTCGTGACCGTAGCTGGTCAGGTCGAAGTGGAGCGGCTTGAGGTCGGCAATCGCCTTGCGATCGCGCATCTCGCGGAGCATCTCGTCAACCACGCCGATGTTGACGTGCAGCACGTCGGCGACTTCCTGGAAAGTCATGATTCCGCGCTGCTTGAAAGTGCGCAGAATGAGGCCCTCGAGCACCCGCGGCGTCAGGCCGGATTCCTCGAACGTCTTCGGCTCGGGCGGGCGGACCAACCGGTTGGCGATCCGGACCTCGTCGAGGTCGACCAGCGGCGGCGCGCCGTCGGCCGGTTCGGCCTCGACCGCCTCGGCCCGCGCCACCGCCGTGAACTGCGCCCGGCGCGCCTCACGCTCGGCGCGCTCCTCCTCGGTGAGAATGCGCATCGTGGTCCTCCGACGCCTGCCCCTGGCCCCGCTCGGTTTACGCCACCGAGCCGGGCTCTCTTCCTTAAGGTCCGATGACGGCCGGCAGCTTGCCGCAGGCGCGCTCGACGGCCGCCAGGATGCGCGGCTCGCTCTCTTCGGCCAGTACGCCCGGCACGCCATAGTAGAGATTCGACCCGACACCCGCTTCGTAACCACCCTCGCGCAGGATCTTCGCCGTCGGGATGTAGCACGGCATGGCGTTGCAGTAGGCGGCGAGCAGCAGCGGCAAGCCGGCGCCGGCGCGCGCCGCGGCGCCCAGCTCGCTGACTACCTCGCCCGGCAGCGCGACCAGCGCCAAGGACTCGCCGAATCGCCATGCCGTGACGCGGTAGTCGACCGCGCGTGGTAGTCGCTCGCCATGCGCGGCCAGCAGCGCTCGCGCCCAGGTCGCCCGGGCGCCCTCGCCGGCGGCGGCCGCGCGCAACTCGTCGGGCGTCGGTTGGGCGACCAGGGGCAGCGACGCGGCGGCGGCGCCGGTGACCAGCGGGCCGTCGAACGGCCGGCGGTCGTCGAGCAGCAGCCGGAGCACCTCGTGAGCGCACGTCCAGCCGATGCGCTGCACGTCGGCCGGCGTCCCCGGCCGGAACCGGCGTGGCTCGGCCAGGTCAATCGTCCGCGGGCGTATGTTGCCGCAGCAGCCCTGCACGAACAGCGCGCGGCAGCCCTCGACGGCGGCCTCGACGGCGCGCCGCGCGGCGCCGGGCCAGTCGGCGCTCAGCATCGTCTGCGCGCCGAGTGTGGTCGGGTGACAGGCGGCGCTGAACAGCACCGTGTGCGGCCGCGTCGAGCCCGGCGCCGCGAAGGCCAGCACGCTGACGGTGCGGTCGTAGAAGCCGGCCGGGTTCGGCTCCATGCCATGTGGCGGTTCGGCGCCGCGGCGGTTGATGCCGAGCGTTGTCGCGCCCTGGCCAAACCAGCCGACCGCCGCGCTACGGCGCTCCAACGCCTCGCGGCCGGCCAGCACGGCCGCTTCGAGCACGCGCTCGCGGTAACCCGCATCGAGGTGGGCCGCCTCGGTCGTGATCCGCTGGACGAAGGCCGGCCCGCCGTGGGTGTGCGAGGCGGCCAGGATAAGCGCTTCGGGCGCCAGGCCCAGCTCGCCGCCGATGGTCTCGCCGCAGGCCGCGTCGAAGCCGAGCAGGTCGGCAGTGATCAGCACCACGGCCCGGCCGTCGAGCTCGAGCGCCAAGGCGGTCAGCTCAAGCGGGTCGAGCACGCTTTCGGCGGCGCCGCGGCCGGCGTAACCGGACATCCAGATGCCCGGCTCGGGGGTGATGTCGCGCCGCGCCGTGCCGACCAGCACCGTCATCGCCCCCTTGCTCGCGCCGCGGCCGGCCTCATGGCGCCTTGATCTCGCGGATCTCGGCGTTGTCCATCTCGTAGACCGTGCGCTTGCGGTCGCGCGCGCGGGCCCGCACGACGTAGCGATCGGGCGGGTAGACCTGGTAGCTGTCGAACATCGCGTTGACCCAGCCGGCCTGCAGGCGCTTCAGCTCGCGCGGGTCGAGGTTCAGTTCGGCCATGGTCACCGGGTTCAGCACCAGCGGCGGCTGCGCCAAGCCCTCCAGGTGTGTGCGCAGCCGGCGCAACGCCTCTTGGCAGCCGCTGCGCCGCGCCGCGTCGATGCTGCCGTAACCCCACGCGCCGGGCGCCAAGCCGATCAACTGCAACACCGGATCGCCGATGGAGAGCAGCCTGCGCTCGACGTTGACCAGGAACCCCGGCGGCTCTTCATGATCGCGCAGCGCATCGGCGCCGGCATTCAGCTCATCCTGCTGCATCCCGGCAAGCTGCTGCGGCTGGCCGAGCACGTAGCCCTGCGATACCGTCGCCCGGCCGACGGTGGTCTCGACCTCGGCCACCGGCGTCTTGACGGCCACGGTGCCCTCGGCCACCAGCACGGCGCTGCGGCCCGAAATAGGATCGTGCACCACCCGGAACGCCGTGCCGCGCACGGCGGCGACGGCCGTCGGCGTGCAGACCGTCGCCTCGCTGCCGATGTCGCCGCCGAAGAAGCTGCTCACGTGGGCCAGCACGCTGCCCTGGCGGACCATGAACGAGCGCTCGCGCTTGCCGTCACGGGCATAGCCCAGGATGCGCACCTCGAACTGCGTGTTCGGGTCGAGCGCCACCGCACTGCCGTCGGGGAAGACCAAGGTCGCGGTCGATTCGGCGCTGGTCTGAACCAGGTCGCCGTCGGCCAGCGCGGTCTCGGTGGTCACCGGCTGCCACTGCTCCCTGTTCTCCGGCCGCACCTGGACCGTGCCGGCGACGCTGGCGACCCTCGCCTTGAGCTCGGCCGTCTCACGCCGCAGCCCGTCGCCGAGCAGGCCGGCCAGACCGACCAGCAGCACGATGACCGTGTTCTTGACGGTGTCGAGGGTGCTCCGTGTGGCGCCGCGGTTGTGCTTTTTGATCCGCTTCGCGCGCTTGGTCGACTCGCTCTGCAAGTCACTGAACGCCTGGCGTAGGAACGCGTCTCCCCCCACCGGCGGTGTCGGCTTCCCGGTCTGTTTCCTCATCAGCCTGCTGCTCCCCGCCCGCCCGACGCGGCACTCAGCTTGTAGACCGCCAAGGGCCGCGCCCGGTTGCGTACGGTGAAATCACCCATCGGCTCGAACACCACCCGCGCACCCAGCCGTTCGGCCGCCCGTTGCCGGACTTCCTCGGTGACCAGCAGCTCGACGCCCAGCTCCTTGGTCAGCCCCTCGAGCCGCGAGGCGGCGTTGACCGTATCGCCCAGCGCCGTGTACTGCATCCGGCGGCCTGAGCCGATGTTTCCCACGATGGCGTCACCAAAATGCAAACCGATTCCGATCTTAATCTGACGCCAGCCCCGGCGGCCCCATTCCTCGTTCAGCTCCTCCAGCCGCTGCAGCATCTCGATCGCACAGACGCAGGCCAGGGCCGACTCATTCTCGCCCTCGTCCAAGAACGGGCCGAACAGCGCCATCACCGCGTCGCCGATGAACTTGTCCAGCACGCCACGGTAGCGCTCGACCGCCTCGGTCATGGCGCTCAAGTACTCGCCGATCTGCTGTACCACACGTTCCGGCTCGTGCTCTTCGCAGAAGGCGGTGAAGCCGCGGATGTCGCTGAACAGCACGCACAGCGGCTGGCGCACCCCCTGCTCGTGCGCGATGCTCGGGTCGTCGGCGATTTGGTCGACCACCTCGGGCGCGACGTACATCGAGAAGCTGCGCCGCAGCTCGGCCTTGCGCAGCTCTTCGGTGACCAGGCGCTGCAGGCCCATGACCAGCGTCGACCCGAACACGCCGATCAGGACCTGCGACCAACTGGGCACCATACGCCCGAGCCAGAACAACGCCTCCATCGCGCCGATCAGGAGGCACGCCAGCACCACCGCCAGGATCATCGCGCGGCGCGGCGGGAGGAAGAGGAAGAACCAGACCGGCAGAATCACGGCCAGCATCATCAGCGCCCGCTCGACGGCCAGCGGCACCTGCTCGGCCGGCAGCTCGTAGAGCAGGTTGGCCAGGATTTCGGCGTTCAGCTCAACGCCCGACAGCACCGGATCGAGCGGGTTGGCGCGGATGTCGGTCGTGCCGGTGGCCGTCTCGCCGACCAGCACGATCTTGCCCGCGAACTCGGCCGGCTCGGCGTCGAGCGCGTCGACAAAGCTGATTGTCGGCACCGGCTTGCCCAGGCCCGGCCGCGGCAGGCCGCCCCGCCGCGCCAGCGGTCGCAGCCACAGCCGGCCGTGGACCAGCGGCACCGGCTTGCCGGCCAGGTGCAGCGCCTCGGGCGCGCCGGCGGTGGCATCAGCCGGCGCCGTGCCGCTGGCCAGCGCCGCGACGGCCACGGCGAAGTGCGGCAGGATGACCTCGTTCTCGGTCAGCTTGGTCTGCGTCGGCCGGCGGTAGACCCCATCGTCGTCGGCATCGACATCGACGTAGCCGAGCGCGCCGGCCGCAGCGACCAGCGCCGGGAGCGGCGGCTCGAGCTGGTGGCTATAGAGCCGCAACGCGTCGGGCCACCAGCCGCTGACCCGTGGCTTGGGCAGCCGGGCAAGCAGCGCGGCCAGGCGCTGTTGGTCGGTGCTCGATTGGGTCGGCACGCCGCCGAACAGGTGGAACGGGATGACCACCCGGCCGTGGCGCGCCATCGCCGCGGCCAGCGCTTCGTCGCCGGCGCGATCGACCGGATCGGGATCGCTGAACAGCACGTCGATGCCGACCGCCGAGGCGAGCGCCAGCCGGTCGAGCAGCGCGGCATATTGCGCCCGCGACCAGTAGCGCAGCCGGCCGAAGGCCTCGATGGTCCGGTCGTCGACGGCGACGACCAGGATGTCGCCGGGAAACGGCCGCTCGGCGTCCCGCCGGGCACGCTCACGCCAGTGAGCGTCGGTGATGAAGCGATCGAAGCCGACGGCCACCGGCGAGTGCCCGGCGGCGATGACGACCAGCAGCAGGCACAGCACGAGCAGGCGCGTGCGCCAGAGGCTCAACCGGCGGCTCCGTTCCACCAGTATAAGCGCGCGCCGGCGGTGCGAGCGGCGACGGCTACTGGCTCAGGCGGGTGATCCGAAGATCGACCACCAGCGGCCGGTGATCGCTCGTCGGGCCGGGCAAGACGCTTGCGCGCCGGGCTTCGATGCCCTCGCTGAGCAGCACATGGTCGATCCGCCAGACCGGCTTGTTGACCCGGAAGGTCGGCCCTAAGCCCCAGCCGGCATCGGCGAAGGCATCGCGGAAGTGCCGTCGCATCCGGCGGTAGTACCAGCCGCGCGGCGGGGTGTTGAAGTCCCCGACGACCAGCGTTGGCCGCAGTGGGAAGCTGCCGATCGCCTCGACCTGCTCGACCTGCGCCTGCCGAATCGCATTGGTTTCGCGCAACTGCGAGCGGAGCGCACCGGGGCCCTGGCGGGCGTGGCGCGGAGCCGCGGCGGTCATGAAGTGGACGTTGACCAGGTCGAACGTATGGCCGTCACGGCGCAGGGTGACTTGCTGGAACACGCCACGACGCTGCTCCTCGAGCTCGAAGCGCCCGGCGCCGACCATCTGGCAGCGGGTGAGCACGACCAACTCGCCGTCCTGCGCGCCGTCCCAGCCGGGCAGGTGGTCGAGCAGAAGCTCATAGTACTGCGCCGAGCCGTACTCCTGGAGGCAGATGACATCCGGCTCGGCCCGCCGCAGGGTCTGCCAGATCGCCTCGAAATCGCCGCTGCCGCGCAAGTTCCAGCTCAGCACCCGCACCGCCGGACCTTCGGCCGGCCAGAGCGTCGGCAGATCGATCTGGAAGCCGAGCAGGATGAACACCGCATAGAGCACGGCGAGCAGGTTCGACCGCGCCAGGCGCGGTTCGCCCGCCCGCCGGCTGAGCCACCAGAGCAGCAGCGGCAGCGGCACGAAGATGTGTTGTGGCAGGTAGACCAGGAAGGCCGTCGCCCAGTGCCGCTCGCCGACCAGCTCTTGCAGGCACCAGACGCCGAGCAGCAGCAGCCACGACCAGCGCGTCCAGCGCGCCAACCGCGAGCGCCGCGCCGGCGTGGCCTCGTCGGGCTCGCTCACCGCGGGACCGACTCGGGGTCGGTGGTGAGATAGAGACAATCCAGCATCGCGCCGTCCTCGCGCACGCTCAGCTCCAGTAGCGTCTCGCCGGCGGCCAGGCGCACCGGCGTGGCGCCGGTGGTCTCGAGCGCCAGCGGCACCCAGGCCCAGTCGGCGTGCACGCCGAGGTGCCAGTCGACCTGCGACAGCGGCTCGCTGGTCTCGCCGGCGACCCGAACGAAGTACGAATCGTCATCGGGCGTCGGCGTCTTGACCCGCGCCCAGACGTAGATTGCCCGCGCCGCGGGGAGCCTCAAACGCCAACCGACGCTGCCCAGCCCGCCGCCGCGCGCGCCTGGCTCGCCCGGCTGCCAAACGAACCCGCCGCCCGAGGCCAGGGCGTCGGCGCCGGGCTCCAGCGCGCCGAGCAGCATTCCCGCCTCGGCCTCGAGCGTCAGGCCGCCGGTCAGCGGCAGCTCGACCAACGGCGCAGCGGTGGTCGCCAGCGAGGCGGAGGCCATCGGTTCGGCACGCTCGAGGATCGGCCGGCCGATCTCCTCGCCGTCGACCTCGAGCACCGCGCGGGTGGGCAGCGGATCGAGGCTCAGCGGACCGCGGTACGGCGGCACGGCCGCCACGGCGACTGGGCCCTCGACACCCGCCACGCGCAGGCTGACGCCCTCATCGGTCGATAGCTCGGCCGCCGCGCCGGCGAACTCACGCCGGAAGGCCGCGAACGCCTCGTCGGCCGGCAGCTCGGCCACCCGCAGCCAGAGCAGCGCGCCGGGATAATCCTCGCGCGCGGCCAGGCCCCACGGGTCGTGATGCATGATGGTCAGGCGAAGCGCGCCGTGCGGATTGCCGTCGTCGACCAGCGCCACGGACGCCGGTCGGCCCTGCCGGTCGCGCGCCCAGGGCACGCGGATCGCCACCGCCGCGGCGCCGTAGCGCAGCGTCACCGGCTCGCCGATCGCCACCGGCTGCACGCCCGCCTCGCCCAGCGACACGGGCCGGTTGCCGACCCAGATCTCGTCGGCGCCGCGCGGCAGGACGAAGTGGCTCTCGAGCGTGGCGGTCCCGTCGGGGATGTCGCTCGGGCGGTAGACGACGAGGGCGACGGCATCCGGCCCGCGCTGCGCCGCGGTCCAGAAGGGATAGAGGTGGAGCGACTTCTGGTGCGGCCCGGCCGGCACGCGGCCGGTGCCATACGGGTCGCGCCGGCCGTCGGGCAGGAAGTAGCCGCGTACCTGCTCCGGTGGTCCGGCCAGGTCGACGGTCAGCGGCAGGTCCATGTCGCGGTAGCCGGCGGCCGAGCTGCCCAGGCTCACCGCGCCGGTCAGGTAGTGCGTCTTGGCCTCGCCCAGCGTCGGCCCCCAGCTCTGGCGCACGGTGCGCGGCAGCCGGGTCGCGATCTCCCGGGGCCGCCAGCCACAGAAGGCGAAGGCGAGCGGCAGCGGGCCTGGTTCGGCGGCAAGCCCGAACGCCGCCGCCTGCGCGTCGAGCATGCCATGGCCGCGGAGGTAGTCGTAGTCGCGAGAGCGCGAGCCGCCGAGCCGGCGCGATGGCGCGAACCAGTTCAGCGCCACATCGGTCCAGAGCAGTTCGAGCATCGCCGCCGCCTGCGCGCGGCCGGTCTCGCGCCCGGCGAACTGCTCGATGATCAGCAGCACCTCGCTGTCGACCCCGGAGTAGGTCGGGCTGTCGTACTCGTGCGTGCCGTAGCGCCAGGTGTAGAGCCCAACCTGCTCGAACCGCCGGTAGCCCTCGTCGGCCAGGTCGGCCTGCTCGAGCCCTTCGCCGAGCAGGATCAGACAGGCGGCGTTCATCAGCGCGATGTTGGTGTAGCTCGGCGAGACGCCGTGCCGGCGGCAGCCCTCGCCGCCGTATTCGAGCAGCTCGCGGAGCGTGGCCCGCACCGGCGCCTCGAGCCGCTCGGCATGGCGCAGCCAGAGCAGGCTGCCGGGCAACATGCAGAAGTCGACCGCGTTGAAGTCGAGCACCTCGAGCTCGGCCAGGCGCCAGCGGAAGTTGCCGTAGCCGCGGCTGGCCTCGTGGCGATCCTGCATCGTCGCGGCGAGCTCGAGCAGCGGCCCGAGCCGCTCGGGATGTTGCTCCGCCTCGCACAGCGCCAGGGCGTAGCCGAACAGGTCGCGCGAGGCGAGGGTCGGCTCGCGCGCCTCGACGCGCGCCCAGACCCGCTCGCCGGCGACCACCGCGTCGGCGACGATGCGTGCGGAGTCGATCGCCGGCGCCGTGGCGACGAGCAGGCAGAGGAGCACGCTCATGTCGGTCTCGTCGGGCTACTTGCCCATCTCGCGCAGCGCGGCGAGGCAGCGCTCGACCGCTTCGAGCGGCGGGTACTTGTCGCTCTCATACTCGACGATGTACCACTCGGTGCCGCCGGTCGACTCACACACCCGAAACACGTCGTCCCACGGCACGTCGTCCTCGCCGATCAGCGGGCGGAAGCCGTCGTGGCCGTCGAGGCCCTGCTTGAACGGCTTGAGGTGGACGGTCACCGCGCGGCCGGGATAACCCTCGAGCAGGGCCACCAGGTCGGCGCCGCCGAACAGCCCGTTGCCCATGTCGAGCTGCATCACCACGTCGGCGTCGGTGTTGCCGAACAACAGGTCCCAGGGCAGGTCGCCCTCCATCGGCGTGAACTCCGTGTGGTGGTTGTGGTAACCGGTGACGAACCCCTCGCCGCGCACCGCGGCCGCGATCTCGTTGAACAGCCGCGCCGTCTCGAGCCAGGCCGCCCGGCTCTCGGTCCGCTCGCGGGGCAGCCCGGGGCAGATCAGGTAGCGGTTGCCCAGCGTGCGCTGAAAGGCCATCGTCTCGGCCAGCGCGTCGCCGGTCAGCGTCGGCAGGCCGAGGTGCCCACCGCAGCAGCGCAGGCCGCAGTCGTCGAGCATCTTGCGGATGTCCTCGGCCGACCAGCCGTAGTAGCCGGCAAACTCGACGCCGTCATAGCCCATCGCGGCAACCTTGGCCAGGCAGCCCGGCAGGTCGGCCTCGCAGTCATGCCGGATGGAGTAGAGCTGCAGGCCAATCGGAATCTCGCCCATGTCACAGACCACCTTTCCGCGCCCCGAGGAGCGACGGCAGTGGATTGGCGGCGGACGACCGGTGTTCCTTCACCCGCAGCCGGCGCGCGGCCTGACCGCCCGACCCTGCCTGGTCAGTAGGGCGGGCTGTGCCCGCCACGGCCGGAGCGCCACGTCAGCTCGGTGCGCGAGCGCCGGCGGCGCGGCCTGACCGCCCCGACCCCCATAGGGGTTGACTTTGGGCCCGGGGACCGCCTCTCGGTGCCACTGGCGGCTTGCCCGCCAGTGCCGCCGACGAGCTGCTGGACAGCACTGGCGGACAAGCCGCCAGTGGCACTATTCGCGTATTCCGGCTCCAGGACTAACGCCTATGGGATCGGGGGGTTAGGCTGATGCCCGTCAAGCATCAGAAGGTAAAAATCTCATGCCCCCGCACCCCGGCGATCGCGTCGACCAGCACCCACAGCCCGGCGCTGACGTACTCAGCCAGAATCAGGGCGAGGAAGCCCGGCAGCAGCTTGCGGTAGAGCTTCGCCCCGCCGAAGCGCAGCGTGGCCGACTTGAGCAGCCAGCCGAGCAGGATGGGGAACCAGAAGTTGATCATCGGCCAACTGGCGCCCATCAGGTAGCCGAGCGGGTGGAGCGGCCAGCGCCACGAGACGAAGTGGGCGGTGAGCAGCCCGGTCATGCTGGCCGCGCCGCCGGCCACCCAGAGCAGGTCGGTCGGCCGCGCCGGCTCACCGACGGTGACCAGGTGGGTGGTCCACGGGCACCACAGGTTGTTGGCATAGTGGCCGGTGAACCAGGGGTTGAGCGTCGAGCCGCCATAGCTGGTCATCAGGCGCGTGGCGCTGTAGAGCGAGGCCGGCACGGCGATGGCGACAGCCAGGATCATCGCCCAGAAGAAGCCGCGCGGCCGGGCGCCGCCGGCCTCGGCGAGCTTCAGTCCCTCCAGCGCCGCCGGCTGCAGCGGACTGCGGTTGTCGAGCATGAACAGGTGGTCGAGCAGCGTCAGCGCCGGAATCCGCCGCGCCCCCATCGCGCCGGTGCCGAACGCGCTCAAGGCCAGGTTGAGCGGCCGGTACGGATGCTGCACATAGAGCATTCCCGCCTCGGCCACCAGCCGCGTGGCGACGAGCTGGAAGAGCAGGTAGACCAGACAGAGCCCGACCACCCACCCCACCCCGGCGCCGACCAACTGCCCCCACAGGCCGAGGAGCAGCAGCCCGCCCGCGGCCAGGCCGACGACCCCGCGGCGGCTGAGCGCCTCCTCGTCGCGCCGCCAGCGGCCGGTCAGGTGCTTGCGCGCGGTCCAGAGCAGCAGCAGCCCCTGCACGATGACCCCGCCAATCATCTGCAGCGCCACGAACCGCCGCACCGGATAGGCCTGGACGAAGCTCATGGTGTAACCGAGCTTGGCCCCGACCAGTTGCTGGACCAGGAAAACCAGGTAGAAGTTCCAGAGCGAGAAGCCGACTTCGCTGGGCAGCAGGTAGCTGAGTCCGATGACGCTGAAGCTGAGCCGCAGCCAGAACGGCTTGACCGCCTCGGCGTAGCGCCCGCCCCAGTGCGCGCCGAGGTCGATCAGGTGGATGTTGGCCTGCGGCACCGCCGGGATGTGGTGGTGGATGCCGTTGATCGAGTGCAGCACGAACGGCACGGCGAAGAAGGTCCAGACCAGCGGGTTGCGCAGGAAGGCCGGCAGCGCGCGCCCGTCGGCCACGTCGGTGACCGCCAACGGGAGCTGCATCAGGGGGAAGACCAGCCGCTCCTGCTCGATCCAGCTCCGGCGCACGGCGGCGACGATGCTGAGCAGGCAGGCATACAGCCCGGCGACCAGGATGCCCCAGCCGACGCCCATGCGCAGCACTACGCCGGCCGGCAGCGCGGCGTTCGGCGGCAGGCCCTCGTAGAGCCCCTTACTCAACGCCTCGTCGAACAGCAGCCAGCGGGGCAGCTTCTCGATCACGCCGACCGCGTAGAAGTTCTCCGGCGTGGCGAAGTAGTGCGGTCCGGCGGCATAGGAGAGCAGCAGGCCGGTCAACCCGAAGCTGGCCACGCCGGCGCCGGCGAGCATCATCGCATAGGCGCCGCGCAGTTCGTTGGCGCTCAGTCCGCGCCGTAGACGGCGCAGCGGCGCATTGGCCAGCACCAAGCCGAGGAGAATCACAAACGCGCCGATTGGGAAGCTGGTCAGCCCGAGCCAGGTTCCGCGCAGCACCAGGTCGCTGTAGGGCGTGAACAGACTCAGCGCCACCACACCGACCAACCCCAGCAGCAGCGCGCGGGGAGTCATCGCCTACACCAGCTCGATGAACTCACGCCAACGGACCAGCCCGCTGTCGACCGGCTCGACCTCCGGGATCTCGTACTCCAGCGCGTAGTCGCCGTCGTAGCCGATGCCCTCCATCGCGGCCAGGCACCAGCCTAGATCGACCTCCCCCTCGCCCAGGTGGCAGCGCTCGAAGCCGCGCTCTGTCCAGCGGCCGTCCTTCAGGTGGATGTGCTTGACCCAGTCGCGGAACGTGCTGAAGGCGACCTTGTAGTCGGTGCCCGCCTGCAGCAGGTTGCACGGCTCATAGAGCACGCCGAAGTGATCCGAGCCGACCGCCTCGCAGAGGCGCAGGGCCAGCGCCGGCTCGCCGGCCAGGCTGCCGCGGTGGTTCTCCATCACCAGATAGACGCCGGCCGCCTCGGCTTCGGCCATCACCGCGCGGTAGTGCGGGGCGACCTTGTCGATCACCGCCGGATCGTCCGAATGGCCCGGCAAGGCACGCACCGTCCGCGCGCCGAACCGCGCGGCGAGCTGGATGGTCCGCCGCGTCGCCTCGAGTTCGGCGAACACGGCCTGCGGATCGTCATGGTCGAAGTCGCGCCCGCAGTAGGTGCCCAGGTTGACGATGCCGACCCCCGCCGCGCGCGCGGCCGCTTCGAACGAGTCGGGATCGCACTCGGCCGGATCGGCCGAGAAGTGCGGCGCCCTGCCCCAGACATCGAGCCGAGTCAGCCCGGTGGCCGCCAGCCGAGCGAAGGCGTCGGCGTAGGGCACGTCGCGGAGCGGGTAAGTGCAGCAGGAGACGCGGGCGAGGTTCATCGCAGGCTCCGCGCCTGCGCAGGTTGGCTCCCAGCGTGCAGAGTCCTGCCCGCGGCGACGCGATTGCCGCGCCGCAGACACGGGTGCTGCGAACGACCGCCGCGGACAAGGAGGTGTCCCCGGTCTGCAGGCCGGCCAAATCCAATATACATGTGCTGCGAATGTTGATGAACATCGAAAACCATCACCGGCATCCGGTGGCCGATGGCGCCGTCGGCCGGCTCGGCGGTCCGGTTCCGTGGCGGTTGAGCGGCCAAGTGGGCCGGGTGAACCGGCGACTTACCGTACGTATCTGTGTGTCGTATGAAAAGCTGTGCAGGCTGCCGCGGCGCGCACCATAATGCCGCCGTTGTTGGAGAACCAACGATGAGTGGGCGCCCGCCGTCTCGTGCGCTGCGGGGGCTGTATCTGCTATTCGGGCTGGTGGCCGGCGCGTTGCTGTGCGGTGCCTGCGGCACCGGCGACGTCTTTCGGTGGGACTACTTCCCTTCGCTGCAGACGATCACCCGCGGCGGCACGGCCAGCTACCAGATCCGGATCGAGAGCAAGGTCAACATCGAGTCGCAGGTCGACTTGGCGGTGACCGGGTTGCCGGCGGGCTTCACGCTGTCGGGCTTACCCGTGCGGTTGCCGTCGGGCGAGAGCGACGCGGCCTTCAGCGTCAACGTACCGGCCGACACCGAGGTCGGTGAGTATCAGTTCAGGATTGTCGCCACCGAGCTCGGCCACGACGAGCACAGCTTCACCACTCGGCTCATCGTCGTCGCCGGCGACGAGCCCGACTTCTCGGTGCGGACCGACAAAGAGGCCTTCACCTGGACCTCCGAGAGTTCCATCAACTTCCTGGTCACTGTCATGCCGCTGAACGGCTTCCGCGGCACCGTGGACTTCAGCCTGGGCGCCGTACCGACCGGCCTCACGCTCGACGTGCCCCTGACACCGACGTCGTTGGAGTTCACCGACGACCTGGCGCAGAGCACCTTCTTCAGGATCGGCTGGAACGGGCCTGCTTCGCGACAGGCGACCATCGACGGTGAGGTCGTGGTGACGGCGACATCGGGCAGCCTGAGCCACTCGCGGGCCATCGAGCTGCACTGGCCCGCCGACGGAACGCCCCACTTCACGCTCGAGCTGGTGCCCGCCGACGTGACGTACGAGCAGCCCAGCACCATTGAGACCTTCACCTACACCGTGCGGCCGCAGAACGGCTTCAGCGGCACGGTGACCGTAGCCCTCAGCGATCCTCTGGCCGGCTTCATCGTCACCCAGGGCCCCGAACCGGCGGCGCTGGAGGTCGGGCCGCCCGACGCCGCGAGCGGTACCTTCTCGGTCTACTTCGACGGGAGGCCCGGCCCGCCGGCGGTGCTGACGCTGACCGCCACGTCGGGCTCCATATCGAGAGCGGCGAGCTGCACGCTGAACCGACCGGCCGGGTGAGTAGGCGGGCGGCAGGTCGAACGACCGCGTCGGCGATGAGCGTTCCGCGGAGCGGGTAGGTGCAGCAGACGACCCGGGCGAGGTCCGTCGGCGGTCCTGGTTAGGGCGCGTTCGTGCTGTACGTCTGACATCGTTGTCAGCGAGGGAAGGCCACCGCCATGGCCTTGTCCAGCGAAGTGCCACAGCGGACCCTGGCGATGCCCAGCTTCCTGGCCTCGGGGTTCTTCCTGAGCTGCTCGATCTCCCGGGGCCGGGCTTCACCCGAAGCGACGACGCAGCGGATCTCGGCCGGACAGCCGACATCGCGCTCGACCTCCAGCGCGAGCCGCCGCCCGGTCGTCATCTTCTGCACTACTTCCGAGGTGTGGAGCGCACCGCGCTTGAGTTCGACCAGCAACACCCGCAGGACGCTCTCGGCCGCCACGAAGAACAGACAGTCCGGGCTGCGTTCCCCATCCAGCGCCAGCTTGTCGCCATCGAGGATGACGAACTCGAGATCCGTGCCAGGCTTAGTGATGGCGCAGCCTTGCTCTTTGCAGGATTCCCGCACCAGCTTCCTGGGCTGGTACATCTCGCGGATAGTCCGGACTGCTTCCGCGGGGTCAGTCGTCCGACGTGCCAAGCTGCTGATCCAGCCAATAGCTGTCGTCGTACAGACTTTCGTGCACCGCCGAAAACTCGTCCTCGGGGATCCCCTCCTTGGCGTCGACGGCCAACGCGCGGGCGACCGTGCCGTCGCCCGCGCCTCGGTCGAACAGATAGACGGCAACATTCTGCGGGCAGATAGTCATCCCATCACAGTAGCCGCGCCGCGCGCGCTTCCGGGCGTCGACTTCGTTCATTCGCACGCAGTTGCTGAACTCGGCGAGGAGATAGTCGGAGTGCGTGGTCAGAATCAGCGTCACGCCCGCGTTCGCCAGCCTGACCAGGTGCCGGGCGAGGATGCGCTGCGCGGCCGGATGAAGGTGGGCTTCGGGCTCTTCGACCACCAGGCAGTGTCCGGCCTCGACAAAGTAGCGCACGAAGAGGCTCACGGGGCCAAGCGCCGTGACGCCGGTATGCGCGCGCCGGAGCGGAGTGCTGCGGCCGTTCTCGGCATACTCCAGGGTCATCTCGCCGCCGCGGCCACGCACCTCGATGGAGCCGCCGAGCACCTCACGTTCGAGCGCCTGGCCCAGTTCGGCGTATGGGCCCGGCACGGCCTCGCGGAATTCCACGAGGCGCGGCAAGTCGTACAGATGGGCCATGAACTCGGCACCCTCGCCGGTTAGGTCGAGCGCGGCGATGCTTGATGGGCCGTTGGCCATCCCGCTCTCGAAGGCGGTGATCCGTCGCACCGCCGCCGCGGCGAGCTCGCGATGGACCTGCATCAGGCTCGATCGACCGGCCGGCGAGTACCAGATCGCCTCGCCCGGATAGGGAAGCGTGCGAGCACAGGTGTAGGCAAGCTGGTGCATCAGGTAGCCGACATCGTCGCCGGCCCCCGGCCCGGCGCTGCTGGCCACTTCTTGCAGAACGCTCCGGAGGAGCTCAACGTCCGGCCACGACCGCGCGAGCCCCGCGGCCGTTGCCTCCAGCGATCCGGAGGCCTGCTCCCAGGCGGCCGACCAGCCGCCGGTTCCCAGGCTCCGCGCCAGCATGTCAGCCGACGGCACCTGGAACGCCGCCGCCACGGCATTCAGCAGATTCCCCTCCACCGACGCGCGCACCATCGCCGCCGTCGCCTCCAGCGGCGCCGAGCGATCCGTACGCCAAGCCGCCAGTTCCGCTCCCGCCGCACGCTCGCCAGCGGTTGCCTGCTCCGTGCCATATCGGTGGTTGGCGGTCAGGCCTGCACCGCGGTGAACAGCGTCCGGCACCTCGATGAACGCCTGCCCCAACGCCCAGAACAGCTTCGCCGCATAGGACTTCCCTGACCCATTCGGACCAATGAAGATCGTCAATGGCCGGATCGTCAGGTCGGCCTCGCGGATCGGACCGAAGTCCTGAATCGTCAGCCGCATCGGCTCGCGGACCGGCGCCGCGTCAGGCTCCGTCCGGCGTCTGTGGGCACTCATCGGGTGCTCGCCTCTCGGCGCCAGTGTAGCACGGAGGCCGGGCTGGCGGCGCGGCGACCTGGGCTGGTATCCTGTTCGCGGAGGGCGCCATGGCTGGACTGCTGCTCACCGTCACCATCCTCGCCGCCGAACCCGCCCCGCGCCCGCACGTCACCATCCGCGGCATCTATGGCGGCGTGCCGGACGAACTGCTCGCCGGCGGCGGGCGGCTGGCCGACTACGGCCTCAACGCCGTCTGGCTCGGCTCGGGCAGCCTCACCGCCGAGCGCGTGGCGCTGCTCCGCGAGCAGGGCTGCCGGGTCTTCGTCGAGTTCAACACGCTGCACCTGGCGAGTTACCTTGACGAGCACCCCGACGCCGCGCCGGTCGGGCCGGACGGCCTGCCCTGCCCGCCGCCACACGGCTGGCAGGGCGTCTCGCCCACGCATGAGGGCTACCGCCGCCACCGCATGGACGAGTTCCGCCGCATCCTGACCGAGTTCGCGGTCGACGGCATCTGGCTCGACTATCACCACGCCCACGCGAGCTGGGAGCGGGCCGAACCGGCCATGCCCGACAGCGGCTTCGATGCCCGCACGCTGGCACGCTTCGAGGCCGACACCGGCATCGTGCTGCCTGACGCCGACACGCCGGCGCTCGCCGCGCTGCTGCTCGGCGAGCTGCGCGCGCAGTGGATCGACTGGAACTGCGCGGTGCTGACCGACTGGGTGCGCGAGTTCCGCGCCATCCTCGACGAGGTGCGGCCGACCGCGCTGCTCGGCACCTTCCACTGCCCCTGGACCGAGACCGACTTCGACGGAGCGCTGCGCGACAAGCTGTTCATCGACCTCCGCGCGCAGGCGGCCTACCTCGATGTGTTCAGCCCGATGCCTTACCACGCGCGTTTCGGCCACGCCGATGATCCAGGCTGGATCAGCCGCCAGGTCGCCTGGCTGGGCGGGCACCTGGGCATCCGCGGCGAGCCGGGCGAGCGGCACCGCATCTGGCCGATCGTGCAACTGGCCGACTGGGAGACGCCCGTGCCGGTCGAGCAGGTGACCGAAGTGCTCGACCACGGCACGCGCGCGCCGGCCACGGGGGTGATGATCTTCCACTGGCCCGGCCTGCGCGCGGCGCCGGAGAAGATCGCCCCGGCGGCGGCGTTTTACCGCACGATCAGCACCGAGCAGGGGGCATAGCTGAGCACGCGTTTCGAGACCGAGCCGAGCAGCCAGCGCGCGACCGCCGACTTTCCGCGATGGCCGAGGACAATCAGGTCGGCCCCCTCGACCTCGGCGCGGTGGACGATCTGCTCGGCCGGGTGGCCGACGGCGACGTCGAACCGGACGGCCAGATCGGCCACGCCGTTGCGGTCGCGCAGCGCCTCGAAGCGCTCCGCGTAGAGCAGGCGGGCGGAATCGATGATGGCCGCGGTCTCGACCAGCTCGGGCGGGTCCGGTGGCCGGGCGACGGCCAGCACCAGCAGCTCAGCCTCGAACCTCCGGGCAAGCTCGGCGGCGTACCCGAAGGCGCGTTCGCTGGGCGCCGAGCCGTCGTAGGCGCAGACAATCTTGCGCAACATGGTCAGTCTCCGGGTTCGGCCTCGCCGCGCGGCAGGAGGTGACGGGGCAGGTAGACGGCGTTGGCAATCAGTGTCGGCACCACCGCGCTGCCGATCACCGCGGCAATCAGGAACGAGTACTGCGCCTGGGTGATGATCCCATGATTGAGGCCGAACAGCGCCGAGATGCTGCCGAAGGTCAGGCCGGTCGACATGAGCAGCGTGGTGTACATCGCCTCGAGGTGATGGTAGCGAAACGCCTTGGTGGTCGGCAACACGCCGACGAACTTGGTCACCATCTTCGCGGAGAGCAGGGCCACAAAGACGAGCGGCGCCGCCGCCAAGGCCGGCAGCGAGACGAACGAGCCGGCGCGGATGAAGTAGAACGGGGTCAGCAAGCCGAAGGTCAAGGTGCGCAGCCGGCGCACCAGCACGTGGTCGCGACCGACGGTGCCGGCGAGGACCATGCCGATCACATAGGCGGGCAGCACCGGCTCGCTGTCGGCCCATGAGGCCAGGGCGCCCATGCCGAACAGGAGCATGAGCAGGTACTTGGCCTCCAGCTCGGACGGCCGTCCGCCGTAGCGGGCGAAGAACCGCGGTGTCAGCCACGGCAGCACGGCGAAGACGGCGACCAGCGCCCCGGCGAAGACAGCCGTTCGGGCGGTGAACGGCGAGAAGATCAGGCCGAGCGCAACGACCGTGGCGAGATCGTTGATGAAGCAGGCGGCCAGCACCGCTTTGCCGAAGTCGGTGCGGTTGAGGCCGAGCTCGAGCATCACGGCATAGACCACCGCGACGGACGTCGTCGATAACGCCACACCGGCCAGCCAACTCGCGCGTGGCTCCCAGCCGAGCAGCCAGTAGGCCACCGCGGCGCAGCCGAGGAACGGTGCCGCAAAGGCGACCAGGCCGATCACCGTTGCCTCGCGCCACTTGGCGCGGAAGACCACCGGGTCGAGCTCGGCGCCGGCCAGGAAGGTCAGCACAATCGCCCCGGTGCCGGCCAGGAACTTGACCCACGATTGGTCGGTGCCGAGGAAGCCCGCTCCGAGAGCGGCGCCGATGACCAACTGCGCGACGGTGCCGACCACGATCTCGGACAACGCGGTGGCGATGCGCAGCCAGATGGAAAGCAGTGTGGCTAGCAGGGCGAGGCCGATCCAGACGGTCGCCAGCGTCCAGGTCTCACCCATCGTCGAAACCTCCGGCTCGGGGCAATGACACGCCGACAGCGCGTTCCGACAGGGGCCATCAGCAGCGCATGCGCGGCACTTCGGGCGGATCCGCCCCGGCGGGCACCATCGCCGGTGTTTCGATGCCCCGATCATAGCACACCGGCACGCCGATGTGGCCGCCGATCGACGCGTGGTTGACAGCAACGCGGTTCGACCGATAATGGGAGCCGTCGAGGGCCATGGAGTCGGCCCGAACCGCCGTTCCGGCTGATGACTCCTACCGGCCGTAGCAAGGTAGGAGTCGTGATGCTGCACGCTGTCGCCGTCGGCCTCGGCGGTTTCCTCGGGGCCGTCCTCCGCTATGGGCTGTCTGAGTGGGCCCATCGTCTACACCCAGGTCCGTTCCCGGTTGGCACCTTCTTGGTCAACGCCGCCGGCTGCCTACTGCTCGGCGGGCTGAAGTCGTGGGCCGCCGGCCGCCCGCAGCTCTCGCCGCTGGCCCAGTTGTTCATGACCACCGGCCTGCTCGGTGCGCTGACCACCTTCTCGACCTTCGGTTTCGAGACACTCGAGCTGCTCCGGCTCGGCAACACGCGCCTTGCCGCGGCCAACGTCGCGGCAAACCTGCTGGTCGGCATGTCGGCCCTGGTGGCCGGCTCTCGGCTGGCCAGGCTGGCGCTGTGAGCCACCAGAGGCGAGAGGGGTGAGCGACGATCGACCGGCGCACGGGACCGGGCCGCCGGTCGGTGACAACCACCGCCGAACGATCACCAGCGCCCTGCTGCTGGTCGAGGCGTTCGTCGATCTGGTCGAGCGTTGGGCCGGCGGCGCCCTGGCCGAGTCGGTGCTCAGCCGCGAGACCAACTCGCTCTCGTCAGACCAGCGACAGCGACTACTCGACGAGGCCGCGGCCATTCGCGAACTGCTCCGAGCTGCCCGCGACGACTTGCACTTGCCGATCGGCGAGAGTGACGCCGTCCGGCAGCTCTGGTCCCACGGCAACGTCACCCGTGACTACATCGCCGACCTCGGCAGCCGCCAACTGCGGAAGTACGGTCGGCCGCACGCCGACTTGGCCGCGTACATGGATCGCCTATCGGCGCGCCTGCGGGAACGCGTCGATGCCGTGCTAGCGGCGTTGAGCAGCGACTGACCCGCCGGCAGGTTTGTTGTAACCTCCAGCCGCGCCGGAGACCGCCATGACCTCCCGCGAACGCATCCGCCGCGTGCTCGAACGCGACCGACCCGACCGCGTCGGCCTCACTTTCAGCCACTACGCCGGCGCACCGCGGCTCAACGACGTCGCCGGCATCGGTCCCGCGCGCGACGCCAACCGCGCGACCACCGCCTGGGCCGACGACGGCACCGGCGGCGAGACCTACCTGGACGAGTGGGGCTGCACCTGGCGGCGGGTCAAGGGCAAGACCGACAAGGGCGAGGTCTGCGGACCGCCGCTGCGCACCTGGGACGACCTGGACACCTACGATCCGCCCACCTTCGGCGACCCGGCGCGCTATGAGCACGGCCCGCGGGTGCGCGAGGAGCAGGCCGAGCGGTACCTGCTCGGCAGCCTGCACGGCTGCGCCTTCAACTATGCGAGGTACCTGCGCGGGTTCGGCACCTACCTGGCCGACTGCGCCGAATCGCCGGCTCAGATCCGGCGGCTCAATCGACTGGTCAACGACCTGGCGCTGGCGCAGATCGACCTCTATGCCGAGCTCGGCTGTGACGGGGTGATGTTCGCCGAGGACTGGGGCACCGAGGACCGGCTGCTGATCAGCCCGGCGATGTGGCAGAAGCTGTTCCGGCCCGACTTCGAGCGGCTGATCGGTCGGGCGCACGAGCGCGGACTGACCGTCTGGATGCACTCTTGCGGGTACGTCAAGGACATCATCCCCAGCCTGGTCGAGATCGGCATGGACGTGTTCCAGTTCGATCAGCCCGAACTGAGCGGACTCGACTTCCTGGCCCAGTTCGACTGCTCCTACTGGTGCCCGGTCGACATCCAGAAGTCGCTGCCGACCGGCGACGAGGCGTTGATCAAGGCGCGGGCGCGGGAGATGATCGCCACGCTGGGTGGCCGCGGTGGGGGCTTCATCGGCAAGGACTACCCCGACAACCCGAGCATCGGCACCGACCCGCTGTGGCAGCACTGGGCCTATGAGGTGTGGCAGCGCGAGGGCGTCTACGCGGCGTGATGGTGGGCAGATGCCCCAGGTGGCTCCGCCTCGCCGAGGCGGCCTGCCGGTGGCGCCGGCGACAGCATTCCGACGGTATCGGCGACGGCGTTGCGGCGCTTTCGGCGAAAGCGCCCTACCTGGCCACCTGCCCTCGCTCGAGGTCGACCCGCACAGTCTCATCCCGCACCCGCACCACAAGCTGCTCGTCGCCCATCTCAAGCGCCAGCTCGGGCGCCTCATCGAGGGTCATCACCGCGACGA
>CAYONP010000022.1:46231-67875 GCA_964405335.1 uncultured Fimbriimonadaceae bacterium
ATCACCGCCTGATCGTCCGGGACGATCAGGTAGCGGTTCATGCGGGTCACGTTCTGCGCCCCGTAGTAGCCCGAGGCGTCGCCGCGGGCCCAGAACAGACCGTCCTGGTTGGCGAAGCGGTCGATCACGCCCATGTCGCCCATGCCGGGGATGGGTTGCGTCCAGCCGCCGCCGCGGTGGGCCGGGCCGTTGCCGTCGACCAGGATCAGGTTGTGGTTCGCGCCGGCTTTGTTCTGGCGCGGGTAGCCGTCGTCCGTGGCCCACATCTGCCCGCCCCAGTGGAGCATGAAGTGGTTCGGATCGGGGTGGTCATGCGCGACGTTGACCCAGCCGGCGGCCAGCTCATTGAGCCGATGCCCGCCGTACGGCCCGCACTTGAGGATCACCGCCAGGGCGTTCGGATCGGTCCAGCTCGAGCGGTAGCAGGCAAGCTCGAGATCGTTGAAGTAGCGGGCCCGCTCGAGCGTCTCGAGCGGCGCCGGCGCCAGGTCGGCGTCGTACCAGAGGATCGGCCAGGGGTAGTAGCTGAACGAGCCCGGCTCGGCGGCATACATGGCGTCGAGCAGCGCCTGCGCGCCAGCGTCTTGGTACTCCGCGGCGAGGCGGAACAGGTAGTGGTTGAAGTAGTAGGCGCCGCCGCCGCCGTCGCCGAAGTTGAACACGTCGTGGAAGCCGGGGGTCATGGCATGCGCCCGGAACCAGGGGATGTCCGCCAGGCCCGGCGTGGTGAACAGGTCCACGCCCGTGGCATGGCGTAGCGCGTCGAAGCAGCGCACGACGTAGCTGTAGCCGAACGGCGTGTAGCCCGGCCCCTCGTGGTTCGAGCCGTCGGGCGGCAGCGCCTCGGCCACGGCGCGGCACTCGGCGGCGGCCAAGCCGAGGTAGCGGTCGCCGCCCTCGACCTCATCGGCGACCGACAGCGCGGCGAGCAGCAGGCCGCTCAGCCGGTGGTGGCGGTGGTTGTTCTGGTGGTCGCCTTTCCAGTAGCCGCCGGCGCGGTTGTCGAGGAAGCCGTGGTGGCAGAGCAGCTCGAGCTGGCGGAACAGCTTCTCGCCGAAGGCGGCCCGCTGCTCGGGAGTCATCAGCTCCCAGCACCAGTCGTAGGCGCAGGCGAAGCCCGACAACAGGTTGGCCGCGCCCATCGACTGGTCGACCTCCTCGCCGCTGCCCCAGTGCGGATATGCGGCGAAGGTCGCCATCCACTCGATCGCCTTGTGGCCATACCGCTCGTCGCCGGTGGCGATGTAGGCGAAGGCAAGCGTCTGGAGCCGCCACCAGCCCCATTGCTGCATCGACTGGTCGTCGTCGCAGTCGGCGGCGTTTTCGGGCGGCATCTGCGCCAGGTAGCTGTCTGCGCCGCCCTGGAGGTGCGCAAAGAAGCTGGCGTGCGTGGTGCGGCAGCGCTCGCGGATGCCCTCGATCTCGTCGCTGGTGAAGAACAGCCGCGGGTGCCGGCCGGCCAGCCCGTCGCGCAGCGCCAGCGGCTCGGCGTCGGGCGGCTGCCAGTTCTCGCCGGGCAGGGGAATCGTCCGCGGGCGGAGCGGCTCGTCGCCGAGCTCGATCGTGATGTCGTCGACGTAGAGCGGTTCGTCGAGGTCCTGCGCGCCGCGCAGATAGATGGCGCTCGCGCCGCTAAGGAAGGCGCCGGTCATGTGATCGTAGCCGGTCGCCTCACGGCCGTCGACTGTGACGGTCAGCTCGGTCTCGTTGTGCAGCGTGAAGGTCCATTGCTTCCAGCCCTCGGCACGCGGGCTGCGGGCGTAGCGCCGTGAGTTCCAGCCGCCGGCGGCGGTGCTCATCCAACCGTAGCTGTCGTTGCCGGCCAGGTAGGGCGCCCAGATCAGCCCGAAGACGAGCTGCTGGCCCTGCCCGTTCTGCAGCCCCCAGACTGGTCCGTAGGCATGGGTGCGCGCCGCGTCGCCCTCGCGCTGGAAGCCGGAGTCGTAGACCCACAGTGTGACCGTGCCGAAGCCGTCGGTCTCGCGCAAGGGAATGACCACCGTCGCGCCGCGGGCGACGCGCAGCGCACCGGCGCCGGCGTGGACGACGTCACCCGCGATGCCGGCGTCGCCGTCGAGCTGGAGGCCGTCTGGCAGGCCGTTCTCGAAGTCGTGGCTGGCCTGCTGGGCACAGGCCGTGGTCGCGATGAGCGAGCAAAGGGCCAAGATGCGGACGCGCATGAGACGCTCCCGCCGCTCGATTCGCCGCCGCGCGCGGGCGCCCTTCGGCGGCGTCAGACCACCCACTCGGCGTCGAACTCGGACAGCAGCTCGTGCCCGGCGTCGGTCACCCGGACGACATCCTCGATCCGGCAACCGCCGACGGCGAGGTAGTAGAGCCCCGGCTCGACGGTGATCACCGCGCCGGCCTCGAGCGCCTCGACCTCGGGCCGCGTGGCCGGCTCGTGGACCTGCAGGCCGACCCCGTGACCGATGCCGTGGGTGTAGCCCTGGCGCGGCTCGGTGTCATCGATGTTCTCGTAGCCGAGCGACTTGAAACGTTCCTGCACCGCCTCGTGGAGTTCCTTCACCTTGGCGCCGGCGCGCATTTGCTCGACGGCGAAATCATGGGCCTCGCGCACCGCCGCGACCAGTCGCTCCTGCTCGGCGCTCGGCTTGCCGCGGCAGAAGGTGCGGGTCATGTCGCCGCAGTAACCGCTCCCGATGAGCTGCGGGTAGATGTCGACGACGACCAGCTCGCCGGCGCGGACCGGCCCGCTGCCGTGGCAGTGGCAGTCGACCGCCTGCACGCCCGGCGCGGCAATCGCGTCGCCGACGCAGAGCGCGCCGTGAGCCGCGCAGGCCTGGTAGACAGCACGGCGCAAGCGCTCGGCGGTGAGCGGCTCGCCGGCCAGTTCGAGGTACTCAACGTTCGGTCGTGAGTCGGCCAGCATCTCGCGCACCGCCGCCAGACCGGCGGCCGCGGCGCGGTTGGCCTCGCGGATGGCCTCGGCTTCGGCCGTGGTCTTCAGCGCCCGGTCGGCGAACAGCGGCCCGTCGCAGACCTCCGGCTCGCAGCCGAGGTCGCACAGCTTGCGGTAGAGCCCGACGGGGAACTCGCGCGGGACCTGGAACCGCTCGATGCCGTACTCGGCGGCCAGAACGACGAGCAGGTCGCCGACGCCAAGCTTGTCGTCGTCGCGCTCCTTGCGCAGCGCGCCGAGCCGCTCACCGAGGTCGTGGACCTCGTCGAGCCGTGACTCGGCGCGGGCCGGCGCGACCTCGAGCCGGCCGACAAAGCCGACGCGCTGGCCGTCGACGCCGAAGACGAGCAGCGGATCGCCGCAGGCATAGCCGGTGAACCAGCGGATGTCGGGCTGCGTCAGCGACGGCCCATAGAGCAGCGGCGAGAGACTCATGCGGCGGCGCAGGCGGCGATGATCGGCGCGAAGGTCGAGACCTTCAGGCTCGCCCCACCGACCAGCCCGCCGTCGATCTGCTCGCACGCCAGCAGCCCCGCGACGTTGTCGGGCTTCATGCTGCCGCCGTAGAGGATGCGCACCGCCTTGGCCGGGGCGTCGCCGGCAATCGCCGTCACCGCGGCGCGGACCACGCCGCAGACGCGGTCGGCCTCGTCCGGCTCGCAGACCTCACCGGTGCCAATCGCCCAGACCGGCTCATAGGCGAGCAGCAGCGTGCCGACCGTCGTCGCCTCGACGCCGGCCAGGCCGCGGCGCAACTGGATCTCGATCACCGCGTCGGTCTCGCCGCGCTGCCGCTCGGCCAGCGTCTCGCCGACGCAGAGGCAGGGCGTCAGGCCACCGGCGAGCGCCGCCAACAACTTGCGGTTGACCGTGAAATCGTTGTCGCCGAAGACCGCGCCCAGCTCGCCGGCAAGCTCGGGCTCGGGCACGCCGAAGCGCCGCCGGCGCTCGGAGTGGCCGACCAGCACGTGGCTGCAACCCACATCGCGCAGCATCGGTACGCTGACCTCGCCGGTGTAGGCGCCGCTCTCGGCCCAGTAGCAGTCCTGCCCACCGACGCCCGCCTCGCCGGCGGCGCCCGCCACCGCCGGCAGCAGGGTGAACGGCGCGAAGACCACCACCTCGGCCCCGTTCTGGTCGACCCCGGCCAGCTCGGCCATGTAGCGCTCGGCTTCGGCCCGGGTCAGGTTCATCTTCCAGTTCGCCGCCGCGACGCACACGCGCTTGCCCATCGACAGTCCTTTCGCGCCGCACCATAGGCGCTCGCGCCGGCGGCGTCAACCGGCCAGGCGGTGCAACCGATCGGCCGCGGCGGCCATCATGCGATCGCCCGTGCCGGGCGGCGTGAGGTTGTTCCAGCTCTCGTATCCGCCGGCGACCTTGCCCTCGGGCGTCGGCACATAGGCGATGTCATCGTGGCACAGCTCGGCGATCAGCGCCGGCTGGAAGGGGCTCCAGCGCTTGAGCCGCCGGCCATACTCGCAGAACAGCTCGCCCGGCACGGCGACCAGACCGACCGGCCCGAGCCGCGCGGCGGTCACCTCGACGGTCATGCTCGGCCCGCGCTCGGCCTGCTGCAGCACGATTCCAGCCTCGACTAGCTCGCGGGTGAACCGCCGATCGTCACCCGCCCAGATCGCCCGCGCCGCGGCCACCGCCGCCGGCTCGTGACGCGGTAGCTCGAGCTCCAGCACCGCCCGGTCGAAGCCCAGCCGAGCGAGCTCGATCGGCCGCAGCTCGGCGGGCGCGATCACCTCGGCCAGCGTCGCGCCGATGCCGGCGGCCATGTCGAAACCCGTGGGCGCATCGTCGGCGGTCACGTCGAGGTGATTGATCTCGCCGGCGCAGCCCTGCAGGAAGATGGTCTCGAACGCCTCGCCACGTCGCTCGCGCAGCCGCTGTTCGAGGAAGTGCGGCCAGTCGGCGCTCATCGCCGTACCACCGATGGTGTCGAGGTGCAGGGCGTAGTTCATCACCAGCAAGGTGCGCTCGCCGACGGTCAGCTCGAGCAGCCCGAGCTCGTCGTCGACCGGCGTGGTCGGACAGACGATGTCGGGGTTACCGCGCCCGGGGTTCATCCGCACGGTGCCGTCGCGCATGACGAACCGGCGGCAGAAGGCGTGGGTCGCGTCGTGGGCGGTGCCGGCCCGCGCGGTCACCGGCCCGGCGGCGGCCTGGGCCGCCCCGGCCGCGGCGGCGATGCCGTGGGCGAGCTGCTCGCTGTGATCCTCGGTGATCGGGCCGAGGTGGCTGTGCGTGGCGTGGACGATCACCCGCTCGGCGGCGATGCCGGTCCGCCCGTGCACCAGCCGGCGCGCGGCGGTGACGGTGCCGAGATCGATGCTGCACAGATCGCAGGCCACCAGACAGAGCGCCTGGTCACCGTCGGCCAGCCACAGGGCTTTGGCCCAGAGTGGGTCATGGACGGCGTCGGCGCGGCGTTCATGGAAGTAGCCGCGCAGCCTGGCGCCCAGCGGTGGCGTGATGTCGACCCGCGCCCAGCCGGCCTGCATGAGGGGCTCCTGCCGAGGCGATGCGCCGCCGGCGGCGGATCTCCTTGCGGCCAGGCCGGCTGGGGCGGACCGGCAGCGCTAGCCCTCGGAGTCGGCCGAACTGGTGTCGGTCGTCGACGGTTCGGTGTCGGCGCTTGGGGTGGCGCTGGTCTGCATCGTCTCCATGGTGGCCGTGGGTTCCTGCTTCTTGCAGGCCCATAAGCCCAGCGTGGCGAGGCCCAACACCACCCACAACAGCTTCTTCATGCTCTTCTCCTCGTCATCGCCCGACGTCGGCTCGCGGCGGACGGCCCGAACGACCGAGTCGTCCGCCGCGCGACGTCGCCTGACATCCAGGTTGGGTCTTGCCGACCCGCCGGTCCGGCGCTACTCGCCCGCGCCGCCGGTGTCGGTGCCGGCGCCGCCCTCGATCGGCTCGACCGCCGGCTCGGCGGTGGCCTCACCCGAGGTGTCGTCGGCCGCCGGTTCGGTGGTCTCGGTCGGCATGTCGTCGGCGTTCGGTTCGGTCATGTCGCCCGACATCCCGCCGGTCGTGTCGTCCGGCGTCTCGGCGGTGGTGCCGGTCTCGGGCATCGCCGGCGTCGGCGCGTCTACCGCCGGACCGCCCTGGCTGGTCACCATCGTGTCCATCGTCGCCGGCGGCTCTTTCGGCGCGCACGACCAGAGGCCCAGCGCCAGCGCCGGCAGCAGGTACAGCATCAGTCTCTTCATCACAGCTCCTCTCGCACGGGGTCAGGCGTCTGCCCAGCGGCGATCCGTCCGCTCCCACGCTGCCTTACGCCGCCGGCACGTCGCTTGCGCCACGATCTCGCCGGAATCTCAACTTCAGTGGGCACTTACTGAATTGGCTAGGGAGTTGTACGCGGTGGGGCGGCGGCGAGTGGCGGTATGCATGTTCTAGCCCGGATCTGCGTCGAACGGCCGGTCTTTGCCACGGTGCTCTCCCTCGTGCTCCTGGTGGTCGGGATCGCCGGCTACCAGGGCCTCGGGGTCGATCGCTTCCCGAACGTCGAATTCCCCTTCATCGTGGTCACCACGGTCTATCCCGGCGCCGGACCGGAAGAGGTCGAAACCGGAGTCAGCGACACCATCGAGCAGCAGGTCAACACCATCGCCGGGATTGAGACCCTCTCCTCGACCTCGTCCGACGGCCTGTCGGTCGTGATGGTCCAGTTCGCCCTCGAGAAAGACGTCGACGTCGCGGCCGAGGAGGTGCGGGCCAAGGCCGCGCTGGCGCGCTCGAGCCTGCCGCCCGACGCCGAGGACCCGATCGTGGCCAAGTTCGACGTCGGCGCGGTGCCGGTGTTGACCTACACCGTCTCGGCCAATGCCTCGCTGCGCGAGATCCACGAGTACGTCGACAAGGTGCTCCGGCGACGGATCGAGTCGGTCGGTGGTGTCGGCGGGATCACCATCGTCGGCGGTCAGGAGCGGCAGGTCAACGTGGTGCTCGACGCGCCACGCCTGCGCGCCTATGGCGTCACGGTCAGCGACGTGCGCGACGCGCTGCAGAAGCAGAACGTGATGATCCCGGGCGGGCTGGTCGAGCAGGGCGACCGTCAGCTGACGCTGCGCACCCGCGGCCGCGTCGAGTCGCTGGCCGAGTTCGGCGACCTGCCGATCGAGAACTACGGCGAGCGGGTGGTCTACATCCGCGATGTGGCCACGGTCGAGGACGGTGCGGCGCGGGCCACCTCGCGGTCGCTGCTCAACGGCCGGCCGTGCGTCGAGGTGCGGGTGATTAAGCAGTCGGGCGCCAACGCCATCCGGGTGATCGACGCGGTCAAGGAGCGCATCCACGAACTCGAGCCGAACCTGCCGCGGGGCTATGAACTGACCCTGGTGACCGACCAGTCGTTGTTCATCGAAGCCTCGCTCCACGCGGTGCTGGAGCACCTGCTGCTCGGCTCGCTGCTGGCGGCCATTGTGGTGCTGCTGTTCCTGCGCAGCGGGCGGTCGACCATCATCACGGCGCTGGCCATTCCGCTCTCGATCATCGCCACCTTCGCCGCCATGGCGGCCTTCGGCTTCACCCAGAACGTGGTCACGCTGCTGGCGCTCACCCTCTCGGTCGGCATCGTCATCGACGACGCGATTGTGGTGCTCGAGAACATCTACCGCGTGATCGCCGAGAAGGGCCTCTCACCGCGCGAGGCGGCCATCGAAGCAACCCGCGAGATCGGCCTGGCGGTGCTGGCGATCACCCTGTCGCTGATTTCGGTGTTTCTGCCCATCGCGCTGATGAGCGGCATCGTCGGCCGGTTTCTCAACTCGTTCGGGATCACCATGGCGGCGGCCATCGCGGTCAGCCTGTTCGTCTCGTTCAGCCTGACGCCGATGCTGTGCAGCCGCTGGCTGCGGGCCGAGGCCGCCACCGCGCACGCCGACGGCCACGCCGACGGGGGCTGGTTCGGGGCGGTCGAGCGCGGTTTCGTCGCCCTGCTGCGCTGGTCGATGAGGCACCGCCGACTGGTCGTGCTGGCCGGCCTCGGGCTGATCGCCAGCATCCCGGTGCTGGGCCTGATGGCGAAGAAGAACTTCCTCCCGACCGACGACCAGTCGCAGTTCCAGTTCACCGTCCGCGCGCCCGAGGGCACCAGTCTCGAGGCGACGGCGGGCCTGCTGAGCGAGATCGCCACCGAGCTGAGCAAGCTGCCCGAGGTGCGCTACACGCTCGTCTCGGTCGCCAGCGACCAGGCCAACTCGCCCAACTTCGGCACCGTGCAGGTGGTCATGGAGCAGGTCGAGGACCGGGCCGACCGGCGCGTGACCCAGTTCAGCAACATGGCCAAGGCGACCGAGGAGGTGCTACCGCGGTTCGAGGGCCGCGGGCTCGACATCAGCGTGCAGGAGGTCAGCGCCTTCGGTGGCGGCGCGACTTGGAACATCGAGATCGCCGTTGCCGGACCCGACCTGGACGAGCTGACCCGCTACTCCGAGCAGGCGGTCGCGCGGGTGCGTCAGATCCCGGGCGTGAGCTTCGCCGAGTCGAGCCTGGTGGCCGGCAAGCCCGAGCTGCAGGCCCGGATCGACCGCGATCGCGCGGCCGTGCTCGGCGCGAAGGTGACCGATATCGCGACCACGCTGCGCCTGGCCGTCGGTGGCGACGACAAGATCACCCCGTACGACGAGGACGGCGAGCAGTACGAGGTCCACCTGCGACTGGACCAGCGCTACCGCACCGACGCCGCGGGGATTGAGCTGCTCGAGGTGCCGGCAGGCGGCCAGACCGTGCCCATCGACCAGGTGGTCGAGTTCCACGAGACCACCGGCCCGGCGGCGATCTCGCGTTACAACCGCCAGCGGCAGTTCACCGTGCAGGTCAACCTCGTCCACGGCGCGTCGCAGGGCACGGTGACGACCGAGATCATGAAGGTGCTGGAGGAGCTCAAGCCGAGCCCCGAGTACCGCGCCGCGCCGATCGGCGCCGCGCGCGAGTTCGCGCGCACCTTCCGCAGCTTTGGCATCGCCTTTCTGCTCTCGACGGTGTTCATGTACCTGGTCATCGCCGCGCAGTTCGAGTCGTTCCTGCACGCCCTCGTGATCATGGTCGCCCTGCCGCTGACCGTGCCGTTCGCGCTGATCAGCATCATCGTCTCGGGCGACTCGCTGAACATCTTCTCGATGCTTGGCATGTTGGTCCTGCTCGGCGTGGTCAAGAAGAACGCCATCCTGCAGATCGACTTCGCCAACCAGCGCCGGCGGGCCGGCATGCCGCTGGTCGAGGCGACCATCGACGCGGCTCGGATCCGGCTGCGGCCGATTCTGATGACCACCCTCGCCTTTGTCGCCGGGATGATCCCCCTGGTCATCGCGCGCGGCACCGGTTCGGCGACCAGCAACACCATCGGCGGGGTGATTCTGTTCGGCCAGCTACTCTCGCTGCTGGTCACACTCGTCGGCGCGCCGGTGTTCTATGTCATGGCCGAGAATCTGGTCCACGGCGGTTGGCACCACCGCCTGCGGGCCAGAGTCTACCGCCGGCCGGGCGAGGAATGGACCTGACCATGGCGACCCAGATCCGGATGACGGGCGAGGCGCGGCGCGAGCAGTTGCTCGACGTGGCGCTCGAACTGTTCGGCTCGCGCGGCTACGACGCCACCTCAACCCGCGACATCGCCGTCGCCGCGGGCGTCACCGATGGGCTGATCTACAAGTACTTCCAGTCCAAAGACGAGCTGCTCGCCGCGGCGATAGACCGCGCCGCGGAGCAACTCCATAGCGAGCTGCTCGAGCTGCCCTGGCAGGCGACCGCGCGCGAGACCGTCTCATTGTTGATCATCGACGCGGCGAGCCGGATGCGCGTCCGCACGGCGCTGATCGATCTGCTGTGGAGCGTCGGCCAGCGCTCACCGGCCGGCATGGAGCATGTCTACCGCATCCGCCGTCACGGCTATCAGCGGATTGCGCACGTGCTCGGCGAGCTGGCCGGCCGCGGCGAGCTGTGCGGCGAGCTCGACGGCTTCCACCACCTGCTGCACAGTTGCGCCTTCTGCTTCACCCTCATGCGCCGCTGGCTCGACGAGGAGAGCTTCCGCGCCGAGTTGCGCGACTACGCCTGGTCAACGGCCGGGACGCTGCTCGAGGGAGCCGGTCAGAGGTCGTAGGGCTCGAGTTCGCCCTCGCCCAGCGGCGCGCCGACGGGGATGCGCAACGGCTCGGCCCGGTACTTGCGGTCTTCCAGGCTGTCGCAGTGCCCGTTCTCGAGCTGCATCTTGGCCTCGCGCAGCTCGCTCGGCACGCGGATCGGGTACTTGCCGGTCAGGCAGGCCCAGCAGAAGTGCTTGCTCGACACGCCCAGCGCCCGCGCCAGGCCGGCCGTGCTGAGATAACCAAGGCTGTCGGCGCCGACATGCTCGCGGATCTGGTCGACGTCGTGGCTCGAGGCGATCAGCTCCTCGCGCGTGGCCATGTCGATGCCATAGAAGCAGGGCCACTGAATCGGCGGCGAGTGGACCCGCAGGTGCACCTCGCTCGCCCCCGCGTCGCGGATCAGCTTGACCAACTGCCGGGTGGTCGTGCCGCGCACGATGCTGTCGTCGACCACCACCACTCGCCGGCCGGCGATCACGTCTCGCAGCGCGGTGAACTTCAGCCGCGCGCCAATCTCGCGCAGCCGCTGATCGGGCTGGATGAAGGTGCGCTGGATGTAGCGGCTCTTGACCAGACCGATGTCGTAGGGCAGGCGCGACGAGGCGGCATAGCCAATGGCGCCGGGAATGCTGGTGTCGGGCACGCCGATCACCAGGTCGGCCTCGGCCGGCTGTTCCTGCGCCAGCACCTCGCCCATGCGCCGCCGGACCGCGTGCAGGCTCTGGCCGTAGATCACGCTGTCGGGCCGGGCGAAGTAGATCGTCTCGAAGATGCACATCGCGCTGCGCGGCGACTCGGCGAAGCGGTGGCGGCGCAGGCCGTGTTCGTCGATGATCACCGCCTCGCCCGGCTGCACTTCATCGAAGTACTCGGCGTCGACCGCGCTCAGCGCGCAGGTCTCGCTGGCGACCACCCAGCTATCGTGGTCGAGCCGGCCGACGCAGAGCGGGTGCAGGCCGTGCGGGTCGCGGGCGGCAATCAGCTCGCTGTCGGTCAGGACGACAATCGAGAAGGCGCCGCGCAACTGCCGCAGCGCCACGTTCAGCGCGTCCTCGATGGGGCCCTGGAAGCTCAGCTCGCGGTGCAGCAGCTTGGCGATGATCTCGGTGTCGCTGGTGGCCTGAAAGTCGAGCCCCTTGGCCGCCAGCCGGTGCTTCAGGTCGGCCGAGTTGACCAGGTTGCCGTTGTGCGCCAGGGCGACGGTGAAGTCGTCGTCGCCGACGAGGAACGGCTGCGCGTTGCGGATCACCGACGAGCCGGTGGTCGAGTAACGGACGTGGCCGATGCCGAGGTGGCCGTGCAGGCGCGACAGCACGCCTTCGTCGAAAATCTGGTTGACCAGGCCCATCTGCTTGTGGACGACGATCTCGCCGCCGTCACTGACCGCGATGCCGGCCGACTCCTGGCCGCGGTGCTGGAGCGTGAACAGACCGAAGTAACAGATGCGGGCGACGTCGAGGGTAGGCGAAAAGGCGCCGAACACCCCGCATTCGTGCTGAGGCGTGTCGGCCTGGCATGACACCGTGCCCAGGAGTTGGTCGAGCCGCATATCGGGTCTCGCAGGGCGCGGGGGTCAACGACCACGCAGACTCACTATACCACCGCGGCGACCGACCGGCAACGGCCGAAGTCGCCGAGCGACGCCGGCCCGGCCTCAGAACAGCGACCCGAGGGTGAAATGCACGGCGTTCGCCCCACCCTCGCCCAGGCTGAAACCGAGGAACGCCGGACCGAGCAGCGTCTCGGCCGCGGCGCCGACCGACAGGCTGCTGACGTACCGCGCGTTGTCGAGCCGGCCGAACGCGCCGCCCAGCTCGTACCAGCCGCCGAGGTAGACCCCGCCGCCGACCAACTGCGGCAGCCGGCTGACCCGGTGCAGGTAGCCGATGCGGCCGAGCAGGTAGTGCGAACCGCGGAAGCGCTCGGGCTCGTAAGCGCTGAGGCGCAGCAGGCCGCCGAGGGTGAACTGCGCGTGCGGAGGCGGCGTCTGGTCGAAACTCGTCGCGCCGTGAAGGCCGAGCTGCAGCACGCCCGGATCGGATACTGGCACAAACGTCTGCACCGAGCCGCTGAGCTGGGTCCGGTAGTTGTCCGAGCCGAGCGGCGTCAGGGCCCACAGCCCGCGCAGTTCGGCCCGCGTGCCGCGGGTCGGGATGATCGGGTTGTCGAGCCCCTCGTGCCGAGCACGAAGGGTCAGCGCCGCGACCGTCTCGTTGACCGAGGGCAGCACCGGCGCGCCGACGCGCACGTCGGAGTTGTACCGGCTCCACATCGCACCGACACGGAGCTCGTCGCGGCGACCGAGCCCGGCCACCAGGTCGACGCCCGCGCCGAGGTCATCGACGCGGTATTCGGCCACCCGCCGCTCGCCGGTGAACAGGTCCGAGGTAGTGCGCGACAGGTAGGCATACGGCGCCAGCGACCAGGGACCGCCAATCGGCTGCAGATACTCGGTCGACAGCCGCTGCTCGGGCCCGAGCGCCAGCTCGGTGCGCCACTCGGAGCCGAAGCCGCTTAGCCCCATCGCGGTGACCCGGCTGCGCACGCCGAACTGCGGCGTATCGAAGTTGCGGCCGCTCAGCTCGAGGCCGGCGTGGAGGAACGGCGGGCCGTGCCGCTTCTCGGTCACCCTGACCAGCAGCCCGCGCGCGCCTTGGCGGTCGACGGGCGAGTACTCAAGCCGCGAATAGAGTCCGAGGCCGTACAGCTCGTCGAGCTCCGACTCGAACGTGCCGGCGTCGAACGGCAGGCCCGAGAAACGGCTCAGCCGGTGATCGATCGCCTCGGTCGGAGTGTCGCGCCCACCTTCGACGTCGATGAACGAGGGCACGAACGGCTCGCTCGCCCGGCGCGAGTCGCGGTCGGCCAGGTAGGCCTGCCAGGTAGCGTCGTCGACTCGCAGCCCGTCGAGCAGCACTCGCTTCTGCTCGGCGTGCTGGTAACCAAGGTCGGCGATGGCGTCGACCGCGGCGAAGCTGAACGTGCCGTACTCGCCGAGCTCAGGCGCCAGCACGATGTCGGCCAGGCGCAGCCGGTCGCGGACGTTCTGCAGGATCATCACGCTGACCGACTGGCCGACCAGCGCGGTCAGGCTGTTCAGCGCCTCGCGGTCGGCCGGCTTGTTGCCCACGTCGACGGCAATCACGATGTCGGCGCCCATCGCCCGCACCACGTCGGTGGGCACGTTGTTGAGCAGCCCGCCGTCGGCCAAGATGCGGCCGTTCAGCTCCACCGGCGACAGCACGCCGGGGATCGACATGGTCGCGCGGATCGCGGCGGCCAGCGAGCCGTCGCGCAGGATGACCTCCTCGGCGCGCTCCATGTCGGTGGCGACACAGCGGAACGGGATGGGCAGCTCATCGAAGTCGGTAACTGGCCCGGCGTTGACCGTCAGTCGGCTGAGCAGCAGACCGAAGGCATGGCCCTCGATCAGCCCGATGGGCAGGCGCAGCCCGCCGCGCAGGCCCATCTCCAGGCCGCTGGGGTAAGCCTGGAGGTCTTCCTTGCGGCGGAAGGCCATGTCGCCGTAGGGCACCTCGTCGCCGATCAACAGATCCCAGTCGAGCTGCTCGACCAGCGCCCGCATCTCGGCGGTGGTCATGCCCGAGCAGTAGAGCCCGCCGACCAGCCCGCCCATCGACGTGCCGGCCAGGTAGTCGATCGGAATCTGGTTCGCCTCGAACCACTCGAGCACGCCCACGTGCGCCGCGCCGCGCGCACCGCCGCCGCCGAGCGCCAAGCCGATCTTCGGCCGCCCGCCGTCGGCCGCCACGGGCAACGCTGCGAGCAGCAGAGCGACGATTGCCCGGCGCATCAGGCGTCCACCGGCTGGGCCTGCCCGGTCTGCGCCGCCCGGTAGCCCGCCTCGAGAATCGCCTGCGCATCGCGCGAGAGGGGTGCGTCGAGGATGCCCTCGGGCGCGCACCGACCGGCCAGCAGCGCGCCGACGTAATGCCCCAGGCTGCGCAGATGCTCGGGCACCGGCTCGGCGGCGAGCGCGGTGCCGTCGGGGTCGTCAGCGGTGGAGACGATCACCTCGTCGCGGCGGACTTGCAGCGCCGCCTGCTCGCAGCAGATGATGCCACCGACGAAGGGCGTGTGCGCCACCTGCGTCCAGCTCGCCTGGACGATGCTCAGGCCGTGGTCGTAGTCGAGCAGCAGCACGGCGTTGTCGTTGACGATGTCGTAGGGCTTGAGCAGCCGGCCGGCGAGGCCGGTCACGCGTCGCGGCACGCCCTGCAGCCAGCGGCAGGCCACCGCGCCGTAGCAGCAGTAGTCCATCAGCGCGGCGGGGCCGTTGCGCTCGGCGTCGTAGAGCCAATCGACAAAGTACTCGCTGCAGCCGACCTCGCGCGGTCCGTTGTGCGCCGAGCGCCAGAGAATCTGCCAGATCGGCCCGTACTCGCCCGACTGCGCCAGCCGCGCGGCGTGCCAGAAGGCCGGGCTCCAGGCCGTCGGCCAGTTGATCACCAGGTGCACGCCGGCGGCCTCGGCGGCATGGAGCATCCGGTCGGCACCGGCCAGGTCGTTGGCCATCGGCTTCTCGACCACACAGTGGATGCCCCGCGCGGCGGCCAGCTCGACCAGCGGCACGTTGCCGGCGTTGCTGTCGCAGCAGAGGACCAGGTCGGGCGACTCGGCCTCGAGACAGGCGACGGGATCGTCGTAGCTCGCCGCGGCAGCGAATGACTCGCCGAACTTGGCCCGCAGCGCACCGTGGTGATCGGCCGCGGCGACGATTTCGACCTCGCCCGATTTGGGCAGGTCGCGCAGGTTCCACCAGACATGGTCGTGGCTGAGGCCCAGGACGGCGCAGCGGTAGGGCATGGCAGGCTCCGGCGCCGTCGGCTTCGCGCGGCGGAAGGCGGTTCCTGCGCGCCGGCGGAAGGTCACGCGCCAGCGGCGCGCCGGCCGTCGGTCCGGCCCTACCCTCGCTCGGCGAGCAATCGCTCCAGCCGCTCGACCGCGTCCTGCAGGTTGGCCTCGCGGATGGTGATCATCACGTCGCTGGTGGTCCGTTCGAGCGAGCCGCGGACGACGTCGAGCCGGCGCTTGAGGCCGTAGGTCACCGCTTCGGGGTAGTCGAAGGTGACCAGCAGACCGTAGATCTGGTCGAACCAGGCCAGGGTCTGTTCGGCGCGGGCGAAGTCCTTCTGGTTGAGCGCGTCGAGAATGAACCGGCGCAGCTCGGTCGCCGCCTCGGCCAGGCCGTTGAGCCAGCAGGCCGGCTCGATGTCGAGGTCGTCCGGCGACGGCGGGGTGGTGCCGTGAATCAGCGCCACCAGCAGCGCCGCCTCGGCATACTCCTTCTGCGCATCGGTGACGAAGCCCGTGCTGTGCACCGCCGGCGCGGCGCGCGCGGCGCGGTTCATCGCGGCGCATTGCTCGCGCGCGGCGGCCAGCCACTCGGCCGCCTCGTCGTCGTGCCGCTGATGCACCGCGCGGATGCTGCTCGCCGCCGCGCGGGTTACCTCGCGCTGCAGTCGATAGGCGGTCTCGCGCGCGTTATCGACCGAGTCGAGCGCGGCGCGCACTGCTTCGGCCGCATCGTTCAGCCGCGCGGTCGGATCCATCCCGCTCTCCTATCCGGCGACGGCAATCAGGGTCATGCCGGCCAGCATCACGATGCCCCAGGCCAGTCGCGAGCGCAGCGCCGGCTCGCCCAGCGCCAGGCCACCGGCGAGCACCGAGAATAGCACGGCCACCGCGCGCAGCGGCACGACATAAGCCACGTTGGCGATGCGGAACGCGGCGAGGACCAGCAGATAGGCCCCGACGTTGCACAGCGAGCAGACCAGCAGCATGTTCCACTGCGTGCGCACGGTCCCGCGCAGCCGCGGCCAGGCGCCGCGCCAGGCACAGATGAGCGCCAGCCAGAGGCCGGTCAGACCGCTGCACAGCGTGATGTAGACCAGCGGGTGGCAGCCGGCCACGCCGATCTTGTCGGTCAGCGAGTAGGCCGCGCTGACCAGTCCGACAATCACCGGCGGCCAGAGCGCCCGCCCGCTGCGCAGCGGGTTGCCCTGCGTGGCCGAGATGAACCAGACCGCGACGACGATGAGCAGCACGCCGAGCAGCCCGAGCGGCGTGACCCGCTCGCCGACGGCCAGACCGAGGACCATCGCCCCAAGCGGTGAGACGCCGCGGATGATCGGATAGGCGACCGACAGGTCGCCCCGCTCGTAGCTCCGGCCGAGATAGCCGTAATAGCCGATCCACAAGCCGCTGGTGACCAGCGCCATGAGATACGACAGCGCTGCCGGCCGGTGCCCGGCAAGCAGCACCGTGGCCGCCGGGCCGACGGTCCACAGCGGGGCGGTCATGCACAGCAGCAGGACGAACGCCAGGCTGTCGGGCGCGCGCTTCGAGAGCGTGTTCCAGCCGGCATGAAAGACCGCCGAGAGCAACACCAGACCGACCGCCAGGGGTGGGATGCCCAGGTTCATCGCCGCAGCTCAAGCACCGACTCGAGCCAGCCGACCGGCTCGCCGTGCAGATTGCTGATCGGCGGCCGGGAGTGCTCTGGCAACGCGTCGTCGCCGGCGACACCAAGCTGGCGCAGCACCGCCATCACCACCGGCGGCACGGCGCGCTGGTGGCCGTCGAGGACCTTGACCGCGAAGCCGAGTCGCGGCTCGTCGATCACCCCGCAGAAGCAGGCTTCGGCGCCCGACTTGGCGGTGATCGTGGGCATCGCCAGCATCAGCGCGACGTTGAACGAGTCGGGCGCGCCGACCAGTTCAGGGTGCGACCACATGGCCAGTCCGACGTCGCTGAGCGGCGGCTCGCCGGCCGCCGGCGGCCCGCCGAGCAGCCGCGCAAAGGCCGTCGCCGCCGCGCTCAGCGGCATCACCGGGGTGGGCAGACCACAGCCGTCGACAGCCAGCTCGACCGCTCTCTCATCGCAGCCGGCCAGCAGCGCCAGCGTGGCGCGGACGTGGGCGGTCAGCGGATGGTCGAACGAGCGGTAGCTCGCCGTCGGCCAGTCGCGGGCAAGGCAGGCGAGGAGCTGGCCGGCGTGCTTGCCCGAGCAGTTGCCGCAGACCGGCGTCGGCACGCCGCCGTGGCCTGCCACGTAGGCCTTGCCCTCGGCGCTGAACGGCTCGTGCGCGCCGCACTGCAGGTGGCTCTCGTCCAGCCCGCCGGCGCGCAGGACGCTGAACACCGCCTCGCGCTGCGCATCGGTGGCGCCGTGGCTGGCGCTCATGACCGCCAGCTCGCGCGAGTGCGGCGCAATGCCGAACCGGCCGATCCCGCAGCGCCAGGCGGCGTACGCTTGCAGCGGCTTGGCCGCGCTGCGCAAGAACGTCGGCCGGTGCGGCTCGCCAAACCAGGCGACCAGCCGGCCCGCCGGGTCGCAGACGGCGACATCGACCGCGTGGACCGACTCGAGCAGCCCGCCGCGCCGCACCTCGACGCCGATGCCGTCGTTCACCCCGTCCGTCCTTTCCAGCCCTCGCGCAACCGCGACCAGTCCTCGCTGAGCAGCGTTTCCGCGTTGTCCAGCTCGCCCAGCGTCGAGATCACCGGCACGCCCAGGTTGGGCTGCTCGGTCACCAGCTCGCGCCAGGCCGCGCGGCTGGGGCAATGCCAATCTCCGACGGCCAGCAGCCAGGTCGGGCTGGCCAGATGCGCCGTCGCGGCCCGGCCGCGCAGCATCGGCAGCACGCTCGCCCGGTCGGTCCAGAGCGAACCGAGCGGTACCAGGTCGACCAGGTCGGCGTACCAGGGATTGACCGTCGGCGCGATCACCAGCGCGTCGGGCCGAACCGCCTTCGCCGCCGCGCGGAGCTCGGCCAGCGAGCGGCGCAGCGCGCCGAACGTGCCACCGACGCGAGACACCCGCAGCCCGTCGGCATCCAGACCGTCACCATCGAGCAGGCCGGCGAGCGAGTCCAGCTCGTCGCCGAGCGACCAGGGGAGGATGACGCGCCGGCCGGCTTCGTGTTGCCGGGCGACGAAGCCGCGGCGGTCAGGCCAGGCCTCGTCGCGCCACCAGTCGGCGCCGAGCCACAGCGTGCCAGATTCGATCCGCCGCTCCTCGAGCAGCGCCAGCGCGTCGAGCCAGCCGCTCAGGCCGCTGACCGCCAGGCTGCCGTCGAACACCGGCGCGTGCCACCAGTCGGGGGTGACGCTGAACCAGTGGCTGATCTGCTTGCGTGAATCCTGCCACGAGAGGAGCTGCCGCAGCGCCTGGAGCGGCTCGCGCGCGCCGAAGGTGAAGACCAGCTCGGGCGACGACCAGCGCTCGGCGACACGCAGCGGCGGGTGGTAGGTCAGCTCGAACCCGAACGTCTCGCCGCCGCGGTAGGCGAACCGGGCGAACTCGCGCTCAGACTCAGCCGCGCACAGCCCGGCACCGAGCCATCCGCCGTCGCGTCGCTCGAAGGCCACCGCCGCCGGCGCCGGCAGGAAGCTGTCGAGCCCGCCGTGGCGCGCAGGGTCGTCGGTCAGGTCGATCTCGACCGGCTCCCACGGTGGCAGCAGCTCGCGCTCGGCGGCGTTCGGCCGGGCCGACCAGACGCTGCGGAAGCGCGCCGTGCAGCCGCGCGCCAGGTCGCCGTAGGGCCGCTGGTACGGAGCGCGGAACCGGCTCTCGGCCAGCCCGATGCGCGTTGCATCGTCGGCCAGCAGGCCGTGCATCAGGTGGCCGACGGCCAGCTCGCCCGGCCCCTGCACCTCGACCTGGTACGACAGCCAATCGGCCGCGCCGACGAAGCGGTAGGTCTTGGCTGCCCAGGCGTCGGAGCCGGCGTGGAAGGTGATCTGGACGGTTTCGCCCTCGCGCCGGACCAGCGGCGGCTCGATCCGCGTCAGCCGGTCGTAGCCGCCCGGCGGGTCGAGGCTGGCGCCGCAGAACAGCTCGGCCAGCGGCTCGCCGGCTGGGTCGAGCAGGCTCATCTGCCACGGCCGGTCGGCCTCGTGCCGGAGCTGATAGCTCTCCGCCTCGATCACCAACCGCCGCGATGACTTTTCGACTCGCACAACGCCTCCGTCACCAGTTGATGGGATAGACCTTGATGTCGCGCACGAAACAGGCAATCAGCGTCGCCGCCGCGCCGCAGACGAAGTCGCCCAGAATCAGCCCGAGGAAGAACGGAATGCAGCGCCGGTAGAGCCGCATCCCACCGGTCCGCAGCACAATCAGCTTGACCAGCCAGGCAATCAGGAACGGCGTCCAGATCGACCGCATCGTGTTGGTGCCGGCCATGGCATACCCGATTGGGTGAAACGGACAAGCCACCCAGACCGCGCGCCAGATGGTCAGGGCAATCGTCACTCCGAACCCGACCCCGGTGGCGACCAGTTGCGCGTTGCCGCCGCGCGGCGGGTTGAGCACCTGGGCCATCACCTCCTCGAAGATGACTCGCCCCATGGTCGTCCGCCACGGCTCGGCGCGGCCGAGCGCGCCCTGGTCGTACCAGACGCCGAGCGCCTGGAACCAGGCTACCGGAATGGCGAAGGCGATGGCGATGACCACCGCGACGGTCAGCCCACGCGCCCGGATTCGCGCGCTCTCGGCGAGCTTGAACGCGTCGAGCTGGTGCGGCATCGACTGGCAGCGCAGGTCGAAGTTCGACAGGCTGCGCAGATAGGCCATGATGGTCAGGTCGCTGAGCCGCAGCCGGCCGCGAGTGGCGGTCAGCACCAGCCGGTGCGGATCGAAGCTCGGACCGAACAGCCAGGCGTTGCCGGTCTCGGCCCGGATCCGCGTCGCGGCGACCAGCACCACCAGCGACAGCGCCAGCAGCAGCGCGGCGAGGAGCAGCCCCATCTTCGCCTGGGCGCAGTAGATCACCATGCCGCCGAAGCAGGCGATGAAGGTGAGGAAGGCGGTGCGATAGCTCATCGGCTCGGCCGAGTCGTCGAGCACCCGGCGGCCGCGAGCGGTGGCCAGCATCTCGCCGATGGTCCGGCGGGCGAACCAGAGGCTGAACAGCGTCAGGCCGAAGAAGGCGCCGAGGCCCTGCTCGTTGAGATACGGAAAGGCGCCCAGGTTGGCGCCCGAGTCGCTGATCCCAAGCGCCGCGCCGAACCCCGACTCCAGCTTGCCGAGCAGGTAGAACAGCCAGCAACTGAAGGTCACATCGAGGCTGAGCAAGAAGCCGATGCCGATCACGAAGGGATAGAAGCTGATCCCGAGCGGCCGCATCGCCTGGGCAAACTTGCTGCTGAAGCCCTGGTCGATCGCCAGGTAGCGCACGTTCAGGTCGGGGATGAACGGCAGGTTCGCGTGCAGGTTGTTGTTCACGCCGACCAGCGCGGCGACGATGAACCCGCTCCACATCACCCGGCTGCGCCACAGCTCGCCGCCGGGTCGGGTCATCTCGAGCGGCAGGATCACCGTCGGGAAGGTCAGCCGCTCGCGGTCGACCCACTGCCGGCGCAGCAGCGCGCTGAGGCTCAGCGTGCAGCCGACGAAGAGCAGCAGGAAAACGGTCCAGTTGAGCGTCGGGACCAGCCAGGCACGGTAGGGGACCGGCGCGTTGCCGCGGTAGAACTGCGTGATCGCCTCGTCGCCGGCGGGGTAGAACCACTTCGGAATGAACGGCACGAGCTGGTCGAGGTGGTTCTCGGGCGTGGCGAAGTAATGCGGGGCGAGGATGGCCGAGACGAGGAAGTGGATGCCGCCCGACGAGGCGATCACCGTGCTGGTGGTCATCATCACATAAACCACCAGCAGCTCGCCCCGCCCCAGCGCCCAGCGCGCGAAGAACCGGCGGATGACGGCGTTGAGCCCCTGCACCACCAGCAACCCGCCGAACGCGCCGAGCGGGATGCTGGTGTTGGCCAGCGCCGAGTGACCGCGCTGGCCGACGACCAGCTCGGCCTCGTGAATCCAGCGGGTGACCAGCGCGACCATGATCAGACCGAGCAGCAGCGCGCGGACGGTCAGCCCAGTCTGCTGCTCGGTCTCGCCTGACTGCTGGGATGTGCTCGCCATACACCCGCCCAGGGCCGCGCCGCGCGCGGCGGCGCCCAGCGCGCAGTTGGTCGATCGCCGGTGTGGACCTCCGCGGCGCCGCAGCGCGAACGCACCGCGCGGTCGGTACCTGGGCGAACCCGAACCAGCAGCGGCTCCCGCGTCATCCTGCCCAACGGACGGCTCGCCGGCGCCGGACGGCAGGAGGCAGTGACATGCCCAAGCACCGCGTCTACACGATGACCTTTGCCAGTGTCTATCCGCTCTATGTTCAGAAGGCCGAGCGCAGAAACCGGACGAAAGAGGAGGTCGACCAGATCATCTGCTGGCTGACCGGCTATGACCAGGCCGGGTTGCAGCAGCAGATCGACCAGCGGCACGACTTCGAGACGTTCTTTGCCCAAGCCCCGGCGATGCATCCGAACTGCTCGCTGATCACGGGAGTGGTCTGCGGTGTCCGCGTCGAGGAGATCGAGGACCCGCTGATGCGGAAGGTCCGCTACCTGGACAAGCTGATCGACGAGCTGGCCCGGGGCAGGAAGATGGAGAAGATCCTGCGGCAGTAGACCAGGGACGCTACCCGCAGAGGCGAGAGTTTGTTGTTGACATCAACGATTGGTGCCACTGGCGGCTGGTCCGCCAGTGCTGTCCAGCAGCTCGTCGGCGGCACTGGCGGGCACGCCGCCAGTGG